>JAZUOG010000033.1:0-13014 GCA_045604545.1 Acutalibacteraceae bacterium | reverse complement strand
CCGCCACTAAATGAGGCTGTTCTGTATAAGCCCTCTCAGTCAAAACCTACGGTTTTGACAGCTCTCCCAAAGGGAGAGCCATGTTTTTTACTCATCGGCATAGCCTTCACTGAACCACGCGTTTAACGCGTGGTTTTCGGTACGCAAAAAAACACCATCGATTTCTCGATGGTGTTTTTTGTTGTCAGTTGTGATCAATCAGCGAAACCGGACTGCACGAGAGCAACAAGAGCTTCGACAGCTTCCTGCTCGTCAGCGCCGTCAGCGATCACGCGGATCTCAGTGCCGCCGACAATGCCGAGAGACAGCACGCCGAGAAGGCTCTTCGCGTTGACGCGACGCTCTTCCTTCTCAACCCAGATAGCGGATTTGAACTCGTTCGCCTTCTGAATGAAGAAAGTTGCGGGGCGGGCATGCAGACCGACCTGGTTCTGGACCATAACATCTTTCACAAACATAATACTATCTCCTTTTCGCGCCCTTCACGGGTGAAAATGATTAAGCCGATATGGTTATTATACCACAAAAATATGCCGCGTCAAACAGTTTTGCGCCCAAAACGGGGGTTTTTCGGCATTTTTGTACAACTGCCTTATTTTGGAGTTCATAAAAAAGCCATATTTGGCGATTTTGCCGTCACCAAACACGACTTTTTTAGTTTTTCTTTATAAATAATCGTTCACATTATGGCTATTTTAACCGAAAAAAACGATGATTATTCATCGTTCTCGGCATTTTCCTGTTGCCATTTCAGCAAAAATGCCTTTTCCTTTTCGGTCAGTTCGGCATTTTCAAGCATATCGGGACGGTGGGTTGCCGTACGGATAAGCGACTGCTCCCGCCGCCACGCTTCGATGTTTTTGTGATGCCCCGTCAGAAGCACGGGCGGGATCTCCCGTCCCTCCCACACAGCAGGGCGCGTATATTGCGGATACTCAAGAAGCGAGCTGTAGTGGCTCTCGTCCTCGAAGCATACCTCCTCGGACAGCACGCCGGGGATCATGCGCGACACGCAGTCGGCCAGCACCAGCGCAGGCAACTCGCCGCCCGTCAGCACATAGTCGCCGATGGAGATCTGCTCATCGACAAACGCGTCCAGCACACGCTCGTCCACACCTTCATAATGCCCGCACAGGATACAAATATGCTCCATTTTGGCAAGTTCTTTGGCGCGTTCCTGCGTCAGCGTCTTGCCCTGCGGGGACATATAGATCAGATGCGGCACACGTCCGCTCTGCTCGCACACCGCGCGAAAGCAGTCGGCAATCGGTTGAGCATACATGATCATGCCTTGTCCGCCGCCGTAAGGATAGTCATCGACCTGCTTTTGCTTGTTGAGCGTATAATCGCGGATCTGATGACAGTGAAATTCCAGGATGCCCTTTTTGCGGGCACGTCCGATGATGCTCTCGGACAGCACGGTGTCGCACATATCCGTGAACAGCGTCATGATGTCAATCCTCATCGTCAAACAAGCCTCCGATCGGCGTAATACGGATGACACCGCCGTCCACATCCACCTCTTTGACGATCAGCGGCACAGCAGGCATCAGCACCTCACCCTTGGGCGTTTTGATGTGATAGACGCTGTTGGCACCCGTCTGGCTGACATCGCAGACTTCGCCGTATTCCTCGTCCGTTTCGGCATCGATCACACGAAGTTCCAGCAGATCGCGCACAAAATAGCGATCCTTCGGCAGGCGGAAATCGTCACGAAAGGCATACAGCATCTTGCCGCGAAGCGTTTGTGCCTGTTCAATGGTGTCGACACCCTCAAGCGTGACAAGCGCGATATTCTTGTGTGCGCGTGCCTTGATCTTCACGGGCTTGGTGCCCGCCTCGTCCCAGTAGAGTGTTTTCATCGCGGCAAGCTGTGACGGCGAATCACACCACGGCTGTACACGGACTTCTCCGCGCACACCGTGCGTACCGACGATTTGTCCCGCCTCCAGATACATCACCTTGGGCATAAGCGGTCATCCTCCGTTTCAAAGGGATTATCGAAGCCACAGTGCCTCGGTCTCATGGCGCATCGGGCGCTCCATCAAGGCACTCAAGGCTTCGGTGGGTTTGCTGTTTTCATAGCAGATGCGATAGCACTGCTCGGTGATGGGCATATCGATACCCATCGATTTTGCAAGGGAATAGGCGGCCGCGGCGGCGAAATAGCCTTCCACCGTGCCGACCTCCTCCACCGCCTGTGCGGGGGATTTGCCGCCGCCGATGAGTATACCGGCGCGGCGGTTACGGGAATGCATACTGCCGCAGGTGACGATCATATCGCCCATGCCCGACAGTCCCGCGAACGTTTCCGCGCGCGCACCGAGAGCTGTGCCCAGACGTGCGACCTCCGCGAGTCCGCGGGTCATGAGCGCCGCTTTGGCGTTGTCGCCCATGCCGAGTCCGTCGCAGATGCCCGCCGCCAGCGCAATGACGTTTTTCAGTGCGCCGCCGAGCTCCGCGCCGATCACATCATCGGTGACATAAATGCGAAAACGACTGTTCATCAGCAGTTCCTGCGCTTCTTCGGCGGCACCGATATCCTCGCTCGCGCACACGATCGAGGTGGGCACACCGCGTGCGACCTCCTCCGCATGAGAAGGCCCCGTCAGCGCCACCACGCGCGCTTCGGGAAGTGCATCGGCGATCACCTGCGTGAAACGGCGGTGGGTATTATCTTCAAGACCTTTGCTGACATTCACGACGAGCGTACCGTCAGCGATCACACCGCGCAGTTTTTGAGCGGTACTGCCGACCGCAAAGGACGGCACCGCCATGATGACCGCATCCGAGCCCGCCGCACACGCCATATCGGTCGTGAGCGTCATTGTGGGCGGCACGGGAACGCCGGGAAGCAGCTTTTTATGCTCCCCGTGACGGCGGATCTCGTCCACCTCTTCCTGAAAGGGTGACCACAAATTGACCGTATGGCCCTCGCGGTGAGCCATCAGCGCCAAAGCTGTGCCCCAACCGCCCGAGCCCAATACCGTAATAACCGCCATCGTCGGACGCCTCCTGTCAAATATCAATTATTTGGACTTCGAGCCGAGCTTGCTCTCCGTACCGTTCAGAATACGCTTAATGTTGGATTTGTGCTTGACGATCAGCACCGCCGCGATCAGCACGCACATCGCTGTGCAGAAGATCAGTTCGGTGCCGTCGACGCTGTTGATATACTTCAGCTTGACAAAGGTCGCCACAGGCAGAAATGCCGAAGTGATACACGAGCCGAGCGACACCATGCGCCAGATCGCCACAAGGATAATGAACAACGCGAGGCACACCAGCGCGATCTGCCAGTCCAGCACCAGCATCATGCCGAGCGTGGTCATCACACCCTTGCCGCCGCGGAAACCGAAATACAGCGGATAGAGATGACCGATGATGCAGAAAAGACCCGCAATATACGCGCCGTAGCCCGCATAGGTTCCCGCGTCAAGAAGCGGGAAAAAGCACAGCTTCGCCAGCAACACCGCCGCGATGCATTTGCCGAGATCGCCGAGTGTGGTCAGCGCCGCAAGACCCTTGCCGTGGGAGCGAAGCACGTTGGTCGCGCCCGCATTGCCGCTGCCCTTTTCGCGGATATCCTCGCCGACAAGCAGCTTTGTGACAATGATGCCGAAATTGAGACTGCCCAGCAGATACGCCACCGCCGCCGAGATGAGAAGCGGTAACCAGACAACCTTCACAATATCCATAGTTGATAACTCCTTTAATATCGATCACGTGTTCGATTCGCCGCGCTCACGCACGATGAAACGGATGGGCGTTCCCTCCAGACCGAAGGTCTCACGGATCTGATTTTCGAGATAACGCTGATAAGAGAAGTGGAACAGGTCGGCGCGGTTGACAAAGCACACAAACGTGGGCGGTGCCACCGATGCCTGCGTCATGTAGAAAATGCGCAGGCGCTTGCCCTTATCCGTGGGCGGTTGCACGCGTGCCGTTGCCTCGGCAAGCACATCGTTGAGCATGCCCGTCGCGATACGCGTCATGTTCTGCTCGTGGACATAGTGGATCAGCTCGTACAAACGGTCAAGACGCTGACCGGTTTTCGCGCTGATAAACACAAACGGTGCGTAAGACATGAAGCTGAAATCGTCCATCAGCTTTTTGCGCATGCGATCCATGGTTTTGTCGTCTTTTTCGACGGCATCCCATTTGTTGACGGCGATGATGCAGGCTTTGCCCTGTTCATGGGCGATACCCGCCACCTTGCTGTCCTGCTCGGTGAAGCCTTCCACGCCGTCGATCATGATGACACACACATCCGCTCTCTCGACCGCCATTTTGGCGCGAAGCACGCTGTATTTCTCGACATCATCATTAACCTTGCTTTTGCGGCGAAGTCCCGCCGTGTCGATGAACACGAAATGACCGTATTCGTTTTGTACCTCGGTATCGATCGCGTCGCGCGTCGTGCCCGCAATATCCGACACAATGGAACGCTGGGTACCCGACACCTTGTTGACAAGCGACGATTTGCCCGCGTTCGGGCGGCCGATGACCGCCACCTTGATCACATCGGATTCCTCGTCCTCCTCCACGGGATCGGGAAGGAGCGCGCACACCGCTTCAAGCAGGTCGCCCGTGCCGTGACCGTGCACGGAGGACACCGGAATGGGATCCCCGAGGCCGAGGTTGTAGAATTCATAGAAATCGGGGGGCACATCGCCCACCGCGTCACATTTGTTGACGCACAGCACCACGGGCTTGCCCGAGCGCTGCAGCATGGTCGCCACCTCCGCATCGTTGGCGGTCAGTCCCGCGCGTACATCGGTCACCAGCACGATGACGTCCGCCTGATCGATCGCGAGCTGTGCCTGATAGCGCATCTGCGACAAAATGATGTCGTTGCTGTACGGCTCGATACCGCCTGTATCGGCGAGCATAAAGGTGCGTCCGCCCCATTCGCACGGCGCAAAAATGCGGTCGCGCGTGACACCGGGGGTGTCCTTCACAATGGACAGACGCTGTCCGATCAATTTGTTGAACAACGTGGATTTTCCCACGTTCGGGCGGCCGACAACCGCCACAACCGGTCTTGCCATAGTCAAAACCTCCTTTATCGTTATCTGTCCTTAAAAAGGACAGCCTGTTTATTCGTTCATCATCGCTTCGAGCAGGGCATGACCGCTGACCGCCACGGGAATAACGGGCTTGGAGAGGCGCTGTGACAGCTCCTCAAGCGTCATGTCATCAAGGAAGCAATCTCCTTCAAAGCGAAGCATCGATTCGGGAATCAGCACACGGTCGGCATCGCAACCGGCAAGCTGAGTTGCCAGATCCTGACCCGTCAGCAGACCCGCCACCGTGATCGTGTCACCGAAAAAGTGATTGGTCACCGCCGTCACATCACAGCAAAGCGTCGGAAACCGCGTTTTCGCCGTTTCGACAAGCTCTTTGATAAACGGCGCGGCGGAAACACCCGTTGCGATGAGGGTTTTGCCGCCGAAAGAGGGCGGCTGTTTGCGGCTGTCGAGCGCGTCGAGAAATTCTTCGCGTTGCAGTGCCAGCACACCGACACCGTTTTCCAGCTGAGGATAGTCCTCGTAAAACGCCGAAGGCGGCAGTTCGCGTTCCGCGATGAGGTAAAATTCGTCGGAAGGATAGACGATGCGACTGCCGAAGGTATCCTTCAAACGGTCACCGACCGCCGTCATCGTATTGATCACCGCCGCCGCTTCTTCCTTCGTGAACAGACGAAGGGGTTCCAGTCCCTCGCGATGCTTCGTCAGTCCGACAGGCACCGCCGCCACACTCGCCACCGACGGCATCAGCGCCTCCAGATCGGCAAGTGAGCGTTCGAGCTCTTCCCCGTCGTTCCAGCCGGGACACAGCACCAGCTGACAGTTGAGCTGCAGTCCCGCCTCGGCAAAGCGGTCAAGCCACGAAAGGGCTTCTCCCGCAAAGCGGTTGCCCATCATCTTCACGCGAAGGTCGGGATTGGTCGTATGCACCGAGATGTTGACGGGACTGAAATGCATATCGATGATGCGCTGTCCCTCCTGCTCGGAGAGATTTGTCAGCGTGATATAGTTGCCGAACAGAAAGGACAAGCGGCTGTCATCGTCCTTGAAATAGAGGCTGTCACGCATGCCCTTCGGGAGTTGGTCAATGAAGCAAAACACACAGCGGTTCCGACAGCTGTGCTGTTTGTCCATCAGATAGGTGTCAAATTCCAGACCGGGGTCGTCCTCGGTCGTGATGATACGGACGCGACTGCCGTCCGCGCTGCGAAAGCACAGCTGAAGCCGATCGTCGGTCACATAAAACCGATAATCCAGTCCGTCGTTGATAGGGTGTCCGTTGACGGACAACAGCGAGTCACCCGCCTGAATACCCTTGCGTGCCGAAGCACCGCCGGGTGTCACAGCGCCGATGGTAACGGCCATATCGCGTTCCTCCTTTTCGACATAATAAAACAGAGCTCTAAAAATGGCAAAAGCAGAATCGCCGCTCCCTTTTTCGTCGCGAATGCAGACAAAAACGCCTGCCGTTGCAACGTCGTAAAGGGCAGTGATCCTGCCGATGACCATTGTTACAGCTCTGTCCGTTTGGGGTCGCACGGCGACCGGAAGAAAGCCTTGTTAAAATCAGCCTTCCACCTTCACAACTTGTTTGCCGTTGTAATAGCCGCAACTGCCACACAGACGGTGCGGGCGCTTGTATTCGCCGCACTGCGGGCACTTCATGAGCGCCGGCGCGTCCATCTTCCAAACATTGTTACGTCTCTTGTCGCGACGAGCCTTGGAATGTTTTCTCTTCGGTACCGCCATGTCAGCACCTCCTTAACTATGATATAATAAGGTTCACTCTGCGTCGTCCGTCAGCAAGGAGGCAAGCACCGCCATGCGGGGATCGACCTTCTCTTCCCGACAGCCACAGAGTCCGTCGTTGAGATTTTTGCCGCAATGTTGACACAGACCGCGGCAATCGCTTTTGCACAGCGTTTTTTGGGGAAGATCGAGAAAAATATCGCTTTCCACAAGAGGCTCGAGCTCCAGCTCCTCGTTTTCCACAAGGATCAGCTCTTCGGTTTCCTCTCCGCTGAGGGACGACACCAAAATGTGTTCCATCTCGGTCGTCATGTCCAGATGAACAGGATCCAGGCAACGGTCGCACACGCCCTCAAAATGGTAGCTCGCCGCGGCGGTCAGCCACAGCATGTCGGCGCGCACCACGATCTCACCCTTTACCTTGACGGGACGAGCCAGTGGCGCTGTTCCGTGAAAGTGAAAGGACGACAAATCGAGTTCTGCGTCGATCGATAAGCGGTCGATCTCTCCCGCAAAAAGCGGTTTCAGTTGCAAAATCATAGTCCACCTCAAAGTGTCACGCAGATTATTATATCCGCGCGCGAAGAATTTGTCAATACATTTTTGCGGAATTTACGCAAAAATCCATCGACTGCGGCATTATTTTTCGCTTACACACCGAAAAGGAAGCGGCAACGACCCGCGTTGCCGCCCCTCTTGTCATCAGATTGCTTCAACGATGCCCTTCAGGCGCTCGGGGATCTCTGCAGGATCGGCAGAGATCGACATCACCACATTGGTGCCGGACTTCTCGCACAGAGCCGACAGCTTTTCAACGAAGCAGGCGAGGCCTTCCATGTCTCTGCCGCCGATCTTCAGCGTCGAATCCACAAACACGTCCGTGATATCGTAGTTGCCGGCACACATACCGGCGATATAACCGTACAGCGCGTCGAAGCCGGCAATGCCGTATTCCTCTGCGACCGCGAGACGGGTCTTATGGCTCAGATCAAAGGTCAGCGTGCTGTCTTTTTCGATGAACACGACACAGCCGTTGGAAGCGTCCGTTGCCGCCGCGCACATGTTGAGAAGACGCTTGGTCTTGCCCGAGCCTTTGTTACCGAGAATCAAGGTGATCATAATGTTGTCCTCCTTTATCTATCACACCGTCAAAGACGGTTTTTTCCGTTTTTTATTATCGTCCGAGTCTCTCTTCGAGAGCCTGTTTTTGTTCCTCATAGCCGGGTTTGCCGAGCAGAGCGAACATATTCTTTTTGTAGCTTTCCACGCCGGGCTGATCAAACGGGTTGACGCCGAGCATGTAGCCCGAGATCGCACAGGCTTTCTCGAGGAAGTAGATCATGTAGCCGAGCGAGCGTTCATCGGCGGCGGGCATATGCAGCACCAGCGTCGGCGTGCCGCCGTCCGCATGTGCAAGCACGGTGCCTTCGAAGGCCTTTTCGTTGACAAAGCTCATCGGGCGACCGGTGAGGAAGTTGAGACCGTCGACGTTCTCGGGATCCTCTTCGATGACCAGTTCCGAGGGCGCTTTGTCGATCATGACGGCGGTCTCGAACAGAATGTTACTGCCGTCCTGCACAAACTGACCGAGGGAGTGGAGGTCGGTCGAGAAGATGGCGGACGCCGGGAACAGGCCCTTGCCGTCCTTGCCTTCGCTTTCGCCGTACAGCTGTTTCCACCATTCGCTCATCAGCTGCCAGCAGGGCTCATAGCTGACCATCAGTTCCACCGCGCGACCCTTACGATGCAGGATACTGCGAAGGGCGGCATAACGGTAGCAATCGTTGTTTGCCAGATCGGGGTCGGCGAGCGCCGCCTGAGCGGTCTGCGCACCTTTCATGAGAGCGGCAATGTCACAGCCTGCCACCGCGATGGGAAGCAATCCGACCGCCGTCAGCACCGAGAAACGACCGCCGACATCGTCGGGAACAACAAACGTCTCATAACCTTCACGGTCAGCGAGCGCCTTGAGCGTGCCGCGGGCGCGGTCGGTGGTGACATAAATGCGTTTTTTGGCTTCTTCCGCACCGACCGTCTTTTCGAGATACGCGCGAAGCACGCGGAACGCGATGGCGGGTTCGGTGGTGGTGCCGGATTTGGAAATCACGTTGATGGACACGCGCTTGCCCTCGCACAGCGACAGCAGATCGTTCAGCGCCGAGGAGCTGATGCTGTTACCGGCGAAGTACACATCGGGGGTGTCCTTTTTCTTGTTGTTGTACAGCGGGGATTTCAAAAACTCGATCGCCGCACGGGCGCCGAGATAGGATCCGCCGATGCCGATCGCGATGAAGATATCGGTATCTTCTTTGATGCGGGCGGCCGCCGCCTGAATGCGGGCAAATTCGTCTTTATCGTAAGCGGTGGGGAGATTCAGCCAACCGAGAAAATCGTTGCCGAGTCCCGTTCCGCTGTGGAGCGCTTCGTGCGCCGCCGACACCGCCGGTTGCATCGCGCCGAGCTCATGCTCACGGATAAAGCCGCCGACGTATCGGGAATCGAGAGTAACTGCCATAGTTTGATCGCCTCCGGGAACAAAAGTCACAAGAGGAATATTCCTCTTCATTGTATACCCTATTTTACAATATTCTTTTCTAATTTGCAACACTTTTGAGTGAATTTTTTGCAACAATTTATACACTTTGACAAAAAGTTCATACTTTGCGTCCGCTTACACCGCCTTGCCGACGGTCATCGCCGCCAAAAATCGACACCACGCTCTGAAGAGTGTCATCTTTTCAACGCTCTCTCCCGCGCACAGCGGATACCGTGTCAATTCTTCGCCGTTTGCCGTGACGATCACCTCGCCGACCATCTGCCCTTTTTCGACAGGTGCCTCCAGATCGGTGGCTGTTGTGGTTGTCACGGCGATCGATGCACGTTGCGATTTGTCAACACACAGCCCCTTGATCTCGGGCAGTGTCACCGAAACGCTCGGCGCTGTTCCGTGAAGCACGGGAATCGGTTCGCACTGCAGGCTCTCCTCAGGCGGTGTATAGATCGCATAGTTGGCAAAGCCGAAGTCGAGAAGATGTCTCGCCCCACCGAAACGGGCATCGGTCGTCGTGCCGCCGAGCACCACCGCACACAGCGGCAATCCGTCCCGCTCGGCGGTCGCCGACAGACAATATCCCGCCGCACTCGTTGTACCGGTTTTGAGCCCCGTCGCCCCGTTATAAAAGCGGATCAGACGGTTGGTGTTGACAAGCTCCGATTCTCCCCCGCGCAGGCTATCCATCCACACGGTGGTGAACTGCGTGATGTCGGGGTGTTTCATCATCAGCTCACGCGACATCAGCGCAATGTCATAGGCAGAGGACACGCCGCTGTCATCAAGACCGCTGCAATCCGCAAACTGCGTGTTTTTCGCACCGAGCTCACGCGCCCGCTCGTTCATTTTCGCCGTAAACGCTTCAAGTGTTCCGCACAGATGCTCCGCCAGCGCCGCGCACGCATCGTTCGCCGACACGACCGCCGCCGCCTTGAGAAGCTCCTTCACCGTCATCTGCTCATTCTCTTCCAGCCAGATCTGCGAGCCGCCCATCGATGCCGCGCGCGACGAGGTCGTCACCGTCTCATCATACGATAAGCGTCCGTCATCAACCGCTTCCATGACGAGAAGCAGTGTCATCACCTTGGTCACCGAGGCGATGGGAAGCGGCTCATGAATGTTCTGTTCGTAAAGCACCGTTCCGCTCGCCATATCCATCAAAATCGCCGACTTGGCATCAACGCTCAGTGCGGAACTGTCCGCAACCGGCAACAGCTCCGCCGCCGTTTCGGCCGTTTCCACATCGTAAATATACCGCGGGATCTCCTCTCCCGTCACCGTCAGCGACAGCATCACACACAGCACCAGCATCACGCTCACAAACCGTTTCATACCTTATCTCTCCTTTTATATTACTATCGGCGATGAATACATATGCGGTTAACATAATAAACATGACAGAAGTCTGCTCACGTGTTCACAAATTATTAAAGAAGTCTTGACTTTTCTGCAAATATATGGTAAATATGATGTAGTGCTGTAGTAAAGCACTGCATTTTTTAACAAGAGAGGAGAAATCTCATTATGAAAGGTCAAGCTATTGCAGGTCTCGTTCTCGGAATCGTCAGCCTCGTTTTCGGTTTCCTCGGCACCTGGTTCTCTGTCATCGCCCTGCCCCTGGCAATCGTCGGTCTCGTGCTGTCCGCCATCAGCGGCAAGAAGCTCAAGGAAGCCAACGAGCCCCACGGCATCGCCACTGCCGGTCTTGTGCTGGGCATCATCTCCGTTGTTCTGACGGCGATCCTGTTCTTCACCTGCGGCATCTGCACCATCTGCGTTGCCAACGAAGTCAACAATGCCCTCAACGGCGATCTTGAAGAGTTCAGCAATGCTCTCAACGATCTCAACAACCAGCTCAACAACCTGTAATTCCCTGCATAACACAAAAGAACACGACCCGATGCTGTTTCAGGCATCGGGTCATTCTTTCCTCAAAAGGAGGCCGTTATGGATTCTTTCATTCATATTTTCGGCAAAAGTATACCGATCTACGGACTCTGCTGGGTGATCGGCATCGTGCTGGCCGCGGGCGTGGCGTTGCTGATGTGTAAGCGCTACGGCTTGGATGCGTTCGACCTGACTTGTGCGTGTGCATTTGTCCTTGTCGGTGCCATCATCGGTGCCAAGCTGCTGTTCATCATCGTCACACTGCCGACCATCATCGAGCTTCGCCTGTCCCTGCTCGAGATCATCAGCGGCGGCTTCGTGTTTTACGGAGGCTTGCTGGGCGGTATTCTGGGGTTGTACATCTACACACGGATGTTCAAAGAATCCTTCCCGAAGTACGCCGACCTGCTGTCGACCGTCACCCCGCTCGGGCATGCCTGCGGCCGTGTCGGCTGTCTTCTGGGCGGTTGCTGCTACGGCATGCCCTATGACGGGCCGTTTTGCTGGGTCTACACCGATTCTATCGGCAACCCGCCTCTGGGAGTGCCGCTGTTCCCCATTCAGCTTCTGGAAGCCGCACTGCTGATGATACTGTTCATCGTACTGGTGATTCTGTATTTCAAACGCGTCTCTCACGGCACCATCGCAGCGGTATATTTATGTACCTATGCCGTCATGCGGTTTATTCTCGAATACTTCCGCGGCGATGCCGTACGCGGAGGACTGTGGGTCCTGTCCACATCGCAGATCATCAGTCTGCTTATCCTCATTGCTGTCGGCGTGATCGTGTATATCCGCAAAAAGCGCGCACACAGCGACCGGACATAACCGTATTGAAAAAAGCCACCCGTGACGGGTGGCTTTTTTTGCGAAATTCATCCGATCATATTGGCAAGAGCGATGACAACGGGCATCGTCAGAATACTCAGCACCGTCGTGAACCCGCTCAGCTTGGACGCCACACCTGTGTCGCGTCCGTATTTGGCAGAGAACATCACCGTGTTGTTGGCGGTCGGCGCCGCTGTGAACACGGCCGCCGCCAGCAACAGCTCATTCCGCACACCGACAAGCCACAGCAGAAGCACGGCCGTGACGGGAACGATCAGCAATTTGAGCGCCGCCACGATGTAGTTTTCCTTGCGGCGGAACATTTCGGGCAGGTCGGTGTTGGCAAGGTAGGTGCCAAACATCAGCATGGCAAGCGGCGTGTTCATTGAACCGATCTGACGAATGGGACTCGCGATCACATCGGGCAAGGTCACATTCAGCAAAAAGAGCGGCAACCCGATCACAATGCCGATCATGCCGGGATTGATAAGCAACTTTTTCCAGTTGAGCGGCTCTTTCGACTGCTTCATCAGCCGTACACCGTGGGTGAATGCGAACACATTGAATACCGCCACCGCCGCCGAGCAGTAAAACACACCCATGTCTCCCGCCACCGCACCTGCCAGCGGCAAGCCCATGTAGCCGACATTGCCGTACATCGTGCCGAAGCAGAAAATCGGGCGATCCTCTCCCGCTTTGCGATAGAGGAGCCTGATCACAAACGACATCACCGTGTGAAACCCGACCGCGATGCCGACCGCCGCCAGAAACCCGAGTCCGTTTTCTGCCGTCAGTTCCACATTCAGAAAGGCATTGACGATCATCATGGGCGTGATAATGTAAAACAGCAGATTGTTGCACGCGACCGCCGTCGGCTTTGTGAAAATGCCGCCCTTGTCCGCCGCAAAACCGGTGGCAATGAGAATCGCCAGCATCACGACCTGCCAGAATGCCGTGAGCATATATCCG
>JAZUOG010000032.1:0-20186 GCA_045604545.1 Acutalibacteraceae bacterium | reverse complement strand
CTGTATACGCCGCCACTAAATGAGGCTGTTCTGTATAAGCCCTCTCAGTCAAAACCTACGGTTTTGACAGCTCTCCCAAAGGGAGAGCCATGTTTTTTACTCATCGGCATAGCCTTCACGGAACCACGCGTTTAACGCGTGTTTTTCGGTATACAACAAAAAGCGCGTATATGTAAAGGTTTAGTGCTTTACATATACGCGCTTTGTTATTCGGTTGTTCGTACCTGCGCTGTGAAGCAGGTGGTGTCGCCGTTTTGGGCAAGAAGGAGATACTCTCCTCCCTGCTGTGACATCGACAGGCAAAGACGGTCGTTCCGCTTCGCCTCGTGCGCGAACGTGACGGAAAAGCCGCAAAGCGTCTCCATCACCGTCGGCGGCAGATGATCAAACACAATATCGGCATAGCGGGTATTGTTGAGATGCCCGTTAAAGTCGAGTTGTGAATATTTTACGACGTGTTCACCGACAAATGTCATTTCCTCTGCCATTTTCAATGTCGGCGGCATCGGGCAGGTGTGCGGGATATCGGGACAATGGGTGATGGCATAGGGAAAATTCTTCGGACGAATGAGCGAATGGGTGTTGACATCGACAAGCACAAAGCTCGCCGTGCTGTCGATGAGGGTGTTGCCGTTTGCGTCCTCGAAGCGGTAACAGCGAAAAAAGCGGATACCTTTGACGCTGTGGCTCCAGGTTTTGACGGTCACCGCCTCACACGCCGCCGGACGGCGATAGATCACCGCGTTGTTCTGACACAGCAAAAACGCCATACCGAGCGCGGCGATATTGGCAAACCCCAGTCCGCCCTCGCCGAAGTGCATCTCCCCGACCTCCTGTTGCATACGCAGTTGAGCGGTCGGCGTCAGCAGTCGATCGGGACCGACATCGACCGTCGCGACGGTGGTGTGCCATTCATAGGTCGGTCGGATACACTGAGGACAGATCATTTCGTGATGACCTCGATGCCGCCCATGTACGGACGCAGCACCTCGGGAACGGTGACAGAGCCGTCGGCATTCTGATACTGCTCCACGATGGCGGGCATCACGCGGCTGGTTGCCAGACCCGACGCATTGAGGGTGTGAGCCAGATGCATTTTGCCGTCCTCACCGCGATAGCGGATATTGCCGCGGCGTGCCTGATAATCACGGGCGTTGGACGCGGAGCTGACTTCCTTATAGATGCCCATGCTGGGGATCCACACTTCGATGTCGTAGGTACGCGCCATCGAGAAGGAGCAGTCGCCTGCCGCCAGCTTCTCCAGGCGATAGTGCAGACCGAGTTTCTGCACGAGGGTCTCCGCTTTCTTGACGAGCTCTTCAAACGCCGCATCCGAGCCTTCCTCGGTGGTGTATTGCACCATTTCCACCTTGTTGAACTGGTGACCGCGGATCATGCCGCGCTCCTCGGAGCGGTAGCTGCCCGCCTCACGGCGATAGCAGGGCGTGTAAGCGATGTATTTCTTCGGAAGCTCGTCGAGCGTCATGATCTCGTTACGATGCAGGTTGACCAGCGCCGTTTCCGCAGTCGGAAGCATGAAACGCTTCTCACTGCTGGTGGGGTTCGCGATCCAGTAGACCTCTTCCTCAAACTTCGGGAACTGACCCGCAGTGTAGCCGCACTCATAGCCGAGCATGTGCGGCGGCAGGATCATTTCATAGCCGTCCTGGATATGCTCGTCGATGAAGAAGTTGAGCAGTGCCCATTCCAGACGCGCGCCCATGCCGCGATAGATCCAGCTGCCGTTGCCGCCCAGCTTCGCGCCGCGCTCATAGTCGATCAGACCGAGCGACTCGCACAGATCCACGTGGTTTTTCGGTTCAAAATCAAAGGTGGGCTGCTCCTTGAAATAATGCACAGCGGCATTGTTCTCCTTGCCGCCGGCGAGAAGATCCTCGTCGGGCAGGTTCGGAATGCAGAACATGAGATCCTTTTGCTTTTCCTCAAGAGCGGCGAGCTTCGCGGCGTCCTCTTTGATGGTATCGGACAGCTGTTTCATCTCCGCCATCAGCGCGGTGGTATCCTCACCCGCCTTTTTCATCTGCGGGATCTGCTTGGAAGCGGCATTCTGACGCGCTTTGAGCGACTCCACAGCACCCGTCAGCTGACGGCGCTCCTCGTCGATGGCGAGAATCTCGTCAATGACGGTATCCAGATCCATATCGCGCTTTTTGACAGCGGCCTTCACCGCATCGGGATTGGCACGAACCAGTTTAATATCAACCATGATTTGACACTTCTTTCTTGTATAATTATCATTTCAAGCGGTACATGACCCGCTGATTATCCTTCTCCTGCGAGCGCCTTGGCGAGAGACTGCAGATCCGCTTCATCGAAATATTCGATCACGAGCGTACCGCCCTTCTTGCCGCGGGTCGCTTTGACACGGCGTCCCATCTGTTCGGACAGTGCCAGTGCCACCTCCGACTCGAAAGTCGCTTTAAACGGGGCTTTTTGCACCTTTGCTTTGGGCGCGGTCTTGAGCTTTTTCACAAGGGCTTCCACCGCTCGGACCGACAACTCCTCGTCCACGCATTGCTTAGCGGCGGCAACCATGAGGTCTTCCTCATCCAGTGCCAACAGCGCGCGGGCATGTCCGGCAGACAACGAGCCGTCCGCCACCATGGACGCCGCTTTTTCGGGGAGTTTCAGCAGTCGGAGCGCATTGGCAACGGCGGGACGGGACTTGTCCACCGCTGTCGCGATCTGTTCCTGCGTCAGCTCATATTGTTCCATCAGATGACGGTAACCAAGGGCTTCTTCCATCGGATTAAGATCCTCGCGCTGTAAATTCTCGATCAGCGCGATCTCGGACGTTTCGCGATCGGTCAGATCGCGGATCACCACGGGAATTTCGGTCAATCCCGCCATTCTGGCGGCACGCCAGCGGCGTTCACCCGCCACGATCTGATAACTGCCGTCCGGCATCGGGCGTACCAGAAGCGGTTGCAGAATACCGTGTTTTTCAATAGATGCCGCCAGTTCTCCGAGGGCTTCGTCATCGAATTGACGACGCGGC
This sequence comes from Acutalibacteraceae bacterium, assembly GCA_045604545.1. GTDB lineage: Bacteria > Bacillota > Clostridia > Oscillospirales > Acutalibacteraceae > RGIG1959. Next base: position 17,167 of record JAZUOG010000032.1, on the reverse strand, counting down.
TGATCGGGATTGGGACTGACGTCCAACAAGCGGAGAGTGACCGTTTTACTGCCGTCTTCCGTGCTGCTTTCGGTCATGAGAAAATCCAGACCGCGGGACTTGTTCAGTCCGCCTTTTTTCACTGCCATGAACGTTTCATTCTCCTTTTTTAACGATTTTTGGCGATCATTTCAGCGGCAACCTCTGTGTAGGCCTTGCCGCCCTTACTTCTGCGATCGTAGTAATGGATCGGTTGTCCGTAGCTGGGTGATTCCGCCAACCGCACCGAACGCGGGATCGGCGTGGCGTACACCTTCTTCGGAAAATACTTTTTCACTTCTGCGATGACCTGTTGTGTCAGATTCAAGCGTCCGTCATACATCGTCAGCAACACGCCCTCCAGATCCAGCGACGGATTATAGGTGCGGCGCACACGACGCACCGTATCCATCAGTTGTGCCAGACCCTCCAGCGCGTAGTATTCGCACTGAATCGGCACAAGCACCGTATCCGCGGCACACAAGGCGTTGAGCGTCAACAAGCCGAGTGCCGGCGGACAATCAATCAAAATAAAGTCGTAGTTTGCGCGAAGCGACGCCAAAACCGCCTTCAGACGGTTTTCACGACGGGGCATATCGATCATTTCGATCTCCGCACCCGCCAGATGAATGCTGGACGGAATGAGATCGAGATTTTTGAACGATGTATGGATAATCGCTTCCGAAACGGCACCGTTGTCCACCAGCAAATCGTAAACGGTCGTGCCACCTTGCTTTTTGCTGTATCCGAGGCCGCTGGAGGCGTTTCCCTGCGGGTCGATGTCCACAAGCAGGATCTTTTTATCGGCAATGCCGAGTGCAGAAGCGAGATTGACGGTAGACGTCGTTTTGCCGACACCGCCCTTTTGATTCACAACGGCAATAATCTTTCCCATTGTGTGGCTCGCCCCTTTCCTTTTTTGGTACATTGCCTATTATAGCATAGGTATTCGCAATAAAAAAGGGGTTTTTATAAAAAAATTCAAATTGTTTCACGTGAAACACATCACACAAACTGTTTTTCGGGCGTAAACGGCTCGTCGGGTAATGTTTCACGTGAAACACTCACCGCCTGCTGTTGTTCCTGCATAACCATTGCCGCACGGTGGCATCGGGAAAGCAACACCACCAAAAATACCAATATCACCGCAATGACGATCCATCGGGACACGCACACCATCTTTCCGCCGCACGTCGGACGCACCGTGACGTAATGACAACCGCTCATGTTCATCTCTCCCCTGTTTGTATGATTGGTATCAGCGTATGCGGAAAAATGACAACGTATGACTGTAATGTGTCATTCTGAGCAGAGAGTCGGTGCGGTGATGTGGCATGGTGCGCAGTCGTGTACCGTTGTGGATACATAAAAACCCCGCTGAACGGATTCAGCGGGGTTTTGGTAGTATTACAGATCAATTCTGCCGTAGAGAGACGCGGTGAGTTCCTTTTCGGACTTCGTCTTCTCGGGCGGCGTGCCGCCGTCAGCAGACGGAAGCGGATTGCTGCGGGAGACGAACTGACGGATCTTTCTCTCAGGCGGCTTGATGACGTACTCGCTGTCACGCGGTTTCTCGCGACGGGCGGGCTTTTGCTCACCGTTGGCGGCCTTGTTCTGGTTGCGACCGCGGCGACGACGATTCTTGTTGGGGTTATCCTCAGACGGGCCGACCACAACATAACGGTTGGGCTCGGTGCCGACACTCCAGGAAGTCGCACCCTTCACGTCCTGCACAGCGGTATGAATAAGACGGCGCTCATAGGGATTCATCGGCTCGAGCGAGCTCTTTCTGCCGGTACGGGCGGCCTGTGTCGCCATTTTGTGGGCGAGACCCTTGAGAGCCTGCTCGCGCTTTTCGCGATAGTTGCCGATGTCGATGGTCACGCGGTAGTAATCATCGTCCACACGGTTGGCAACGAGACCCGTCAGATACTGCAGCGCATCGAGGGTATCGCCGCGGCGACCGATGATGAATCCGAGGTTTTCACCTTCAATGGACAGGTTGCAACCGTTTTCGTCTTCGGTGACGACCACGTCCGCCTCAGCGCCCATGGCACTGAGAACCGATTTGAGATACTTCGCCGCGACTTCTGCGGTCTTTTCCTCGGCTTCGTAGACACCGCGCACAACAGCGTTGGCACCGCCGAACAGGCCGAGCGTCTTCTTTTGCGGTTGTTGTTCAACCGAAAATGTGATGTCGTTGACATCCACTTCCAATTCCGCCGCGATGAGGGCTTGTGCCTCTTCGATGGTTGCGGCTTCTTTGACAGCTTCTTTACGCATAAGGTTTTCGGTCCTTTCCTTTGTTAGTCTTATTCTGCCGACTCTTCTGCGTCGGTATTCTCTTCGGGTTGCGCATCGACGGCATCCGTCGCCCCGTTATCGGTTTCCTCGTTGTCGGCGGTGTGATGATATCCGCCGGAGGAACCCTTTTTCTTCTTTTTCTTGTTCATCTCGCGGGATTCTTCGCGTTGACGCTCAAGAGCCTGCTCGGCTTTGCGGGCTTCCGCTTCCTCACGCTGACGCGCGGCGGCAAGACGCTTTTTGTCCTCTTGCTTCTTACGACGACGCTCCTGAAGCTCTTTTTCCGCTTCGGCGCGTGCCTTGGCAGGGTCGTACATCTTGTTGAGGACCACCGTCTGAATGATGGAGAACAGGTTGCTCATGATCCAGTAGATACCCACAGCACCCGGCACACCGAAGGCGATGAACAGGGAAATCGCGGGCATATAGATCATCATACCGCCCGTCATACAGCCGGAACCGGGCTGATTGGGCATGGAGCGCTTGCTGTAGCGGGTGGAGATAAAGCTCACAAGGAACGCCGATGCACCGGAGATCAGCGGGATCAGCCACAGAATGTTGATGCCGGCAAAGCCCTTTTCATTCCACGGATTCTTGAGGAAATTCATGCTGCCGATGGTGAACTGCTCACTCATCACATACATTTCGTTATAGAAATAGTCGCCCGCATTGTCTCCGAGCGCATTTCCGTCATCATCCACGAGATAGGTCTTCTTGTAGTATTCGAGATACTTGGAGTAATTGTTATTTTCAAGATCGGGATCGGCGGCATTATGCGTCAAGAATTCCTCTTTGGTGATTTTGTTGTCACCCGTCAGCTTGAGACCGTAGTTCAGGTCGGTATACGACGGATTTTCGATTTTTTCGGTGATATAATAGCGCACTGCGTCCTGATTCTTGTTGACATAGGTCATGACGCGGAGCTCGCCGTAATAACCGCCGAAATCCATTTTAAATTTCTTGAGGTTGTCTCCTTCCAGACCGCCCTCAATGCGATATTCGATAATAGCTTGCTTGGAGATCATGCTGACAGGCTCGGGAACAATGTCGAGCTTGGTCAGCGGCGAATAGATGACGCCGATAACGCCGAACAAAACGAGCATAGACAGCAGCATCGGCAGGCAACCGCCCGTCATGCTGACACCGTGACGCTCATACAGCTCCTGCTGTTTTTGAGCGAGCTTCTGGCGATCGTTGGCGTACTTTTTCTGCAAGCGCTCAAGGCGCGGTGCCAGACGGGCACGGTCGAGAGCACCTTTCTGCTGTTTCATGTAGATCGGAAACAGGATCAGACGTACAAGGAACGTAAATAAGAAAATCGTGAGCAAATAATTGTTGACCAGACTGAAGATCAACGACATGAGGAAGCCCAGCGGCTTACCCACCAGTTCAAAAATAAATCCCATACTAGCAGTCCCTTCTGCTTGGATCCGAATGCATTCGGATCCCTGCCGTTTTAATGTTTGCGGCTGTTATTCTTTTCTTTTTTCTCCGGAACGGGATCATATCCGTGACCGCCCCACGGATTACAGCGCAAAATGCGCCATATCGCCAAGCCGACCCCTTTGATAATTCCGAAACGTTCGATTGCCTGCACGGCATATTCCGAGCAAGTCGGAGAAAAGCGGCATGCAGGCGCGGTATGTGATGAAATATGGCGTTGATAAAAACGGATGGGCCAGATAAACAAGCGTTTCATCCGTACTCCTCCCCTTACTTTGAGACAGTCGGTAACAGAGACAGCGCCTGAAATTGCTTTTTCATGGCGCTTTTCACCTGTTGCATGGAGGATGTGACCGTGCGGACACGGGCAACAAAAACAATATCCCAGCCGCCGACAATATCGGGGCTGAGCTGACGGTACGCCTCACGAATGAGACGGCGACAACGATTTCGCTCGACCGCTTTGCCGATCTTTTTGCCCGTCGTGATGCCGGTGCGGCAAAAGCCGAAACGGTTTTTTCGGACATAGATCACCAGAAACGGGCTTACCTGCGTTTTACCGCGGTAGTACAGTGAACGGAAATCCTTGTTCTGATTGAGAATGGCAGCTCTGTTTTTCGCCATGGTGCCTTTGACCCCCTCATGTGACAACGCGACAAAATCACGTTATAAAAAAAAGCCACACGAAGGTGGCCATTTTTAGTAGGTCAGTTGCTTTCTTCCCTTTGCACGTCTGCGCGCAAGAACTTTACGACCGTTGGCAGTGGCCATTCTCTTACGGAAGCCGTGTTCCTTCTTGCGATGGCGCTTTTTCGGTTGATAAGTACGAAACATTCGTATGCACCCCTTTCGTCGACGCGTGGCATTACGCTCGTGATAATATGAGCAGGTGTAAAAAGATTACACCACACAAAGACACAGCCTTGCGATTATACATTATATACCACGTTACCCCAAAAAGTCAACACCAAAAGAGTGACTTTTTTTTCATTTTTGTGCCTTCTCTCCCCCATTCCCACTATATTTTGTGGCTTTTTTAAATTTATTTCAATTTTTTCACATTTTCTTTTTGTGTGATGAAAAACTTTCTTTTTTATATATAATATAGGTTGAAAAATATACACTTTTATGATATACTGATGTTATATACTGCGTCAGTATCGGCATCTCGTTTTGCCGCTTTGGATATCATCACAATCAAGGAGTGTTTTTTTCTATGAATGCGCCCGAATCCATGCAATCTCTCTACCAGGTCTGGATCTACACCATGGATTATCTCCAGAACAATTACGACATCAGCGAAGCCGCCATCGACATGTGGATCAGCTGTCTGACCCCGAAATCCATCGAGAAAGGCATCGTCACGCTGGAGATCAACACCGACTTCCAGAAAGACATCGTCGAACAGCAATACGGCGAGCGTCTGAGAGAGTCCTTTTCCCATGTGCTCGGCTTTGACGTGACCCTCAACATCGTCAGCGTCGAACGCAAACCGAATATCGAACCCACCCCCGCCGACGATCAGTTCGGCTCGAACTATTTCTTCAACCGCACCGCGGAATCGGGAGAATATACCTTCGAAAACTTCATTGTCGGTTCTTCCAACCGCTTTGCCCATGCGGCGGCGGTGTCGGTCGCGTCCAACCCCGCCGTGCAATACAATCCGCTGTTCATTTACGGCAACTCGGGTTTGGGAAAAACCCACCTGCTGTATGCCATCTGCGCGGCGGTACGCGAGAAAAATCCCCAGCTTCGCGTGATTTACACCAAGTGCGAGGAAATGACCAACGACTACATCAACGCACTGGGAATCGGTCAGGAAGCCATCAACGAATTCCGCGCCACCTATCGTCAGGCGGATATCCTGCTCATCGACGACATTCAATTTTTGGCGGGCAAAATTCAGACACAGGAAGAATTCTTCCACACGTTTGATTACCTTTACAACGCCGGTCGTCAGATCATTCTGACCTCCGACCGTCCCCCCAGAGAGATCGCGACGCTGTCCGACCGTCTGCGCGGCCGTTTCGAGCAGGGTCTGCTCGCCGACATTCAGGCACCCGATCTTGAAACCCGCATCGCCATCATCAAGCGAAAGGCATTTTTGCTCCATATGCACATTTCCGACGATGTATGCGAATACATAGCGACCCAGCTCAAAGACAATGTCCGTCAGCTGGAGGGTGTTGTCAAAACCATGCACGCCCAGTATCTCATCGGCGGCAACTCCCCCACCTTGTCCGTGGCGCAAAACGCCATTCGCGACATTCGCTCCAACAATCAGCCCACCCCCGTCACCATCGACCGCATCATCAGTGAAGTGTCCCGCACCTTCAACGTGTCGGTCGCGGATATCCGCTCCAAATCCCGCACCGCGCAGATCGCCCGCGCCCGTCAGGTCGCCTTCTTTGTGGTGCGCAGTATCACCGGTCTCAAGCAGGAAGAGATCGGTCAGGAATTCGGCGGATTTGATCACACGACGGTGCTGTACTCCCTGCGCAAGGTGGATTCGATGATGCAGACCGACCCCTCTTTCAAGAATACGGTCAATGACATTATCCGCAATCTCAGCGAAAATTAAATTCACATTTTGCCTTGTGAAGTCTTTGTGGACAAATGTGCAAAACCACATTTATCCACACGTTTCTGCACTTTCCACAAACACCCTTTCACACCGCCTTGAACAACTTGTCCGACAACAAAACTTTCCCACTTTGTCCACTTTTTGTTCAATCGGTTTTTCAAAAGCAAACCTCCCTTTGCAAAAGGGATCTGAGGTCGTTTCCACAAATTCACCGACCTTATTATTACGATGAAAAAGTAAGTATATCATGTATGAAACGGCGAAGCCGTTTGTCCGATCGCAAGCCCCTTCGGTTTTTCACACATGTTGACAAAAGGAGAGAACAAAACGATGAATATTCTCTGTAACACCGCCGCCCTTCTGGATGCTGTGAGCAACGTCAGCCATGCGGTCTCGGGAAAATCCACCCTGCCGGCACTGGAAGGCGTGTTGCTTCGTGCCAAAGGCAGTTCGCTGTATCTGGCGGGCTATGACATGGAGCTGGGTATCACCACCACCATCGAAGCGCAGGTGAAGGAGCCGGGCGACATTGTGTTGTCGGTCAAGCTGTTCGGCGATATTCTGCGCGGTCTGTCGGGTGACACCGTGTCCATCGAAACCACCGAAAAGCTCAATGTGAAGATCCGCAGCGGTATGACCGATTATGAGATCATGGGCATCTCGGCGGCGGAATATCCCGAAATTCCCACCGTGCAGGACGGTGTCGGCTTTGTGGTCGACCGTGCCACGCTTAAAAGCATGATCCGTCAGACGATCTTCGCCGTGTCTCAGAACGATGCGACCTCCGGTCGTGCCGTCCATAAGGGAACGCTGTTTGAACTGCAAAACAAAATGCTCACACTCGTCAGCCTTGACGGTGCGCGCCTTGCTCTGCGCCGTGAGCCCATCAACAGCGAAGAAAATATGCAGTTTGTCATTCCGCGTAAAACGCTCAATGAGTTGTTTAAAATGCTCGACGACGAAAAGGTTCCCACCGCCATCAACGTCGGCAAGCGTCATGTGCTCATCGAGGTGGGGGGCTATGTCATGATCTCCCGTCTGCTGGACGGCGAATTTCTGCCGTATCGCAAGGCGATCCCGCAACAGGTGATGACCACCGTCAAGGTGAACACCCGCGAAATGATGCAGACCGTCAGCCGCGCCGCCATTGTCATCAATGACCGCGTCAAATCGCCGCTCATCTGCAAATTTGAAGACGGCGAGATTCGCGTCAACTGCACCACGCCCATCGGTACCGCCAGCGACAAAATGAAGGCGGACATCGACGGCAGGGAAGAGACTATGAGCTTTAACCATCAATTCCTCATGGAAGCTCTCAAAAACACCGAAACCGACATGGTGCGCATCGAGCTCAACGGTTCGCTCGCGCCCATGAAGATTTTACCGCCCGAAGGCGATGATTTCCTGTTCCTTGTGTTGCCCGTCCGTTTGCCCGGCGGCGTGAACAAGGGCTGATGATAAGGGGACACCTATGAAAGACAAAACCATTACGATCACGACCGAATTTATCCGCATGGACGCCCTGCTTAAGCTCGCGGGACTTGTCATGACGGGGGGAGAAGCCAAAGCGGTCATTCAGAACGGAGAGGTTACCTTTAACGGCGAAACCTGCACCATGCGCGGCAAAAAAGTCCGCGAAGGCGATACGGTCGTTTTTGACGATACCGCCGTGACGGTGGCTGTTGCGTCATGAATGTACTGTCGCTCAGTGTCAAAGGCTTTCGCAATCTTTCCGACACCGATATCGAGCCGCAAAACGGCATGAACGTGTTTTACGGCGACAACGCTCACGGGAAAACCAATCTGCTCGAAGCCATCTGGATGATGACGGGCGGCAAGAGCTTTCGCGGCAGTAAGGATCACGATCTTGTCGGCTTCGAAAAAGACAACGCCCGTATCCGGACGGTCTTTGAAGCGGGTCATCGCCGGCAAACCATCGACATGACCATCGACAAACGCCGCAAAGCGAGTCTCAACGGTCTGCCGCTTGCCACCGTCAAACGACTGACAGGACAATTTTGTGCGGTGATCTTTTCGCCCGACCATCTGACACTTGTCAAAGAAGGTCCCGAAGGTCGCCGTCGGTTTATCGATGCCGCGTGCTGTCAGCTTCGGCCGCTGTTTATGCCGGTGCTTGCCGATTACACGCGCGTGCTGACCCAGCGGAACCGTCTGATCAAAACGATGAGAAGCGGGGAACAGGCATGTGACGATATTCTCATGGATACGTTTGATGAGCGGCTTGCCGAAAGCGGGGCGCAGGTGAGACGATTCCGAAAGGACTATATCGAGGCACTTTCGCCGCACGCCGCCGCCGTTTACGACGGATTGTCCCGCGGACGGGAACAGCTGATGCTTTCCTATGATCCGAAGGAATTTGACAAGGACGCGCTGTTTGCTTCGCTCAAAGCGGCACGCGCGACCGATATGAAAGCGGGTTTTACCACCGTCGGACCCCACCGCGATGACATGGATATTCTCATCGGGAACACGTCCGCCAGACTCTATGCCTCACAAGGACAGCAACGCTCTGCCGTGCTCAGCTTAAAGCTCGCGGAAAGCACCCTGCTGTCGCAAAGCTATAACGAAAAACCCATTATTCTGCTCGACGATGTGATGAGTGAGCTGGACAGCTCGCGACAGGAATATATTCTCAATCACATCGACGGATTTCAAGTGTTTGTGACCTGCTGTGATCCCGCGGCGATCGAAAAGCTCGCGGGCGGCAGTATTTATCATATTGAAAACGGCCGCGTGACCGCCACGCGGTGAGGAGTAACCGCCATGTATGTCTATTTAGGCGCAGACACCGTTGTCACGGGAGATACGGTCGTCGGCATCTTTGACACCGATAACACCACCTTGTCAAAGACGACCCGCGAGTTTCTGTCCCGTGCCGAAAAAGAAGGGCGCGTCATCACCATTACCGATGACCTGCCGAAATCCTTTGTCGTGTGCATCGACCGTCACGGCAAAGAAACCATCTATCTCAGTCAAATATCCGCCGCCACGCTCAAAAAACGCGCCATGAGCGGCAGTCTATGAATTGAACAGCGACCTGAAAAGGGGGACAAGCCAGTATGAACACCGAAAATCAATTGAACACCGCTGTCGAAGAAACCTATGACGAAAGTCAGATTCAGGTTCTCGAAGGACTTGAAGCGGTCAGAAAACGCCCCGGTATGTATATCGGCTCGACGGGTGAGAGGGGACTTCATCACCTTGTCTATGAAATCGTCGATAACTCCATCGACGAAGCACTTGCGGGATATTGCACCCATATCGAGGTGGAGATCCTTCCCGGCGATATCATCACCGTGCGCGATAACGGACGCGGTATTCCCGTCGGTATGAATGAAAAACTCGGTCTGCCGTCTGTCACGGTCGTTCTCACCGTCCTTCACGCCGGCGGTAAATTCGGCGGCGGCGGCTACAAAGTCGCGGGCGGTCTTCACGGCGTCGGTTCGTCGGTCGTAAACGCGTTGTCGGAATTTCTGGAAGTGGAAATTTCCCGCGAGGGTCATGTCTATGCCCAGCGTTTTGAAAAGGGCAACATCAAAACCGACCTTGCCGTCATCGGTGACACCGACGCGACCGGTACCTTCATTCGTTTCAAGCCCGATGCCGATATTTTCACCGACACGACGGTGTTTGACTATGAAACACTGCAAAAGCGTCTGCGTGAGCAGGCATTCCTCAATGCCGGTCTGACCATCACGCTGAGCGACCTGCGCAATGAGGAAGACATCAAAGAGGAGAGCTTCTGCTATGAAGGCGGTATTTCCTCGTTCGTCGAATACATGAACAAAACCCGTGGTAACGTGCCGCTTCATGAGGAAGTGATCCACATCTCCATCGCTGACGGTGATTCCGTCGCGGAAGCCGCGTTCCAGTATACCGACAGCTACAACGAGACGATCGTTTCCTACGCCAACAACATGCACACCATCGACGGCGGTACGCATGAACAGGCGTTCAAGAACGGTCTGCAACGCATTTTCAACGATTATGCCCGCAAATATAAGATGCTCAAGGACGGCGACAGCAACCTGAAGGGTGATGACGTGCGTGAGGGTCTGGCGGCGGTCGTGAGCGTCAAGCTGACCGATGCGCAGTTTGAAAGCCAGACAAAAGCCAAGCTCGGCAACACCGCCATCGGTAAGCTGGTCACAAGACTGTTAAACGACAAGCTTGTGCCGTTCTTTGAAGAAAACCCCGCCGTGGCGCGCGCCATTCTCGACAAAGCCATCAACGCCGCCCGCGTGCGCGAAGCGGCACAAAAAGCGCGTGAAAAGGCGCGCAAGAAAACCAGCCTGTCTTCCATGCGCATGCCCGACAAGCTCGCCGACTGCATCTGGCGTGACCCCGAACGTACCGAACTGTACATCGTCGAGGGTGATTCGGCAGGTGGCTCGGCAAAGCTCGGTCGTGACCGCAACTTCCAGGCAATTTTGTCCATGTGGGGCAAGATGCTCAACGTCGAAAAAGCCCGCATCGACAAGGTATTCGGCAATGATAAGCTCACCCCGATGATCGTCGCCCTCGGCACCGGCATCGGCGAAGAATTCGATCTGTCGAAACTGCGTTACGGCAAGGTCATCATCATGGCGGATGCCGATGTCGACGGCTCACATATCCGCACACTGCTGCTCACCTTCTTCTTCCGCTTTATGCGTCCGCTCATTGAGCACGGACATATCTATATTGCTCAGCCGCCGCTGTTCAAGATCTCCAAGGGTAAGCAGGTGCGCTATGCCTTCTCCGATGCGGAGCGCGACGACTACATCGAAGAGCTCGGCGGCAACGCGGACATTCAGCGCTACAAAGGTCTCGGTGAGATGGACCCCGATCAGCTGTGGGAGACCACGATGGATCCGGCGTTCCGCACCATGTATCAGGTCAAGCTCGAGGACTTCAACGAAGCGGACGAGATCATCACCATTCTGATGGGCGACAAGGTCGAACCGCGTAAAGAATTCATCGAAAAGAACGCCCAGTATGTCAGCAATCTGGACATCTAAAAGGACGAAACCCCTATGACTATGTTGTTTCAAGTGAGGCTCACGCCGACCGAAGACGAGCTGGTTGACGGACTCAAACGGTCGGGAGTGCGCCGCGCCTCCACACTGCGACTGGTTGCGCAGACGATCGCGCTTGCTTTGGTGGCGGGCTGGTCGTTGGTTGCATTTGTGACGGACGCCGCCCACGACCGAATGTCGCTGTGTATTGCGATCGTCGCCGCCGTGCTCATTCCCGTGATGTGGTTTGTGCCGGTGTGGCAAATGAAGTCAATGGCAAAGGACACCGTCGAGAGCGGTACATCGGCGAAAATGTGGGTGTTTGAAGACGGCATTGACTTCGGCGAGGAACAGCCCGACAAGGCTTACTATCCCTACGATTCGTTTTACTGCCACCAACCCGATCCCGATCACCCGTTTCAGACGATGGTGTTCCGCTTTGCGAGCGATGAGGTGATCGTGGTGCCGAAAAGCCTTCTCACCGAAGAACAATGGCAGTACCTTTTGCAAAAAACCGCCGACAGTACCGAACAACCCCGTCGTCACGGACGATGATCGGAAAGGAGACACACAGCAATGCTTGCTCCCGCGTCATTTACACAAACCATTGATCGCGACGCCTACATCGCTTCACGGTTGATCCGTTCCAAAAAACGCGGTATCCTGCGGTTTACCCCGGCGGCACTGGCGTTTTCCGCTGTTTTGATCGTGTCGGGACTGTCGATTTTGTTCGGTGGCAGTATGCGCACCATGGAACTGCTGATGCAGGGCATGTTGCTCATTCTCGCGGCGGCGGCGTTTCCCGTGACGTTTCTGATGATCCTTCCCGAACGCATCAAATCCCACGCCGAACAGGACTTTTCGGTGTTTGATGCGTTGTCAAATCACGTGACGGTGACGATGACTGCCGATGATATGACGCTGTGCGGGGACACACTGACCCGCCGTGTGGAATATGCCAGAGTGCGGCACTGTGTGGAAACCGATGCGCGATTTGTGCTTATCACCGATGATGATCAGGCGGTGATCTTGGAAAAAGCCGCGTTCGCCGAACGTGAAGAAACCCTGCGGTTTTTCCGCGATGTGTTTGCGCGTGTGAAGCGCTGAAAAAAACAGGAGGAGGAATGAGACATGACGCTGTCATTGTCGGTGCGATGCACAAGAGAAGAATATCTGCAGTTCTGCGCCGAAACAGCGCCGAAGCCCGCTTGGGTGACGGGTGTCGGATTGCTCCTTGTGCTGATGGCGGCGGCGGAAACGATGTATGCGGGCGGCGTGTCGCAGTTTGGTGTGTTGCTGATGCTGTGCGGCGTGCTGGGACTGTTGATCAATCCGCTGCTTTTGCCGATGCTCCGAAAAGGGGAGGGCGGTCGTCGCTATGACGACAGCGACGATCTCAGACAGGCGATGCAACTGACCTTCTCCGACGATACCCTCACGGTGCGCAGTGCGACGGTGGAGGGGACGCTCCCGCTTTCCCTTGTCACCGATGTCGTCACCACCGCCACGATGCTGTCGTTCTCGTTTGCGGGAGAGCTGACCGTGTGCATTCCCGTGCGCGCGATGACCGATGAGGAATCGGCGACGGTGAAGGAACTTCTGAAAAAAGGACAACAGAACTGATGGATTATCAAAATGAACAATCACAGGCACGCCCGATGGGCATGCCGATCGATCTGACAAAAGACGAATTTATCGAGTATTATATGACGGTCGCGAAACGGTTCGGCACGTTGCGAATGCAAAAGCCGTCCATGATTTTGTTTGCGGTCTATGCGGTGATCACCATCGTGTTCACCGTGATGGTCTATGTGCAGGACGGTGTGGTCGACTGGCTGATGCTGACGGTGCTCGGTGTGACGCTTGTCAGCGCCGCGCTGACCTATTTTCTCTTTCCCGCCCGTATCCGTCGCAAAGCGGCGATGCTGTATGACGCGGGCAACACAAACGGCTATTACGGCGAGCTGATCGTCAACCGCCTGGAAATCACCAAAATCGTCGGTGAGGACGAACAGGTCACCGTGCCGCTCGACGAGAAAGCGATGTTTCTCGAAACCGACACATTCATGGCGCTGTTTACGGCGGGATCTCCCAAGGCGATCGTGTTGCCGCCCCGTTGCATGACGCCCGATATGGCGTCTGCGGTGCGTGAAGCGGTATTTGCTCAAGGCAGTCGTATTCACCGCCGTGTCGTCTCCCGTATGCCCGCGAAAGCAGCGGCGCCCATCGATCGGCGCGCGCTTCCCGCCGCCGCTAAAACGCTGTATACCTGTGAAGTGACCTTTGAACCGGACGAGATCAAGGCCCAGATCAAAGACACGGGAAACAAACAATATGTTGACTCTCTGCCGACAATCGTGATCTTTGCGATGCTGATGGGCTCGATGATGGCGATGATCGGGGAGTCACTCTTGTGGTTTTTCATCGGCGCCTTGGGTGTTGTCATCGGTATGCTGTTGTTGTCACTGCTGTCGTCATCGACAAGGTCAAAGCAAGCGGCCATGAACGGAGAAAACACCCGTATCCGCTTTGAACTGACCGATCACGGCGTGATGATCACCTCACGCGGTGCGGACCGCAAGGTGTTCATGCAGTGGAACAGCCTCAAATATGTCACCGCCTATCCCGATTATGTGGAATTTTGCGGTCTTGACCAGATCGTGCGCATTCCGAAACGCCACATCGACGATTTCGACGCGTTTTCCGCGGTGGTAGATGCGCATTTTCCCCCGAAACGGTAAATAATTCCCAAAACGGATCAGTATAAATCGAACGAACCTGTCCTACGGAAAGGAATGATGTTCAGTGGACGAACAGAAAACGCCCGAAATGCAACAAGAAAACCGAATGCTGGCAGTCGAACTGGAAAAGGAAATGAAGAAATCCTTCATGGAATATTCCATGTCGGTTATTGTCGCGCGCGCGCTTCCCGATGTGCGTGACGGACTCAAGCCCGTTCACCGCCGTATTCTCTACACCATGCACGAGAACAACCTGACACCCGACCGCGCCTACCGTAAGTGCGCGGACACCGTCGGTGCGGTGCTGGGTCGTTATCACCCGCACGGTGACGCGTCGGTGTATGACGCGATGGTGCGTATGGCACAGGATTTCTCGCTCCGTTATCCGCTGATCGACGGTCACGGTAACTTCGGCTCCATCGACGGCGACGGCGCGGCGGCATATCGTTACACCGAGTCCCGCATGAACAAAATGTCGCTGGATATGCTCACCGACATCGAAAAGGATACCATCGATTTCGCGCCCAACTATGACGACCGACTCAAGGAGCCGGTGGTGTTGCCGTCCCGTTTTCCGAACCTGCTCGTCAACGGCTCGTCGGGTATCGCCGTCGGTATGGCGACCGAGATCCCGCCGCACAACCTTTGTGAGGTTATCGACGCGATCTGCGCGCTCATCGACAATCCCGACATCGACATCTTCGAGCTGATGGATTACATCAAGGGTCCCGATTTCCCCACCGGCGGCATCATCATGGGTCATTCGGGTATCCGCGCGGCGTACGCCACCGGTCGCGGCCGCATTGTCCTGCGCGCCCGTGCCGAGATCGAGGAACAGCAAAACGGCGATTTCCGCATTGTTGTGACCGAGATCCCCTATAAAGTCAACAAAACCAATATCGTCAAAAACATCGTCGAGCTCGCCGACGAAAAGCGCGTCGAAGGCATCAAGGACGTTGTCGACTATTCCAACAAAGACGGCATCTGCATCGTCATTGAACTGAAAAAGACCGCCAATCCGCAGGTCGTGCTCAACCAGCTGTACAAGTTCACCCAGCTGCAGATCACCTTCGGCGCGATCATGCTCGCGCTGGTGGGCGGTGTGCCGCGTATTCTCAACCTCAAGCAGATGCTTGAGGAATATGTCAAGTTCCAGTGCGAGGTTATCGAGCGTCGCACCCGTTTCGATCTGAGAAAGGCCAAAGAACGCGAGCATATTCTCGATGCTCTGCGCCGTGCGACCGATATCATCGATGAGATCATCGCCATCATTCGTCATTCGCCCGACATTCCGCAGGCCAAGCAGGGCTTGATGGAGAAGTTTGATTTTGACGATGTGCAAGCCGACGCGATCGTCAAGATGCGTCTCGGACAGCTCGCGGGCTTAGAAATTCTCAAGATCGACGAAGAGCTTGGTGCGCTTCGCGTGAAGATCGCCGACCTCGAATCCATTCTCGCCGATCACAACCGCGTGCTCGCCATCGTGAAGGAAGAATGCTTCAAGATGCGCGACAAGTACGGCGACGAACGCCGCACCTCCATCTCGGTCGTCAGCGGCGAGGTGGATATCGAAGACCTCATTCCCGAAGAGGACTGCGTCATCACGATGACCCGCTTCGGTTACATGAAACGCCAGGCGGCAGATGTGTACAAGGCACAGCGTCGCGGCGGTCGCGGTATCCGCGGCATGACCACCCGCGAGGAGGACGTCGCCGAGAAGATGCTCATCTGCTCGACCCACGACAACCTCATGTGCTTTACGAATGCCGGTCGTGTGTATCGCCTGAAGGGTTACGAAGTGCCCGAGGGCAGCCGCACGTCGAAAGGCATGAACATCGTCAACCTTCTGCCGCTTGAGAGCGAGGAAAAGGTGACGATGATGATCGGTGTGCCCGCTGTGGTTGACAGCGAGGGACGCTACCTCGTGATGATCACCAAAAACGGCATCATCAAGCGTACCCGCCTCGATGCCTATCAGAACTCCCGCCGCAACGGTCTCATTGCGATTGACCTCGACGAAGGCGACAGCCTTGTGCAGGTGCTCGAGACCGACGGTTACCAGTCGCTGGTCGTCGCCACCAAAAACGGCATGGCGATCCGCTTTGACGAAAACGATGCCCGCGTCATCGGCAGAACGGCGCGCGGCGTGAAGGCACTCAACCTTGCCGAGGACGATGAAGTGGTCGGCATGGAGATCTGCGACGACACGAAGCTGTTGCTGACGGTCGCCCAGACCGGCTACGGTCGTCTGTCCGCGTTTGACAACTACCGCATTCAGTCCCGTGGCGGTAAGGGTCTTCGTAACTATCATGTGGATACCTACGGTCATGTCGCGGGCATTCGTGTGGTGGATCCTGAAGACGACCTCATTCTCATCACCTCCGACGGCGTGCTCATTCGTATGCGTATGGACGAGATCCGTCAGTGTCGCCGTCCGTCGAAGGGCGTGCGCATCATGCGCGTTGCCGACGGTCACCGCATCGTCTCGATGGTGACCGCGCCCCATGACGATTCCGTCGAAACCGTCAAACCCGTCGACACCGAAGGCGCCGACGAAGGAGCGGAAGAAACAGAAGAGTAAGAAAAAGGCACCCCATAGAAAAAGGCACCCTTCGGGGTGCCTTTTTCAGTGAAATCGAGCGCGTTGCGCTCGGTGAAATCCGACCTGCGGTCGGGTGAAATTTGCCCTTCAGGCAAGTGAAATTCGCACTTCGTGCGAGTGAAGGAGTCCGCTTCGCGGACGGATTGTAAAAGGGCAATGAAAAATGAATTATGAATAATGAAAAATTTCGGAGTCGCGTTTCACGCGACGGATTGTATAAATACCGCCCGCCGTAAGATTTGCGCCATGCCGCGGCGACGCACCGATAACATAGGGGCGGCAACCGTTGCCTCCCTTGCCTAAAGGGAGGTGGCACGAGCGTTTACGCGAGTGACGGAGGGATTCATTTCCCGAAAACATACGGGAACGGTATCCCCCCGACGGCGCATTCTGCGCCATCGACCCCCTTTAGGCAAGGGGGTCTTGTTTGTGTACCGAAAACCACGCGTTAAACGCG
>JAZUOG010000031.1:0-4027 GCA_045604545.1 Acutalibacteraceae bacterium | reverse complement strand
TATCGCAACTCGTCTTGGCTCAAAGCTCTCCATTGAAATTACTCTCAACTAATCTGTAATAGGATGGGTTTACAAGAAACAACAGATTGGAGATGACGCTATGAAAAGAATTATATCTATTCTCTTGGCAATGATGATGCTCTTATCCCTTGCCGCTTGCGGAGATAACAACACCACCGATCCCGATAAGGATAATCCCGGCGTATCGCAAAACGGCGGTGAGAACAACGGGACAACACAAAAGGCTGACGGCGCACAGATGGCAAGTGATGCGAAATTGAACGCCGAGGACACTCCCGCTGTTGGAGAATCCTATCTTACGGGTATCGGAAAACCCGTGGGATATACAGTGAAAGGCACAAAAGCAAGCGGACTTATGACGGGTGTAAAATTCACCCCCGATTCCGGCAGCATTGCAGACGGTGATTTGAATGCCTATGCCGCCGCCATGTGGAATCTTTGCATTGATCAAGTTGATGGCGGAGTTCTTGGTGACCATGAGGTGGGCGACTCCGACGGCGAAGTGTTCTCCACTTTGGACGATGCGAAGAAATCGGACGAAAAGTACACTTGGCATTACAACATTTCCGGCAAACGTATTCAAGCAACAATTTATATTGAGGATGGTATGATCATCCTCGGTTTCTCCGATTGGTCGAGCTACATCGGTGATTAAGCACTCCACAGAAAGAGGTGACGAAAATGAAGAAGTTTTTTGCAATTCTGCTTGCGGCAATGATGCTGCTTTCCCTCACAGCCTGCAATCTGTCCGACATCCTCACACAGCTTGAGAAATTGGAGAATGAGAGTTACGAGGACGAATACAGCGAGAATACAGACGATTACGTACCCGAGGATACCGGTCCTAAGATTGAGGAATCCAATACCTACACGATCTACAAGGAGATCTGGTCGGGCGCATACACCATGAAATATGAAACCTATGAAAAAGACTTTCAGAATCCCGACAATCAGACCGTGGGCTCGTCCAAGCTTGTCGTAGTGGACGGGGAAAACCGATATACCGAGACAACAAGCTATGTGGGCGATGCGGAAGCCACGGACAGGATTATCGTTATGGACGGCTACAAGTATGCCTTTTTCGATGAATACAAGCTCATCATGCGCGAAAAAGCAAAGAAGAGTTCTGGCGGTATCACTGTTGTGACCGAGGAGGAAGCCTTTTATCAGGACGTGAACGGTGATCCAGAAACCGTGATTGTATTCGGCAAGGAATACTACGGCGAACATTTTGCCGGCTATGGCGAGAGCATCACTTACTGCTATGACGGCGATACGTTGAAATACATTCTCTCAAAGAGCGGCGGTATCACCTATACTATCGGCGTGATCTCGCTGGAAAAGGGGGCAGATGCATCGTACTTCACCCTGCCCGACGATTATGATAAGAATTGGGAATAACGGGAGGACAACACCATGAAGAAACTGCTTGCACTGCTTCTTGCATCCGTGATGCTGCTCTCCATGACGGCGTGCGATCTGAGCACCATTCTGGAGTTGGCAATGGATGCAGCGGAAAGTGCGGATACGGGCGATTCCGGAGGCGCTGAAACGCAGCCGGGCGAGGAACAGGGAGATACAACGTCCTGGGATTCGCTGGATCTGCCCAACGGATTCCCGCGCCTTGCCGAGTCGGTGGATACTTTCCGATTCGACAAAGAGACCCAAATGTACAATTTCACCTGGAACAGCACCGATTATGCCACAGCCGAGACCATGATCAACACGATGAACGACTGGTCGAACGGCAGGATCACCGGTGCTGTCAAGGGGAAGATCACAAACTGGAAGATTCAAAATGACCGCATCAACCTGACCGCCTCTTTCGATGAAAGCAGCGGTATGCTCATGATCATGACACAGGTGTTCGGCGGTACAGACCTTACCGCATATCTGGCGGCACACACACTGACCGAGGAAGACTTCAAACCCGCAAACTTCACCGAATTCAGCAACTTCATCACCTCCGGCGAGAAGTTCGGCGGACTCACCCAGGTCTGCGCATTCGAGATCAGCATCAAGGACGGCACGTACAAAAAAGAAGATGCTGCCGCATGGTGCGATACGATTCTGAAGCGCCTTGGCGAGATTTCCACAGCAAACGGAGCAAAGGGCGTGACCAATATGGCGAGCGAGACGGTTGTCAGCTACGCCGATTATGTGGCAAAGGAAGGCAAAGAACCCGAGCATCCGAATATCGGCGGTTATTTTCTTGCCAAGCTGGACGGCAACAACTATTCGGTGCAGTACATGGCGGGATATAACGCCGAAACCGGCACATACCGCGTCCAGTTCCAGACCATGAAACGGATATACTGATCGCAAAAACACGAATCAGACCAGAAAGGAGACGTCACCCATGAAAAAGCGCATACTTTCCCTTCTCCTCGCTGTTCTGCTGCTTCTGCCAAGCCTGCTTTTGTCCGCGTCGGCGGCACCGACAGGACGCATCGACGGCGTGGACTACGGCCGCATCGATGAAAATGTCAACCTTCGCATGAAGGTGGAATTCGACATCGGCGAGCGGCGGTTCGAGGGCTGGCTGCAAAACGGCAAGACGCTGACCGAGGAGGAGGTTGACAAGATCATCAAATCGGTCATGAATGAAATGGAGATCACTTCCGGTGTTCTCCGCTATTCCGAGGACATCATCCGCCGGGCGGCGCTGAATCGCGGCTTCAACCCCGATGTCGTGCTGGAGCTTGGCGCAAAGCTGGCACTGAGCGCCACGGGGCTTGATAAGGCCAAGGATATCTACGACATCGCCACCGGTCAGAAGACAATTCCCGGTGCCATTTCCGACTACATCATCGGCGAATCGGTAAGCACCATCTGCGAGCAGTACATGAAGGGCATCCCCGGCATGGTCTTTGAAGCCCTCTGGAACAGCGGCGACATCATTGCCCGCGAGACGGCACGGCTGCTGGAGGAGAGCAAGATCGCCCAGCAGGCGCTGGAGCGCACTTTCCTTCTGAATCTGTTCTACCAGAAATGCAACGAGCGCATCGAAGCGGAGGAAAAGGCGAAGGGACTGGATACCTGGTCCATCGTCTGCAATCAGACGGTGTGGTGTCAGCAGACGCCGTTTGAGATCCCCGTGTTGCAGTACTGGAAACTGTCCTGTGATCTGACGCGCACCGAGTATGTCTATGATGATCGGGACGATCCCACCAACTACGGCGGTGTCTACCGCGGCACGATGGTCATCGACATCTGGCACGATCTGTCGAATTTTGATGAGCAGTTTATGACGAAGATACTGGAAACATTACCGTGGATTAAACCATTACAGGCATATACCACGATGCGGGATGACTATACAGCATCCAGTTTGACGAAGCAACTCATCTGCACCAACGTGGAAATTCATCTCGACCGGGACAATATGACCTCCGGCGGTATGACAGAATACTTTATGCTGCGGGATTTCTCGGACACGTCTGCATTCAATGTGAAGCACGCGATTATGGGACCGATCCATTTGGGACCTTTTGATAACGGCAAATGGATCGCATCTTATCCGACCGAAAACGGAACTGTACATGTAAACCTCAAGGAAGAATTCAACCATTACTTTTCCGGTACGCTGACAAACGGAAATCGGTATCCGCAGATTCTTTTTGCAAAACAGGACTATATGCTTACCGGCACAATTATTGCTCCCTATTTCGGGAACATACATGAACCTTGGACACATCAGTCAACCCCGAATTTTCCCATCCTCACCGACTACAAAATCTTTGAAGACCTGCAGGGCGGACGCGGTATGCTGACCGTCGTGGGCAAGTAAGGAGGCAAAAGTATGAAACGAATTTTTACAATACTTGCGCTGATGCTTGTTCTCACGCTCACGCTGACCTCCTGTGGGATGCTGGAAAATCTGCTCGGCGGTATCCTCGGCGGCGGGGACACCCCTTCCGATCCCGATCCCTCTGCCACCGACAACCGCGCCGTCACAAAAATGACCGATGCGGCACTGGAAGCACTGCTGGCACAGGGCTTTGAA
>JAZUOG010000030.1:0-57167 GCA_045604545.1 Acutalibacteraceae bacterium | reverse complement strand
GCACCGCCCCCGTCAATACCGCCGACGCTCGCGAATTGTTGCTCACAATTGTCAATGAAAAAAGCTAACATATCATAAAAAAAACAACGTTGTCCGCATGGACAACGGTGTTTTTTATGTGTAGTCATCGACGGCACTTTGTAATTGCTCCCACGATTCCATCAATTCTAAAAGTTGCGTTTCGGTTTCTTCGATAAACGTTGTCAGTTCCAGTACACGTTGATAATCTGCCGCAACAGCAGGATCGTTCAATTGTGCTTTGGCATCGTCGATTTGCGCTTCCGTTTGCGCAACCTGTTGCTCAACAAGTCGAAGCTGTGCAGACAATTTCCGTTTTGTGGCGGCATCGCGTTTTCCGGAATTCGGTGCATCTTTCGCTTTGGAAACGGGTTGTTGCTCAGTTGTCGTTGTACGTCGTTGCATGCGCTCATTCAACGCATCATATCCGCCGATTACCGACTCAATGCCATCGGGTTTCAGCCACAACATTCGCTCTGCCATACGGTTGATAAAATAGCGGTCGTGAGACACGATCAGCATCGTACCATTATAGCCCGACAGCGCTTCTTCGAGCGCCTCGCGAGAGGCAATATCCAAATGGTTGGTCGGCTCGTCAAGAAGCAACAGATTATCGCCCGCAAGCATCAGTTTCAGAAGAAGCAAGCGTGCGCGCTCACCGCCGCTGAGGAGTCCGACCTGTTTGAACACATCGTCTCCGCGGAACAGGAACGCCGCCATGGCACTGCGGATTTGCGTCTGTGTCATTTGCGGATACGCATCCCACAGCTCGTCAATCGCCATTTTCTCGTCGCATAATCCGCTTTGCGTCTGATCGTAATAGCCGATCGAAACCCCTGTTCCCAGTCGTATAAAGCCACGGTCGGGGGTCAACATACCGTTGATAATTTTCAGCAATGTTGATTTTCCGCAACCGTTCGGACCATATAAAAACACTCGTTCACCGCGTCGCAAATGACATTCCGCGTTGGCAAACAGCGGTTTCCCTCCGAACGATTTGGCAAGCTCACCCGCCTCGATCACTTCATTGCCGCTTGTGGTGTTGGCAAGAAAGGAAAACCGTATGGCGGCAAGCTCCGATTCGGGAATGACCAGTTCCGCCTTCAAACGCTCCACGCGTTTTTCGCGACTTTCTGCCGCGCGAATACTTTTCTCACGATTCCATTGCTTGAGAAGGGTGATGTTATCTTCGATACGCTTAATCTCTCTTTGGGCGTGAACGTAATGCTTTCTTTCGATTTCCGCATCCTGCTCTCGCTTTTCCTTGTGAACAGTGTAACTGCCGTTCGTGATGTACAACCGCGTATTTGACAGTTCCATTGTGCGATTGGTGACGCGGTCAAGAAAATAGCGGTCGTGAGAAATGACGATCAATGCGCCACGATATTCATTCAGATAGTTCTCGAGCCATTCCACAGACGAAATATCCAAATGATTGGTCGGCTCGTCAAGAAGCAACAAATTGCTTTCGGAAAGAAGAAGTCGTGCCATTGCCGCTTTGGAACGTTGTCCGCCGCTGAAGGTGTTCATGGTACGGGAAAGGTCCTGTTCGGAAAAACCAAGTCCGAGAATCGTCGAACGTACACGACCGCGAAAAAACAATCCACCCTCTGCTTCAAACTGCTCTTGCAGGCGGCTCTGCCGCTCAATGAGCGATGCATCGGGCGATGTATCGTTTTCCAAAGCGAGATGAATACGCTCCAATTCCTTTTCCATTTCCAAAAGGTGAGAAAACACCGACAACACTTCATCGTAAAGGGTACGCGTCGGGTCATCGCTCATATGCTGCTGCATATAGCCGATTTTCGTGTTTTTCGAACGCACAACGCTCCCTTCATCTGCCGACATATCACCGGCAATGATATGGAACAGCGTTGTCTTTCCGCAACCGTTTGCGCCGATCAACGCAATGCGACTGCGATCATCGACATCAAAGCTGACATCACGAAACAACGTGCGTTCGCCGAAATATTTACTCAAATGATGACAGCTGAGAAGCGACATCATTCTTCACTCCTTAATTCTCATAAACATCCGTCGCATACAGCTCGTGAGCATTGTCGCTCAGTTTCGATACATCATCGACGGGGAAATAGGTAAATCCGTTATGCACACGACCGCCGTTTTTCACAAACGAGACGAAACCTCGTTTCAGAGAGGTGTCGGCCTCGACCGTATCGAGGTCAAACGACGATGCATCGGTTTTAAACACAAACGAGTAAAAACCGTCCGGTCCGGACGGAACGGGAGCCAGATACAGTTCACGGTTCAAACGACAAATGCCGCTGTTTTCCGAAAGCATGGAAGCCAGCTGAGGGCTGTAAAGCCAGGAATAGCTTTGGATCGATCGGATAGGAAGATCGGGATAATATGTCGTGTAAAACTCAACAGCTTGTTTGAATGCATCAGCTATGTTGGTAATATTGTATGCGACATCGGGCGGAATATGGAAACTGAGCGCCGCATCATCGGCGTCAAAAGCCGTCTCCCATTCATCGGAAGTGAACGAAACAAACCGATCAAGGACACGACCGTCGGTGGTGATCACCGATCCGGAAAGCGGCTCACTCGCCTGAGGAATGGTGAAAGCCGTCTGTTCGTCATACGATGTGAATTGTCCGAATTCATCAATGCGACGCGGTGCGGTAAACACCATCAGCAGTTTACCGTCCGACTTGCGACGGAGCATACGATAGCCTTCGGGAACTCGTTCGGGTTCAAAACGCAGAATGCCCGTCTGATACATGGTGGCAAATGCGCATACACAGCGCCAATGGAACATACCCGGCGTACCGTAAGGGCCCTTGCCTTCGAGGGGACCGCCGTTTGCTTCACCTTTGTGCTGAGCGATCATGTCTTCGGGAATCCCGCGCTCACGCGCTTTTGTCACACCACGGACAAGACATTTTGTTAAAATCACCATCGAGAATGTGTAGCGATAGTCACCCAGAGAAGGCGGCACAGGCTCGATATACAGTTCGTTCTGATGAGCACCGCGATACTCACACAGGGCATAATACACACACTGTAGCGCAAAATGAAGCGATTCATCGGCAAGAACTTTGTCAACACACACCTTCATGTCCGCAATACCTTCGGCGGCGATGTATCCCTCTTCAGACAAGCGCGACACCATGTCCCAGTCAAGTATGGGGAATTTCTTAACAGACTCCCATTCCTGTTCAAATCGATCGAATTCTGCATCATAAGAGGCAGGCCATTCTTCAATGCCGAGTATAACGGCGAGTTCTTGCTTTGTCATACGTTTTCCCCTTTCTTACATCTTGATCATAGAAAGAAATTCTTGTTCGTCAATAATGCGAACGCCGAGTTGTTGCGCTTTTGTGAGTTTACTTCCGGCATCTTCCCCCGCAAGCACAACGGTCGTTTTTTTCGATACGCTGCCGGATACGTTTCCTCCGAATTGTTCGATCAGCGCCGCCGCATCGGCACGTTTGAGCGTAGGAAGCGTGCCTGTCAGCACAAACGTCATGCCCGCAAAACGGGTATCTTCCTGCGCAGTTGTTGCCGCTTCCATGTTGACACCTGCCGCTTTCAGTCGTGCAACCAAATCACGCGAATGCGCCAGTTCAAAAAAGTCAACAACGCTTTGTGCCATGATTCCGCCGAAACCATCGATGGCGCACAGTTCCTCCGATGTTGCATCGGCAAGCTTGTCCATCGAACCAAACGCATTCGCCAGCAGCTTTGCGGCTTTTTGACCGATATGACGGATACCGAGTGCATAAATCACACGAGACAGATCATTCTGTTTGGACGCTTCTATGGCAGAAAGAAGATTATCTGCCGATTTTGTACCCATGCGATCGATTGCCGCCACATCGTCTCGGGACAAATGATATATGTCATACACCTGAGAAACCAGCTTCGCTGCCACAAGTGCTTCGATAACGGCAGGACCGAGTCCTTCAATATCCATAGCGTCGCGTGACGCAAAATGAATCAGATTACGAACACGCTGAGCCGGACACTGCGGATTGACACAGCGTACTGCCGCCTCGTCTTGCTCACGCACCACCGTTTCCGAGCAAGAAGGACAATGTGTCGGATACGCAATCGGTTCGGAAGGATCTGCATGAGCCATCACTTTCACGACTTCGGGAATGATCTCTCCCGCTTTCCGCATGATAACGGTATCGCCGATGCGCAGGTCTTTCTGTGCGATGAAATCTTCATTATGCAGTGTAGCGCGAGTGACGGTGGTGCCGGCAAGCGTCACGGGATCAAACACGCCGATCGGTGTGATCACGCCGGTTCTGCCGACCTGAAATTCCACTTCACGCAGGACCGTTTCTTTTTCTTCGGGCGGATATTTGAAAGCGACCGCCCACTTGGGGTATTTGCCTGTGGTGCCGAGCTCCTCTCGGTCGGCAAATCCGTCAACTTTAATCACCGCCCCGTCCATGTCAAACGGTAACGACGGACGCGATTCTCCAAGGCGACACACCTCATCGATCGCTTCGTCAATCGACGAGGTTGAAAAGCATGTGGGAATGACGGGAAAGCCACAAGAACGGATCCATTCCAGAGATTGTTTATGAGAGGACATCTCTACACCGTCAATCAACTGTAAATTGAACACAAACAAGTCAAGACCGCGTTTTTGGGTGACAGACGGGTCTTTTTGCCTGAGAGACCCTGCCGCCGCATTTCGCGGGTTTTTAAACGGCTTTTCGCCTTGTTCCTCCTGCTCGCTCACAAGCCGTGCAAAGGTTTCTCGCGGCATATACACCTCGCCGCGAACAATCAACCGCGACGGTGCATTCGAGATGACTTTCGGCAAACTTACGATCTGCAGTGCGTTGTGCGTGATGTCCTCTCCCACTTCACCGTCACCGCGTGTGGCGGCAACATGCAATTTTCCGTCGATGTATTCCACAGCCACCGACAGACCGTCGATTTTCGGTTCAACAACATAAACAGGGTCGGCAACCGTCTCGCGCACACGACGATCGAAATCATAGAGTTCTTCTTCGGAAAACACATCTTGTAAGCTTTGGAGCGGCACCGCGTGTGTTACCGGAGAAAACTGTGTCGACGCCGATCCGTGAACAACCTGCGTATAAGAATCCGCCGTAATAAGCGACGGGTATTCCTCCTCAATGGCACGAAGCTCCCTTGTAAGCGCGTCAAATTCATCATCTTCAATTTCCGGAGAATCCGCGTTATAATAGCGATCGCTGTGGTATTGAATCTGTTCTCGCAAAACCGCAACACGGTCTTTGGCGGCCGCAAAATCCATACGCCCAAACAACTCCTTTTTCATAATCCTATAGATAATTATTATACCTCAATTTCGCGTCGAATGCAACATTTATCCTGCATCACCGTAGTTGAAAATATCGTCTGCCACCTCGGGATCGCTGATTACGTTCGTGTAGGAGTCGGGTACTTCACCGACAAGAATCGTTTCGCCGATCAAAAACGACGCTTTCACCTGTGTATCACCGCCTTGAAGCGGCATAGTTACCGACAACGGAACCGTTACCGTCATGATGATGCTGTGCAATGTCTGGTTGATTCCGGCACCGTCAAAATGATAATTCAGCGATACAGCAGGAACAGCGCTCATCAGCGATTTGCAAGGAATCTCCGGACCGTGTCCCGAAAAGAGTGTTGAGGCACATAACGTACCGAGGGGAATACTCAAATTCTGAACATTGCTTTGCGACAAGGCTTCACGGACTCTGAGTGCTGTCTGGGATTTTACGGCGTTGATATTGGCGGCATTCGCTTTGAGCGATGTGATATGTCCTTCGTTATCATACGACAACACAATAAGCTCATCATAAGACATTTTCATATCCGTAAGCATCTCATATACCGTATGATTAACCGTTTCATTGGCGGTGTTTCGTGCCAATTTAAGAGCAGAATCCAGCATCAAAGGACGATACTGCCACGAAAGAAACCCCATTCCCGCAACCACAACCAGCAACATGACCGTAAAGCGAATTTTTCGGCGTCGTCTTCGTTTGCGCATCATTCTCACCTCTTTTTGTTGATATAGTACGTTTCAACATGGAAAGTGGTGAAAAAAAGACTGCCGCGTATTCACACAGCAGTCTTTAAAACACGAATTACAGAGCCGCGGCAACCGCATCGCCCATGGCGTCGGTGCCGATCTTTTGCGTACCCTCCGTGTAGATATCGGGAGTACGAAGACCTTTTTCGAGAACAACCTCAACCGCCGCTTCAATGGCATTGGCCGCTTCGATCTCATTGAGAGAATAACGGAGCATCATCGCGACCGACAAAATGGTCGCCAACGGATTGGCCACATTCTGTCCTGCAATATCGGGCGCGGAGCCGTGAATCGGCTCGTACAGTCCGAGTGTGCCTTCGCCGAGAGATGCGGAAGCCAGCATACCGATAGATCCCGCCACCTGCGAGGCTTCATCGGAAAGAATATCACCGAAAATATTGGAAGCGAGCATAACATCGAATTGCTTCGGATTGCGAACAAGCTGCATGGCGGCATTGTCGATATACAAGTGATTAACCTCAACATCGGGATAAGATGCCGCCATCTCGTTGACGGTTTCACGCCACAAGCGAGAGCTTTCAAGCACGTTGGCTTTGTCGATGCTGTGGATCTTGCCGCCGCGCTTCTGAGCGGTTTCGAATGCCACCTTTGCAATGCGCGCCACTTCGGTTTTGGTGTAAAACTCCGTGTCATACGCCGCTTCAACACCGTCAACGGTTTTGCGTCCGCGCTCACCGAAATAGATGCCGCCCGTCAGTTCGCGAACAACCATAATGTCCATGCTGTCGCCGATAATGTCGGGTCGGAGCGGGCAAGCACCTTTCAGAGGGCCGTAGATTTTGGCAGGACGCAGATTGGCAAACAGACCAAGCGCCGCACGAATACCGAGAAGACCGGCTTCGGGACGCTGTTTTCCGGAAAGACCGTCCCACTTATAGCCGCCGACGGCACCAAGAAGAACCGAATCGGACGCAAGGCACGCATCAATCGTTGCCTGCGGGAGCGGTTCACCGGTGGCATCAATTGCCGCGCCACCGATCAGAGCGTCTGTATAGTTGACAGTAAACCCGTATTTTTCACCGACCGCATCCAGCACCTTTACCGCTTGGGTAACGATTTCGGGGCCGATACCGTCGCCCTTGAGCAATGTAATATTATACGTTTTCATTGGATTGTTCCTCCTTGACAGTTCGATTGATGGCGTTCAGAACACCTTTAACGGACGCACGGTTAATACTGCCGGACACGCCGACGCCGTAAATCGGCTTGCCGTTCGGGCGTTTCAGGCGAATATACGCCACCGCTTTGGAATCGGAGCCTGCGGAAATCGCGTGCTCATGATACTCCATGAACTCGTAACCGACAACGCCGACCTGCGGCAGAGCGTTAAAGAACGCATCGAGCGGACCGTTACCGACCGATTCCACGGTGACTTCTTCATCACCAACGCGAATGGAGCCGTAAAAATGAACATCATGCTCACCGGTTGCCTCATTGATATGTTCGCTGTCAACAAAGCGACAGGCGTGAAGCTCATATTGTTTGGGGGTGCGTCTGTACTCATTCTGGAACACACCGAAGACCTCGTCGGTCGAAATCTCGCGTCCGGCTTCATCACAAGCCGCCTTCACAAGAGCACCGAATTCCACATGCATATTCTTAGGCAGATGATAGCCAAAGGTGTGTTGCATGACATAAGCGGCACCGCCTTTACCCGACTGCGAGTTAATGCGGATAATGGGCTCATACTCACGTCCGACATCGGCAGGGTCAATGGGAAGATACGGGATCTCCCAGTACTCCGTTCCGGATTGCTCCATATACTCGTGACCTTTATTGATGGCGTCCTGGTGAGAGCCGGAAAATGCGGTAAACACCAACTGACCGACATACGGCTGACGCTCGCCGATATGCATACCCGTGCAACGTTCAAACAGGTCGCGGTACGCCGGCAGATTGTGAAAATTCAGTCCGGGATCAACGCCCTGCGTGAACATATTCAAGCCCATCGTCACAATGTCGAGGTTACCGGTTCTCTCGCCGTTACCGAACAACGTGCCTTCCACGCGGTCAGCGCCCGCAAGAAGTCCCAATTCCGCCGCCGCAATACCTGTGCCGCGATCGTTGTGCGGATGAAGACTGATAATGGCCGCTTCACGGTTCGGAAGATGACGAATAAAGTATTCGATCTGATCGGCGTGAGTGTTGGGGGTGCACATTTCAACCGTATTCGGGAGGTTGAGTATGACAGGATTTTCCTTTGTGCTTCCGAGAGTTTCCATGACCTTTGCGCAAATGTCCACCGCAAAATCCATTTCCGTTCCGGAGAAGCTTTCGGGAGAATACTCAAAGCGGATATTGGTATCACCGTCAAACGACTCGGTCAATTCGCGAATCAGCTTGGCACCTTCGACCGCAATATCGATAATCCCCTGCATATCCTTCTTAAATACCACTTTGCGCTGTAAGGTGGAAGTGGAGTTGTAGAAGTGGACAATGACGTTCTTGGCACCGCGGATCGCTTCAAATGTTTTGCGGATAAGATGTTCGCGTGCCTGCACAAGAACCTGAATCGTCACGTCATCGGGAATGTGTCCGCCTTCGATCAGCTCGCGGCAAATTTCATATTCCGTCTCGGAGGCAGACGGGAAACCAACCTCGATCTCTTTGAAACCCATGTCGCAAAGCGCTTTGAAAAATTCCAGCTTTTGTTCCAGGTTCATCGGATTAACAAGAGCCTGATTGCCGTCACGAAGATCAACACTGCACCAGATGGGAGCTTTGTCAATCACACGACTCGGCCACTGCCGATCGGGAAGATCAATTTGTTCAAACGGACGGTATTTTCGGAAAGATGGTTTTAACATCATCGTATCCCCTTTCGTTCTCGAAAAATAAAACGCTCGTCCCCGAAAGACAGGGACGAGCGATGTCATCGCACGTGGTACCACCCACATTCAGGCGCTTCACAAGCGCCCCTCACAGCCTCCATCAAGGCTTCGGTCATTAACGAGACCAACCGTTCCGCACTCCCCTTTCGGCTCGTACGGACAACTCCGGGATGAGCTATACACAAAAAGCCACAACACCGACTTACACCAACCGTCGGTTCTCTTTGCAAGTGAACTTTTGTCTTATTCCCTTCACAGTCTTTTCAGAAACAAGCGTTATTTGAATGTATCTCACATTATACGCGATTCGTTTTCAAATGTCAAGACGCTAAAGCAATAAAGTTTTGCATAATAGCACACAAAAGCGATCATTTTCGGCGATTCGCCATTGCAAGCAATTTCAACAAACTGACAAGCGATGCCGCAAGCGCCGCCACATACGTCAACGCCGCAACCGTCAGCACTTTTCGCGCACCGACAGCTTCATCCGATGACAGCATCGCCGACGAACGGATCGCTTCCATTGCGCGGGCGCTGGCGTTCAGTTCCACCGGTAACGTGATGAGCTGGAACAGTGTCACTGCTGCAAAAAGCACAATGCCGAAATAAATCACAGGAAGAAAGGAAAACAGAAAACCGAGCATCGCAATCGGTAGCGCAAACCTTGATCCGATCTGCGCCACAGGAACGATCGCCATTTTCACTTTGATCGGACCGTAATCCTGTGCGTACTGAACCGCGTGACCGGCTTCGTGAGCCGCCACGCCGACAGCCGCCACACTGCAGCTGTCATATACCGCTTCCGACAAGCGGATCTCGTTTGCGCGGGGATCATAATGATCCGTCAGCTCTCCTGCTGTTTTGGTAACGCGGCAATCGTATACGCCGTTCTGCTGAAGAACCAGTCGCGCCGCTTCCGCGCCGGTAAGACCGCGGTTATTTCGAACGGTATTATACTTGCGGAATGTGCTTTTGACCTTCACTTGAACAATCAGTGTAATGATAATGATGGCAATACCGAGAAAATACAGTGCCATCGACAGCGGATCATCGTAGAAATAAAAATACATACTCTCAACCTTTCACATCTTCAACAACAACGGCACCGCACGCCAACGGGACACAACCCCACGTTTGAGCCACATCGGAAAGCGCCTTTGCACACGCCTTCACCTTGCATTCGTCATCAAACAGCGCAAAAACGGCCGATCCACTGCCACTCATCATGCAACCGTACGGTTTGAAAGAACGCATGATATCCAGAATAGACTCCACTTCGGGAATAGCCAGTGCCTGCTCAAACGCATTTCCGAGATGCTGACCAACAGCGTACAAATCACCACTGTCAACGGCACGCCGCATGGCTTGCTGGTCGGACGGAACCGTGGTAACCGTATCCACGGCTGTATACGCCGCCGCCGTCGAAACACCGACAGGCGGTTTGGCAACAAGCATGGCGCATGGCGGCAACGAGGTCATCGGTTCGATCTGTTCGCCGATACCCGTCACCATTGCCGTTCCGCCGACGATGCAAAACGGCACATCTGCGCCGACTTTTTCGCCGATCAAGCACAACTGTTCCGTTGAAAGACGGGTGTCAAACAACACGTTCAGCCCCACCAGCACACCGGCGGCATCGGCCGATCCGCCTCCAAGTCCCGCCTGCTGAGGAATGTTCTTTTCCACGAATATGGAAATCCGAGGTGTCATGCCGACGGTTTCAAAAAAAAACTGAGCGGCTTTGAACGCCGTATTGCGTTTGTCACAAGGAAGCGTGGGATCGGACATAGTGAGAACGATCCCTTCGTTTTCGGTTTCCTGTAAAACAACCGTATCGGAAAGAGAGATCGTCTGAAACACAGACGATAACAGATGATAGCCATCATCGCGCAATCCTTCGATATTCAGCGTTAAATTGACTTTTGCAGGGGCGTTTACCGTTATCATTCGCATGATGTCGTCTCCCCGCTCAGGAAACCGCGCTCCACCAGGAATTCGCGCATACGTCGCATGGCTTCCACGATATGCTTGATAGAATAACAATACGAAATGCGGACAAAGCCTTCTCCGCAATCACCAAACGCCGTACCGGGGACGACCGCAACGCGTTTGGACATGAGCAGTTCCGTGCAAAACTCTTCCGATGTCATTCCCGTGATCTGAATCGACGGGAACACATAGAACGCACCTTGGGGGTCAAAACAGGTAAGACCCATACTGTTGAGCTCGTTGACGATCAGACGGCGGCGTTGATTGTAGTCATCACGCATATGTGCGACGTCGTCATCACCGTTATCGAGTGCTTCAATGGCGGCATACTGTGCCGTTGTCGGTGCACACATGATACCGTATTGATGGAGCTTGAGCACTTGCTCCATAACGGGTGCCGGACCGCAAACATAGCCCAGACGCCAACCTGTCATCGCATATGCTTTTGAAAAACCGCTGACGAGCATGGTTCTCTCCTGCATATTCTCAATGGAAGCGAAGCTGACAGGCCCGTTGCCGTCGTAGGTCAGCTCACTGTATATTTCATCACTGAGCACCATGATATTGGTGTCGCGAAGCACTTCGGCAATCGCCTCATAATGCTCACGTTGCATCACCGCGCCCGTGGGGTTATTGGGAAACGGCAAAATCAGCAATTTGGTCTTGGGAGTGATGGCCGCTTTCAATGTTTCAGCGGTCAATCGGAACATATCCTCCGCTTTGGTTTCCAACATCACGGGCACACCGCCTGCCATGGAAGCAAGCGGACCGTAGCACACAAAGCTCGGGGACGGCACAAGCACTTCATCGCCGGGGTTGATCAGCGCACGCATACACAGATCGATCGCTTCACTTCCGCCGACGGTGACAAGCACTTCATCCTTCGCTTCATAGGATACACCGAAGCGGCGGTCGATATACCGCGAAACAGCCTGACGAAGTTCCATCAGACCGGCGTTGGGAGAATACCAGGTTTTTCCGCGTTCGAGCGTTTTGATACCAACCTCGCGAATGTGCCACGGTGTCGAAAAATCGGGTTCACCGATGGACAACGTGATCACATTGTCCATTTCATGCGCCAGATCGAAGAAACGACGAATACCCGAAGGCTTGATCTCGCGCAGTGTATTGTTGAGTAACGATTCATACTGCATCGGATTACAGCACTCCTCTCTCGTCCTTTTCATCTTCAAGGAAAATCACATTGTTTTGCTTATAGCGACGAAGCACAAAATGGGTCGCGGTTGACACAACCGAATCCAACGGCGAAAGACGTTTTGCAACAAACATCGCCACATCTTTAAAGGTGCGGGCGTTGACCGTGATGGAAAAATCGTATCCGCCCGACATAAGCGAAATGCTTTCCACTTCGCGGAATTTCATGATGGTTTCCGCGATGCCGTCAAAACCGGTGTCTTTCTTCGGAGTGACATGCAATTCGATGATAGCTGTGACATATTCACGGTCGGTCTTATCCCAATCGATGACAGGCTTATAACCACGGATCACGCCGCTGTTTTCCAGTTCGGCAAGCTGTTTTTCGATATCCTTTTCGGAGCATTCCAGCATTGACGCCAATTGCGCGTTGCTCAAGCGAGCGTTTTTATCCAAAAGAGCAAGCAGTTTATCCATTGTTCATTCCTCCGTTTACGCTTCGAACGGTACACCATGCGGTGTACGCCCGATATAAATTGTGTATTCATCAAAGCCGGCCGCTTTTGCGAGTTTGGCGGCCGCTTCTAAATCCGAGCCGACTTCATGTTCGCGGTGAGCATCCGAACCGATGGTAATGCGCCGCCCGCCAAGCTCATAAAAACGTTTGATGAGCGGAAAATCGGGAGAGGTCATTCCTTGTCCCTTTCGGATACCCGATGTGTTGATTTCAAGAGCTTTACCGTTTCGGGCGAGCGTTTGAAGAATCTCGTCAATCGTGCTTTCCCAACGAGAATAGTCTCCGTTTCGCCACTGCTCCGGAAGATAACGAAACGGGTATGTCAGGTGCGCAAGACTGTCAAAGCCGTTCCATCGCACCACACGAAGCACCTCTTCGAAATATTCCTGCATTTCCGTTTCAATATCCTCTTCCGACCAGGAACGGTAATCGATAAAATAGTAATCGGATTTTTGATCGGAAAGACGATGCTGTGAAGCAAGAACAAAATCATAGTGTCGTTCGGAAAGCAGAGCCGATGCCAACGGGATATCACAGCACGGTTCTCCGAGTTCGATGCCTTTGAGCAAACGCAGTCCGCAAGGAATCGTTGCTTCGTTCATCAGCCGCCATGATTCCTGTGCGGCGATGTCGTATTCGCCTTTTTGATAATCCACCAGTTCGACGTGATCCGTCACGGCGATATAGCTCAGATTCTTGTTCAGTGCTTCACGGCACAGGTCGGCGATCGGTG
The DNA here is from genome assembly GCA_045604545.1 of Acutalibacteraceae bacterium. GTDB lineage: Bacteria > Bacillota > Clostridia > Oscillospirales > Acutalibacteraceae > RGIG1959. The sequence goes on along the minus strand of JAZUOG010000030.1, from coordinate 43,857 downwards.
TTTCGGAATCCTCCGACGCCTCACAATGCATATGCATATCGGCGGTTACCACGAAATCGCCTCCTTTTCCCGCATTTTACTATATCATACCATACTTATGAAAAAAATGCTCGTCTTTTTTCTAAAATTTCGCAATTTTTTTAAAATTCCCTTTGATATTATGAAAATGTATGTTATAATTTTAACGATTTCATATCCAACATCCACAGGAGGTATATATATGCGTGCTGTTATTACCGTTGTCGGCAAAGATACCGTCGGCATTCTGGCCCGTGTTTCCGCAGAATGTGCCGCTCATAAAATCAACGTTGAAGAAGTAACCCAGTCCATTCTTCGCGATATGTTCGCCATGATCATGATGGTGGATATTGAGAGCAGCGATATTCCCTTTACGGATTTCGCGGAAAATCTCGAAAACATCGGCAAAGAAATGGGACTTTCCATCCATGCGATGCACGAAGATCTGTTCAATGCCATGCACACCATCTAAAAGGAGTGAATCCCGTTGCTGAATGCACATGATATTTTGGAAACGATCCAAATGATTGAAGAAGAGAATTTGGACGTCCGCACCATCACGATGGGTATTTCTCTCCTTGATTGCTGTCACAGCGATATCAACGTTACCTGTCAAAAAATTTACGACAAGATCACACGCTACGCGAAGGATCTTGTCAAAACAGGTGAACAAATCGAGAGAGAATACGGTATTCCCATCATCAACAAGCGCATCTCGGTTACCCCCATCGCCATGATTCTCGCGTCCTGCGACAATCGCGATGCGGTCAAAATTGCCAAAACACTTGAGAAAGCCGCTGTTACTTGCGGTGTTAACTTCCTTGGCGGTTTTTCGGCGCTTGTCCAAAAAGGATTCGGTCCCGGTGACAAAGAATTGATCGAAGCCATTCCGCAAGCGCTTGCCGAAACCGAACACATCTGTTCTTCCGTCAACATCGGCTCCACCAAAACCGGTATCAATATGGACGCTGTTAAAATGATGGGACACATCGTTCGCCGTTCCGCGGAACTGACCGCCGACAAGGGCTGTATCGGCCCTGCGAAGCTGGTCGTTTTCTGCAACGCTCCCGATGATAATCCCTTCATGGCAGGCGCCTTCCACGGTGCCGGTGAACCCGACTGTGTCATCAACGTCGGTGTTTCCGGTCCCGGTGTTGTCCGCGCGGCACTTGCTAAAGCGGGCGATTGCGATCTGACGGCGGTCGCCGATCTGATCAAAAAAACCGCATTTAAAATCACCCGTATGGGTCAGTTGGTGGCGACCGAGGCCTCCCGACGCCTCGGTGTACCGTTTGGTATTGTTGACCTTTCCCTCGCCCCCACGCCTGCCGTCGGTGATTCGGTGGCGTACATTCTTGAAGAAATGGGTCTTGAATGCTGTGGCTGCCACGGCACGACCGCGGCGCTCGCCCTTCTCAACGATGCTGTTAAAAAGGGCGGCGTAATGGCCTCTTCTCACGTCGGTGGACTTTCGGGTGCATTTATTCCCGTCACAGAGGACGCCGGCATGATCGAAGCGTCACGTTGCGGCGGTCTGACCATTCAGAAGCTGGAAGCCATGACCGCTGTTTGCTCGGTTGGTCTTGATATGATCAACATTCCCGGCGACACACCCGCCGAAGTCATTTCGGCAATCATCGCCGATGAAGCGGCCATCGGCATGGTCAACTCCAAAACGACCGCCGTCCGTGTCATCCCTGCCATCGGCATGAATGTCGGCGACGAGTTGTCCTTCGGCGGATTGCTCGGCGGCGGCCCTGTAATGCCTCTTTCCGATTATTCGCCTGCCCGTTTTATCAACCGCGGCGGACGCATTCCTGCTCCGATGCAAAGCCTTAAGAATTAACTCCTCTACACAAAAAGCGACGATGGATTTCATCGTCGCTTTTTTACTGCTTATTTGTTGTTTGCTTTTTTCTTGGCAATCACAACCGCCGCAACAATCATCACCAGCACTACGGCAATCACAAAGCCAAACAGCACATCGGATATGTTGATCGCCGTCGCTTCGCGCCCTGTCGCTTGCGCCGAAGGAGCGCCTTCCATCATCATGACACGATTGTCGTCGTTAAACGCCACATAACGCACACCGTTGAGCTCATATCCGACCGTTTTGATTACGGTTCCGTCAAAGGAATACACAAATTCGGTGGTAATGCCGTTTTCGGTTTCGGTCAGTGTGTAAATATAGCTTTCTGTCAGTTCCGCTTCGTCGACATTATTGAAAACTTCAAAACCTGCTTTGGTTTCCGTCGGTATCTCCACACGAAGATCGAACGATTGATCCATCAGCTTGTCACACGCCTCGCGGATAGACGAGATCTCAAGAGGTTTCAAGCGTTCGGTAGGAGCAATGTACACCTGCTGCTTCAATAAATTCTTTACCGTTTGCGGAATGTCTCCCGCTGTTTCTGTCGGGATCAGATCTCTGATGCTGTTTTGTGTCGTCGTAGTCGCCTGTTCTGCAGATACCATCATCATGCCGACCGTCAGAATCAGTACGATCGTCATCGCAAACAATTTGAGAATTCTCATAGTCAATACTCCTCTTTTGCGTAGTATTGCATTTATTATACAGGATACCATCAAGATGTGTCAAGAAAACAATCTGTGTACAGCAAAACCACCCACAGACATCTGCGGGTGGTTTTTAAAACATTATTCTTCGTTCCAGCTGTACATCTTGCGCAGTTCCTTACCGACAGCCTCGAGCTCATGCTCGGCGGCAATACGGCGGCACGCATTAAAGTGAGGACGATTGACCTTGTTTTCGTTGATCCACTTGGAAGCGAAGGTGCCGTCCTGAATCTCAGAGAGAACCTTCTTCATTTCCTTCTTGGTCTCGTCGGTGATGATACGCTTGCCGATCTCGTAATCGCCGAACTCAGCGGTGTCGGAGATGGAATAACGCATCATAGAGAAGCCGCCCTTATAGATGAGGTCAACGATCAGCTTCATTTCGTGAATGCACTCAAAATAGGCGTTACGGGGATCATAGCCCGCCTCGACCAGCGTCTCAAAACCGGCCTTCATCAGCGCGGTCACGCCGCCGCAAAGAACAGCCTGCTCACCGAACAGGTCGGTCTCGGTCTCTGTACGGAAATCAGTCTCCAGAACGCCGGCACGCGCGCCGCCGATACCGGCAGCATACGCCAGAGCCACGTCCAGAGCGCGACCGGTCGCGTCCTGATGGATCGCCACGAGGCAAGGCACGCCTTTGCCTTCCTGATACTCACTGCGCACAGTGTGACCGGGGCCTTTGGGAGCGATCATGAACACGTCAACATCGGCGGGAGGCACAATCTGACCGAAGTGGATCGCAAAGCCGTGAGCAAAGCAAAGAGCTTTACCGGCGGTGAGGTTGGGCTCGATATCCTTCTTATACATATCAGCCTGACGCTCGTCGTTGATGAGGATCATGATCACATCGGCATTTTTCGCCGCATCGGCAGCGGTCATAACCTTCAGACCTGCCGCTTCCGCCTTCGCCCAGCTCTTGGAGCCGTTGTAAAGACCGACAATGACATCCACGCCGCTTTCATGCAGGTTCAGTGCATGTGCATGGCCCTGAGAGCCGTAGCCGATGATCGCAACCGTCTTGCCCTTCAGAACGCCGAGATTGCAGTCGTCTTGATAGTAAATCTTTCTTGCCATAATTCATTCCTCCTAAAATGGATCATCGCGATGTGACTCGCGTGAATTTGTTTATGTGCATATGCACCGCAACGCAGTACATAAGTACAGACAATTTATCCTTTTTTACGGGTAGGATCGGCACCCTTTTCGATGGCGATAACGCCGGTTCGAACGATTTCCCGAACACCGTAAGGCTTGAGCAAAGTTTCCAGTGTTTCTGTACGTTCAGCGGTATCTGAAAACTCAATCGTCAGCGACGAGCGTGTCGCATCAACAATTCTCGCTCCCATCAATTCGGAAACGCGCATCACGTCTGCGCGTTGCCCTGAAGTCACGGACACTTTAATGAGCGACAACATACGCGGAATATGACCGCCCTCGTCCAGTGTTTTCACCTTGATCACGGGTATCAACTTGTTCAGTTGTTTTTCAACCTGTTCCACAATGTATTCGTCACCATCAACCACGATCGTCATACGCGACACCGATGGATCTTCGGTTGTACCGACCGCGAGAGAATCGATGTTAAAGCCTCGGCGCGAAAACAATCCGGATACTTTGGAAAGAACGCCCGGTTGGTTTTCAACAAGAACAGACATGGTATACTTCATGCTACGAGCGCGCTCCTTTCAAATACAGACTCACAGAGACGGATAGTCCCACGGAACAAGACATTCGAGCAAATACGGCTGATCATCGGAAAGCATTTCCTCCACCGCCGCCATTGCCTCTTCGTTGGTCGATACCGAGCGTGCGCGAATGCCGTAGCTGTCAGCGATCTTGACAAAATCGGGGCTTCCGTCAAGAAACACGCCGCTGTAAGCCTCATTGTAGTGATTTTTTTGCAGTTCTCTAACCATACCGAGGCGACCGTTTCGCATGACAATGATCTTAACGCCTTTTTGCTCCTGACAAATCGTCGCCAGCTCCATCATGCTCATCTGGAACGAGCCGTCACCGCATACAGCCACAACACGTCGGGTCGGATCGGCACATTTGGCGCCGAGCGCACACGGAATGGAATATCCCATCGTACCCATGCCGCCCGAGGTCAGCAAACGGCCTTCGCGAATTTCGGTGTTATTCGCGCACCAGATCTGATTCTGACCAACATCGGCACACACAACAGCGTCTTTTTCAAGACGTTTTGTGAACGAACGGATAAACGTTTTCGGCTCAACATAGTGTTCCAGAGGATCGATCGATTTCGCGGCATACCGCTTTTTGCGATCGGTTACCACCTGAGTCCAGTCGTACGGCGCGACACTGTCGGCTTTTTCGGCGAGAACGCCGAGTACAGATTTCAAATCACCGACGATCGGAATGTGAGCAGACATATTCTTGCCGATCTCGGCAGGATCAATATCAATGTGAATGATCTTGGCGCGATTGGCGACCTGATTGGGAGCGGCAACAGCGCGGTCTCCGACGCGCGCACCCGCCATAATAACGAGGTCTGCATCGCGAATCGCTTTGTTCGCAGGCACACAACCATGAGAACCAAGCATACCGAGATTGTACTCATGGGCGGTCGGCATAGCGCCCACGCCCATCATCGTGCACACCATCGGAATGTGTGTTTTTTCAACAAACGCGGCAAGCTCTTTTTGCGCATTGGCAGAGAACACGCCGCCGCCGGCGCAGATCACAGGTCTTTTGGCACTGCGAATGGCATCAACGGCTTTTTTGATCTGAAGCGGATGGCCTTGCGTACTGGGCTTGTAGCCGATAATATCGACAGGCGAATCGTAATCGAATTTAGGAAGCGTATGAAGCTGAATATCCATCGGGATATCGATCAGCACCGGTCCCGGACGACCGGCAGCCGCAATAAAGAAGGCTTCCTTGAAAATGCGCGGGAGATCGGCGGTTTTGGTCACCAGATAGCTGTGCTTGGTAAACGGTTCCGCGGCACCGGTGATATCCGCTTCCTGAAACACATCGCGTCCGATCAGGTCACTTCTCACCTGTCCCGTAATCACCACAAGCGGAATGGAGTCCATATAGGCAGATGCAATGCCTGTCAGCAAGTTGGTAGCACCGGGACCCGATGTTGCCACACATACACCGACACGTCCCGTCAAACGAGCGTAACCGCTTGCGGCGTGTGCGGCGTTTTGTTCGGTACGCACCAATACATGGTGAACGTTACTGCCGATCAATGCATCGTAAAACGGACAAATCGCTGCTCCGGGATAGCCGAAGATCGTGTGAACTTTTTCAAGCTCAAGACATTTCACCATTGCTTGTGCACCGTTCATAGATCTCCGCTCCTTTCCGAAAAACGAATTTTGTCCTATTATAACTCTAATTTTTTGAATAGTCAACAAAAAACTAATATATTTTGATTTTTTGTTGATATCACGCTAAAGCGATAGCGAAAAAGTAAAAGAAGTTCCCATCAACGCCTATAAAAGTTGTCAATGGGAACTTCTTGCGATTAATCGAGACCCTTTTCGGCTTTAAATGCCAGGAAATCTTCATAGGTCATGCGTTTGTCAAGAATCGTGCCATCGGCACGGAACTCGATGATTCGGTCGGCAACCGTCTGGACAAACTGGTGATCGTAAGACGAGAACAGAATGTTGCCCTTAAAATCGATCAAACCGTTATTGACCGCCGTGATGGATTCCAGATCAAGGTGGTTGGTGGGTTGATCAAGCATCAGAACGTTGGAACCGAACATCATCATACGAGACAGCATGCAACGAACCTTTTCGCCGCCGGACAGCACCTTCACCGGCTTGAACACATCATCGCCGGAGAACAACATCTTACCGAGGAAGCCGCGCAGATACGTTTCCGTGTCATCGGTGGAGTACTGTTGCAACCATTGGATAATGTTTTTATCCGAATTTTCAAAATACTCATTGTTATCCTTGGGGAAATAGGACTGACTGGTTGTGCCGCCCCATTTGAAAGTGCCGGCATCTGCGGTAGATTCCTCAGCGAGAATTTTGAAGAGTGCCGTGATTCCCACTTCGTTAGCGCCGATAAAGGCGATTTTATCGCCTTTCTCAACGCGGAAGGACACGTTATCAAGCACTTTCACGCCGTCAACGACTTTCGTGATACCTTCCACAACCAGAATATCCTTACCTGCTTCACGATCCATCTGGAAGCCGACAAACGGATAACGGCGGGAGGACGCCGGCATCTCTTCCACAGACAGCTTTTCAAGAAGCTTCTTTCGGGAAGTTGCCTGACGAGATTTGGATTTATTGGCAGAAAAGCGCTCAATGAAGCTTTGCAATTCGCGGATCTTATCCTCGCGTTTTTTGTTCTGATCACGCACCATGCGTTGCATCAGCTGAGAGGATTCGTACCAGAAATCGTAGTTACCGACATAGATTTTGATCTTGGTGTAGTCGACATCAACGATGTGCGTACAAACATTGTTGAGGAAGTGACGGTCGTGAGATACCACGATAACCGTACCTTCGTACGCCATAAGAAAATCCTCAAGCCATGTAACAGACGCCAGATCGAGGTGGTTTGTCGGCTCGTCAAGAAGAATGATGTCGGGTTCGCCGAACAGCGCTTGCGCAAGCAAAATCTTAACCTTATCGCGGTCAGCCACGTTGCACATGGTTTGTTCGAGAAGCGACAATTCCAGTCCGAGGCCTTGAAGGAGGCGTCCCGCTTCCGTTTCCGCTTCCCAGCCGTTAAGTTCCGCAAACTCCGCCTCAAGCTCCGAGGCAAGGACACCGTCTTCTTCGGTGAAATCTTCTTTGGCATACAGCGCGTCTTTTTGTTGCATGATCTCATAAAGACGGGGGTTGCCTTGAATGATGGTATCAAGAACAGAAAAATCGTTAAAAGCAAAGTGGTCCTGCTTGAGCACCGACATACGGGTGCCTTTGTCGATGATCACTTCGCCGGAGGAAGGCTCCAGATCTCCCGACAAGATGCGAAGGAAGGTGGATTTTCCTGCGCCGTTGGCGCCGATCACACCATAGCAGTTTCCGGGAGTAAATTTCAGATCAACATGGGTAAACAGATTTTGTCCGCTGAAGTTCAAGCTGACATCCGATACGGTAATCATTGTTATTGCCTCCTAAAAGCCATAATGCGTATATTGTACCATAACGGATAGCGGTTTGGCAATACCCCATTTCGAGAAATCAGCAAACTTTCATTACCAACGCCGTCGTGTCATCTGTGTGGTCTTTTCCCTGTTTCTCTCGTGCATAAAACACAATTTCATTGGCAATTTTTCGTTCATCGGCATTTTGCGAACACAATGACGATACCAGTTCTTCAATTGCATCGATATCATCATTGACCGCGCCGTCACTCACCATTACAAGGATATCCCCCTTTTTAATGTATTCCTCATAACAACACACATCTACCTCGCGAAGAATGCCGATTGGTAACGATGTTGCCTTGACGGTTGTGATTTTTCCGTTGCTGTATATAAACGACGGTGCCGACCCCGCTTTCATGCCGCGAAGCTTTCCACTCATCAGATCTATCTGCATAATATCCAATGTAGATAAGCTTTCGTCGCCGGATTTCACAATCAATGCGGAATTGATGATCCGCACAATATTCTCAAAGCAAAAACCCGCTTGCATCATTTTGCTCGCAAGCGCCGCCGTCATGGTGCCGTCAACCGCCGCTCTGCCCCCGCTTCCCATGCCGTCACTGAGCACCACACAGCATCGTCCTTCATGATCGTAAAACGATTCATACGCATCGCCGCACAACTTTTCGCGATGACAATTCAGCTGAGCGCCCGCAAAGCGCACGACATATCGCGGCTTTTGTGTCCAGCGGACTTTGGTCATACCATCACCGACCGTTATTATGGCTTTTGCCAGTTCACACCCGCACGCTGTGGTCAATTCTTTGTGGAATCGACTGTTTTCATCAGGAATAACGACACTTCTGTCTGTCAGCAATTCTACCGTCATACGATCTCCTTTTCCGATCATGCACAGGGTTTGCAAGCACTCGATCCGATATCTTTCGCAAACCAGCTCCACGCGCGCTGCCGTCTCCATATCGACACGCTGTGTGGTGATCAGATCTTTCGAGATCTCCGTCAGCAACGATGCCATGCCTTCAAATTGATCGGTCACAACACTGCGGATATCGCTCAACCGACGATACGCTTTTTCTTTGATAACGAAATGAGAATACCCATTGTTAATGGTTGAAACCACCTGTTCAAGATGACGACAGTCTTTCTGAAATCCGAACGATAAGGACTTTTCGTCCACAAATCCGTTTTCACGCAACATCTCTCCCATTTTCCGAAACTCCGCCATCGTGTCGGTAAACTCCCGTTTCCAGCATGCATCACGGCGTTTACAACCGTTGCACACGCGTTCACACACCATACCGTACACTTCTTTGATTTCCGGGGCGTGCATTGTCATCAATTTCTCAGACACGGCATCAACGGTTCTGGCAATTGAGCTCATGGTGTCTGCCGACTGCATCAATCGCATATCCACATTGCGGCATACTCCCTCTGCGGCAGGCAATGTCTGTGCACGGCTGAACAGCATATTCGCCATCTTTTCAACGCGGCGCGGCAACACAGCAAACACGATCGATGCGGCCAACGCCTCATAAGCGGAAACCAGAAGTGTAGATATATCGCCGACGCTGAATGCAACAAGCACATTGATCAGTAAAAACGCCATGACGGTCACCGCTTTTCCAAATCGTGAAAACAATCCCGACAGCATTCCACCGAAAGCGTAACCGGCCGTCAAATAGACATACTCCGGCGTGCAAAGCGCCGTCGCCGCTCCAAACACCACCCCTGCCAGACTGCCGCCGTGTTGCTGTCCCGCATAAGCGGCAAATAAGATCACCAGCATGATCAATATACGACCGATCGAAATATCATCGATGGTAATCCCTGTCATTGCTGTCAAAACAATCGCCACGGTTATGGTCAAGGATATCTGCTGTTGCAAGGTCAACGATCGCGGTCCTGTGGTGTCTTTGGCAACGGAAATTGCCGATTTAAAAAACAGTGCTGCTCCGCCTGCCAAAATCGACTCACATAATTCCGAAACAAAAATATCCCACTGAAAACCCGTCATGCTGTTAATGGCAACGCCTGTAACAAGCGTTGATAACATAGCAAGAAGCGGTGAATATACCATACTGGATGTGATCTTTTCGGATAATCCGAGCGCCCATTGAAATCCGATCACGCAAATCATCGCCGCAATATACCGCATCGGCATCACGACCGCATCAGCGAGAAGATACCCCACTCCCGCTCCCAAGCATACCAGCACACACGACGGACCGTCAACACAGGCGGCAAGAGATATGCCGAACGGCGACAAACCGCCGTACACCGTCGCTCTCGGCACCAGCACCCCCAGTGCGGCTACCACCGCATACAACGCCAGCCGATAAAACTTTCGTTGTTCCCGATCGTTCGACACCTCCTGTACATCGCGGCTGTTTCCTTGAATAATCAGCTTTCTTTTCATACCGGACATCCTCTCTGTTTTTCAAAAGCTTGTCCAGACAAGTATACAAAAAAGGCCTTGCCGAAGTTGTCGCTTTGGCAAGGCCTTTTTTATCTTCTTTTTTGGGATCTTCGCGGTATTCGGCGAATGAGCGATTATTCACGAAGGGTGTGTAGAAAAGACTCAAAATATTCGGGAAGTTCGCTGTCAAACACTAGGTTTTCACCGGTAATGGGGTGAGTAAATCCCAGTGTCTTGGCATGAAGGCACTGTCCCTCAAAAAGTGAGACCGCTTTGCCGCCGTAAACCGTGTCTCCTGCAACGGGGTGGCCGAGATATGACATATGCACTCGAATCTGATGGGTACGTCCTGTTTCCAGTGTCACCATAACACGGTCATATCCTTTAAATGACTCAAGCACCTCGTAATGGGACACGGCCTGCTTGGAGTTGACAGGCGTTACCGCCATCTTCAACCGATCCTTCGGGTTGCGGCCGATCGGCGCATTGACGGTGCCGACAGCGTCGCGAAGATGACCTGTTACAACGGTCTGGTAGCGGCGCAAAAAGGAGTGATCTTTGATTTGCTCCGCCAGCCCGTTATGGGCGGCATCGTGTTTCGCCACCATCAGCAAACCGCTGGTATCCTTGTCGATACGATGAACGATCCCCGGTCGCATCACGCCGTTGATTCCCGAAAGAGACCCTTTGCAGTGATGCATCAATGCATGAACAAGCGTACCCGTAGAATGACCGGCAGCAGGGTGAACGACCATTCCTTTCGGTTTGTTGACAACAAGCAGATGGTCATCTTCAAACACGATATCCAGCGGAATATTCTCCGGAACGATCTCGTATTCTTTCACCTCAGGCGGCGTGATCTCGATAAGATCGTTTTCGCAAACAGGATATTTTTTCACCGATACAACGCCGTTAACGGTGACAAGGCCCTCGTCGATCCATTGTTGTGCTCTGGAGCGGCTGATGTCCGCTTCCGATGCCACAACAACATCAAGTCGCGTCCCCGATGTCTGCGGTGTCACTCGAAGTGTCATCATGACGGGACATATCCCCCTTTTTCTGTTTCAGCTTGTCCGCGGGATCATCCGAATAGATAAACACAAAGTAAATGAATATCCAGATCGCACCGCACACAATCAGGCAATCCGCAAAATTAAACACGGGAAAATTGATGAAATCGGTTTTAATGAAATCCACCACATAGCCACGGAAAATTCTGTCAATCAGATTACCGATACCGCCGGAAACAACGGCGATACCGCCAACGATCGCGCCCTTGTGATGTTTGAACATACCGCTGACAAGCACGGCGATCAACGCAATCAGCATAATCGAAGTACCGGCAATCAACAGCCATCGCTGTCCGCTGAGAATGCTCCACGCGGCACCGGTGTTTTCGCGATAGCTGAAGCTCAGTATTCCGCCGATCACCACAAACGGATCGGAACCTTCAAGGTATGTCACCGCAAGCCACTTGGTCAGCTGATCAATGCCGATCAACGCAAGCGAAACGACACATATGATCAATTGAAGCATGAAAACCTGCCTCCTTATAAAAAGCACGACCGCCGCGCCTTGCGAAAGGCACGGCGGTGTATATCGTGATTATTTCATCAGCGCCGCACAACGAGCGCAAAGTTCGGGATGATCGGCATCGGAACCAACCGATGCATCGTAGCTCCAGCAACGGCAGCATTTTTCGCCGTCGGCATGAGCCACCGTCATCGACAGTCCCTCAACCTCGCCGTTGAACTGACCCTCACCATCGTTGCAAACACTGACCTTAGACACAATCAGCGCGGCCGGAAGCAGTGCTTCGACGTCCTTGAGGAAATCGTACAGCTCGCCCTGTGCGTAAAGCGTAACCTGCGCGTCAAGCGATTTACCGATCAGCTTAGAGGTACGGGCGATCTCAAGCGCTTTCTGAGCGTCCTCGCGAACAGCATGAATGCGATCCCAACGAGCCATAAACGCCTCGTCAACCACCGTCATCTGCTTCGCGTCAGGGATTTCGTTGAACACCACCGCACGAGTGTCTTCATCAGCAAGATGCGGCAGGAAGCTCCAGATTTCTTCGGCGGTAAATGCCAGAATCGGGGACAACATACGGGTGAGTGTGTTAAGGATACGATAGATCGTCGTCTGAGCCGCGCGACGGGTCAAGCTGTCGGCTTTTTCAACATAGAGACGGTCTTTGAGAACGTCGAGATAGAAATTGGACATATCCACAACACAGAAGTTGTGCATCTTATGAAGAGCCTCATGGAAGGTGTAAGATTCATAGGCATCGCGCACCTGCTCAACCAGCTGGGTCAGACGCATCAACGCCCAACGATCCATTTCCTCGAGCTGATCATCGCTGACAGCCTGCGTATTGGGATCGAAATCGTGAATATTACCGAGGATAAAGCGAGCCGTGTTACGGATCTTACGATAGGATTCCGAAAGCTGTTTGAGGATATCCTTGGAAACACGGGCATCTACGGTGTAGTCGAGCGATGCAACCCACAGACGAAGGATATCCGCGCCGTACTGGTCGATAACCTCCGACGGAGCGATGGCGTTGCCGGCAGATTTGTGCATCGCCTTGCCTTCGCCGTCAACGACCCAACCGTGAGTCAAAACGGATTTATACGGAGCTTCGCCTGTGCATGCCACAGAGGTCAGCAAGGAGCTTTGGAACCAACCGCGATACTGGTCGCCGCCTTCCATGTACATATCGGCAGGCCACTTCAGATAATCACGCTCTTTGAGAACCGCCGCATGAGAAGAACCGGAGTCGAACCAGACGTCCATGATATCGCTTTCCTTGCGGAAAGAGGTGCCGCCGCAATGCGGACAGGTCGCATCATCGGGAAGGATCTCCGCCGCCGTATGGGTGTACCATGCATCGGAGCCTTCTTTTCTGAACAAGTCGGAAACCGACTGAATGAAGCGACGATCGATGATCGGTTTGCCGCAATCCTCGCAATAGAACACGGGAATCGGCACGCCCCACAAACGCTGACGGGAAATACACCAATCGGCGCGATCGCTCACCATCGAAGCAATGCGGTTTTCACCCCACGCAGGCATCCAGGTGATATCGGCGATCTGCTTGAGCGTTTCGTCCTTAAAGCTCTTGACAGAGCAGAACCATTGATCGGTGGCACGGAACAGCACCGGCTTCTTACAACGCCAGCAGTGCGGATACTGGTGAATGATCTTTTGCATGGCAAACAGCGCGCCGCTTTCATCAAGGCACACAGCGATCGCCTTATTGGCGTCATCCGTCTTCATGCCGGCACACACAGCACCGGCTTCTTCGGTCATATAACCACGGTTGTCAACAGGGACAACCACAGGGATCTCAGGATACTTCTTGCAGACGTCAAAGTCTTCCACACCGTGACCGGGAGCGGTATGAACGCAACCGGTACCGCTTTCGAGCGTCACATGATCGCCGACGATCACAAGAGACTGACGATCAAGGAACGGGTGCTGAACCTTCATATACTCCAGTTCACTGCCCTTGAATTCCGCAACAACCTCATAGTCGGTGATCTTGGCCTGCGCCATCGCGGCATCGCTGAGCGCGTCCGCCATCACATAATACTCATTGCCCGCTTTGATCAGCTGGTAAGTGAAGTCGGGACCGAGGCAGATAGCGACGTTTGCGGGAAGGGTCCAGGTGGTGGTCGTCCAGATCACGAAGTTGACTTTCTTGGGATCAACGCCCTTGGCGGCAAACACGCCCTTATCGTCGGTCACAGCGAATTTTACATAGATCGAATAGCAGGGATCTTCCGCGTATTCGATCTCAGCCTCCGCCAGAGCTGTCTGGCAATCGGGGCACCAATACACGGGCTTCAGGCCTTTATAGATATAGCCTTTGAGAGCCATCTCGCCGAATACTTCGATCTGACGAGCTTCGAATTCTTTGGCAAGCGTCAGGTACGGATTGTCCCATTCACCGAGAACACCGAGGCGTTTGAACTGATCGGTTTGTGTGCCGACATACATCATCGCATACTCGCGGCAGATCTCGCGGATTTCAACAGGAGACATGGTTGCCGCTTTTTCGACACCCGCCTTGGCACGCGCTTTCAGTTCGATGGGAAGACCGTGAGTATCAAAGCCGGGAACGAACGGCGATTTCCAACCGCTCATGTTACGATAACGAACGATCATATCCTTGATGATCTTGTTAAGAGCGGTACCGATGTGAATGTCACCGTTGGCATAAGGAGGGCCGTCGTGAAGAACCCAAAGCGGCTTGCCTTCGTTCTTTTTCATCAATTCGGCATAGATATTCTGCTCGTCCCATTGTTCAAGCATGCCGGGTTCGCGCATGGGAAGACCCGCACGCATCGGAAAATCGGTTTTTAAAAGATTCAAAGTATTATTATAATCCATTGGTATTACCCCTTTTTCGACGCTTGTTCACGTCGATGAACTATTTTGCTGATCAATCCTCGTCGTCGGCGAGATCGTAGTCCTCACCAAACTTCAGATTGGAGAATTTGGAGCCGGTAGCCTGAGGCGCTTCGGCAACAGGTGCCGTCGCAGGAGCAGCGATCTTGATATCATCATCGGTCTCTTCAACAGGTGCAACCACCGTTACGGGAGCAGGAGCAGGCGTTTCCTCAACGGCTTCTTCCTCGGAACTCTGATAATCCGGGATCGATTTCAGAAGCGACAAATGTTCTCTGTAAAGAGAAAGAATATTCGTCTTGAAAGAAGCGACCTCTTGCTTAAGACGATCAAGTTCCGCCTCGTATTCGCCGATGCTGTTTTTGGCATCTCTTACAACGGTGTCAGCCTGTGCACGGGCTTCGGCAAGAATCTTTTCCGCCTTTTCATTCGCTTCGCGGACGATGGAGTCGCCCATTCTTTGAGCGCTCAGAAGAGCAGAGCGAATGCTGTCCTCATCGCGACGATACTCAACCAGTTTGTCGGCAAGAATCGACAACTTTTTGTTGAGTTCTTCTTTTTCGGCGGTCAACGCATCTACGGTGTCGGCGCAGTTATCAACAAACGCCTCAACCTCAGCGATTTTATAGCCACCCATGTTCTTCGTGAATTCCACATTTCGGATATCTGCGGCTGTGTACATTAGTGATTCCTCCGTTTCTCGCCGGTCCGACGATTTTATGTAAACCGTCTTGCTTTTACGATCACACGTCCCTTGGCGCTTGTTCCCGACAAATCGTCGATCACAAAACGACCTCTCCCCTTCACGGAGATCACTTGTCCTTCCTTCAGTGTCACACTTACCGAACGACAAGGCTGGTGGTCGATGCTGACCAGCATAGATGTAATATGTGTTGCGGCTTGTTCGCGCGAGCAGGATAACAGCAATTTGAGGATTGCGTCAACCCTCGGCGAAGCCACCGTTCCGGTTATTGGTTCGTATTCGCGGAAAACCGGCAGATTCCCCTCAAACGGATAATCCGCCTTAACGCCTTCCCGACCGATTTTGGAAATCGTTTGTGATAGAAACGGTGCCAGTTCTTCTGTCGTAAACACGACCGCCAGCCCATTTTCACAAAGGATATCGCCGATTTTTTCTCTGGCAATCTGACATCCCATCAAGCTGCCGAGCACATCACGATGCGTCAGTTTCACATCCCGACGAAATCGGAACGCCACCGCTTCGATGGGATACCCACGATAAGCACGCACTTCTTCGTCTGCAAACACACCAAGCATGGTACGCTCGGCATCCTCGTGTCCGCCGTACAATTCCCACAATGCCGATGTGTTGACAGCCGACAAATAGCGGCGAACGACCGCGGTTTGTCTTGCATCAAGAAAACCGATAAAGCAAGCGCCTTTGGATATGCACATTCTCAGCGCATCATCTACGCGAGCAAGCAGTCGTTTGTCATCTGAATGGATATCAGAAATAGAGTCCATTGTTTTCGAGCTCATCAAGCAGATCGCCCATGATGCCGACGTTGTAAGGAATGATGATGAAGGTGCAGTTGGCAACCTTCTTGATCTGACCCTCGTTGGCATACGCAACGCCGCTCAGGAAGTCGAGGATACGACGAGAAACGTCCTTGCTCGCAGACTCGAGATTCAAAACGACGGTGCGCTTGGCGTTCAAATGGTCAGCGATGGCGCTGGAGTCGTCATAACGCTCCGGTTTCACGAGCACCACCTGCAGCTGAGCGGTCGCGTGAATATTCACGACCTTGTTGCCGGAACGACGGCTATCGCTCGGTTGTGCGTCACGACGATCGTCGGTGTGACGGGAAATGACCTCGTCGTCGGTGTCGTACTCATCGTAAGCTTCGCTTTCGGGGTCTCCCATCATTGTCTTCAATTTGTCAAACAGTCCCATACCAAAATACCTCCTATATGATAATTTCGTTTTATTTCGCAGGATACACGCGTCTGCCGAAAATGGCTGTTCCGACACGCACCATCGTCGATCCCTCGGCAATGGCGCACTCAAAGTCATCGGACATTCCCATCGACAATGTACGCATATGTATATTATCTATGTTTTTACGCTGAATGTCAATAAACAGATCATGCATTTTTGAAAAATAATACCGTTTTTTTGCTTCTGTCTCCGAAATCGGCGGTACAGTCATCAAACCTTCAACAGAAATGTTACGAAGTTTCGACAATTCTGTCATAAGCTGTTCGGTCTCGGCGGCCATGATGCCGGATTTGGAATCTTCTTCGCCGATGTTGACTTCCACCAAAACCGATGTACAGATGCCTCGTTCTGCCGACACACGGTCAATCGCCTGCGCCAACCGCAAACTGTCCACCGACTGGATCATGTCCACTTTCCCGACGATGGCGCGCACCTTATTGGTTTGCAGATGACCGATAAGATGTCGCTTTACACCATTCAGTTGAAGTTCTTCTTCTTTTGACAGATATTCCTGCACACGGTTTTCGCCGATATCGGTGAGGCCCGCGTGGATTGCGGCGTTGATCAGCATCGGCGATACGGTTTTGGTGACACCGATCAAGGTCACCTCGCTCGGGGATCTGCCGCACGCACGGCACGCTTGGTCAATGCGTTCTTTGATTTCACGATACTGCGAAGCTACCGCCAACGCATCATGATCCGGATACAATTTTTCCATCATACAGATCCTTTCCTTCCAGCACGATGTCGTCATACATCTGCAGATACGACTTATCGTTGATCACTTCACAGATCGAATAACTCTCTTTGTCGCTGTGATACACCACCTGAATACGACGGAAATACAGAATGTTGCCTTCCTGAACGAATACGCCCGATTCCTGATCTTCGTTAAAGCGTATGGCTTCGTCGGGGACACGAAGTCCTGAGTGTTGTTCAACAAGCAACTGCACCTGTTCAAGGCGAATGTCGGACAACTCCGCCGACATATAGTCGCAACGCAAAACAATGGCAATATCGCCGTTGCGATCGCGATTTTCCGCCACCACCGTCACGGGTATGATATCACTGGACGTAAACGGAAGTCTCACACGAAGCGTCGTACTGTTGGTAAGCTGAACGATGTGTTCGGAAGAAATGACACACGCCAGATACCATTCATATCCGCTTACAACCTTGCCGATGTATTGCTTTTGATCGACCGTCGTCTCATAAGCCATCGCATCGCGGATATCCTGAGCGGTCAACTCGGTGACCGTTTCGGTGTCGAGAAGAGATTCAAACCCATCGACGGAATTAACAAAATACCCCGCCACGTCGGACGTGATCGTGGAAATGGGCGTCGTGTTGATACTTTCAAGCGAGTTGCGTTCAGCGGTCAGCTCAGCAATACGGTCCGAAAAGTCCAGTTCTTTGCCAAGCGTAATTTTCTGTTTGTTCATTAACGAGAGCATTTCCGCGGAAAGCTCCTCCATCTGCGTATAATGCGGAGAGGACATTTCAGCCACCAGCTGTGACTGAATGTTCTTGAGTTGCGTGGAAATGATACTCAGATTGGTACGGTTATTCTGTCCCTGGTCCTGAATGGAACGAAGACGGGTGATCTCCTGATCAAGTTCCTTGAGTCGCTGTTGGGCAAGAGCAGCATCTTGGTTTTTATACATATCCACAATCTTGCCGTCTTTTGCCACACGGCTTCCGTTTTCGGCAACATAGTAGGCATAACCGTTTTTGGGGGCCGGAATCATGGTTTCCTTTCGAATGACAATGCCCTCGGTCTCGATCGTTTCATATTCGTCATACAGCTCGGCAGTCTGAAGCGTCAACGGTGAGTACACCGACATAAACACATGATAGCCCACATAAAAAAGCAGTAACAACGCGGCAACAACCGTCAGTACACGTTTGGCAAATGTATCCATATACGCTCTCCTTTCCGAGCAATGTTATTTGCTGAATAGCTTCTTCGCCGCCTCAACCAACTCTGTCGGCGAAGAATAGTCATCAACATACAGTCGATGAGCCGAGTCGATGCGTCGGAACCAGGACATTTGCCTCTTGGCATATTGTCTGGAGCGACGTTTCATATTTTCCAGTGCCGCGGAAAGCGAACACTCTGCATCAAAATAGGGTTTCAGTTCTTTGCAACCGATGGCTTGCATCGCCGTCGGACATTCCTTTCTCACCACGCGCGCCGTTTCTTCCAGTAATCCGTTCGCGACCATGATATCGACGCGACGATCGATACGCTCATACAATACGGCGCGATCGTGAAAATCAAGCACAAGCATCGTGGTTTCATAAGGTGACGGTTGTTCCTTTTGACGTCGTTGTTGTTCCGACATGGGAATACCGGTCAATTCATAAACCTCCAGCGCACGAATCACACGGGTGCGATCGTGCACATGTAGTTTTTCGGCAAGTAACGGGTCAACCTGCATCAATTTGTGCCACATACCCTCGTCGCCGAGAAGCTGATGCTCGTTCTGAAGACGCCGACGCACCGCCCTCGCCTGTTCATCGTCCTGCTGTTCATAGCAGACATGATCCGTTACAGCGGCGATATACAGTCCCGTGCCGCCGCATAACACGGGCGTTTTTCCGTTGGCATGCACCTTCTCGATGATCCGCCTTGCATCATCGGCATAGCGCGCCACACTGTAGGCATCGGTCAGCGGCAAAAAGTCCAAAAGATGATGTACCACTCCGTCGCGTTCCTGTAAAGAAGGACATGCTGTGGCAATGTTGATATCTTTGTAGACCTGCATCGAGTCGGCAGAAACCACCTCTGTGTCCAGCCATTTGGCAATGGCAATTGACAGGGCGGTTTTTCCGGAGGCGGTCGGTCCGGCAATCACGAACAACGGTTTCTTTTCGGACACAACACACCCTCCTTCCGATGGTTATACAATACGACCGAACTGCTTTTCGATCTGCGCTCTGGTCATGGCAAAACAAACGGGACGACCGTGCGGACAGGTACGTATATCGTGGTTATGCAGCACCCGTTTGGCAAACGCCTCAAGCTCATAAGCCGAATTGAGGTTACCTGCCTTGACAGCGGCACGACAAGCTGTCGAATGATAAATCCAGTCAATGGCGGACGAACGAACCGTGCTCGCGCCGTCAACAAAACCGCCGGCGATCTCACGAAGCGTCTGTTCAATGTCGCACCCGCTGAGAAGCATCGGTACGGCGCGGATCAGGATCTCCTTGCCGCCAAACTCCTCGGCATCAAAGCCCACTTGCGTCAGCTCATCTTTGTGTGTCATGAGTGCGTCGTATTCATCGGCGCTGAGCGACACCGTAAGCGGCACAAGCAGTTGCTGAGAGTCGTTATGTGAAGAAGACACCAGCTGATCGTAAAGCAGACGCTCGTGAGCGGCATGCTTATCAATCACATACAACGTATTGTCCATTTCGGCAAGAATATAGGTTTTGAAAAGCTCGCCGATATAGCGAACCTCAGGCAAGAGTTTCTCCTCTTCAACAACGCGCACGTCTTCGGGCGACGTTTCCGTTGCCGAAGGCGTCTCCACCGGTTTGTCCGCCTTTTGAGAAACGTTGACGGATTCTTCTGCCGGCTCATCGACAATGTCATGAACCGTCGCTTTCGGGCGTTCATCACCCGCATACAGTTCCGACAATCGGACGATATCCGGAGCAGAAATCGTCGGACGCGAGGTCTTCTGTACAGAAGGCGCAGGCGTTTGCGGAATCGCCGCCGGCGCAATCGGTTTGCTGAAGTCGAGCTTCATTTGTGAACCGACAACCGGTGTAGTAGCCGGCGGTTTCGGAATAGAAAACGCGGCGGTTTTCGGACGCGACGCGGTTTCGAGCGTTGTTTTCACCGCATGGTATACCGCGCTGAAAACCGGGCGTTCATCGATAAAGCGGATCTCCACTTTGGCGGGATGGACATTGGCATCCACCGTTTCGGCAGGAAGGTCAACAAACAACACGCACGCCGGAAACTTGCCGCCCATGATACTGCCTTTGAAGGCTTGTTCAAGAGCGGCCATGGCGGTTTTTGTCTTGACATAGCGTTTGTTGACGAAGAAATGTTGCATGGTACGGTTCGGACGCGGTGACGACGGCGTATTCACAAAGCCCGTCACCTTCACCCCGCCGAGAGAATAATCAACGGGAAGAAGGTTTTTGGCAAATTCTCTGCCGAGAACGGCATAAATACACCCATGCAAATCACCGTCACCGACGGTTTGCATTTCCTCCTTGCCGTCTCTGACAAAACGAAAAGCTACTTCGGGGTGAGACAGCGCCAATCGGTCCATCACCGCCGCGACAGCATTTCCTTCGCTGACATCTTTTTTGAGAAATTTCATGCGGGCGGGAATATTGTAGAACAAATCCCTCACGACAATGGTCGTTCCCTTGGGACAGCCGACATCCGACAGTTCTCCCTCATCGCCGCCCTCGATCACAAAATGCGTTCCCGCAAGATCTTCTTCACGCCGAGTGATCAGTTCGACGCGCGAGACGGCCGCAATGGAAGCAAGCGCTTCGCCGCGAAAGCCGAGCGTGGATATCGCATCAAGATCCGCCGCTTCTTTCACTTTGCTGGTCGCATGACGCAAAAACGCAATCGGTACATCCGAACGATCGATACCTTCTCCGTTATCGGTAACACTCATGTACGTCACGCCGCCGTTTTTGATTTCAACGGTGATCGAAGTCGCGCCGGCATCCATACTGTTTTCGACCAGTTCTTTAATTACCGAAGACGGTCGTTCGACGACCTCTCCCGCGGCAATCAGCTCGGCGGTATGTTTATCAAGAACGTTGATTTTTGCCAAAACGACCACCTCCTTGTTTTTTTACATGGATTTTGCTTCTTTCACAAGCTCATAAAGCGTCTGAAGCGCTTCAATGGGCGTGAGTGTGTTCACATCAATGGAAGACAACCGGTCAACAATGCTGTTTTCCGCCATCGGCAAAAGCGACATCTGTCCACCCGCATCAAACGGGTTATCAAATCGTTCGGCCGTATGTCGGGGCATCATCTGCGTTTCTCCGTCATCGAGTGACTTGAGAATCTCCTTTGCGCGCACCACAACCGCTTCGGGAATGCCGGCAAGCTTTGCGACTTCAATGCCGTAGCTGTCATCGGCAGGTCCGCGGACGATGCGACGAAGGAATGTAATATCATCGCCGCGTTTTTTGACGGCGATATTGTAGTTTTTAACACCCTGCAATTCGTCTTCCATGACCGTCAGTTCATGGTAGTGCGTCGCAAACAGGGTCTTGGCACCAATCTTCTTTTTATCAACGACATATTCCAGAACGGCGCGCGCAATGCTCATGCCATCGAACGTCGATGTACCGCGACCGATCTCATCGAACACAATGAGGCTTTTGGCTGTGGCATTGCGAAGAATCGATGCCACCTCGCTCATTTCCAGCATAAAGGTGGATTGTCCCGAAGCAAGATCGTCAGAAGCACCGACACGGGTGAAAATACGATCGACAACACCGATCGTTGCCGTTTCGGCAGGGACAAAGCAACCGATTTGTGCCATCAGCACAATGAGTGCTGTTTGTCTCATGTAGGTGGATTTACCGGCCATGTTGGGACCGGTAATGACCGCCACACGATTTTCGTTTTGATCAAGCAATGTGTCATTCGGTACAAACGGTGCGTCCTGCAAGAACTCCACAACCGGGTGACGGCCGTTTTTGATATCGATCGTGTTGCTCATGTCCACAATGGGGCGAGAATACTGATGCTTGACCGCCACATGAGCAAACGAACAAAGAACGTCCAGTCGCGCGATCGCTTGTGCCGTCATCTGAATGCGATGAAGCTGTTCTGCCACGAATTGACGGACTTCCGTGAACAACTGGTATTCCAGTGCCACGACACGATCTTTTGCCCCGAGAACACGTGCTTCGAGTTCCTTGAGTTCCTGTGTGATATATCGTTCGGCATTGGCAAGCGTCTGCTTGCGGATATAGTGTTCGGGGACGAGGTGCTGATAGGACTTTGTCACCTCAATATAATAGCCGAACACACGATTGTAACCGACCTTCAAATTCTTGATGCCGGTTTTCTCTTTTTCTTCCGCTTCCACACGCGCAATAAAGCCTTTGCCGTTTTTCATTTCGAAATTCAGCTCATCAATCTCGGCGTTATACCCTTCACGGATCATGCCGCCCTCGCGCACACTGAACGGCGGTTCATCGACGATGGCGCGGTCGATCAGATCGCGGACATCTTCAAGCGTGTCGATTGAACGATCGATGTCACCAAGCATATCCGATGCGGTTTGGGAAAGATAGTGCTTGATCGGTTGCAAATAGGTGATCGTCTGAGCGAGCGTGCGCAGTTCTTTGGCATTGACACTGCCGTAAACCACGCGCGTCATAATACGCTCCAGATCATAAATCGACGATAACGCTTCACGAAGTTCGGAACGAACAACGGTGTTATGCACCAATTCATCAACAGCGTTATGACGACGGGAAATCGGCACCGGATTGATCAGCGGGCGTTCGATCCATGTGCGGATCAGACGCTTGCCCATTGCCGTACGCGTCTTGTCGAGTACACCGAGAAGCGAACCGCGCTTATCTTTGTTGCGCATCGTTTCCAGAAGCTCGAGGTTACGACGAGCCGTCAGATCAAGCTGCATATACTGCGCATCGGAATACACTTCCGGACGACGGAAACGCTCAAGTCCCGTCATTTGCGTGTCACGGATATAGGTGAGCAAGCAACCGATGGCCGACACCGTCTCATGAGACTGAGAAAGTCCCAAGTCATCAAGACTCTGTACGCGGTATTGCTCAAACACGATTTGCGTCGAGGTCTCCACGGAAAAATGATCGTCAGAGAACACCTGCGGAACAACCGATAGACGCGTTTTGGAAAACTCCATAACATCACTGTCCGCTGCACACGCCGCGTTGACGATGATTTCGCTCGGGCGGAAACGACCGAGCTCATTGGAAATTCTGGTACTCAGATCATCGCCGTCCAGCAAAGTGGCGTGAAGCTCGCCCGTCGAACAATCGGCAAAGCAAAGACCAACCGCTGTTTGTGAGCGACAGATCACACACAGATAATTGTTTTTTCCTTCGTCCAGCATACTGCTTTCAATGACAGTGCCGGGGGTGATCACGCGAATAACGTCACGTTTGACAAGACCTTTGGCAAGCGCAGGATCCTCTGTTTGTTCACAAATCGCGATCTTATGACCGTTGGCAACCAAACGGGCGATATACGATTCACAGCTGTGAAACGGAATGCCGCACATAGGGGCGCGTTCTTCCATACCGCAATCCCTGCCTGTTAACACCAGTTCCAGTTCCTGCGACACCAGCTTGGCATCATCAAAGAACATCTCATAAAAATCGCCGAGACGGAAAAAGAGGATGGCATCGGAATTCCGGCTTTTAATCTCCAGATACTGTTTCATCATGGGAGTCATCTCACCCAATGCCGTTCACGTCCTTTCTCCTCAATTTTATCGAAAATACAATCAGTGGCAACCGTTGCAACCGGAGCAGTTACCGCCGCAGGAATGCTCTGCATCGAGAGTGCGGGGATCCTCCCCCTGCGCAGACAGCGTCAGAATGCGGGTGACGTTGGACAGCAGGGCATCGATCTCCTGACGAGCGGTGTTGTAAGCGATCATGCTCTCGTTCGCCATCACGCGGGTATACGTCTCGCGAAGCTCTTCATCAAGCTGGCGAAGTCTGGCTTCGTCTTTGTCTTCTTTCGCATCTTCCGACGCAAGAGCCATGCGCTTCAGGTTGAATTCCCCGATCAGATTCTGCAGTTCCTGATCCTCATCGGCTTTTGCCTGAGCCATCTGAAGAGCCACATAACGGGGATCCTGCTGAAGAGCTTCGCCCATATCTTTTGCCATTTCCAGTAAAACGTCCATCATAAAAATCTCCTTTGAAATGAAAATTATAATACGTTGATAATATTTCCGACAAGGATCCAGCTTTTCGCTTCGGTGATCTCCACCACTGCGTGACGACCGATAAGCGATTCGTCTCCTTGTACACGAACAATAATGTTGTCAGGCAGGCGCGCCTCCAAAAAAGAGCCTGCCTGCGTTTCGATGAGAGCTTTGAACTGCTTGCCGACCATCGACGCGGTGCGTTTGGCTGACAGCGATTCCTGCAAAGCGGTCATCTCCTGAAACCACTGTACCTTTTCTTCGGCACTGATGGGATCGGGCATCGAAGCGGCGGGAGTTCCCTCTCGCGGTGAGAAAATAAAGGTGAAAAGGGACACAAAGCCAACTTCTTCGATCAGTGACAGCGTCTGTTCAAAATCTTCCCGTGTTTCACCGGGGAAGCCGACGATAACATCGCTTGTGAACGAGATGTCGGGAATCACCTTACGGGCGTAGCGGATCAAATCCAGATATTGCTCCCGATCATAATGACGGTTCATGGCTTTGAGAACACGCGAGCTTCCCGATTGGAACGGAAGGTGAAAATGGCGGGAAACTTTTTCGCACGCGGCGATCGTATCGAACAATTCCTTCGATGCATCACGGGGATGTGATGTCATAAAGCGGATCAAAAAATCGCCTTCGATCGCATTGATACGACGAAGAAGTTCGGGAAAGTCCACGCCGTGCGCCTCTCCCTTGCCGTAGGAATTAACATTCTGTCCGAGAAGCGTGATCTCTTTATAGCCTGCGGCAACAAGCTCTTTGGCTTCGGCAATCACGTCATCGGGGTGACGCGAGCGTTCTCTTCCGCGGACATACGGCACAATACAATAGGTGCAGAAGTTGTTGCAACCGTTCATAATGGGCAACCACGCCTTGAAGGTGCCGTCGCGATGAACAGGGATACCTTCGGCAATCACGCCGTCAACCGACGGGATCTCCACGCGGCGTTTGTGTTCATCGATCACACCGCAAAGCAGTTCCGGAAACCGATACAGCACATGAGTACCGAAAATCAAATTTACAAACGGGTAGCTTTTATAAAACTTCTGCGCAATATGCTCCTGTTGAACCATACATCCGCACAGCACGATCATCAGATGCGGCTTGTGACGTTTGAGGTTTTTGAGTGCGCCAACATTACCGAATACGCGATCCTCTGCGTGTTCGCGAACGGCACAGGTGTTAAACAGTATCAAATCCGCTTCATCTGCAGATTCGGTAAATCCAAAGCCCATTTGTGCGAGCATACCTTTGATGTGTTCCGAGTCGCTGACATTTTGCTGACAGCCGTAGGTGCGCACATGCGCAAGCGGTAAACGATCGGGCATCAGTTGTTCATAATAGTCCCGTATACGCCGTGAAAACGGCTGTTGTGCCGCGATTTCTTCGGCGGAAATCACACGTGTGTGAGACATATATGTGCAGTCTTCCCCTCTATAACATACTATCTATAGTATTATAACAAAACATCACGCACATTGCAATGTATATTTGCGAATATTTTGTAAATCTGCGGCGGGAAAAACCATATAAAATCAACAAAACCGACCCAAATCATCGGGTCGGTTTGCGTTACTTATGATATTGTCCGCCGGAAAGGATCTGCATCGCGCGATAAATCTGCTCACACAGCATCACGCGGGCAAGCTGATGCGGAAATGTCATCGGGGACATCGACAGCTTCAGACGGGCACGGGACTTGACCGCTTCGGAAAGTCCCCACGATCCGCCGATGATGAGTGTGACATCGGCATCACCCGTCACAGCAAGACGTTCAAAAGTCGCGGCAAGCTGTTCGGAGGAGTGTTCTTTGCCTTCGATACACAGGGCGATCGGAAACGTTCCCGTATCCAATTTGGCAAGAAGCTTCTCCCCTTCCGCATCGATCACCGCTTTGATCTGAGCGGGAGACGGTTTGTCGGGGATACGCTCCTCGGCAACCTCTGTGACAGCGAAACGACAAAACGGACGAAGTCGCTTCTGATACTCCGCCACCGCCTCGCGCCAGTAAGATTCCTTGAGATTACCAACGCATAAAACGGTTATTTTGTACATAACACACTCTCAATCAGCGGTGCGACAGCTTTGGCGACATATTCACCCATACGATCGATACCGGGCTGTGCCAGATGAATGCCGTCCATCGACCAGTGCGACGGTTCCTTTTCTACACACATCATAGCAATCAGACCGTCCATCGGCAGATAGGCGTCTGCATACTCTTTCGCCACGCGACGATAAGCGTTGATCTTCAAGTATAAATCCTCGCGCCACAAGTCCGTGTCTTCATGAACGGTAAAGGGCTCGATCATGAGAAGTTTCGCGTTCGTATGTGCTTTGAAGTCGTCAAGAAGCTGACGAAGATTGGATTCATATTCCTCTGCCGTCATGGGGTCGTTATTGTCATAACGGCGCCATGTATCGTTGACACCGATCATCAATGTCATGATATCGGGTTGAACAGCAATGGTATCCTCCTGCCAGCGTGCAAGCAATTCGCGAGTGCGGTCGCCGCTGACACCGCGGTTGACAAAGGTGAAGTCGACTTCGGGAAACACTTCGGCAATCCGCTTCGATGCCACCGCCACATAGCCGCATCCGAGATCATCGGGATCGGCCTTGTCGCGGTTCCATTCCGTGATACTGTCGCCTTGAAACAAGATTTTCATACACACGTTCTCCTTTTTATCGAGACACAGAATACCACTTGCCGTTCTTTTTGGTGGGCATTTTAATCGTCTTTTGCTGTTCTTCAGACGCTTCACCGAACCAGTCGTACAACCAACCATCTTCCTCCGTGTTGACAAGACGCATGGCATAATAACTCTGCTGACCGTTATATTCAAGCAAATACATCAGGTAAACCGGATTTTCCGCGTCCAGAACAGGCACCTGCTCAAAGCCTTCCTTACCTTCCCAATATTTAGGAACACATTGCATACTCAACTGGAAACTTACTTCATCCCCCGTCGAACGCTCATCGAAAGACAACGTTTCTAAGGAGTTGATGATATTCTCCGTGCCGTTTTCTCTCAAAAACTGCTCAAATTCCGACTCGGTTTGTTTACCGAGCAACAGCTCCGCATGAGCGGTTGCGGCACGCTCCAGCGCCACCTCATAGCGCTCATGCAAGGTGGCTGTGTATGCAGAACGCAAAAAAAACGCAATGAACGAGCACAACAGAAGAATCACCACACCGCGAACCCAGTTGATTTTCATGGGATCAGGCTTTTTACGCACAAAAACGCGGTTGATGTTAAAAGCAATCAGCGGAACAATAGTGAGAAATCCCACAACAATATAGAACCAAAACGTTGTTTTCACTGTTATCCGCCTCCTTTACAGCACTTTAGACAGGAATTGCTTAAGTCTGTCGCATTTCGGATTGTTGAAAATGTCGCTTGGAGCGCCGTCTTCCGCAATCACACCGCCATCCATAAACAATACACGATTGCCTACTTCACGAGCAAAACCCATTTCATGTGTTACGACAATCATGGTTGTTTTACTTTCGGCAAGCTGTTTCATAACCTCAAGTACTTCGCCAACCATTTCGGGATCAAGCGCTGATGTCGGTTCATCAAACAACAGCACATCCGGCTCCATAGCCAGCGCTCTGGCAATGGCAACACGTTGCTTTTGACCACCGGACAAACGGTTGGGATATTCGTTTGCTTTTTCTTCGAGACCAACGCGTGCGAGTAATTCCATACCGCGTTTATGGGCTTGTTCCTTTGTCATCTTCTTCAACTTTACCGGTGCAAACGTAACATTGTTCAACACGGTCATATTCGGAAACAGATTGAATTGTTGGAACACCATGCCGACCTTTTCACGAAGTTTATCAATACGACGCATATTCTGCATCGCCGACACACCTTCAATGACAATATCGCCCTTTGTAGGGACCTCAAGAAGATTGATGCATCGCAAAAAGGTTGACTTACCGCCACCGGAAGGACCGACAACACAAACGCAGTCGCCTTTGTTGATATGTACATCAACACCTTTGAGAACTTCCAGTTCACCAAAGTATTTATGAAGGTTAATAACATCAATCACCGCGACGCATCCTCCTTTCAAGCTTATTCATGCCGGCAGTCATCACCGTGGTGATGATAAAGTAAATGTATGCCGCACAAAGAAGAGGAATCATATAGTCATACGCCACAGCACCGATCGTGGTAGCGCCCTTTGTCAGATCAAGCAAACCGATATAACCCGCAACAGAGGTTTCTTTAAACAACACGATCAATTCATTAACGAGAGCGGGAAGCACGTTTTTGACCGCTTGCGGAATGACGATATACATCATCGTGGTCGTACCGGACAAACCAAGAGAACGTCCCGCCTCGGTTTGTCCTTTATCCACTGCCATAATGCCCGCTCGGATAAT
Source organism: Acutalibacteraceae bacterium (assembly GCA_045604545.1). GTDB lineage: Bacteria > Bacillota > Clostridia > Oscillospirales > Acutalibacteraceae > RGIG1959. The sequence continues at coordinate 15,033 of JAZUOG010000030.1, read as the reverse complement.
TTCCGCTACATACGCACCGGAGTTAATACCAAACGCAATGGCAGCAATAATCATATCGGGTACGCCCGGGAAAACAGGCTGAAGCAAACGACCGAAAATGATAAAATAAATCACCAATAATTGCACAACAGCAGGCGTACCGCGAATAATGGAAACATACCCGTTCGCTATGCCGACGAGCCATTTTCTAAGTACGCGTGTAACCGCATTTCTCGACGGCGCCTCTAAATTCTGAAGTTTCGCCACCGCCACAAGAAGTCCGATCACAATACCGATTGCCGCCGCGATAAGTGTCAATTGCAAGGACACCCACAAACCGTCGAGAAGATATACATAACGGTCTTCTTTAATTACCGACACAAACACCGCATTCGAAAAACCGGATACCATGTCTTGGAACGCTTGAATAATACCGTCAAACATACGACAGCGCTCCTCCCTTCCAACAAATTCACATGCAATTTATAAACATACAAACCGAAAGCCGACCGTCAAACACAGTCGGCTTTCGGAGTTGAGTCAAAAGAATTATTTAATGTACTTGTCAACGATCGTATCAAACGTGCCATCAGCCTTCATGGCTTTGATAGCATCATCGATAGCTTTGCACAAATTGGTGTTTTCTTTTGCCACAGCAACCGCATAGGTCTCTGCTTCAAACTGATCCTCGATCAGAGTGACCTGCTCGTTGTACTGAGTGCCGTACTCTTTAGCGGGGTTATTATCAATGATAACCGCATCAACCTGATTGTTGATAAGAGCTTCAACAGCCAAAGCGCCATTTGCAAAGGGGACGATGTTGGCCACGTCGGTGTACTCTTCCGCGGTCCATTGACCGGTAGTGCCGCTTTGGCAACCAATCTTCTTGTCGGTCAGCGCCTCGGCAGAAGCGATGTCGCTGTCTTTTTTGACAATAATGGTCTGAGAAGCAGTGTAGTAGCCTTCCGTGAAGGACATAACCTCTTCACGGTCGGGATTCACCGTCAAGCCGGCCGCGATGCAATCGATTTCTTTAGCGTTAAGGGCTTCGGGAAGAGAATCGAACGCCATGTTCTTGATTTCGAGTTCAACGCCGATACGCTCTGCGACCTCTTGCATCATTTCCGCATCAAGACCGACAACTTCGCCGCCTTCTTCATACTCGAAGGGCGGGAATTCCGCGTTGGTGCCCATCACAAGGACGCCTTCGGTCTGCAGGTTCAGGTTAGCAGCAGTGTCCGTATCCGTGTTGTCATCACCGGTAGGCTCCGTAGCAGGTTTTTCGCCGCAGGCAGTAAAGGTGACCAGCATCAGTACGGCAAGCATAGCTGCCATCAGCTTTTTAAAGTTTTTCATAATCGTAACGCTCCTTTTTAGCAATCATACGTTGACTGCAAAATTAACAAATACAAGTATACTGTATTTTTATTCAAAAAGCAATAAGAAATTTGTAAGTTCGGAAAATTTGTTGATAAGACCGTCTGCGCCGGCCGAGCGCAGCTCCTCTTCCCCACGAAAACCGAAGCTGCAACCGACACAAGGAATACCCGCCGCGTGCGCAGTGCGGACATCCACGTCGGAATCGCCGACAAAAAGACAGTCTTTGACGGCAACGCCGATTTGCTGTGCCGCAAGCATGACCGATGCGGGATCGGGTTTTCGCGGATAGCGGTCACACCCGCCGAAGACACACAAGAACCGATCACCGAACAGGTTTTCAACGATGCGCAGCGCCTGTTCATGGGGCTTATTGGTGACAACACCAAGACGGTAGCCTTTGGCAATCAGCTCATCGAGAAGCTCGACAGTTCCGTCATAGGGCCGAACCGTCTCAAGACAGCTTTTATCATAGACCGTCAAAAAGTCGCTGTACAGTCGCTCGATCAATGCTTCGTCTGTCGCACCCGAACACTGCATCATCAGATTTTTGGCGCCGTTTCCGACAAAGCGACGATAAGCATCAAGCTCATGACCGGGAAGACCGTGCATCTCAAGAACCCTGTTTGCGGCATTAGCGAGATCCATCAGCGTGTCGACAAGCGTGCCATCCAAATCAAAGAGAATCGCTTTGATCATCAGAACACCCTCACAGAATAGGTGAAGCTATGGGTTTCGCCGGGAGCGGCAATCACCACATTGTTTTTATGTTCGAATACATCATCCTCACTGTTGCGGGTCGCACCACCCTGCCACGGTTCAAAGCACACAAACGGCTGATCGTCCACCATCGTCCACACGGCAAAGGTCGGGAATCCCGAAATATCCATCTCGATACCGTGACCGCATTTCGAGGAATACAGCTTGACGGATTTGGAAACAAGATTCTCAAATACCAGTGCATCGCCGCGGAACAGCACATGATTGAGACGGAAGCTCTTTTCGTTTGTGAGTAAGCGGTTAAAGGTCTCATCGGCAATGAGGCAGGTCTGCATATCGATCAACGGACAATCCGCGGTTTCGTTTTTCTCAAATTCCACCACATAATCGGTGTACGCTTCACCTTCGACAAGCGGCACATTAAACGCGGGATGTCCGCCGACACAGAACGGCATGTTGACGTCGCCCGTATTTTTGACGGTGTAGGTCGTCTTCACGGTGTTGCCTTCGATGGCATGCGTGACATAAAACGCAAAATGATACGGATACATCGCAAGCGTCTGCTCATTGTCGGTGTAGCAATAGGTCACAGAGGTATCACTTTGTTCCACCACCTCAAATGCCGCATCACGGGAAAAACCGTGCTTCGGGAGCTTGATATCACCGTTGGCGGAAGTGGCAAAATTGTTGCGAAGCGCGCCGATGCTCGGGAACAATGTCGGCGAGCGACGGTTCCAATACGGTGCATGACCGTCCCAGAGATAGTCGATACCATTGGCAAAAATGCTTTGTACCTCAGCGCCCTTGGAACTGACAGTGACAGTCAATTGATCGTTTTTCAGTGTTGTCAACACAAATACCCTCTCCTATCGTTTCAATTTGAGCCAGAGATCATTGATGAAGCGGTTGGCAGACTCCGGCAGGGTGATATACACCTCCGACCGATCCAGGATCGCTTCGTCGGGATAATAGATCGGATCGTTTTTGGTCTCCTCATCAAGCATATCGATAGCGCCTGTGTGCGGCGAGGAATAGCCGATATACTCCGCGTTGGCATAGGCCACTTCGGGAATACACATAAAGTTGATATACGCTTCTGCCGCCTCTTTGTGCTTGCTGTCTTTGAGCACACACATTGCGTCAACAAACAGGTTGGTGCCTTCGTCAGGCACAAAAAAGCTGACATCGGGATTGCCTTCCTCTTCGTCCATGATGATACAGGCATCGCCGTTGTAATAGGGCGCGATCCATGCTTCCTCGTTGATCATACGGTCATAAATCTGATCCATGACGTACGCCTGAAGAAGCGGTTTCTGACGTTTGAGTTCAAGATAACACTGTTCAAGTTCGTCTTCATCGGTGGTGTTAAGAGAATAACCGAGCTTTTTCTGAACAATGCCAAACGCATCGCGAGGATTGTTGATCATCATGATGCGGTCTTTGTAATCCTCGTCCCACAACAGATCCCAGCCTTGCGAAAGGTCTTCTTCGGCAACGTATTTGGTGTTGTAGAAAATACCGACAACGCCCCATGTGTAAGGAACGGAATACTCATTGAGGGGGTCATATTCGAGTCCTTTATATTGATCGTCAATATAATGATAATTCGGGATATTGTCAAAATTGAGCTTGGCCAGAAGGTCCGCCTCGATCATTTTACCGATCATGTAATCCGACGGGATCACCACATCATATTTGGCGGCTCCCGACTGAATAAGGGCGAACATATCCTCGTTACTGTCAAACGTTTTATAATTCACCTTGATACCGGTCAGATGCGTAAACGCCGCGTTGACATCGAGAAGCTCATCATCAATATATTCACCCCAGTTATAGACATTCAGGGTGATGCCCGTAGAAGGGGCTTGGGGCTCACTTTCCCAATCCCAGATCACCTCTTCCTCTTCATCGACAACAACTTCATCACTGCATGCACAGCAACAAAGCAACATAATCAATGCCAAGCAGAGGGATATACATTTTTTCAAAACAGCATACCTCCTTTACCACAGAGGATCATTTGGCGTTTTTGGATTTGCCGCGCGCCAAGTCGCGGATCTGACCGATGTTGGCAAGCAACAGCAACACCAGCACCGTGCCGAACAAGAGCGTTGATAACGCGTAAATTTCCGGCGTAACGGGACGTTTGACCATCGAATAGATCGTCACAGGCAGGGTTTGTGCAGAAGAGCCCGATGTGAAATAGCTGATGGCAAAATCATCAAGCGAAATGGTGAACGCCATGAGCGCACCGGTGAAAATGCCGGGAAGGATCTCCGGCACCATCACTTTCAGGAATGCACGGACCGGTGTGCAACCAAGGTCAGGCGCCGCTTCATACAGGTGCTTGTTCATCTGGCGAAGCTTCGGCATCACCTGCAACACAACATACGGCGTGCAGAATGTGATATGTGCGATACACAGCGTGAAAAAGCCGGTTTCAAAGATGCCGATCGATGCCGAAATTGCCACAAAGAGCAGCATGAAAGCCACGCCGGTCACGATTTCGGGGTTCACCATCGGGAAATGGTTAACGGTCAGCATGACACTGCGCAGTTTTCCGTTCATTGCGTGGATACCGATCGCCGCCATCGTACCAATGATGGTGGACACCACCGTAGCAATCAATGCCACCTGCAGTGTCACGGCAAGCGATTCGAGGATCTCTTCATTTTCAAACAATAACCCATACCATTTGAAGGAAAATTCCTTCCACTCCATGGGGGTATAACGAGCACTGTTGAACGAAAACACGATCACCATCACGATCGGGAAATACAGCAGTGTGAAAATGAGAAAATTATAAATCTTGGAAAGCGTCTTCATATCACGAGTCCCCCTTCCTCCTCATCGCTCTTATCAACGAGACGTGTGACCGCCATGCTGATAAGAATGAGAACCATCAGAACAAGAGACAGTGCCGATCCGACCGCCATATTGGGCGCTTCGCCGACAAACATGCTTTCGATGACATCACCGATCATCATATGCTTACTGCCGCCGAGCAATGTGGAAATAACGAAGGTGCTGACGGAAGGCACAAATACCATCGTGATACCGTTGAGAATGCCGGGAATGGACATCGGCAACACCACGCGGCGAAACACCGCCCATGCATTGGCACCGAGATCCTGCGCCGCCTCAATTTCGCTCTTGTCGATCTTGACCATAACAGAATAGAGCGGTAACACCATGTACGGCAGAAAATCATATACAAGGCCGATCACGATCGCCACATCACTGTTCATGATGTTGAGAGGTCCCATGCCAAACAAACCGAGGAACTGACTGATCAGTCCCGATTCGGAAATGAGACTCTTGAGCGCTTGCGTACGGAGCAGGAAGTTCATCCACATGGGAAGCATGACAAGCATGACCATTGTCAGCTGTGTCCGTTCCGAGGCACGGGAAATGGAAAACGCCAGCGGATAAGCGATCACAAGCGAAATGACCGTGGTCAACAAGCCCAGCCACAAGGAATATAAAATCGTTGTCACGTGAGACCCTGTGAGCAAGGTCTCGCCGAGTTCGGGATCATAAGCAAAAATCTCACGGATATTGTCAAATGTGATGTGACCGTTTCCGTCGGTAAAGGCGAAATAGAGCACCATGCCGATCGGCACGAGCGTAAAGATCGCCATCCACAAGCCGAACGGAGCGGCGAGCCAAGGTGTTTTCTTTTTCATGACTCTTCTCCGTTCTGCGCGTCGGGATCAGCGAGCTCGTCGAACTCTTCGGAGAACGAGCTGTAGTCGCCGTAAAGACCGGAGTATTCGGACTTTTTCATAACCTGAATTTCCTGCGGATCGATCATGATGCCGATCACGCTGTCAACCGCATGGAAGTCGGTGGTCTGAATCATCCACTTGAAACCCTTGACATCGACAATGATCTCATAATGAACGCCTTTAAAGGTGAGGTTGGTCACGCGACCGATCAGATCGCCCTTTTCAGGTTCAACGATATCGATATCCTCAGGACGGACAACAACATCAACGGGCTCGTCCTTATCAAAGCCGCAGTCGACACAGCGGAAGGTTTTTCCGAAGAATTCCACAAGGTAGTCCTCGCGCATGATGCCGTCAAGAATGTTGCTTTCGCCGATAAAATCCGCCACGAACGCGTTCTGCGGCTCGTTGTAAATATCCAGCGGTGTGCCGATCTGCTGAATACGGCCGCCATCCATGACAACAACGGTGTCGGACATAGACAGCGCTTCTTCCTGATCGTGAGTAACATACACGAACGTGATACCGAGGCTCTTCTGAATGTTTTTCAACTCGACTTGCATATCCTTGCGGAGCTTGAGGTCAAGAGCGGCGAGCGGCTCATCGAGAAGAAGCACCTTCGGGCGATTAGCAAGCGCGCGCGCAATCGCGACACGCTGTTGCTGTCCGCCCGACAAGGTGGATATATTGCGTTTTTCAAAGCCTTTCAGGTTGACAAGTGCCAACATCTGCTCAACCGTCTCGGCGATCTCCTGTTTGCTCTTTTTTTGTACACGCATACCGAACGCTACATTTTCATAGACGTTCAGATGCGGAAAGAGCGCATAGCGCTGGAAAATGGTGTTGACGCGGCGTTTATGCGGCGGCACCTTGTTGACGCGCTGGTCACCAAAAAAGACATCGCCGCTGTCAGGTGTGATGAAGCCGCCGATAATGCGCAAGGTCGTCGTCTTACCGCAACCCGAAGGGCCGAGCAACGTGACAAACTCTCCATCATGGATACTCAGATCCAGTCCATCAAGAATCTTTTCTCCGTCGAATGACACAGCAATGTCTTTGAGTGTAATGATATCTTTCATAATCATGCATCCCCCTTTGCGGTCGCATACTGCTTTGAATATATAGGCGGCAGTATGCTTTGAAAGTTTCGCGTGGACAGCGAATTCGCCATCAATCGGCCGTGAAACCGCAGTACCTTGGGTCCTGCCCTCCGCAAAGGGTTTTTCACAGTCATCACCTTCGTGACTGCGGCATTTCCTGTATACTGCTTATGTGGTTTTTGCCTTAGATGCACCTCTTTATTATACTAATAAAGAGAAACTAAGTATCAATATAAGAAAAAACGACAAAAAAGTCAAGGGATATTTGATATTTTCCTAAAATAAACAAATAAAGGAGATGCCATCACACGATGACATCTCCTTTTGTGACTGAGAGATTATAATCAGTCTTTATAATTTACAGCACGATCAAACAGCTCTTCTGTTTCAGCAGAAGGCTTTTTGGTGCAAAGCGACACCACGATCGCGGCGATCATACCCATGACAAAACCAGGCAAAATCTCATAAATGCCAAGCGGATTTTCGAGTCCCATGATACCCAGCCCGTCATTGAGAACAACCAACCACACAATATCCACAAGTGCACCGGTCACGATGCCCGCGACAGCACCGGCAAAGTTAAAGCGTTTCCAGAACAGAGACAGGATGATCGTCGGGCCGAATGCGGCACCGAACAGGCCCCATGCGTTCTCAACAAGACTCATGATGGTCTTCGTTCCGGGTGCAAGAGCAATGACGAGCGCAACAACGGCAACCACCAAGATCACCAAACGTCCTGCCCACATCATTTCTTTGTCGGAAGCCTTATTTTTTCTGAAAATCGGTTTATACACATCGCTGGCAAATGCCGAAGACGCTGCCAACAGCTGGCTGTCAGCTGTACTCATGGAAGCCGCCAGGATCGCAGACAGCAACACGCCGGACACAATGCTCGGGAAGATGGTGCGCACCATTTTGATAAACACAAGCTCATCGGCGGCAATGCTTTCATCAAATCCAAGGAACATACGACCGACAATGCCGATCAATGCCGCGCACACCACGACAACAACCGTCCAAGTAATACCGATTGCCGCCGATTTCTTTATATGCTTTGCGGAACCGATGGACATGAAGCGAACAATGATATGAGGCATACCGAAATAGCCAAGACCCCATGCAAGACCACTGACAATGTCCTTCCAGTTCACAAAGGGATTCCAATACGATGCCGAATCCGCAACAATCTGAGTGGTAGAATTGTCAAGCATGGATGCCGCAAAGATCGGAGCGATCAGCATCGCGCCGAAAATCAACATACCCTGAAAAAAGTCTGTCCAGCAAACCGCCGAAAAACCGCCGAGGAAGGTGTACCCGACAATAACCACTGCCGCAATGATCATAGCCAAGGTCTGGTCAATGCCGATGACAACATTAAACAACTTACCGCATGCTACGATGCTCGATGCGGCATAAATCGTATATGCCACCAGGAACACCACCGCACAGATCAGCTGGAGGGCTTTGGATTTCGACAAAAAGCGATTGGTCAGATACTGCGGAATGGTGATCGAATCGTTGGACACAATGGAAAAGCGACGCAGACGCGGTGCAATCGCAATCCAACTGATGGTATATCCGATTGCAAGGCCGAGAGGGATCCAGACTTTCCCCATACCGACAGCATAAATGCCGGCAGGAAGGCCCATCAGCACCCATGCGGACATATCGGAAGCACCCGCCGAAAGTGCCGCAACCCAAGGTCCCATCCGGCGACCGCCAAGGAAAAATGTCTTTTCTCCGCCGTTACGGTCTTTAATGAAGAAAAAGACGCCGATTCCGAGCATAAACAGCAGATATACTGCGAATACACCCACTTCTGTATAGTTCATAATACAACTCCTCACCGACAGCGCAAGCACTGTCTTTGATGATAATATTTAAACAGCAAGCTGTTTATTTTGATGTATGTCGAGCGCGGATTGCCTGCCAGTAAGCGGCAAAGCCTTGCTCGGTTTTGTTGTCGCCGGGAAAATAATATCGGGCGTCCTTGAGAGAATCGGGCAGATACTGCTGAGGCACCCAGTGTCCCTCAAAGCTGTGGGGATACAAATAATGCTGTCCCTTGACAGCGGCGTCCTCCCCGTCAAAATGCTTGTTCTGAAGCTGACGGGGTGGCGGTCCGCTTTTACCCTTGCGGATATCCTCAGCCGCCGCATCATAGGCAAGATACGCGCTGTTGGATTTGGGGCTCTGACAAACCAGTACCACCGCATCGGCAAGCGGAATCCGCGCCTCGGGAAGACCGACCTGCAACGCCATGTCCACAGCCGATTTCACAATGGGAATGATCTGCGGATAGGCAAGTCCGACATCTTCGCAGGCGCACACCATCAACCGGCGGATCGCCGATGCCATGTCCCCTGCTTCCAGCAACCGTGCAAGATAATGCAGTGCCGCATCGGCATCCGAGCCACGCATAGACTTCTGAAACGCCGAAATGGCATCATAATGTCCGTCACCATCGCGGTCATGCGTCATCACGCGGTTGGCACCAAGCTGAGAAACGATATCTTTTGTTATGTACAGCGAGCCGTCTTCTTTGGGCATTCCCGCCATCACGCTCAGCTCAACGGAGTTGATGGATTTTCTGACATCACCGCCGCAACCCGAAGCAATCGCCGCCGCAACACCGTCTTCCAGTTCCAATGCGAGCTGTTGCTCCTTTTGCAGAAAATCAAACGCCCGCACGACAGCTCGTTCGATTTCTTCGGATTCAACAGGTTTGAATTCAAACACGGTTGAACGACTCAGAAGAGCGCCGTAGACATAGAAATACGGGTTTTCCGTTGTAGACGCAATCAACGTCACATCGCCGTTTTCGATATGCTCAAGCAAGGTTTGCTGTTGTTTCTTGGTGAAATACTGGATCTCGTCAAGATACAACAGAATACCGCCAGCCCCGGCAAGTGTTCCCACTTCCGCAATGACGCTTTTGATATCCGCCGTTGAAGCAGTCGTGCCGTTGAGCTTATGAAGACGCATATGGGAACGTTCGGCAATGATGCGGGCAACGGTCGTTTTTCCGACACCGGACGGGCCGTAAAAAATCAAATTCGGGATCTTGCCGCCATCGATGATCCGACGGAGCGCTTTACCTTCGTCCAGCAAATGACGTTGTCCGACAACATCATCAAGCGTTTTCGGCCTCATGCGGTCCGCAAGAGGGGTATTCATCGACAGCCCACCTTTTACAATTACGCTCCCATGAAGAAGCGAATGAATTTTTCGATCGCCGTATCCCAAAAGCGCCATTCGTGAGCGCCGTCCCACTCTTCGTAGATATGGTCGACACCGAGACTTTCCAAATGAGCATGGAAGCGGCGATTGTCTTCAATAAGAAAATCGCGTGTTCCGCAGACCTGGTAAAGCGGCGGGAATGTCTTGCCCGATGCGGCAAGCACAAAGAGATCCTCATCATCGGTGATACCGTCGCCGACAAGTGCCGTGCACTCGGCTTTGCCGAGACCGCACGGATTGTTGGCAAAGAAATTCTTCGCATCGGCAACCGCCGACGTGCACGCCGCCTTGGCGTACCGTTCGGGATAGGTCAACACACAGCGCATCGCACCATATCCACCCATCGACAAGCCCGCCACAAACGTGTGAGCAGGATCGTCGGTAACCCGGAACAGCTTTTGGCAGATCTTCGGCAGTTCATCGGTGATAAAGGCGAAATACGGCAAGCCGTAAGCCATATCCTGATAAAAGCCGCGTTGTACCTCGGGCATCACCACAGCGATGCCGTGCTCCTCGGCGTACAGATCCACTTTGGTGCGGCGTGACCACGCTGTGTGATTATCCGACAGACCATGAAGCAGATACAATACGGGATAGTCGCCGTTTTCAAGGCGACGGGATCCGTTCTCGGGAATGATGACAGCGACATCCGTCATCATTCCGAGAGATTCGGAAAAGATCGTTGTGTTGAAATAGGCCATGTTTCATGCCGCCTTTCTTAATACAGCGGATAGCGGGCGCACAGTTCCTCGACACCGGCACGGATCGCATCGGCCTTGTTTTCGAAGTCGGTCACCGCATCGGCAATGAAGCCGGCGATGAGATCCATGTCCGCTTCCTTGAGGCCGCGGCTGGTAACAGCGGGCGTACCCAGACGCACACCGCTCGTCACAAACGGAGAGAGAGGCTCGTTGGGAATGGTGTTCTTGTTGGCAGTGATATACACATCATCAAGACGTGCTTCCAGCTCCTTACCGGTGATACCGGTGTTGCGCAGATCCATCAGCATGAGGTGATTGTCGGTGCCACCCGAAACAAGGTTCATGCCTCTGGACAGCAAGCCGTTCGCCAGCGCGGCGGCATTCTTGACGATCTGATCCTGATACGCCTTAAATTCATCAGACAGCGCCTCACCGAAGCAAACCGCTTTCGCGGCGATGACATGCATCAAAGGACCGCCCTGCGAACCCGGGAACACCGCTTTGTCGATAGCCTTTGCGTACTCCTCACGGCAAAGGATCATGCCGCCGCGGGGACCGCGAAGGGTTTTGTGAGTGGTGGTGGTGACAACGTCGCAGTACGGAACGGGATTCATATGCTTGCCTGCGGCGACAAGACCCGCAATGTGTGCCATGTCAACCATCAGCAGTGCGCCGCACTCGTCGGCGATCTCACGAAGGATATCAAAACGGATCTCACGGGGATACGCCGAAGCACCCGCAACGATCAGCTTCGGTTTGTTTTCGAGAGCCAGCTTTCTGACAACATCATAATCGATGTAGCCGGTTTCCTCGTCAACGCCGTAAGGTACAAAGTTGTAAAGCTTGCCGGAGAAGTTCACGGGCGAACCATGCGTCAGGTGGCCGCCGTGAGCAAGGTTCATACCAAGCACGGTGTCGCCGGGCTGAATCAGCGCGAAATACGCCGCTTGGTTAGCTTGTGCACCGGAGTGCGGCTGTACGTTCGCGTGCTCCGCGCCAAACAGCTTGCAAGCACGCTCACGGGCGATGTTTTCCACAACATCGACCTCCTGGCAACCGCCGTAGTAACGCTTGCCGGGATAGCCTTCGGCATACTTATTGGTCAGCACGCTGCCCATCGCCGCCATCACAGCAGGAGACACAATGTTTTCCGAAGCAATCAGTTCAAGATTGCGGCGTTGACGCGCAAGCTCCTTGTCCATTGCCTCGCCAACCATCGGATCGACCGCTTTCACAAAGCCGATGGTATCCATCAAATTTTCATACATAATGCAACACTCCTGTCTTTTTAGGGGTATCATTTCCCAGAATAATCTTTTTTATTATATAACATATCCATACCAGAATGCAACACCAAAAGACAAAAATGTGAAAGATTTTTCAAAAAACCATCGTATTTCTCAAAAACAGAAAACCGCGGTTGTCACATTTCGTAACAACCACGGTTTCGGTTATTCTTCCATTGCAGCCTTGCGAGACATGATCGCAGAAAGTCGCTCAGCATCAAACTTTAGTTTTCGGTCATAGGTGTACAAGCCATTTTGCTCTTGTTCTACGTCTGTCAGCTGAGTATAACACAATCCAAACAGGCGAGGATTATCCAAAAGAGCATCGGTCAACCCCTTAAAGCGCTCATAGAACTCTTCTTCGGAGTGGGGATCGTCACCATATCCCCAACTGCCGCAAAGCGTTTCGTCCTTCTCTCCTGCCGCCCAGCGGATACCGCCGTATTCGCTGATAAATACCGGTTCACCGCGGTAGGTCTGCCGATCTCGGAAGCCATCGTCCAGCACACCCTCATGCGGCAAACGATCCCAGCGTGCTTTGAACGTGACGGGATTCTGATCATAATCGTGAAGATCAAACACATCGGTTTTCACATGATAATTACCGCTGGTATCGATGCACGGACGATCGGGATCGATCGCCTTTGTTACATCATACAGCATCGCGATGCCTTCGTCCCATTGTTTGCGATGATCCTGATCCCATGTTTCGTTGTGGGGACACCAGCCAATAATTGACGGATGGTTGATGTCCCGTTTAACAACCGCCATCCATTCGGGCAAAATCGCCGACGCGCTTTCCGGGCGGCTCCAGTCGAGTCCCCAGTCGGGATACTCGCCCCACACAAGATATCCAAGACGATCCGCGTGATACAAATACCGTTCTTCGAACACCTTTTCGTGCAGACGTGCGCCATTAAATCCGAGCGACAAGGAAAGCTCGATATCGTGTACAAGTGCATCGTCCGACGGAGCCGTATAGATACCGTCGGGGTAAAAACCCTGATCAAGCACAAGACGCTGAAATACCGCTTTGCCGTTCAGAAGAAAACGATATCCGTCAAAACGCACCTCACGCATACCGAAATAACTGTCCACCGTATCATCGGCAAAAGTCATCTTCACATCGTAAAGGCGACCGTTTCCAACCTCCCACAGATGACGTTCCGCAAGAGGAATCGTGAACGACACGTGCTCTTGGGCAGAATGAATACGGTGTTCCCCCATCGTACTGCCGTTATAGCTCACCACACACGAAAACGCCCCTTTTCCGCATAGGGTTGCCGTTACCGTTACGTTGTTATCACAAAGATTCGGTGTAAACTTCGCCGATTCAATATAACAAGCGGGTAAAAACTCCAACCACACCGTTTGCCAGATGCCGGTGGTACGGGTGTAATAGCATCCCCATGAATGAAAAGATGCCGACTGTTTGCCGGAAGGGATCATACGATCACGGGTGTCGTCTTCCGCATAAACGGTAATGTCATTTTCACCGACACATAACGCATCGGTGACATCGAAGAAAAAGGAACTGTATCCCCCTTTGTGTTCTCCGACAAATTTGCCGTTGATATACACCTTGCATCGATAATCCACCGCCCCGAAATGCAAGTGCGTTTTGACAAGAGGGGCTTCGATCGTCACACGGCGCTTATACCAGACGCCGTTCATAAAATCGGTGTTACCGATCCCCGACAACCGGCTTTCGGGACAAAACGGAACCGTGATCATGTTTTGAAACGAAACGCCGCAATGATGCAGTCCTCTCGCCTCGCCGCTTCGGGAATTGTCGATTTCAAACTGCCACTCGCCGTTCAGATTCACCCAATTCGGGCGTCTCCACTGCGGACGAGGATATTCCGGTCTCGGTATGGTCATAGCATCAGCCCCCTTACTGATCTAAGTATATCATAACGCCGTTTCGATTGCAACTCTGCTTAAATCCGCACACACCGCTCATACTTACCGTAATACGATCGAGAGGAGTTTTATGGTGTATAACAAAGTAGAAATATGCGGTGTGAATACCGGCACCCTCAAAGTGCTCACAGAAGCACAAAAGATGGAGTTGCTTAAAGAATTGCAAAACGGGCGACGTGAAGCAAGAGACGAGCTTGTCAACGGCAATCTTCGCCTTGTCCTGAGCATTGTTCAACGCTTTTCGGGGCGCGGCGAAAATCTTGACGATCTGTTTCAGGTCGGATGTATCGGACTGATGAAATCGATCGATAACTTTGACATCAGCATCGGCGTGCGTTTTTCGACATACGCCGTACCGCTCATCATCGGCGAAATCCGACGCTATCTGCGGGACAGCACCAGTGTTCGTGTCAGCCGATCGTTACGGGATATTGCTTACCGTGCCATGCAAGCCAAGGAGCAGTTGCAAATGACCATGCTTCGGGATCCGACAATCGAGGAAATCGCCAACGAAATCGCCATTGATCGGGAGGAAATCGTGATGGCACTGGAAGCGGTGACAACCCCTGTGTCTTTGTATGAACCGGTGTACGCCGACGGTGGAGACACCATGTATGTCATGGATCAGATCGGTGCGTCGGAAAGCGATCGCGACTGGCTCGACGAGCTCGCACTTCGTGAAGCGATCCGGACACTTCCCGAGCGCGAACGAAAAATACTGCATTTGCGATTTTTCGGAGGGTTGACACAGACGGAAGTGTCCCGTCACATCGGCATCTCTCAGGCACAGGTCAGCAGACTGGAAAAAGGGGCGCTCGAACACATTAAGAGCAGACTGTAATAATAATAATCCACCCGTAAAACGGGTGGTTTTTCTTTTGCGGGCATAGCCCTCTGTTCCTCGCAACGCGTAGAACGCGTAATACGGTCTGCCAGCCGCGTGTTTAGTTACTTCTTTTTGTCAAATGGTGAATACCCT
>JAZUOG010000029.1:0-9495 GCA_045604545.1 Acutalibacteraceae bacterium | reverse complement strand
ATTTTTTTGTGGGCAAAGTTGCCAATCCGATCGGCGGTTTTTCGGCGATTATCACGTTCTTTGTTTGTTGACAAAGAAATGACAAAACTGATATAATTATGGTGTGGAAGTTTCAAATTCTATGAACTGTTTTCAGTAGTTTTCACCAACGATGGAGGTTTTCGCCATGAAACTGTTATCTTTCGGCGAAGTGCTGTGGGATATATATCCTGACGACCGATTTATCGGCGGCGCTCCGATGAATGTTGCCGCTCACATGGCCAAACAAGGTCACGAAGCGTACTTGCTGTCGGCTGTCGGCGACGACGACCTCGGACGCATGACCACGGAACATTTGTCCCGTTTCGGGATCCGCACCGACCTTGTGCGTGTACACCCGACAAAGCCGACGGGGAGCTGTCTTGTCACGCTTGACGAACACTCCGTGCCGTCTTATGACTTACAGAACGACACTGCCTGGGACGACATTACCGTAGATATGCGTGAGATCGGCGATGCCGATGTGCTGTATTTCGGCACGTTGGCACAACGCAGTGAGCAAAACCGCCGCACGCTGGACGCATTGTTGCAAAACGGGCATTTTCATGACGTATTTGTCGACATCAATATCCGCCCTCCGTTTTACGACGCCGAAACCATCGTCAGGTCCTTCTCTCACGCGACCATCGTCAAAATCAGCGAGGAGGAGTTGCCCATCGTGACCGAGATGCTCGGACTGGACGGCAACAAAAAATCGCTCGACGTCATCAAAGAGATCACCGAGCGATTCAAAAATATGCGCATTGTTATCCTCACACGAGGCGAAAAAGGGGCAATCGCCATTGACACCGAAACGGGAGAAACGTGCGGTGTGCCTGCTGCCAGGACAACGGTCGTGTCCACTGTCGGTGCGGGAGATAGCTTCTCCGCCGCATTTTTGAGTGCCTTTGACAAAAACAAGGATCTCGCCGTCTGTCTTTCTTACGCGGCACGCGTGGCGGCATGGGTCGTTTCTCATACCGAGGCGGTTCCCGAAGGCAATCCCCCTTCCTGACCGTCAGGAATTACGGTATTCCGACGGCGACACGCCGTATTGATTGCGGAATACGCGGTTGAAGGTGCGAATGGTGGGAAATCCCGCGATCGCCGCAATCTCTGTGATGGAATAATTGTGGCTTTTGAGCAAACCTACCGCATCGTTCAGACGCAAAGAATTGATGTGGTCGCAAAAGCTGATGGCCAGTCGCGAGCTGAAAATATGCGACACGGTGCTTTTGCTGATGCCCAGTTCGTTCGCTACGTCTGTCACGGTGATCTCCTCTTTGTAGTGAGCGGCACAATACTGCAAGATCCGAAGAACCGTATCGCCGGAGATTTTCTCCTTTTCAATCTCCAGCATACGGGTGAGTTTTTCGAGAAGCGCCGTTAAATACGCCGCGATCACCGAGGTGTAGCCGTCCTCCTGATACTCGCAAAGCGCCATATTCAGCAAAGAGACGGTGTTAATATCGTCGATATACCGCGATGCGACCTTCGGGTACCCTTTCAGATACATCTCGTGATTACAAAGCAACGATGACGGTTTCATGATCAGCAGGACATACTCTCCCGTCGTGCAACCGACATAATGGTGAACCTGATTGGGGAAGACAAGGAAGAAGGTTCCCGTTGTCATCTGATATTTCTTGCCGTCGCAGAAAGCCACTCCGCCCCCCTTGCGGACATACACCATTTCGATATCTTCGTGAATGTGAGCGGGAAAATCAAGAGAGCGCGTGGAGAAGAAGGTGATCTCCTGCTTGATTTCTCTGAACACATTGTCCATACATATCCCTCACTTGATTGCATAAATTGTCTCAAAATCTGCATTTAATCACTTGTATTATAGCCGTATTTGTCTTATAATGCAAGTGGATAATATCATTTCTTATAAATTATATACAAAAAGCCCACTTTTTTGGTGCGTTTTGCACGAAACAACTACCATTCTTTTGTACATGTTTAACTGACACTATTTTCAAAAAGGAGAGACTTCCCATGAAACACGTCAAAAAACTCCTGGCACTCGTGGTGACCATCGCCATGATGATCTCCATGATGGCTTCGACCGGTCTGACGGCGAAGGCCATCGAAGGCGCCGGCTACGGCGGCACCAAGCACATGATCCACGGCATCGACCTGTCCTATTGGAACGTCGGCGGCAACACGCTGAACTATTCCCTTGTCAACTTCGACAAGCTGGTCGCTTCCGGCTGTGAGTTTGCCATTCTGCGTATCGGTCTGGGCAGCTCGAGCAACAATCCCAGCATGGACAAAGCATTCCTCGAGTTCTACAAACGCGGCCGTGCGGCAGGCATGAAGCTCGGTTGCTATTTCTACTCTCACGCGCTGACCTACAACGAGGCGGCAAACGAGGCAAAATGGTGCATCAACATCATCGAAAAGAACAACATGTATTTCGAGTATCCGATCTATGTGGACATGGAGGAAAGCGATCAGACCGCGCTCGGCTCCACCTCGTTCACCAACATCGCCCTCGGCTTCTGTAACACGATGACCGACGCGGGTTACTTCTCCGGCTTCTACGGTATGCATTCTTCTCAGTCCAAGCTGACCAGCAGCTATACCAGCAACTACGACCGCTGGACGGCAAAGGTCAAATCTGCCACCAACGGCGGCAGCCAGTTCTCCTACAACACCTATGACTACAGCGGCAGCTACGGTATGTGGCAGTATTCCTGGTTCGGTCAGGCACGTTATCAGGGCATCGGTCTGGATATGCTCGACGTCAACATCTGCTACAAGGACTATCCCGCCATCATGGAGAAATACGGCTACAACAATGTGGCCGGCGGCGGCTCGGTCGCCGACAAGCTCGGTACCTACCGCATCAACAGCAACGCCCCCACCACCGACCCGCTTAACGTCCGCTCCGGTGCGGGAACCAGTTATGACATCGTCGACACGGTTGTTGAAGGCAATATTATCAACGTGACGGAGCTTTCGGGTAACTGGGGCAAATTCATCACCCCGAACGGCAAGGAAGGCTGGGCGAGTGTGAAGAACAACGCCGACTATATCGGCCTTGATGTACTGTCGAGCACCGGTGCTCCCGCCTTTGGCGACATCACCACCTCCGTCGACGCTGACGGTCGCCTGACTCTCACCAACACCACCGCAGAGCAGGTCGCTTACGATTTCCGTCTTCCCTTCCAGATCGGCACAACGACAACACCTTACTTCGCCATTATGGTTACCCCGAAAGCGGGCAACGGCTACTACTTCGGTCTGTCCCAGCAGGGCAGCGGCTACTTCATGATGCGCGATTGCAACTCGGGCGATCAGCTTGTCAACGAAACAAGCGCTCCTTACATGACCGGCACCGAGGTTCTTGAAATCAACGTCAAGGACTGGTGGCCCTCCGACAGCGGCTACCGCATCGATATGGTGCGTATGTACCTTGGCCCGAACGCCTCTGTCGTTCTCGACTATATGTACTTTGCGGCAAGCGCCGGTACGGTCAAAGACACCACCTATAACCTCGTGAAGGGCAGCGGTTCCTCCGGCACCACCCCGACCGAAGTGTTCAACGCGAACCTCATGTCCTCCTCGGGTCTTGCCATTGTTGACACTGCCAAGACCGGCAGCTATACCTACGATCACGGCAAGCTGACGGTGGTGTCCGAGGCAACGGACAACTATTCCGTCACCTTCAATGTCAACAAGACCTTTGACATCAACACCTACAAAACCTGGCTGTACAGCATTGAAGCCAACGTCCGCTATGACGTGTCTATGGTTGTCACCACCACCGACGGTGACCGCGTTGTCGGTCTGGCGGCTGACTATTGGCCGAACCTGTGCGACGCCACCGATGGCATCTATCTTCCCGCCGCGACCCGTTCGGCTGCTCTTGATCTGCTGAGCGCCTACACTTGGAACAATGTGCTTCCCGCGGACGGCAAGAGCACCATCAAGACCGTCACCGTGACGGCAGGCGGCAAGGGTACTGTGACACTGAGCGCCCTGCAGGTGGCGAGCAACGATGCGCTTGCCTGGTACAGTGATGACGTTGTCGTGTCCGACAGCTCGCCTGTTTCTCAACCCGACACCGATCCCGACGTCGAGCCCGACCGTCCCGTGATCGTGATCGGTGACATCGACGGCGACGGCGTCTGCAGCACCTCTGATGCCCGCATGGTTCTGCTTTACACCGTTGACCTCGCCACTCTGACCGCCGATCAGCTGGCTGTGGCGGACTACAACGGCGATGGAATTGTCAGTACTACCGATGCTCGCGAAATGCTCGTGAATGTCGTAGCATAAGATGGTATTAAAAAGAAAGGGGAAATTTTCTTATGAAACAACTTTTCAAAAGCGGTATCGGCCTGCTGTGCGTGCTCAGCCTCATGCTGTCCATGCTGTGCGTTGCGCCGCTGTCCGCTTCGGCGAAGTCCTATGAAGGGGCGAACCCGACCAAGATCCAGCGCCAGTGGGACTCCAAATGGAAGAGCTACTACATCGGCGGCCGTACCATGTACGACACCGCCTGCGGTATCTTCGCCATCGTCAACGCTGTCGGTTTTGCCACCGGTAACACGATGGATCCCTACACCGTCGCCAAGTGGGCGTACAGCATCAAAGCGTACAACTACTCTTCCGGCGGCACCACCCGTTCTCTGCTGTATCCGAAACTGCAGGCCAAATACGGCTCCACCTACGGCTTCACCGTTGACTGCAACGGTACACAAGGTTACTGGGCAGGCTCTTCTTCGACCCGTCTGAAGAACCACCTGCAAAACGGCGGCACCGCGATCGCTCACGTTAAGGGTCACTTCATCGCGGTCGTTGACTACAATCCCTCGACCAACAAGTTCCGCGTGTTCGACAGTGCTCCGAGCTCCTCGCGCGGCAGTGCCGTGACCGGCGAACTCGGCTACGGCGATGTGTGGCTGTCTCAGAGCCATCTGGCAACCACCACCAAGATGACCATCGACTGGTACTGCCTCATCACCCCGACGGGCGCTGTGATCAACAACGGCGTCGGCCCCACCCCCACTAACACTGCCGACAAGATCGGTACCTGGCAGGTGAACAGCAAGGCTCCCGCCACCGACGCGCTCAACGTGCGTGACAGCGCCTCCACCGCCGGCAACATCGTCGGCACCGTGCAGGAAGGCGACATTGTTTACACCAGCGAATTGGTCGGCAGCTCCAGCAACTGGGGCAAGATCAAGAACTTTGTCTCCGGCGTTGAAGGCTATGCCAGCATCATGAACCATGCCGATTACATCGGCATCGACGTGCTCGGCGCCACACCGTCTCCGGCTTTCGGCGATCTGACCACCTCGATTGACGAAAACGGTCGCCGCACCATCACCAACACCTCCACCACCGACCGTGCAGGCTTTGATATGTTGCTTCCCGTTGCCATCGGCACAGACACCACACCTTACCTCAGCCTGCAGATCACCCCGAACTACGGATCGGGATACTTCTTCGGTGTCACCCAGAGCGGCACCGGGTATTGGATGATGCGCGACTGCAATTCGAGCGATCAGCTTGTGAAAGAAGACGAAGCACCGTATATGACCAGCACCGAAGCGCTGGAGATCGATCTGCGCGACTGGTGGAAACCCACTGAGGACTACAAGATCGACACCGTTCGTTTCTATGTGGCACCCTCGTCCTCGGTCACCGTTGACTACTGCTATCTCGCAGCAACCAGCGGCAAGGTGAAGGATACGACCTACAACCTGATCCGCCAAACCACTCCCATCATCAACGAAAACCTGATGCTCCCCGATACGCTGGACATCACCGACCGTTCCAAGTCCGGCGGATACGTGTACAACAACGGCACTCTGACCGTCACCTCGAACAGCGATGCCGGCTATCAGGTCGTGTTCAACGTCAACAAGGAATTCGCTCCTGCCAAAGCCCCCAACTGGTTGTTTGACCTGGTGGCAACCACCGGCTTTGACATCGAAATGGAAGTGACCACCTCCGACGGACAGCGTTGCTTCGGTCTGGTGTCCGACTTCTGGCCGGGTCTTTGCGATGTCCTCGACAACGACCACCTCCCCGCCGACACCTACTACGGCACCTGCGATATCTACAGCTGCTACACCTGGAACAACTGCCTCCCCGCCAACGGCATCAGCACCATCAACCAAGTGCGCGTGCAGCTCAACGGCCCGGGCACTGTGACACTCAAATCGCTGCAGATCTCCAACACCACCGATGTGGTGAACTATGCTGACGGCATCACGAAATCCGACAACTCCGATGCTACCGTCGGCGACGTTAACAACGATGGTGAGGTGTCCACGCTGGATGCTCGTGAGATCCTCAAGCACACGGTCTCCATGATCACCCTGACCGATTCCGCTCTTGCGGCGGCGGACTACAACCGCGACGGCAAGGTTGACACCGCTGACGCTCGCGAAATGCTGATCGCTCTCATCGCCACGGCATAAAATCCATATCTATCCAAACGGGATACACTCATCAGGGTGTATCCCGTTTTTCGTGTTTTATCATAAAACTTTTCAAATCCATTCACATATATTTTACACGCCTCTCCTGTTGTTCGACTTGACACCCTTTTCGTTTTGTGATACGCTGAATATACCGAAACACAAGGAGGAATACCCATGAAACTGCGTCTCATGCTGACCATATTCACACTGGCTCTGGCGGTACTGCTGACCGCGTGCAACGACAATCCCCATCCCGTCGACCCCACCGATGCGACAACCACCGCCGCTGTCACCGAGCCGACAACGGCACCGTCACAGAACACCGAAACGACCACCGATACCACAACTTCCACAGAGCCGACAACAACCACCACCGCTCCGACGGATGTCGAAGAACCGCAACCGACCGTGTTTGTCACCTCTCCCGAGTCGTTGCCGTTCACACTCACACTCCCCGCTTCGTGGGAAGGTCACTATGCCGTGCGTGAGGACGAGGGCAGTGTGACGTTCTATGAGCTGTCAAACCATCAGGACAGCGTGCAAGGCAAACTGTTCACCATTCGGTATATGATGGACGACCCCCAAAACATCGATTTTCCCGCTTACCGTCTGCTCGGTCAATTCGGCGATATCTATGCCGTCGCCCTGTTCCCCACCGATGTGCAGTACAGCGTTGAGCTTGCAGATGCCTATCTGAAAATGGAAGGCGAAGTCGGCGGTGTGCTCGATTCCTTTGTCTACACGGGCTAAGAGGTGCTTGACAATCGTCGAATCGGGTGATACAATACATATATATTGATAAGCGTTGAGAAGGACGCGGACGGGGTTTTCCCATTCCTCCAGAGAGTGTCGTCGCCGGCTGAAAGCGACACGGAATGCACACTGTCCTGCCACCACCTTCGAGTGCACGGCTGAACTTCCGAACAAGGACGATAAGTCGTGACGGTTCGCCTCGTTATCGGCGCCAAAGGGCAGATGTTTTCTGCTGAAATTTGGGTGGAACCACGTAGCTTTTGCGCTTCGTCCCTGCTTTTAGGGGCGAAGCGTTTTTATTTTCAGAACAGGAGTGACCGATTATGTTGAAACTGACTCTCAAAGGCGGCGATATCCGCGAGGTGGAGCAAAACACCACCGTCGACGCGGTGTGCCGCGACATCTCGATGGGCTTGTACCGCGCCGCCTGCGCGGCTCGCGTGAACGGCGAGGTTGCCGATCTTCGCACTGTGTTGACCGACGATGCGAGCCTGGATATTCTGACCTTCGACGACCTCGACGGCAAAAAGGCCTATTGGCACACCACCTCCCACATCATGGCGCAGGCGGTCAAGCGTCTGTATCCGAATGTCAAGCTGACCATCGGTCCGTCCATCGACAACGGCTTTTACTATGACTTTGATCTGGACGACAGCCTCACGCTTGAAGATCTGCCGAAGATCGAAGCGGAAATGAAAAAGATCATCAAAGAAGCTCTCCCGCTCGAGCGTTTCACGCTCCCGAAGGCGGAGGCTCTTGAGCTGATGAAAGACGAACCCTACAAGTGTGAGTTGATCGAAGCCCTTCCCGAGGGCGAGGAGATCTCCTTCTACAAGCAAGGCGACTTCGTCGATCTCTGTGCAGGTCCGCATTTGCCCGATACAGGCCGAATTAAGGCGGTTAAGCTTCTCAGCGTCACCGGTGCTTACTGGCGCGGAGACGCGAAAAACAAGATGTTAAAGCGCATTTACGGCGTATCCTTCCCGAAGGCGGCTCAGCTTGAAGAGCATCTGACCGCTCTCGAAGAAGCCAAGAAGCGCGACCATAACAAGCTCGGTCGTGAGCTTGAGCTGTTCACCACCTCCGATGTGATCGGCCAGGGTCTGCCCATCATGCTCCCGAAGGGCGCGCGTATTATTCAGACCCTGCAACGCTTCGTGGAGGATGAGGAGCAAAAGCGCGGCTGGTTGCTGACCAAAACCCCGTTCATGGCGAAGAGCGATCTTTACAAGATCTCCGGTCACTGGGATCACTATCAGGACGGCATGTTCATTCTCGGCGATCCCGAAAATGACAAGGAAGTGTTTGCGCTCCGTCCGATGACCTGCCCGTTCCAGTATCAGGCCTATCTCAACCGCGCGCGTTCTTATCGCGACCTCCCGCTTCGCTACAACGAGACCTCGACGCTGTTCCGCAACGAGGCAAGCGGCGAGATGCACGGTCTTATCCGCGTGCGTCAGTTCACCATCTCCGAGGGTCACCTGATGTGTACTCCCGAACAGCTGGAAGGCGAGTTTAAGCACTGCCTCGAGCTTGCCATCTATATGCTCAAGACGCTGGGCCTTTATGAGGACGTGTCCTACCGCTTCTCGCAGTGGGATCCCGATAACCGCGAAAAATACATCGGCACCGAAGAGCAGTGGGACGAGGCACAGGGTGTCATGAAACGCATTCTCGATCACCTCGAGATCCCCTATGCCATCGGCGTGGGCGAAGCGGCGTTCTACGGTCCGAAGCTCGACATTCAGATCAAGAACGTTCACGGCAAAGAGGATACCCTCATCACCATTCAGATCGACCAGATGCTCGCCGAAAAATTCGGCATGGAATACACCGATGCCGACGGCACGAAGAAGACGCCCTATATCATTCACCGCACCTCCATCGGTTGCTACGAGAGAACGCTGGCGTTGCTCATCGAAAAGTATGCGGGCGCGTTCCCGATGTGGCTTGCTCCCGAGCAGGTGCGCGTGATGCCCATCTCCGAGCGTCAGGCAGACGCCGCCAAGGCGGTCGCCGACAAGCTGTTTGAGGCGGGTATCCGCGTGGAGACCGATCTCAGAAACGAGAAGATCGGCTATAAGATCCGTGAAGCGCAGATGCAAAAGGTACCCTATATGCTCATTGTCGGTGACAAGGAAGCCGAAAGCGGCACTGTCTCCGTCCGCAAACGCGGCGAAGCAGGCGATCAGGGCAGCATGAGCGTGGAGGACTTCCTCCAAAAGGCGCTTGTCGAAATCGCCACCAAAGCACGATAATTCCTTTTCCCCTTATATAAAAA
>JAZUOG010000028.1:0-1728 GCA_045604545.1 Acutalibacteraceae bacterium | reverse complement strand
GGGGGCGAGAACGTTCGTGTACTTCGTGTTGGTTGTAAAGGAGATGGTCTCGTCGACCGTGTATTCGCGGTAGGCGACGCGGTCGATGACGACCGACAGACCGTCGCTGATCTCGGTGGTCAGCTCGGTGTTCATTGTGTCGTACTTGCCGACGGTGACCTCGGCTTTCTCGAGGGCGTCTGCGACAGTACCGTCCACCATATACAGCAGGGTGGACACGCCGTCTGCCTTGACCTCGACGGTCATGGCGCGGTTGACGGTGATGGTGGCTTCGTCGGAGCTTACTTCGATCTCGTCGTGCTCGGACATTGTCACACCGGCGGCCTCCAGCGCCTTGTAGGGGTCGCGGTGCATTGTCAGCACCGTGCGGCTCTCGGCACCGTCGGTAACGGTGACGGCGCGGGAATACGCGGATACCATCGTCGACATCAGCAGCGTGGAGCAGGCAAGCACGATCGCTGCAAACTTGCGGCTGTATACGGTGCGCTTGGCGATCTCCAACAGGTGAGTGATCTTGTTTTTATCCATAAATGCTTCCTTTCTGAACTTGGGGGACACGAACAGTTTGTGTAACAGACGCAAACTTATGCAGAATTTCCCTCGCCTGTCAAAAGACGGTGGGATGCGTGTCCTCCGCTGTGCCGAGCGCAGGGGTGTGCGGGCGCTCGTTTTCGGGGGTGCAAATTGGGGTATCAACATTAGCTTTGTGTATTATAATCACGGAACTGCACATTGTCAACCAAGCGAAAGGGGGTTGTTTTTGGGCAGTTTACACAAATATCGAGCAGTTTTTGTTTGCAAGGCATCCGCGAGAATGGTGAAAAACAGGACAGGCAGTTTTTACGACATTGGTGGAAAAATGCGGTGGTTTTTTCACAAACTGCCCCAAGAAAACGGAAAAGAGTCGCCGATTTTGGCAGAAATACGGGCAATAAATACCGTTAATTACCAATAATGGAAATAAAATCGCATTTTCGCTTTTTGCGCGATTTTTTTGTGCAACCGGCTGAAAATGCCACCCCCGCGGTGGATAAAAACACCCCAAAAACGGGGTGAAACACCCCGAAAGTGGGAATAATAAGGCGTTTTTACGGTATAAATATCAACAATCTCGAAAATTCATACATTTTCTGAAAAATTACCATTTCTTACATTCCCTTGCTCGGCGGGTGAAAAAGAACTCCCCTACAAAAAACCGTCGTTTTTCGTCGGGGAGGGTGGATCTTATTCTTCTTGCGTGTTTTCTGCGGCGTCGGCGGCGGGGATAAGGCGGCGCTGTTCGTCGAACATCATCGTCGTCGCGTCCGAGCGGGTGTATTTGAGGATGTCCCGCAGTCGGAATTTGTCGCCGTCGGTCATAAAGGTGTAGGCGCTGCCCTTGCGCTTGGCGCGGCCGGTGCGCCCGATGCGGTGAAGATAATACTCGTTTTCATCGGGGATGTCGTAGTTGAACACCGCCTCTACGTCCTCGACGTCGATGCCGCGGGCGGCAACGTCGGTCGCGACGAGGATCTCGAGCTTATTCTCGCGGAATTTCGCCATCACCTTGTTGCGCAGGGACTGCGGCATATCGCCGTGCAGGCAGTCGACCGAGCCGTGGCGCTTCTGCAGGCGCTCGGTGAGCTGCTTGACAGTGCATTTCATATTCGCGAACACCATCACGCGGTGGTAGTCCTCCGCGCGGATGATGTCCAGCATATCCTCCAAGCGCTGTGAGCCGCTCGAGGG
>JAZUOG010000027.1:0-21190 GCA_045604545.1 Acutalibacteraceae bacterium | reverse complement strand
ATTTTGCTGAAACCTAAATCATTTACACCACAAAAGAGCCGCCTGCGATTGCAGGCGTCTCTTTATTTTAGTTTTGGTTCTCTGTGGCGGTTTCTTCCGCAGGCGGCTTTTCTTTCAGCCTTCTGCGCACAACCACACCGTCATACGTCTGTTTATATTGCACGTTGGCGGTGTATGTTTTTTTACAATGGCGGCAAAAAAACACGGCATAGAAATGACGGTTGCGGAACGTCCACTTACTTTTCCGATGAAGATTCTTCTTACAATCTTCACAGGAGAAACACAGATCACTGCGCTTGATAAGCGGATGATCGATCGAGCTGATCACAACGGGCTTAAACAGCAAACGGGCATAGAATTCATCGTCAACCGGTTTGACAAACTCCAGGAACGACGCTTTATCATATACGCGTGAAAACACCTTTGCCGTCAGTCGGCTGTCATCGAGCGCCCGATGCAACGCGCTGTCTTCGGCATTGATATCAAGCACTTCGCATGCACGGGACAATCCCATCTGCTGAGAGGTATCCACACCCATGCGTTTTTGGCAATACACCTGAATGTCGGCATAGTACGCCATAAACGGAATCGCATGTTTCTTTGTAAAAAAGGCAAAATTCTCAAGAAGCACCAATAAATCGGTGTTGCTCCACGTCAGGAGTGCCGCCTCATCTCCCGCCCACTCGGCAAACTCCTTCATCACACTTTGAAACGTGTGATGCGAGGATTCGAGCTCTTCGGGAGTGATGTGCGTGAGATCGCGCACGATCTGAGACAGCTTTTTGCTGACGACCGGCTTGATCACACGATGGAATGTGCCGAGTGGTTGCATATCTTCATCAAAAGCCACCGCGCCCACTTCGATAATTTCATTGAAGTAGCCGTGGGCTTTTTTGGAAAACGTACCATTCCACTCTAAATCTGCAATGATGTATTTCATGGATCAGATCAACCCATTTCTCCGAGAACGCGACCGCCGAGAATGTGGAAATGCAGGTGTCCGACGGTTTGTCCCGCATCAGCACCGTTGTTCGTTACCACACGATAATCGGTCATACCCAGTTTCGCGGCAATTTGCGGGATCACTTCAAAAATGTGAGCCACGACAGCGGCATTTTCAGCCGTCACATCGGCAACGCCGCTGAGATGAGCCTTCGGGATCACCAGTACGTGCACGGGAGCAACGGGAGCAATATCGTGAAACGCCAGTACGGTGTCGTCCTCATAAACCGTATTGTTGGGAATGATACCGTCGACGATCTTACAAAACAAACAATCCATAACGCTGTCTCCTCTTAGTCCTTCAGCAGGCTGTCAAGCGTTGCCGCCACAGTGTAGAGAGCCTCATCGACCTTGTTGATATCCTTCGCACCTGCCATGGCCATGTCGGGACGTCCGCCGCCGCGTCCGCCGCAAACAGCCGCCGCTTCACGCACGATAGTACCGGCATGAGCGCCGCGTTTGACCGCTTCGGCACCGCAGCAGCAGCAGAATGTCACGCTGTTCTGTGCGGCGTTAACACCGGCAAGAAGCGCAACCGCTTTGCCACCGTCGATATCCCGTGCTCTGTCAACAAGTGTACGAAGAGCATCGCCGTCCACATCGGGAAGCATCGCCGTGATCACCTTGATACCTTTATGGTCATGGGCGTTGTCAAACAGTGAGTGGAGACGGTTGGAAGCGATGGTACCCTCAGCTTCCTTGAGTTTCGCCTGCACGTCTTTCATTTCCGCCATGATCTGTGCGGCACGACGAGGCACATCATCGCGGGAGTTGGCTTTCAGGGCACGTGCGGTCTCGTTCATCTGCGAAACGTATTGATCAAGAAGCGCCAGCACGTTGGTGCCGGTCACCGCTTCAATACGGCGCACACCTGCCGCAACAGACGTTTCGGAAATGATGCGGAACAAACCGAGCTCGGCAGTGTTCGCGACATGAGTGCCGCCGCAGAATTCGACAGAGACCTCAGGAACATTCACCACACGGACAACATCGCCGTATTTCTCACCGAACAACGCCATCGCGCCAAGCTTTCTGGCTTCGTCGATCGGCATTTCACGGATATCGGTAGACACCGCGTCCATAATCCACGCGTTCACAAGCGCTTCCACTTCGGCGATTTCTTCCGCCGTCATCGCGACAAAGTGCGTGAAGTCAAAACGCATCTTACGGCTGTCAACAAGCTGACCTGCTTGTTCAACATGCGTGCCGAGCACGCGGCGGAGCGCCGCTTGCAACAAGTGCGCCGCCGTGTGGTTACGCATCGTCGCACGACGAGTCTGCACGTTGACCTCAGCCTTCACGGTATCGCCCACGCGCAGGTCGCCATTTTGAACGGTACCGCCTTGCGCCACAACACCCGAAGCGCCCTTGAAGGTTTCCAGCACCTCAAAAGTACCGCCTTCTGTGGTGATCACGCCGACATCGCCGACCTGTCCGCCGCTTTCGGCATAGAACGGTGTCACATCGAGAACGACGATCGCCTCGTCGCCTTCCGTCACACTGTCAACCATCTCACCGTCACGCACGATCGCTTTGACGGTTGCCTGAACAGACATATCCGTATAGCCGACGAATGTGCTCGGCTCGAGCTGTTCGATCACCGTTGCCTTGCCCTTCCAGGCATCGGCACCGGCATCCTTGCGGGCATCGCGGGCGCGATGACGCTGTTCGGCCATCAGCTTATCGAACGCCTCTTCGTCAACCTTGTAGCCCTTTTCCTCGAGAATATCGCGGGTCAGATCGACAGGGAATCCGTAAGTATCATACAGCTTGAAGGCGTTTTCACCGGAAAGTGTGTCACCCTTCATTTCGGAAAGCATGAAATCGAGCACAGACAGACCGCCGTCGATGGTCTTGCCGAAGGCTTCCTCTTCCTTCTCAATAAGCGTACGAATGAAATCCTGTTTATCGGCAAGCTCGGGATAAGCAGAATGATTCTCAGCAATGACCGTATCCGCCACTTTGTAGAGGAACGGCTCTTTGATGCCGAGCAGGCGACCGTGACGCGCCGCACGACGGAGCAGACGACGCAGAACGTAACCGCGACCGGCATTGGAAGGCATGACACCGTCGCCGATCATGAAAACGGTCGAACGAATGTGGTCGGTGATCACGCGGAGAGAGACGTCGGTCTTCTCGTTTTCTTTGTAGGTCACACCGGCGATCTTGCTGATGTGGGTCATGATGTTCTGAACGGTATCAACCTCAAACAGGTTGCCGACGCCCTGCATAATGCACGCAAGGCGCTCAAGACCCATGCCGGTATCAATGTTGGGGTGTTCGAGCGGAGAGTAGTTGCCGTTGCCGTCGTTGTCAAACTGGGTAAACACGAGGTTCCAGAACTCGACGTAACGATCGCACTCACAGCCGACGCCGCAATCGGGACTGCCGCAACCGTGCTCTTCGCCACGGTCAAAATACAGCTCGGAGCAAGGACCGCAAGGACCGCTGCCGTGCTCCCAGAAGTTGTCCTCTTTGCCGAGGCGGACAATGTGAGAAGCATCCACGCCGACCTCGTTCACCCAAATATCCTTCGCCTCATCGTCGTTTTCGTAGATCGAAATCCAGATGCGATCCTTGGGAAGCTCAAGAACCTGCGTGCAGAATTCCCACGCCCACGCAGTCGCTTCGTGTTTGAAATAATCGCCGAAGCTGAAGTTGCCGAGCATCTCAAAATAGGTGCCGTGACGGGCGGTTTTGCCGACACGTTCGATGTCGGGGGTGCGAATGCACTTCTGGCAGGTCGTCACGCGCTTGCGAGGCGGCGTGATTTCGCCGGTGAAGTACTTTTTCATAGGCGCCATGCCGGAGTTGATGAGGAGCAGGGATTTGTCGTTGTTGGGCACGAGCGAAAAGCTCGGCAGACGCAGATGTCCCTTGCTCTCAAAAAACGCGAGATACTTTTCACGCAGTTCATTGAGTCCTGTCCATTTCATGATCGTTCATTCTCCTTTGTTGATTGATATTGCCTAAGCGGTCAACAAAAAAACACTTCCATCCCTCAATGGGACGGAAGTGTTCCGTGGTACCACCCAAATTACGGTCGCATGACCGTCACTTTGCTCCCTTAACGCGGGACAACGTCGTTGCTTTTCACAACGAAGCTCAGGGGAGGCACATCGCCGTTTCATTGCACAGGGTGTCTTCCAGCCGCGCAAACCTGCACGGACACCCTTCTCTGGTGTGCGAAAAGGCAATTTCGGCCCCTTCAACGCTTTTTCATATCGTTTATAGTATATACCCGCTGTGGCGGTTTTGTCAATAGGCGTTTATCTCTTTTTCGACCAGCCCCGCTTCATACAGACGATTACAGATCTCCGAAAACAGCGGTGCCGCCGTCTTCCCCGTTGCACCGCCGTTTTCCGATAACACGGTGATAACATATTGCGGATCCTCAGCGGGATAAAACCCCGAAAACCAGCTTTGGACAACCTCCTGACCGTCAACGACCCAACCGGTTTGCGCCGTCCCCGTCTTCCCCGCCGCACGGCCATACGATCCCGCGGCACGTTGTCCCGTCCCCGTCTCAACAACTTGTGTCAACATCTCTTTGAGCGTTTTTGCCGTAGCCATCGAAAACAGACGCTCGGATCCCGTCCTTTTGGCGACGGTCATTTCCCCGTTTTCATCAACCGTCCCCAAAAACACATTCGGACGATTCCACACGCCGTCATTCGCCACCGCCGCGAGTAACGCTTGCACATGAATCGGAGAAGCAAGCAGATCTCCCTGCCCGATCGAAAAGTTGGCAACCGCCGCTCCGACAGACAGATCCTCTTTTTGAGGGATCAGCGATGATGCCGTTTGCAATCCATCGGCAACAACGATCGTTTCCCCGAAATGAGCCTTTTCGGCCATCTTCGCCATCGCTTCTCCTCCCACTTCAAGGGCAAGCTGAATAAAATAACAATTGCACGAACGCGCCATTGCTTCCCGCATATTTAACGTACCGTCGCCCTTTTCGTTGTGACACCCGAACGACACACCGTTGACCGTCACCGTTCCGTCACAAATATACTGCTTTGTTTCGTGTATTCCGCTCTCCAACGCGGCGGCGGCGGTGATAATTTTAAACACAGATCCGAGATTGTAGTTGAGCATTGTCCGATCGATGAGCGGTGCATCGGCACGTTCCAGCGATTTTGCCACGTTTCGCGGATCATACAACGGCATGCTCAACGCCGCCAGTATATCGCCGGTATGCACCTCGGAAACCAGCACAGCCCCACGCTCAATACACAACTGCGATGCTTGCGAGACGATTTGCTGTATTTGAGAATCGAGCGTAGTCACAATCCCGGAAGACGACAAATACAGCAAATCCTGCACCACATCGGTGGAATGAATCCCGGCTCTGCCCAATGCATCAACGGTGTAAGAAACCGTTGCCTTGGCATCATCGATTCGAAGAAGAGAATCATACGCCATTTCCAATCCGCAAACGCCGTTTCCTTCCCCGTCAACGTAGCCGATAAGGTGAACGGCACAGGCGTTGTCCCCGTATCGGACAGGAGCCGATACGCTTGTCAACAACGGATTTTCATTCGGCAACGTCACGATCAGGCGTTCACCGCGGGACAACCGTTCTGCCGCTTCGCGCGCTTCTTCGTCCGAAAAAACGGAAAAGAGCGTGTCAACCGACGCCGACGACGATGACAACAACGCCACCGTGTCGGTGGTTTGATTGACAAGCGGCTGACCGTAGCGATCGTATATCGTTCCGCGCGCCACAGCAAGCGTTCGGGTCTTTGACGACTGCGTCGATGTGACGGTATATGTTGCTGTGCCGGACAACACCCATATACGCGCTGTCAGGCCGCAAAAGATGACCACCAACACCGATAACACACCGATTGCTCTTTTAACCATAAAAAACGCCTCCGTTTCAAGGGACAGTATACCCGGAAACGGAGGTGATCATTTATGCAGTTGTGATATCGTCGGTACGCATTTTGCGAAGCAAGGCACCGTTCGGCAAAGGACGGTCACACGCCATCGAGAACGGCATATCGGGATGCGGCGTGCCGTCGATCGTGTCTCCGTTTTCATCGCGGAGATCCACCGCTTTGAGCAAAAACGGCTCATCTGTCGGCGAAAGCACATCAAGCGTATCGCCTTCAAAAAAGCGATTACGCTGACGAAGAAGCAACCGACCGTTTTCGTATCCGACGACAACCGCCACCACTTCATAGGAGCGGACATATCCGCCAAAGGCGTTGTTCTGTGTCGGCTCAGAGAAGTAGAAGCCGGTGCTGTACGGGCGATGACTGACCTTGCAGGTTTCTTCAACCAACCAAGCGGGAACCTGAAATTGCGGATCACACCCCGAAGCCACATAGGCGTCAATTGCGCGGCGATACGCATTGGTGATCACGGCAACATAATACGCCGCTTTGGCGCGTCCTTCGATTTTGAACGACGTGATACCCGCCTCACAAAGCGCCGGAATGTGTTCGATCATGTTCAAGTCGTTGGCATTGAACAGATAGGTTCCTTTGTCGTGTTCAACGGCACTCATCACACGATCGGGACGATGAGGTTCGATAAATTCATACCCCCAGCGGCACGGCTGAGAACAATCGCCGCGTCCGCCGTCACGACCCGCCAGATAGTAAGAGAACATACAGCGCCCCGAGACAGCCATACACATGGCACCGTGCACAAACGCTTCCAATTCGAGTTCTTTGGGCGTTTTGGCGCGGAGTTCGACAATTTCATCGAGTGTCATTTCACGCGCCAAAACCACGCGTGAAACGCCCATATCATAAAGCATCGAAGCGGTAGCATAGTTCACCACACCGAGCTGTGTCGATGCGTGAAGCTGACAATGCGGCGCGTGACGTTTCACAAGCGGAAGAATACCCACATCCGCCACGATCAGCGCATCAACACCTGCGTGATCAGCCATTTCAAGAAACGCGGGAAGTTGTTCGAGTTCATGATTGCGCGGAAGCGTGTTGCAGGTCACATACACCCGTTTGCCGCCATCGTGGATCCGTTTGACCGCCGTCTCCAGTTCGTCGGCATCAAAGTTTTTACACGCTGTGCGCATGCCGAACATGGTGCCCGCGAGATATACGGCATCGGCTCCGTAGAGAAGTGCCGCGTCCAGACGATCGGCATCTCCCGCAGGAGAAAGCAGTTCCACTTTCGGCATGTGTTTCACGAAATTCGTCTCCTTGCTTGTGGGTTAGCCGTAATAGCCGATTCCATGTTCTTTGCAGAATGCCTCGTGAGCGGAGTGAGTCTCAAAGAAACGGGTTTCACCGGTTTCGACGATACTGGCAAAGTAATAGCAGTTGATAATGTTGTCTTCGGTGGACGGGTTGATAACCGCGTTGATGGCATCGAGGCCGGGATTACAGATGGCACCGACAGGCAAGCCCTCGCGATCATAGGTGTTGTATGCCGCCATAAGCACATCGGTACCGGCGGTAGAGTTGACGTTCTGCGCATACTCGCGAGTGGAGTCCATCTGCAGTTTTCCGAGGAAGTCGCCCGTATCTCTTTCAAGGCGGTTGCGGGTGACGCGGGAAACGCGCGGCATATCCTCGTTGTTGCCCGCCTCGCGCTGCACGATCGAAGCCATGACGATCACTTCATCGAGGGTATAGCCGCTCGCTTTGATCTGCGCACGGGTGTTTTCGTTCAAACGCGTGTTAAACGCGTCCAGCATCTTGCGGATCGCCGTGTCGGGAGAGCACTCCTGCAGGAATTCATAGGTATCGGGGAACAGATATCCCTCCAGCACGTACACGCGATTGGCGCGCTCGGTCGGAGTCAGTTCCGCAATAAAGCTGTAATCATCATAGTCGGTCGAGTTGAGGGTTTCATAGAAATCCTCCGCCGAACATACATTGTTGGTTTCGAGCAGTTTGGCGATCGTATCGATCGTGGAGCCTTCGGGAATGGTCACCGTCACAACATCACGCGCCGTTTGCGTCTGGAACGTATTGACAAGACCGTTGTAACCATCGTTGCCGTGAACCGTGTGATTGCCGGGGTGGAACGAGGCGTCCGCTTTGGTGAAACGGCAATAGGCTCTGAACAGCAACGGATCTTGAATGACACCCTTTTCATAAAGCTTTTGTGCGATCTGAAGCGAGGTGTCACCATCCTCCACATAAATATCGACGGGACGGGGATCTTGTCCGAACGCGAAAACGTCCTTTACCGCACGGGAGGCATACCACGCGAGCGTTGCCGCCACAACAAGCACCAGTCCGATGTACATGATCGAACGACACAGCGAAAACAACTGGCTGTAGTGGACGCGGGGCTTCGGGTGAGGACGCTCGGCAGGCTCACCGGAAGGATCCACAGGCTGTTGATCTGCGGGGGTTATGGGTTGTGTTTCCACAGGCTCCTGTACGCTTCCGTCAAACACCTTCACGTCTTCGGTGGGTTCCACAACGGGATCCATCACCAGTGTCGCACCGTTGAGCGCTTCTTCGGGTGCGGGAGTCACCGTTTCTTCAGCTTCAAAGCTGACATATTCCGTATTGCGCGGAGCATGGACGGGATTGTCAAGATCCACTCTCGACGGAGTTTGCACGGACTGCACGTCCAGTTCTCCGTCAACACGATTCTTATCAGTCATGATTATTCCTCCATGAAGCAAAGATCTTTATTCATTATCGGCGTCGAATCTGCCGAATATAGGTTTCTGTTACAAGGGTTTCGACACAGCGGTCATACCGTCCGTGCGGAAGATGCCGCGAAACACAGTCACTGTAGCAAATGCCGACAAGGGCACCGCCGAAGCCCGCAAGATAGCGATCGTAATACCCTTTACCGTAGCCGAGACGATATCCTTCCAGATCGTAGGATAATGCAGGAACAAGACACAATCCCTGTTCCTTCGCGGTAAACAGCTTGGCAGGATCGGGAGAGGGTTCATATACGCCGAAGGTGCCGGGGCTCAATTCGTCAAGCGAATCAATATAATAAAACTCCATCAAACGGGTTCCCGGAACACATCGTGGAACCGCCACACGCTTGCCGTCAGCAAGCGCGCGTGTGATGATCTGCCGCGTGTCGACTTCGATGTCTGTCGACACATAACAAAGCAGTGTGTCGTTCTTTTTATATTGCCACAAACGGGACACCGCCAGAGCGACGGCGTGATCCTTCGCGGCTTTTTCGTCGGGAGACATATCGCGCCGCTGTTGCTTATAACGCTCGCGCAACTCCTGTTTGATGGGGCGAATGTCTTTTACTTGCATTGGATCCCTTCTCTCAACGCCGACGCAGTAACATCCCCCACGAGAACGGAAACAAGCTCCAGACCGAATTCCACAGCGGTTCCCGCGCCCTTCGCAGTGATAAATTGGCCGTCGGTCACAACAGGTGCCGTCCAGTCGTAATGGGAGCCGACCAGCGCCGTTTCGAAGCCGGGATAACACACCGCACGACGGCCGACAAGGAGTCCTTTGTGCCCGAGAATGCTCGGAGCCGCACAAATTGCACCGACAACGGCTTCTTGTTCCACCGCCGTATCGATGAGTTTTTGCACAGCATCGTTCTTTTCCAAATTCAAGGTGCCCGGCATACCGCCGGGGAGGATCACGGCTTGCAGGTTATCCGCGGTATCGATTTCATCGATCGTCATGTCCGCAACAAGGGCGATTGCGTGAGCCCCCATTACCGTTTTCTCGGCGGTAACAGAGACCGTTTTCACATCACAGCCCGCACGGCGCATCAGGTCGATCGGCGCAATCGCTTCGATCTCTTCAAAGCCTTCTGCCAGCAACACATATACCATAATCCTCACATCTCCTTTTTATTCCATTCCGTAACCCATGTATATCGGCGGCATCGCCGCAAAACTTGTCTGATCAAGCGGATACAGCAGTCCGACGACCTTTTCGGTGCCGATCGTGCGAATGCAGATCTCACCGCGAGGAGTCTCGTCACCGAACCATTCCCAAGCCATTGCCCGTGAAGAATCCTTCAGCCCGACCGCATTTCCGACACACACCGCGTCGCACCACGTAAGAATATGCGCAAGCGTTGCGTCGTTCCAGTCGACAAACGGCATTCCTGCACGGCGAAGGCGAACCAGTCGCTCTCGGCGATAGGTCTTGTTGTCGAGACGCGTTGACGGCGTATTCGACGACGGTACAGTCACCTCGTTACACGTCATCGGCACAGTAAATCCCATACGGCGGTAGCTTTCGGCGAGCATGTCATCTGCAGGGCGCAGAAACACCGCCTTCATACCGCACTGTGCCGCACACATCAACACATGCTGTATCAGCCCGCGATAGAGACCTTTTTGTCGGTAGGCAACTTGTGTCGCCCCCGCATAAATATACCCGACCGGAACACGTTTCTGTTCGTATTCCACAACTGCGGGAAGAAGGAACAATATGGAGGCAACCGCATCTCCGACGCGCGCCGCATAACCGTAATCGCCGAATCTGTCAAGAAATGCGTGTGCATCTTCAAGAGAGTCTTCTGGAAACGCCTCGCGCCAGATGGAAAGCAAGCTCGCGCGGTCGGCATCGGTGGTCGCCGAATACACGCCATTCACAGCACATCACCGATCAACTTTGTCAGCGAAGCTGTGATGTCCTCGATCGAACGAGGTTCTCCGTTTTCGGCACAAGACACGACCGACCAGTTGTCATGTGCGGCGGCATACAGTGCCGCTTTGCGACAGGTAAGCAGATAGGAGCGATCGCGCTCGTGAATATCCTTTTTGGACTCGTCGCCGTCATAGCGCGACGTCATCAGCTTTTGGGAAACCTCAGGAGGCATATCCAAAAACAGCACCAGATCGGGTGCAGGTAACTGCAGTAAGCGGTATTCGTAGTCAGACAACCATTCAAGATACGCGTCCCACTGATCCGCAGGAAGTTTGGACATCTGATGGATCGCATTGGAAGTCGTGTAGCGAGCCGCAAGGATCACCACATCGTTTTCGTAATCGTCCTGCCAGAAATGCTTATAGCTCGCGTAACGGTCAACGGCATAAAACGAAGACGCGGCATAGGCGTTGACCGCGTTGGGAGAAGTGCCGAATTCACCCGCAAGATACGAACGAACCAGCGTCGAAGAGGGTTGTTCATAATCGGGGAACGAAATCTGTTTGTGAGCAATGCCGTTTTCGGTCATCCACGCATCGACAGCGGCAAGCTGGGTGCTTTTTCCGCTTCCGTCAAGTCCGTCGAGAACGATCAATCTTCCCATATCTTCTCCCTCATTTCTTGGTTGAAAAACGTTCGCGCATCTCCTTGATGCGACCGCAGGTCATGGCACCTTCAGGGCAAGGACCGTTCACGCAGGACGGTCCCGCATGAGAGAACAGTGCCGGAGCTACTTCGCGACACAGCGTGAGCATTTCCTGCGCCACATCGCGGATCTCCCACTGTGCACGGTTGCAACAACGATGATGGAAGAAATTCATCAACGAACGGGCATTCATCGTGACAATGATCTTGGTTTCACAGCCGTTCGGAAGAACAAACCGCGCGTCTTCAATGGCGGTTTTGCGAGCGGCACGACGAGCTTCCTGCTCGTCCTTCCCCGCCGCGCACAACGCGTCGTAATGTGTCTTTTCGAGAATATCCGCAAGCTGATTGTAGGCGTCGTTGGCGGCGATCATCGCTTGCTCATAACAACGACGGGCTTCTTCGTCGGCTTCAATAGCAGGCGGAACAATGTATTCAAAGCCTTTTTCGCTGACATAGCGCTGGCTCTTTTGACTGTAGGAAGCGATGCGATGACGCACAAGCTGATGTGTACAGCTTCTCGAAATACCTTCAATGCCGAACGTAAAGGTGACGTGTTCAATGGGGCTTTCGTGTCCGTAAGACGCAAGAAGCTCCACAAAACTCTCCACCTTTTCGGGCGTGAGATTTTCCATCAACGTATTGACGTCACTGCTGCTGTAGCAGAGCTTGGCGGCGGCAGCCACCACTTTTTCGGGATCGGGCGTGTGTGCGATGAGTGTCACGCGCATAACCGTCCCCTCCTTATTGCACATATTTCTTTTATTATAACAAATAATCCTTCAATTCGCAACTGTTTTCCACGGGAATTACACAAAAATATAGGCGCTCCAATCCGCGTACAGCGCATAGGTAACGCCGCTCACCTCTCTGAGCTCATCAACTGTCAGAAATTTCCGATACTGAAAACGATAATCCAGTATGTTGACAGCAATATCACGGGTCATACCGGGCAACACCATCAGTTCATCGATGCCGGCGGTGTTGATGTTGATCGATATCACAAGAGGCAGTGTTGTCGGCGTTGTGTCGTGTGTAATCGGTGTTTGCTGTGTGACAACCGTTTCATACTTTTCGGGGAGCAACACCATCACGACGATCAGCACAACCGACAAACCGCAAAGCAACATGGCAACAATCAACAGATTCCGCTGTTTTTCACTCATGATTTCAGCCCCTTTCCGCATTCATGATACACAATCTTGTGCATAGATGCAAGGGTCGTGGTAAAAAAAGAAAAACTTTTGCCGTTTAAGGCCTGAAATACACGAAAAAAGGCTTTACAAAAGAGAGGAAATTGTATAAAATACAAGTAAGAACGCCCGTAGTTCTGAACAATGTTTTTGCATTTGAAAGGACGGAATACACATGAACAATTTCAAACTGGGCATCATTGTCGACAGCTTCCGCAAGGACTTCAAGACCAATGTCGAAATCGCCGCCTCGCTTGGTGCTGACGGCATTCAGATGTACATGGTCGAGGGTGAGCTGGCTCCCGACAACATGACCCCCGAAAAAATTGCCGAGGTCAAAAAAATTCTGAGCGATAACAAGCTGGAAATCTCGGCTGTTTGCGCCGACCTCGGCGGTCACGGCTTCGCAAAAGCCGATGAAAACCCCCAAAAAATCGCCACCTCCAAGCGTATCGCCGATATTGCCAAAGAACTCGGTGCCAAGGTACTGACCACGCACATCGGCGTCATTCCCGAGGATACCACCTGCGAGCGCTATAAGATCATGCAGGACGCCTGTAAGGAACTCGGCACCTACGCCGATGAGATCGGCATGAAATTCGCCATCGAAACCGGTCCCGAAAAAGCGCCCGTTCTCAAAGCGTTTCTCGACAGCCTCGGTTGTAAAGGCATGGCGGTCAACCTTGACCCCGCCAACTTTGTGATGGTCGCCGATCAGGATCCCGTCGAAGCGGTTTATCTGCTTAAGGATTACATTGTTCACACCCATGCCAAGGACGGCATTATGCTCCAAAAGACCGATCCCCAAGTCATCTATGACTTCTTTGCGGACGGTGGCATCGGCGATCTTCGTCTGGGAGATTACTTCCTCGAAACTCCTCTCGGCGAAGGCAAAGTAGATTTCGATGCCTATCTTGCGGCACTGCGCGAAGTCGGCTTCAACGGCTATCTGACCATCGAACGTGAGGTTGGTGACGACCCCGTTGCCGATGTCAAAATGGCCATGGATCTGCTTCGTTCGAAAATGTAATATAACACCATCAAGGGAGGATCATCAATCATGAGCAAAATCAAAGTTGCCGTCATCGGTTGCGGCACCATCGCCAACAACGCCCACATTCCGTCCTACATGAACTGTGAGGATGCGGAAATCAAGTACTTCTGCGACATCATTCCCGAGCGCGCCACTGCTGCTGTTGAAAAGTACGGCTGCGGCATTGCGATCGAAGATTATCATGTGGCGCTGGCTGACCCCGAGGTTGTCGCGGTGTCCGTCTGCACCCCCAACGATATGCACCCCACCATCTCCATCGACGCGATGCGCGCCGGTAAACACGTCCTGTGCGAGAAGCCGGCCGCCCGCACCTATGCAGAAGTGCTCGAGATGCAAAAAGTCCAGCACGAAACCGGCATGACGCTGAACATCGGCGTTGTCAACCGCTTCAACTCCGCTGTCAACCGCATCAAGGAACTGATCGACAACGGCGATCTCGGCGAAGTGTATCATGTGTACGGTTCGTTCCGCGCGCATCGTTCCATTCCCGGCATCGGCGGTCCCTTCACCCAGAAGGCTGTTGCAGGCGGCGGTGTTCTCATCGACTGGGGTGTCCACTTCCTCGATCTGATCATGTACTGCACCGGTGATCCCGCGGCAAAGACCGTTTCCGGCAAAGCCTATTGCAAGCTCGGCAAGAACATCAAGGACTATGCCTATGTCAACATGTGGTCCTCCATTTCTGCCGATTTCGAAGGCACCTATGATGTCGATGATTTCGTGACGGCGATGATCCGTACCGAAGGCCCGACCATCACCCTCAACGGTGCATGGGCTCAGAACATCGGTGTCGGCGAAATGTACATCGATTTCCTCGGCGACAAGGCCGGCGTCCGTCTCCAGTACGGCGGCGATTTCCGTCTCTACGGCGTGAAGAACGGCATGTTGTATGACATGGCTCCCGCGTTCCAGACCAAGGACATGTTCCAGGAAGAGATCAACGCGTTCATTTCCTGCGTCCAAAGCGGCGAGAAGCTCCCCTCTCACATCGACACGGTCGTCATTACCGCCCGTACCATGCAGGCGATCTACGACTCCTCCGAGTCCGGTCACGAGGTTTCCTTCGACGACTGAGTATTTCTTTTTTAAAACACATAAAGCCACCTGTTTGCGATCATTCGCAAACGGGTGGCTTTTTTGTCAGAACAAGTACGCCAGTAACCGCTCTTTTGTTTCGGTAAGTTTTCTGTTTTCGCGTTTTAAAAACAAAATATACTCTCGGATCCGTCTTGCTTTCGTCTGAAATGCCGACACGGTACTGTCGTCGGGAACCGTGATGGACAATAAAGACAGATTATCTCTGCTTAGAGAGGCTCTGGTCGATGCCATGCTGGTATTGTGAAGATAGGTATAGGTGCTGTCGCTCAGGAAGAACGAACGCACATATTCCACCATGACGGGATCGTTCACGCAGATTTTGCCGAGTGCCACGTTAAATGCGCCCGCAATGCCGTATCGCGCTCGTCCCGCATCACCGTATTTGTCGATCAAAATATCCCATTCGTCCACCGTTTTGGTGTTTTTCGCACAGGGAATATAGGTGATGTGGTCATCGCCGTCATAGTCTCTGTTTTGAATAAACCGCACATAGCCTTCCCTCGGTTCATGGATAAACGTGCTTTTCGGCGGCTGACTGCTCCCCACCCAGTCCACCAGTTCAAGGAGCGGTCGTGTATGCCAGCCTACAGGAATCCGTTTCCCGCTCACGGGACATACCGTCATCTGTCCGCCGCTGTTTTTATACGGAAGACCGCATTTGTCGGGAAATCGGTATTCCTCAAACCAGTGTGTATACAGTAAGCCAATATATTCTTCGAGTTTGACGATCATCGCACGGTTCAAATCGAGCTTGTCGTCAATCGACGACAAGCGTGCACTTATCTCTTGTTGCGTTTTCCGATCCGGCAAATGCACCTCCAGATGGCGAAGAAGCGGCAGGTTCAGATGCTTGACGATCGTGCCGTTTGACGCACCGACGATCCGATGTTGCATCAGAGGTGACAACAGATAGTACACAAGGTATGCCGGAAGCACCTTGCGTGTATCGGGACGAAGAAGCACCGTGCGTTGCCCCAGACAAACACGCTGACCGGCTTTGATCAACGCAACATTGCCGACAGGAGCTTCTCTGGCAAGGATCAGATCGTTTTCTCTCGGAACGGCACGCACCGTTCTCTCAAGATAAACCTCTTCGCTGACACGGTGCACATGTTCAAGCAACAGCCGCCCTTTACCGATGTTGGAGGTTCTGACCAGCGGAACGCCTTCTCCTTCGTCTTGTACGGTGGAATGCGGACAGTCAACGATCTGTTCGCAGATATCCGTCAGTGTCACGACTGTCCCTCCTTTTGTTATTTGTCGGCAATCAGCTCATTCATGTTTTGCTGTATCTGTATTTCCAGACGGTGAGATTCTTCAAACATGGCCGCGAGTTCGACGGTCAGTTTTTGAAGCCTTGCTTCGGTCGCTTCACCGTCTTCGGCATCTTCGTGCATATCGCAATACCGCCCAAACGAGAAGGAATAACCGTTGTCAACAATTTCCTGCTTTGTAACAAAGAAACTTTGCTCTGTTCTTTGACGATTTTTCTCTTCGGAAAGGTGATGAAAACGCTTCACCACATCGGGGATATCGTTGTCTTCCACGGGAAGGCGCGCCGGATCGAGCGAATAACCGTCCGCTTTCATGTCGTAGAACCACACATTATCCGTTGCGCCGCAATCGGTTTTGGTGAACACCAATACCGCCGTCGAAACGCCGGAATACGGCATAAACACACCGGAAGGCATCGATATCACGGCTTCCAAGCGATGGTTTTCAACCAACCTCTTTCGGACGGCGACGTGGGCATGAGACGTGTTGCCGAGAACGCCGTTCGGAACGATGGAAAAGCACCTTCCGCCCTTTTTCAACATACGCATAAACAGCAGCAAAAACAACAGCTCGGTTTTGGCGGTATCAACAGCCGTCAGGAGATCTTTTGACACCGTCTCTTTATCGAGACTTCCCGCAAACGGCGGGTTGGCAAGAATCAGCGAAAATTGATCTTGGTACCGATTATCTTCCGAAAGGGAATCCTGCCACCACACGCAGGGGTCGTCTATTCCGTGAAGCAACAAATTCATTGCACCGATCCTGAGCATGGTTTGATCGGTATCAAAACCCGCAAGCGCCGATGCATCAAGCACCGTTTGCGGCTCCTGTTGACGAACATACGCGGCGGCGGCACACAAAAAGCCCGCCGTGCCCATTGCGGGATCGCAAATCCTATCGTTCGAAGACGGTGTCGCCATGTCAACGATCATGTTAATGATATGACGTGGTGTGCGGAATTGACCGTTTTTGCCCGACTGCGCCATTTTGGACAGCAACACCTCGTACACATCACCCATAATATCTTTGTTGCGGATATCCAGCGCATCGATCGCGTCGATCACACGCGACAGCACGCGCGCGGAAGGGATCAGAAGCATCGCATTCTTGAGATATCGGGCATACGGTTTGCGGGATTCGCTTTCGATTCCCTTTC
Source organism: Acutalibacteraceae bacterium (assembly GCA_045604545.1). Taxonomy (GTDB): domain Bacteria; phylum Bacillota; class Clostridia; order Oscillospirales; family Acutalibacteraceae; genus RGIG1959. The sequence goes on along the minus strand of JAZUOG010000027.1, from coordinate 4,177 downwards.
GTATGAACGGGAACACCCGCTCGTTTAAGTGATAAAACAACGTTTCGGGATCGGATTCTCTGAAAACGTGCCAGCGGCAATCGGAAGGAATGCCTGTTTCATCACGTTGTTCATCAATCATACGGATAAACAGCAGATAGGTGATCTGCTCAACAACGGTAAGCGGATTGGTCATGCCCGATGACCAAAGAATATCCCAGATATTTTCAATTTTATTTTTCAGTTCACCTGTCATCATGATTCCCTCCTCGCTTATGAACCGCTTTATTCGTCGCATTTTCTTCTATTATACATAAAAATCCGATAAAACACAACGTATAAATCCATATTGGCGCGCGTATTTCATACCTTTCGCTGTTCTGTCATCAAAAGATGCCGTCAATCTTCGACATAAAAAGCATCGGAAATACGAAAAGGACTGCCGAGGCGATTCCCGACAGTCCTTTTTTCAAGCAAATCAGTTCATCACTTTATACAGCATGATCTCACGTGCATCAAGGGTGGTGACATCTCCGTCACGGTTATAGTCAGCCGCCGTTTGAGGCACTTTGTCCAACAGTGCTTCTCCGACATTATATTGCAGAATCATACGCGCATCCATGGTCGTGGCATCGCCGTCACCGTTCACGTCGCCGTTCACAACAATCACGGCACGATCGACCTCAACACCATTTACCGTCAGCGTCAATATCATACCGGTTGCCAGTTTGCCGCTGACCGCATTGCCGTTTTTATCCGTCACAGACAGCATATCGCTGTGATCCATGGCGTTTTTCAGTTGCTCGTCCGTGATTCCCACATCGAGCGCTTCGAGGCAACCGTCAGTCACGACATACGACCCGCTCAGTTCAGTCGGCGCTTCAACGTCGTCAGCGGCATTGGTAAATCCGCATTCATACAGATGTACCACCTGATTCTGAACGCCGACCACAAACATCTGGCACGACACGATCGACACCAGTCCGCTGTCGCCGACATGCCCCTGCTCACGCACATACTTGCCGAAGTCGAGCGTCATCACTTCGCGATTGCGCGCGTTGAAATCGCTGTCACCGTTGCCGGCAAGTGCCGAGGCTTTGACATAAGACAGTTCACCGGTGGGACGGCGATAAGCAATGGTAACGTTAAACGAAGCGGTAGAAGAAAACTCAAGACGCAGATACGGCGTTTCGTCCACGTCCACCGATTCGCCGATCGGTGTATTCAGCACCGGCCAATAACTTCCCTCACCGCCTTTGTACAACGAAACCGAGCCATCGGCATTGTAAGACGGCCACACATACGATTTACCGTCATTGGCGGTGGGTGTGTCGGAAATATACTCCTTGGGCATCAATGATACGCTTTTCACAACCGCTTCCCGTGCCGCTTGAATATCGCTGAAGCGTTGATACAAACGATACGGATCGGTCGTGTTCACATTCAGCTCGGTTCTCGCGCGGGCGATCGCACCTTGCAGTGCGGCGGACGGGTTAGCAATCGCCGCGGCTTCGTTCACAGCCGCACGCAGCGTTGCGGCATCCGTTTGAGCGCCGAGCGGTGCACACGGCAACACGTACGTTTTCAAATACTCCTGCAATACAGCCGCGGCCGCTTTATGTTCAGAAGCCGCCGGATGCGCACCCGCGCCGCTGCCGCCGTAAGGCAAATTGACATAATAATAGCCGTTATCCGCGCCGCCGAGCTCATTCACAGCAGCTTGCACTTCGTTGCCGTAAAACGTCCCCATCATACCTGTGCACCACACGATTTTTGCACCGGGATTCTTTTCACGCGCCAGTTGCATCAGGTTTTTGGCACCGACCTGAAATTCCGCGCCGGAAACACCCACCCTCGAATCGTTCGTACCAAGGTTGATGATCACCACATCCGCCAGTGTATCAAACGGATAGGGCGTTTCGTCACGATTCAGGCACAGATACGGATACAGCTTCTGCATATTGTCGCCGTTGGTGTTCTGACCGCGGACACAGCCATAGCCGCTGACCTGGCATACACGCACATCGGCACCGAACGCTTTACCTGTCAGAAACGCGTAGGTCTGGGTGCCGTCCTGATACTTAGGGTGGAATCCCTGATGTGCCGTGCCGTCCCACAGACAACCGTAACCGCCCGAGATGGAGTCGCCGATCACATCAAACGTGAAGGGTGCCTGAGGAGCAGGCGGCAACAACGTGCCGGTGAAGGTTACCGAGTTACCTATGCAATAGGATTGCGATGCCTCGGTCTGGCGATACACTTCGATGTGGTGATCGCCGTTTGCGAGACCGGAGGCAAGCACAATGCTTTTTGTCTCATACTTGGCGTGTTCCGTACATTCCACGCGCACACGAGAACGCACGCCGTCCACCACAACGGTAAAATATTGGGCAAGTTCGTTGCCCCAGTTGATGCACATCACGTTCGCGTTGAATATAACATCACCGCTACCGTTGAAATAGAATTCAAAGCCGGATGCCACGTTGTCCATCAACAATCCGTTCTGATATTCCATTGCACGACCGAGGACACGATAAGATCCCGCCATTTGGGAAAAATTCAGTGTGCGTTCGCTCGCTGCAGAACCAACCACCGTCGGCATGCAGGCAATCAACAGACACACAACCAGCACAAAGCTGAAAATACGCTTCATACATACGCCTCCCTTTTGTTGATACACTATAAAGTATAACAGATGTTTTTTAAAAAGGCAAGAGTGGGCTGATAAAACGCTAACGGCTGTCGACACAAATGTATCAACAGCCGTTTTGGTTATGTATATGGGCTACGAAAAAGATATTTTTGGCATTATTGCGTATGAATTCGAACCCTCACAGTTTCATGCAAAAGTATATTTCAATTCTTCCATATTCGCTTCAATCTTACCTGTCTCTTCGAAGCCAAAAGAAATATATAAATGTTTTGCAATATTGTTACCTATATAAACGCCGGTATAAATTTCCTCACAATCAAAATTATTGTGTAAATAGTTTACAGCAAGTTGCAACGCTTGCCTACCATAACCTTTGTGTTGGTGTTTTTCATCAATAAAGAATTTCCATAATGTGTACTGCTTTCTTGACTCATAATACCCTAACATAACAAAACCAATAGGTAAATCATCAGCAAATATAGCAAACGGATATGCTGTATCATAATATAACCAAGCTTGTGCTAAAGAATCGACTGCGGATGAAACAAAGTGATTTTGATAATCTGCAACTTTTAAGTTTTTTACACTATCAAAATCATCTTTAGTTATTCTTCTTAATTGAATCATATGAATTTTCCTTTGCCAACGCATCAGGATTTGAACAATCTAACGGTGCAAACGCTCAGACCGTATTTAGCGGAGATGCGAAAGATAACGGCAGACAAGCTGAACTCGATAGAGTATTCAACCAAGGGCAAATTATCGAAGCAGACGGACTCCTTGAAAGAGCAGTTACACAAGGAGATCAACCGTATGATGAACGAGTTGAAAGCCAAGGATCTGACACCGTGGAAGCTCAAACTGAAATGGGTAGCGGTTGGGGCGATATTGCCGTCGATGCTTTGTATCTTGCAGCTGATATTACGATGATAGGAGAAACGGACAGTAATGATAAACGGAAACCTAAATTTGTCCGTGAACGTAAACGTGGACAAAAGAGACAACAAAATAATAACGACAGTAATGAAATGCAGTTGAAAATGTAAAGGAGTGATACCGTCATAGTCCCATGAGTTCCGTGATGCCTTATGAAAAAAGGTGGATGGGATATTCCGGATTATGAATTAGAAGCAATAATAAAATGTTTCTTGCCCGATATTCAAGAGTTCTTTGCCACAAATGAGGGTAAAGAATACCGAGAAAAGTACAAGTCGAGTAAGGAACAGAAAACACCACCACAAGCCGATAAAACGGCTTAAACACAAAAGCAAAGGCAGAGAGTTTTTGACTCTCTGCCAATTTTTTTAAAAAAGACTTGACAAAATATAACATACGTGTTATATTTATATCGTAAATATTATATTTACACCCTTGGCGTGTTATGATCTTTGAAAATTAAATAGTCCTTAATTATAGATATTTTAATTAAGGAAGGGTGAAAGAACTTGGAAATTCTTGTTTTAGATAAAGATGCAAATACTGTCACTATTGATACTTTCTTTTCAAAAAGTCGGAGGCCAAGCGGTCTTAGGAAGACAAATAAGG
>JAZUOG010000026.1:0-9067 GCA_045604545.1 Acutalibacteraceae bacterium | reverse complement strand
GGGTTTCTTCTTCCAAATACCATTCTTTCCAACACTCTTGATGTTCTGTTAAAATGATAGGAAACAACTGCCACAGTTCTTCTAAACTCATTTCGGTTAATTTTTTGCTCATTATACACTCCGTCAAATTCTTATTTATCGGTTAGTTATATTATAGCACGACTTGACTAACAAAGAAAGGAAATATTAAAAACACCCATAGTTTTTTAAAAAACTATGGGTGTTTTCGTATCTTGTTGTACTGTCCCTTACTGTACAACTCTTATCGCTCGTCCGTTTTAACGTCTCCCATATCAGGCAGCAAGACCCAGCGTAAATGCCAGCACCTTGCGGGTATCGATGGTGTTGACCTTGCCGTTGCCGTCAACATCAGCGACCATCAGCTGATACTCGTTAAATTCTTCGGCTTTCACCGCATACGCCAGCATACGGCGCACATCGGTGGAATCGATCATCATATCGCTGTCGATATCCGCCATGCGGACATCGTGTTCTCCGCCGCCGTAGCTCGCACCGAATCCGTAGTACGTAACCGTGGTATCACAGGTGAAACCGCCGTCGAACAGGTTTTCGCCAACCAGCTTGATGAACATATCATCTTCGGTCTGAATGTGGAAGGAACCTGCCGTATGCACGTTGTTCAGCGTGAGTCGGTTGTGAATTTCGGGGAGCAGGATCGTCACATCGCCGGACAACGTGCCGCTGAGCTCCGAAGCGTACTCGGTGATGTACAGCGTCTTCATCGCGCCGTTATAGTAGAAACCGTTGCCGTCATCTGTCAGGCGCTTGCCGTTAACCGTGAAGGTGTCGTTGGCAAGCTCGCGAAGCTCCGTCGCATTGTCGCGGGAATTGTTGCGGATCTTTGTCAGATACTTCACGTCCTTCGCCACAGCCGCTTCCACATCGGCACCACAATACGCCGCTGTGTCGATAAGACGTTCGAGGCTCGAGCCAAGATGCACGTAATCGAGACCGTAGACACAGATCTCTCTTTCGACCGTTGCGAGATCCATACGCAGCTCTTCCAACTCTTCCACGCCGAGCTTTTGCATCTGATCGATGCGTGCTTTCATCGTGTCGTTGATGTAGGTGATCGCCGCAAGCGTCGCGTTGCCCGTCGGGGTGATGGCGGGCTTGCTCCACACATAATCCACATAGTCGGGAATGTCGACGAAGGTCGCCAGACCGTCGGTGCCCGCGTCGCGGACTTCCTTCATCCAGCGCGCTTCCATGTCGTTGTCAAGGTAGGAGCCCGAAACACCGGTGCACACAAAGTGCTCGCTGTTGTCGGCGACCAGTCCGGCACTGACATGACCGGGGACGTTCTCACCGTAAGCCATCGGGAAGATGATGTCGATGTAGTCGTTCTGGAGCCAGTAGGTGACGTCCTGCATGAGGTTTGCCTTGGACTCTTCGGGCTCCGCTCCGGGAGAGGAGGTGAGATAGATGTCGGGAGCGATTTCGTACATGGTGTCTTTGACTTCCTTTACAAAGGAGGTGACATAATCCGCACGGAACTGCACCCAGTCTTCATCGAAGAAACCATCATAGCTCTTCAGATACGCATCGGTGTGAACAGCGGCATCGTAATACGTCGAAGCCTTGAACGCCGCAAGCGTGTCATCGTCATAGCCGAAGCACTTCTCTGCTGTGGTATGGGGATAACGAATGTAGTCCAGCTGGAAACTGTTGACATCGTAGGTAGACCAGATATACTTAAAGGTATTCATCAGGAAGGTACGAGCGCCGGTGCTTGCCGGATTGAGGAAGTATTGCAGAGCACCGTCACCAGCGGCACCGTAGAACAGGTCGCCGTTGGAGCCCTTGTTGAGCCAGTTCTTGTAGGCGGAAGGGTTGTTCATGATGGTCTTCGCAACAGAATAGTCAAAGAGCGCATCGGTCGCACCGTTGGTGCGTTCGTAGCCGACATAGAACACTTCCCACCAGATGTGCGGCTCGACATTGTATTCACCGCAGATCTCGATGAAACGCTTGAGCATGTCATAGCGCTCGGTAAGGTTGTTGTTGAGACCGCCCTCGGAAACAGGCACGAGGTAGGGGTTCTGATTGAAGGACAGGCCGTTGTAGCCCACATTTGCAGGGATCGGGAAGATCGTCGTGGAGTTGTAGAACGCCTCGACAAAGATCATATTGTAGCCCATGTCCTTAATGTTGCTGATGTAATCGGTAAGCAGCTGATCAAGCTCCTCCTCCGTGCGCTCTTTGCCGTCGTTGGGGAGCGGACGCAACCAAGTGGCACGCATTTCAACCGTGCGCACTTCATACTCGAGCTTGCACAGCTCGTCATAGTTCTGATAGAGGGTCGCAAGGTAAGGACGCAGCGCATCGACCGTCATGTCGGCACTGATCTCGTTGGTGATCGCGACCATGTTGTTGTACAGCTCGCCCATGCGATCGGTATCGACAAGCTCGAAATTCTTCAGCGCATCGCCGTAAATGGTGGAGGCGGAGAAGTCATAGGTCATGCCGTCGGTACCCGTCAGCAGCTGAGCCGCGCGGACAGCCGCCGCCGCATCATAGCGGAAGAACAGACCGTCCGTACCGCCGGACACAACAGCGCCCGCGGACGCATACTCTTTGAGAAACTGAGCCGCATTGTAGGCGGGTTTGCCGGTGTCGTGGAACGTCTGACCGGGAAGGGTCACAGCAAAGTAGCCCTCGGGGATCTCCACGCTTGCATTGATCATCTTCACCGCATAACCCGACGGATAGGTGCCATTGGTGCCGGTCTGCTTGCACAGCAGATAGTTCTGCCAGTAAGAGGTGCCGGTTTTGGCGCCGTTGCCGCCGAGGGTGACGGTACCTTCATAATTCTTGTTCAAGTCCGCCCAAGGCACGCAGAAGGTCACGTTGTCACCGAGCAGCTTGTCGTCATCGGTCACGCGCATCACGCGGTACTGCGAGTTACTGCCATCGGAAAGCTGTACACGGTCGCCGACCTTCAGCGCACCGTTGTTGACAGCGTCACGCATTCTTTGCTCACCGGTGCCGTTGCCGGACAGGACATAGCCGCCCTCGGGGATCGCCATGTTGCCGACACCGTCTTCGATCACGGTGACATAGCCGTATTTATTGACGGCGATTTCAAAGCCCCACGGGTTGGTCGCCGTACGGTTCGGGCCGGTGTAGTAATCTTTGTACCACGAGTCCTTTGCGTCGTAACCATATTGGTAACACACGATATAGTTTTCTTTGCGGAACGTGTCCCAGGTATCAATGCCGAGCAACCACTGGTTCATCGCTTTGTCATAGCCGCTTGTGATCGTCGCGGCGGAGACAGATGCGAGCGACATGCCCGACAGCATACCGCACAGCATCGTGACGGCCAATAAGATCGCCGCCAGTTTCTTCATCCTCATTCGTTCATCGTCCTTCCTGTAAACGATTTCTTTCATATAGCGCGTGAGGACGCACCTATACAGATTTAGTATACTATATCCACTGCCGTTTTGGCAAGACAAAAATCCGTTTTTTTCAAAAAATCCCCATTTCCTTAAAAATAATACGGTTTTTTTGTGTTTTCCCCTTGCAAACCCTCCCCCGCTCATCGTATAATAACAGCATACATAACGCAACACGAAAGGCGGTTTAGCAATGAATGCACAAGCTTTGAAACAAGCTCTTCAAAACGGCGAATACAACAAGCTGTTTGCCACGCTGTACGGCGAGGATCAGGTCGACACCCAGTGCGCCAGATACATCAAAACGGTCGATGGCTTTGTGGACACCTTCGGTGACAGTGACGATCTGCGCCTGTTCTCCGCCCCCGGTCGTACCGAGATCGGCGGCAACCACACCGACCACAACCACGGTCGCGTTCTCGCGGGCAGTGTCAACCTCGATGTCATCGCGGTCGTTTCTCCGCGCAAAGACACCACCGTTCGCGTGAAATCGGAAGGCTATCCGATGGACGAGATCGACATCACCGATCTTGACAGCCGTGTCGAAGAGATCAACCGCTCTTCTTCGCTCATTCGCGGCACCGTCGCCCGCTTCTCTCAGCGCGGCTACGGCATCGGCGGCTTTGATGCCTACACGACCTCCAACGTGCTCAAGGGTTCGGGTCTGTCCTCCTCGGCGGCGTTTGAGGTGCTCATCGGCACCATTCTCAACCACGTTTACAGCAACTGCCAGGTATCGGCGGTGGAGATCGCACAGATCGCGCAGTTTGCGGAAAACCGCTATTTCGGTAAGCCCAGCGGTCTGATGGACCAGATGGCCAGCTCCGTCGGCGGCATCATCACCATCGATTTTGCCGACACCGACAACCCCGTCATCGAAGCGGTGCCGTTCGACTTTGCGGCGTGCGGCTACAAGCTGTGCATTGTGGATGTCGGCGGTGACCACGCGGACCTTACCCATGAATACGCCGCCGTTCCCGCCGAAATGAAAGCGGTTGCGGGCGATCTCGGCGAAGCCTATCTGCGCGGTGTGGATATGAACGGCCTGATCGCGGCAATGCCCGCGCTTCGCGCCGCCAACGGCGACCGTGCGGTGCTCCGTGCGTTCCACTTCCTGACCGAAAACGACCGCGTTGTCAAGCAGGTGACGGCACTCAAAAACAACGATTTCGAGGAATTCAAACGCCTTATCATTGAGTCGGGTCACTCCTCCTACGAATACCTCCAGAACATCTATGCGGTGTGCGACGTGAAGGAACAAAGCATGTCGGTCGCTTTGGCGCTCGCTCAGCTGATGCTCGACGGTTGCGGCGCATGGCGTGTGCACGGCGGCGGCTTCGGCGGCACGACCCAGAACTTCGTCCCCGCAAACAAGCTCGACACCTTTATCGACACCATGGAATCGGTGTTCGGCAAGGGTCACTGCCACGTGCTGAGCATCCGCCCCTACGGCGGCATCTGCCTCGACACTCTCAAATAACCATCATTCTGAAAAGGCTGTCCCACGGACAGCCTTTTTTCAACGGACGGTCTTTTCTATGAAATCCACACGATCTTATCTTTCCTTTATCGCCTCGATGGTGATTTACGGCACGGTGGGCGTTTTCCGCAAATGGATCCCGCTCTCGTCGGGAATGCTCGCTTTTGTGCGGGGGCTGATCGGCGGCGTGTTTTTACTCGTGCTGTCGCTGTGTCAAAAGCGCTCGCTGTCGCTTCATATCGGCAAGGTGCGCACGGCACTTCTGATGCTGTCGGGCGTGACACTCGGCGTCAACTGGATCTTGCTCTTTGAAGCCTACAACCACACCACCGTCGCCACAGCAACGCTGTGCTACTATATGCAACCGACCATACTGATGCTGATGTCTCCGTGGATATTCAAGGAACGGCTGACGCTCAAAAAAGGCGTGTGTGCCCTCGTCTCGGTGAGCGGCATGGTCGCCGTGTCGGGTGTCCTTTCGGGAACTCCCGTCGGCACACAGGATCTGACAGGCATGGCGTTCGGTCTGGGAGCGGCCATACTGTATGCCGTCACGGTCATTCTCAACAAGAAGAATCCCGTTGACAACGTGTACGGCAAAACGGTCGTGCAGTTGTTTTCGTCAACGGTCATTCTCATCCCGTATGTGTTGCTGACAGGCAGCGGCATCTCCTCCGCGTTGTCCGCAACCTCTCTCATCATGATCGCCGTCGTCGGTATCGTTCACACAGGCATCGCGTATGCGCTCTATTTCGGCAGTCTGAAGGGGCTGTCCTCCCAATCGGTGGCGGTGCTCGGGTACATGGATCCCGTTGTGGCGCTTGTGTTGTCGGCACTGTTGCTCGGCGAAACCATGACCGTCGCTCAGCTGATCGGCGCAGGACTGATTCTGATTTCGGCGGTGGTCAGCGAGCTTCCTGCCAAACCGAAAGGATGTGATGACGATGTCGCTTTATGAAAAAATGAAAAGCGGCGAGCTGTATGACTGTTCGCTCGACGCGATCCCCGACGATCTGAACCGACGGTTGTATGCGTGTAAAGAGTTGCTTTACGACTTTAACCACAGCCGCCCGTCGGAGGTGGAAAAACGCGCCGATATCCTCAAAAAGGTGTTTGCGCGTGTGGGTGAAAACTGCTATATCGAGCCGCCGTTTTATGCCAACTGGGGCTGTCATATGCAGGTCGGCGATAACTTCTATGCCAATTTCGGTCTGACGGTCGTGGACGACACCGACATCATCATCGGCGACAATGTCATGATCGCCCCGCGGGTGGTGATCGCCACAGGCACCCATCCCGTCTGTCCCGAGCTTCGTAAGCAGGTATATCAGTACAACCTGCCTGTCCGCATCGGCAACCGCGTATGGATCGGTGCGGGAAGTGTTATTCTGCCCGGTGTGACCATCGGCGACAACACCGTCATCGGCGCGGGCAGTGTGGTGACAAAGGATATCCCCGCAAACGTCGTGGCCGTCGGCAACCCTTGCCGCGTTCTGCGCGAGATCAGCGAACGGGACTATCAATACTACCGCAAAGACAAACCCATCGGGTTTGACGTGGAGCGAACATTTCTGTAATTGTTTTCGATTGCCATTCGGAATGCAACACGATACGATACTACTCACACATAAAGGAGGTGCTGACGATGAAAACGCTTTTGGCAGTGTTACTGATGGCCGTAATGATGCTGGCGCTCGGCGGATGCGGCGAAGGGAAAACCCTTACCTGTGACGGTTGCGGTACCGCCGTTGAGGCTGATGCCGATTCCAACGCAGACGACAGCTGGCAGATCTACTGCGACGACTGCGAAGAAAAGCTCGACCTCGGTGTGTCCTTCGACGACATCTCCCTCACATAACCCCAAGGCAAGAAAGGACTGTTTTTTTCATGGCATTTGTTGTAGCTGTTATCATTCTGGGACTCATTTCCCTTGTATGGGTCCGCTTCCGCTGTTACGTCTGCTTTAATCTGCTGATGATCGGCGCAGGCATGTTCATCGCGGGTCTGCTCCGTGAAGAAAGCCTGTTCACGGGCGGCGGAGCCGCTTTGTTTATCGGCGGTGTCGTCATCATGGTCGTCACCTCACTGAAGGTGGAGCCCGCTCGCCGCGCTTCTTACATGGTGAATTTGTTTCTCAGCGGCATGTTTTCGTTTTTGCGCGTGATGTTCATCATGATGCTCGTGCTGATCCCGCTCGCCGGCATCATGAAGGAGATGGCGGCAGATTACCGTGAATGTGTGATCGTCGATTCGATGGGTAACAAGATCGGCAAGGATTATGTGGATTCGAGCGGTCACTCCCGCAGCGGTAAAACCTACACGGACTACGATCCTTACAGCTAAAAAATCAGAACCCCGACAACCGCTTTTGGTTGTCGGGGTTTTCTCATGTCGTCGGTTCGGTCGGGGCTTCCGTTGCGGGGATACCGATGGTGATGAGATGCTCATCACTGCCGAAGGCAACGGTGATGTCCACTTCGGTGCGTTTGGGGGCTGTGGGGATCTCGACGAGATAGAGCACACGCGCCATCTTGCCCGCTTCAATGACCGCATCGGTCACAAAGCCTTTTTGATCCTCGGCCTCCACGACCGTGAAGCCGTTAAACACACGACCGTCGGGATACGCCACCGTCATGCCCACCGCTTTGCTCACAGGAAGCGGCTCTTTGGTGTTGTTGAGAATGTTCATCTCGGCGTATACATAGCCTGTGGTGCTGTCCTTGACACTATAGTAAGAATAGTAGCCGTCGGTGTTGGTGGGGTTGACTTCGCCGCCGAAGCTGACACTGACAAGGGTCAACGCATTGCCCTCATCGGTCTGCACCGTGCCGCCGATCTTGATATCCGTCGCACTGCTGAGCGTTTCGCCGAGGGTGTAGTCAAGCTTGTACACCGTATCCTTGTCACCGCCGATGGTCAGCACCAACGCGGTTTCGATTTCTTCAACCTCCACAGCGGCATGCAGTCTCACCGTCTCGTTCGGCGCGACCTCTTCAAACTGCACAAGCTCCGTGCCGAACTCGGCTTCCGTCGCAAACAGCACGGACGTATACGACACGTCATCTTTGCCGACAGCCGACACACTCATCAGCTCATGGGATTTGACCGCCGTGTCCTTCACGTTGGTGACGTCCATCACCACATCGACATAGGTCTTGCCCTTGTGGCTGTTTTCGTAATAGACCGCATCGTCAATGGTGGCGGTCACCTTGTCACCTGTCGATACTTTGAAGAGCGAAAAGTTCACCGCATTGTCAACGGTATATTCCTCACCGATTTTCGGGGCGATTTCCTCAATTTGCGGAGTGGGCGGTACCGTAATCGGTGCCGTGGGTTTGTCTTCCTCACCACACGCTGCCATCGACAGACAGCATATCCCGATCATCGCCAGCGCGATCCATTTTTTGAACATATCCAACGCCCCCTTTTGTATAGATTCTATTATAACGGGAAATCCTGCTGCCGTCAACAGTTCAGAGAAAAAGAAGTCAGATCAACTCCACGCCCTAAAAACGTGCCACCGGCACGTTTTCTTAACGGGCTTTCGACTCCCTTTTGCTCCGTAAAACAAAGAAACCGACCCCAAAAGGGTCGGTCTCTTTGTTGCGAAAGGGTAACCAAACGGAGCAAAATCGAGGTAAAAGTAAGCAAAAGTAGTGTAGCAATCAAAAATATTGCTTATACTCCGGTTCTGCTTTTAATTCATTAAGCAATTCGTCTAAATTTTCAAAAACGGATTTTCCGACAATCCCTCTAAACGGTTCCCACATTGCAGGTAGCACATTGTCGTGTGAACAAATATATTTCCATTCGTCTTCATCGTACTGATAGATTGCTTCCAGTTGATAAGTGAAAAACTCCTTTTCGTCCTTCAATACAACATATCTCATCGAGCGATCTTTTGAATAAATCACTTTTACAACTTCATCAGAAAATGCATCAAGATGCTTGTCGTACATCATTTCAACAACAGTTTCCCATGAAGGCCTTGGCGGTATTTCTACCACGGGTTTCTTCTTAAACAGTTTTGTTAAGAAGTTCATTTCGTGCTCTCCTTTGCGGTATTGATGGATGCAATCAAGATGCGGCGGATTGTTCCGCATTGATTATAGAGATCAACAGTTGTTTCTCTGTTCAGAATGTCGGATTTCACAAACAGCTCCAA
>JAZUOG010000025.1:0-36216 GCA_045604545.1 Acutalibacteraceae bacterium | reverse complement strand
TTCGAGTCTGCCTCAATACACAATAAACAAAGAACCTATCCAAATGGATAGGTTCTTTGCTTTGGCGGAGAAGGAGGGACTCGAACCCTCGCGCCGGTTACCCGACCTACGCCCTTAGCAGGGGCGCCTCGTCACCAACTTGAGTACTTCTCCGAATCGTCTTTTCACACGGGTTGGTGTCCCGCCGAAAAGTATATGAAATTGTGTTGGATTGGTGTTGTTGGCGGAGAGGAAGGGATTCGAACCCTTGGCTCTTACGAGTCACCGGTTTTCAAGACCGGCTCCTTAAACCGCTCGGACACCTCTCCGTGGCAATTGACTGCAGATATCATACCATTTTTTATATCAAATGTCAAGTTAATATTGGATTATTTTTCTCGAAAATTCAAAAAGAAAACCGCCCCATATCCGAGGATATGGGGCGGACGACAGAACGTCTTTTTTCACTGTCGTTGCGATGTTATGCAATGTCTTCAAATTTCAGATTGCCGCTGACAATGTTGTAGAGAAGCAGGGTGTCGAAGGTGTTGATGATACCGTCGCCGTTGATATCGGCAAGCTTCGCATCGACAGAATCGAGAGGCGCGTTGCCGCTGGTGACCTCAAACAGGGCCATGGCATCCTTCATGGAGAGCGACAGGTCTTCATTGACATCGCCGAGAGTCGGTTCGGGAGGAGCCAGAGGCTCAGAACCGAAGAACAGATAGCTGATAACCACGTTCTTGCCTTGAGAGTTGTAGAACGTCACATTGTTCACCGTCCAGGAAGTGCTGGCGGGATTCTTGAGGAACTGACGCATATCAATGCAACCGGTCTCGCTGGTGAGGATATACTGCTCGCGGTTTTGGTAAGCATCCCAGTTGGCGGCGCCTTGATTGAGATACGCGCCTTCACCGGTGCCGTCACGGAACAGGAACCACGGCGCATTGGTGTTGTTGTTGTAGATGCCAAACGTAAAGTTGGAATCTGCGGGCTGGGCAATGGAGTAGTAAAGGTAAGGCGTGGTCGCAAGATCCAGCTTCAATCCGAGTGCCTGGTTGCCATAGGAGACCCAACCGGTGACGGTGGGATGCTCGCTCAGACCGATCGCACTAAGGATGTCGACTTTATGCTCGACTTCGGGCGCGACCTTAGCGGCATGCTGGAAGTAGGGCTTGTCGGGGGTGGCGGGCTCACCGTAGGTGATGCTTTCATCCCACTCATAGGTATCATGAGCGACAGCCTCCAACGTGCTGATGACAAAGTTACCTGCGCCTTCGAAAACGATGGTCACGGAGTTCATGTACACCAGTGTCTTATCCTTGAGCGTTGTCGCGTTATCGGCGGCTTCCAGATATACATCGTAAGAGCCTGCGGCAACGCGGTCGTTCTCGACGGTGAAGAATTTGCTGTAGTAGGTGGCAGAAGTTGTCAGCCAGGAGGCGGCAACAGAAGGATCGGTGAACTCTTTGAGTTCAAACGCAACCTTGAACGGGACATCCGACTCAACCGCCATGTGAATGGCGTTGAGAGTGGAGAGATCGAACAATGTCGGCTCTTCCTTGAGGATCTGCACACGGTAGCCGTCGGTGGCGTTGATGGTCAAAGTACCGTCAAGAGCCACAGTGTGCGTGCCGTTGTTGATGACAACAGACACTTCGTCATCGGACGCGGGCAGGAAGTCGACGCGATTCTTTTCGCTCTCGGGAGGTGCTTCGTAATCGGTGATCATCAGCTTGCGCACGGTAACAGCCGAAGCGGAAGCGGCACCGACAGAGTAGATGCGGACAGCATCGATTTTGGCGGTTTCACAGCCGGCAAGCTCCGCGATAGAAGAAAGCGGAATGTCGACGGTGTAAGTTCCTGCGCCAAGATCGCCGGCGCTGTTGATGTTCGTTGCGGAGATATACTTCGAGAGGGAAACCCACTTGTTGTTGAACATCACATGAGGATGGGTTTCGGAACCGACGGTGATGTCAACCGACAGCTGGTGATCGGGGACGGTCACGGTGTAGGTTTCGGGGAGGGTGTAGGTGGCATGCGGCCACTGACCGTTGGTGTTCTGAATGACCGTGTGATTGTTTTCGTCACGATAGATATTCAGTGCGTTGGAAGCACTATGCGCCCACAAGCCTTCATCGGCAGGAAGCAGGCTTCCTTCGGGCTCTTCCACAACATCACTGAGAAGTTTGAGGCTGTCGATGGATTTTTGGAGCTTCATCACGGCAAGATTTACGTCCGCTTGAACGACTGTGGCGTTGTTGACGGATTTCTTGGCTTCCTTGATGGCTTTTTCGAGGTTATTCCAGGTGGAGGTGGTGTACAGTGCTTTGTCAAGCGCTTCCGCACTGGCAATCAGTGCTTCCAGAGCGGCCGTGTCGACAACGCCCGAAGCGGGATCGGTCATCAGCTCGATGTAATCATAGGTGACATCACCGGGAACAATGTACACAAGAGAACGGCTGATGGTGATGGTAGCGTTGGGGTCGAAGCCGTTCTGCACAAACGCATCGGTGACATCATAGACACCTTGGTAAGTGCCTTGATAGCCGTCGGTATCGATACGGTTGAACGCACCGGAAATGGCGAAGTTCAGACGAACCGCCGCAGAGGCGCCGTTCTGAGAGGCTTCAAGGTAAATGCACCACGCCGAGTTGGCAACAACGTCAAGGTTGACATAGATCTTGCCGTTGTTCGGCTTGAGGGTGACCGTGCCGCCGTTGTAGCGGGCAGACGGCCAGGTGTGCGTCGAGCTGGCGGAACGCTCCATGTGAATGCCGCCCTTTTCGGTTTGGGTGGCAGCAATGTGAGAAGCGGAAGAGGTGATCACGGTGCCGGAATCGTTGCTGTACCATTTTGACGGCGTCATGTCATAGACATGGATCGATTCCAATGTGGAAGGATCGATAGTTTCTTTGATTTCTTCCAGACCGCCGATGGCGTTTGCAATGGCAATATACGCGCTCTGAACGGCAGAAACAGAGGTGGTATCTATGATTGCGGCGGCATCGAGAGCGTCGGTCAGCGCCGCAATGCTTTCGGGAGTGCAACCTTCTGTGTTGATCGCTTTGGCGTTGGTGATAAGCTCGGCCAAAGCCGCAAGGTCAACAGGCGTGTTGCCTTCGCTGTCCGGCAGATCGGGATAGTTCATGTAAGACACATGATGATAGGAGGCGCTGTCCTGACCGGTGATGACAAGAGCCGTGTCCGAAGACAGGGTGTCGGCGGTTTCCTCACCGAGAACATAGGCACTGAATCCAACTGTGGAGAGGAGACGGGTCGGCGTGGTGTCGCCGAGATCAATGGTGAAATTTTCGCGGTAGCCGTAGGGGTTATAGCGACCGGTGACGGGAGAGTAGGTGGTGCTGGACAGCTTGTTGCCCTCAACGCTCATCAGACGGATATAACCGTCACCGCAGCACTCGGCAACCTTGCCGATGTAGTGCGGATTCTGATAGAAGTCGTCGGGCTCTGCTTCGACAAACTGATAGTCGGACAGGATCTCATACACAACGCGTCCGTCGCTGGCAGTCTTTTCAAGGCAGAGAGAGCCGTCATCGTGACCGCAAAGAATCACTTTGACATTGGGGTTGGGATCGATGATGGTATCGAAAATCAGCTGTGCGCGGGAAGTATTGTCACGCACAGCGGCACCGGCATCGAGATACTGGTGGGTGGTGATGATGGCGGTACGGTGACTGTACGTGCTCAGCACTTCGTTTGCCCACACGATGGTTTCGTCGGTTGCTTCAACGCCGTAACCGAGATACAGCACGACAAAATCAACGTTGCCGATGGTGACAAGGTCATAGTGAGAGGCGTTGTTGTTAAGGCTTCCGCCAAACCACGGTTTAGTGTTATAGCGGGAGGCAGGGAAGGTGTTCCAGAACATGGAGTAGTCAACACCGGGCGCGCCGTCGGCGTAGTCGGGCTTTTTGTAGTCGCCGACATCGTGGTTGCCGGACACAAGACCGTTGGGCATACCGACGGCATCGATATAATCCATCGCTGTGTCGGAAACCTGCCACTGTGCGGGAGCAACAGAAGCGGAGGGACGGTCGTCAACAAGGTCGCCGGTGGTCATGATGTATCCGGCTTCACCGTTCTGATATTTTTCAGCGGCGAACTGATACACCTGATAGTAAAAATCGTGAAGATCTTCGAACTTGGTGTAGTGCTGCGGATCGGTGGACCAGATCATGGTGTCACTGCCGTTGGTCACATAATCCAATGTTGCCATGACATAGACAGCGTCGTTGCAGGCATAGGTCGCCACATCGACAGCTTCCGAGAGGGAGTCACTGCCCAAGAATGTGCCGATGGTGTCCCAAGCAGAGGTGGTGGGATTATACACCTTGACGGCGATACGCTCGGCGGTAAGAGTTGCGCCCGTATAACGCACAACGACCTCACCGTCGGTTTTGCCGTTCAAAGCAATGGTGAAGAGCTGATACGGGATACCGGAGACGGAGGTGGACTCGATAGGCATAGTATAGTATTGCATGCCGATGACAGAATGATCGTCATATGCCAGTGCGTTGTCGACGGAAACGACTCCGTCGTTTGTGGCACCATAGCCGACCGTGTAATCGAGAGGTGTTACTTCGTGATAGGCGGCGGTAGCGTTGGGATCATTCGGAATGACGGATTCATCTTCCGCATAGGTAAAGCCGATATCGAGTTTGTCCACCACATAGAAGGTGACAACCTCGATGGCGGTGTTGCCGTTCGAATCGGTGGCTTCTGCGACGAGCGTGTAAGCACCGTTTTCAAGCGACTGATCCGCAGGTGTAAACGTGAACGCCGCATCGGTGCTGAGCGTCGTTCCTTCGAGACGGGTGTCGCACGCAGAAAGCGTGGCATCACCTGTGGCGGAATATGCCACGGAGATGGCGGTGTCTGCCGTTACATACGACAGGTTGGCGATGTTGATGGCAATTTCCGGCGCATCGGTCGAAAGCGCATCAATGCCGTTGTCGGCGGCGAAAACGATCACACTGCTGAACGGTGTCAGCACGAGGATCGCTGTCAGTAACCACGACAACAGGGCTTTTCCTATTTTCATATAACGTCCTCCTTTGAGTGAGTGTATATAGGATATCTTAATTATATATTAAAATGCAAAAAAATTCAATACAAAAGGCGTGAGTTTTTGTATATTATTTTAAAAGAAAAAGCGGATATTACGCGTTGAAATCGGTAATATCCGCTTTTCGTTATTTACGATAATACTGATAGTAAGCAACCACCGTGCGATAGTTGCCGTTTTCGCGATCAGTGCCTTTGACGATGACACCGGCAAGACTCATCAACTCGCCGTATTCCGCGGAGGCGGACTCACACGAAAACACCAGTTTCCCATCGCACATGATGGTGATCAGGCCGTTTGAAGCATTGATGCGACCGATTTTGCCGAGAACTTTTTCGATCACAGTTCCGCTTTCATCGGGAAGACGCTCGGTGACGTAGGCGAGCTCTTTACCGTTGATTTTTTCCAGCAAAGCATCTCCGCCTGTTGTCATGGAGGCTTTTTTCTTTCTTTTGAAGAATTTGAACACGCCAAAATCCCTCCTGTATCAGATGGTTTCTCCACGGGACAGCTTCGCTTGCAGATCAACCATGAATTGGCGGGCATAACGCGGAGAGCGTCCGCCTCTTTCGATCGCCCAGCGTTCAGCGGAGGCAAGAAGACGGTCTCGGTCTACCTGAAGACCCAGATCATCGGCCATTTGTCCGACGATTTCAAGAAAATGAAGCTTGTCGGGAAGCAGGAATGTCAGGGATATACCGAATCGGTCAGAGAGAGAAACCGATTCCTGCACGGTATCGCCGCGATGGACTTCGTCTCCGTCACGATCAGAGAAGGTCTCTTTGAGCAAATGCCGACGGTTGGAGGTGGCATAAATCAGTGTATTGGCCGGACGCGATGCAAGACCGCCTTCCAGCACAGCCTTCAGTGCGGCAAAATTATCGTCATTGGCGTTGAAGGACAAATCGTCAATGAACAAAATGAATTTCATCGGTAGATCGGCGATTTGTTCGGTGAGATCGGGAAGCTCTCGGAGATACTCTTTCGGAACCTCGATCATGCGCAGACCGTTATCAGCGTATTCGTTAAGTAACGCTTTCACCGTGGAGGATTTGCCTGTTCCGCGATCGCCGTAAAGAAGCATGTTGTTTGCTTCAAAACCATTTAAAAATGCGAGAGTGTTGTCGATGGCGATCTGTCGCTGATACTCATATCCCTTCAGGTTGTGCAGACGAATCGGATCGGGGTGATCGACCGCGATCAAGCGGCCTGCGCGCCACAAAAATGCGCGATGCTGTGCAAAGCGACCGCATCCGTAGCGGGAGTGATACGAAGCGATATCTTCCACGCACAAGGACCAGTCTTCCGAAGACAATATCAAATCGGGACGATCGTTGTTCCAGTCGGGTAGGTCGGGAAGCGTCTCAACAGGACATTGCGAAAGAAGCGTTGTCATATTGCAAAACGAAATCTCACCGAGAATCTGGAGATCGCGCTTGGCACTTGCAAACAACGAGGCACCCGGGTGATGATCGGCAGAACAAGCCGAGGAAAACGGGTTGTCATCTGCAAGAATATCGGAAGCCAGCGCGGTGGCAAAGCTGTGAGGAGCGGGTGTTGTGTTAAGATAGGCGCAAAGCTCGCCGTAGGCATCGGCAATGGCAACCGCATCCTCCTGCAAATGGATCGTTCGTAACAGCGTTGAAAAAGCGCGCAAAAGCGGTTTTTCCAATAATCGGCGATAGACGGTCAAAGAACGCATTTTGGCAAGCAAAACAGAGGGGGTCATAGCGAAATTCCTCACTTTGTCTGTAATGATAAAATCCCCGCGACAGAGACAATCTGCCGCGGGGAGAGCTCATCAGATCGCGTCAATATCAGCGGTAGTGGCAAGCTTAACACCGCTTGCGGCAAGCAATTCAGCGGCGATTTGGTTGTTTTCAACGCGAAAAACAACATAAGCCCCTTCCTGACGACGGGTGATAAACGCATACATATATTCGATGCTGATGTGGTTATCGGCAAGAATATGAAGAACCTTCGCCAGGCTGCCGGGAGTGTCGGGGATAGACACGGCCAGAACCTGAGTGACACTGACGACGGCGCCGTATTCTTTGAGAACATGGATTGCACGATCGGTGTCATTGACAATCAGGCGCAGAATACCGAAATCACGGGTATCCGCAACAGACATGGCACGAATATCAATGCCTTCGCGCGCCAGTGTGGAGGTCAGGTCTGCAAGCTTACCTTCTTTGTTTTCAATGAAAATCGAGAGTTGGTTGATGGTCATGATGAATTCCTCCTTTAATGATAATCAGTCGTGCAGTTTACGTTTGTCTATGACGCGGACGGCTTTGCCGATGGAGCGTTCGATGGTTTGCGGCTCCATGAGGGTGACCTTTGCGGAAAGACCGAGCAGACTCTTGAGCGCTTCTTTGATCTCGGATTCTTTATTGGCGATATTACGCACAGTATCCGAGAACATAGCAGGAGTCATTTCGACGCACACTTCCAGCGTATCGGTGTTGTTCTTGCGGTCGACGATCAGCTGATAGTTGGCAGAATAGCCGAGTTGAGTCAGAACGGTTTCGATCTGAGAGGGGAACACGTTGACACCACGAATGATCAGCATATCGTCGGTGCGTCCGCGCGGCTTGCTCATCTTAACAAAGGTGCGTCCGCAGGAACACTTTTCGCGGGTCAGCACACCGATGTCGCGGGTGCGATAACGCAGGAGCGGGAATGCTTCTTTGGTGATGCAGGAGAACACGATCTCGCCCTGCTCGCCGTCGGGAAGCACTTCGCCGGTATCGGGGTCGATGATTTCCACGATGAAGTGATCTTCGTTGACGTGCATGCCGGTTTGCGCCTCGCATTCAAATGCGACACCGGGACCCATGATCTCCGTGAGGCCGTAAATGTCGTACGCTTTCAAGCCGAGCTTTTTCTCGATGTCACGACGCATGCCTTCTGTCCACGGTTCCGCACCGAAGATACCGGCTTTCAGGGAGATATCATCGGGGGTGAGGCCCATCTGCTCAAGAGTCTCACCGATGTACAGCGCATAGGAGGGGGTACAAGCGAGAACGGTCGAGCCGAAATCCTTCAGAATGGTGATCTGGCGAGGAGTGTTGCCGCTGGATACGGGAATGGTGGTGGCACCGATGTTTTGAGCACCGAGGTGCAGACCGAAACCGCCTGTAAACAAGCCGTATCCGTAAGAAACATGGACAAAGTCGTCTTTGTCGGCACCGACAGCATACAGTTGACGAGCACAGATATCCGCCCAGATCTGCAGGTCGTTTTTGGTGTAGCCGACAACAATCTGCTTACCGGTCGTGCCGGAACTTGCGTGAAGTTCGACAACATCGGTCATGGGAACTGCCATCATGCCGTAGGGATAGGTGTCGCGCAGATCTTGTTTGTAGGTGAACGGCAATTTCTTCAGGTCATCGGCACTCTTGATATCTTCGGGTTTAATACCGGCGGCGTCCATGCGCTTGCGGTAGTGCTCGACGTTTTCGTAGACGTGTTTGACGGTCTTGACAAGTCGTTCGTCCTGCCATGCGCGGATTTGTTCGGGAGAGGCAGTTTCGATTTCCGGTTGAAAATACTTGGACATTTGCAACACTTCCTTAGATAAAAAATACATTACAGCGCTTTCCCAAGGGAGAACGCTTTTTTATTAAGTTCAAGGAATTTTGGGGGAACACACGCCTCCAAAGCGGCAAGCCATGCGTCCTCGGGAATATCAAAATAATGCGACAGACGGCCCATCAAGACGATGTTGACCGCTTTGGAGGAACCGGCTTCGTTGGCAAGAGACAAGGCATCAAATGCATCTACGTTGTGACCGGTAGCCTGCATTTTCTCGATAAGCTGTTCGGGGTAAACAGCAGCACCGGTGATGACGGGCATGGGATCGATTTGTTGTGTGTTGACGATGATTTGTCCGCCCTCACGGAGATATTCCGTCCAGCGAGCGGCTTCAAGAAGCTCAAACGAGATAATATAATCCGCTTCGCCTTTGTCGATGACGGGAGAGAACACCTCGTCGCCGTAGCGCACATAGGTGACGACGGATCCGCCGCGCTGGCTCATGCCGTGGACTTCGGAAACCTTCACATCATACCCTTGATCCATCAACAAACGGCCGAGAAGCTTACTGGCAAGCAGACTGCCTTGACCGCCGACACCGACGATCATAACATTTTTGGTTTTCATGTTGGCATGCCTCCTTATTTCGCCGTGCTTTCAAACGCATCGAAAGCACACAGTTGTTTGCAAACGTCACAGCCGACGCACAGGGTGGGATCGACAGACGCTTTGTTGTTTTTCATGCTGATAGCGGGGCAACCGAGCTTCATGCACTTTTTACAGCTACGGCATTTATCGGTGTTGACAGCAAGAGGCGGGTTGGGCTTCACACTCTTGAGCAACACACAGGGACGTCTGGAAATAATGACAGACGGCTCTTTGACGGCGAGCTCTTCCTTGAGTGCCGTTTCGCATTCGGCGAGGTTGTAGGGATCGACCACGCGGACGCGGGCAATGCCCAATGCACGGCAAAGTGCTTCCAGATCAACCTTTGCGGCAGGATCGCCCTTGATGTTGTAACCGGTGGTGGGGTTTTGCTGATGACCAGTCATACCGGTGATCGAGTTGTCGAGAATGATTACGGTGGAATTGGTGGCGTTGTACGACACGTTGACAAGGCCGGTCATGCCGGAGTGCATGAAGGTGGAATCACCGATGACGCCGACTGTCTTACCTTCGCTTTCTTCGCCGAGCGCTTTGTTGAAGCCGTGGAGTCCAGAGATGGAAGCACCCATGCAGATGGTCGCGTCCATGGCACAGAGCGGCGCTTGTGCACCGAGGGTATAGCAGCCGATGTCACCCAAAACAGTGATCTTGTTTTTAGCGAGTGTATAGAACAGGCCGCGGTGGGGGCAGCCTGCACACATAACGGGAGGACGAACGGGAAGCTCTTCCTCAAGAGCTTTGCCGCTGTGAACATCGCCGTCAAGCGCGGCGGCAATCGTGTTTTGAGAAAATTCACCGATGCAGGAGAAGAGGGATTTGCCTTCTACTTCAAGACCGAGTTTGCGGCAATGTGTTTCGATGACATCGTCGAGTTCTTCGACAACCACAAGACGATCCACCTTTTCGGCAAAGTTCAAAATCAATTCTTTGGGGAGCGGATTGACCATGCCGAGTTTGAGAATGCTGACGGTATCACCGAACACCTCTTTAACGTATTGATATGAGGTAGAGGAGGTGATGATACCGAGATGCGCGCTGCCCATTTCCACACGGTTGATAGGAGCGGTTTCGGCATATTCGGTCAAGGCCTGCGTACGTTGCTCGACAATGGGGTGACGTTTTTTAGCAAAGCCGGGCATCATAATGTACTTCGAGGGGGTCTTCTCGTATGTTTTCACGGGAGGAACAACGCGGTCGGAGAGTACAACCGGGCTTTGCGAGTGAGCGACGCGTGTGCACATTTTCAAGATGACCGGTGTGTCGAATTGTTCCGAGATCTCATAAGCAAGCTTGACAAACTCAAGGCATTCTTTGGAATCGGATGGCTCCAACATCGGCACCTTGGCAGATGCGGCATAGTGACGGGAATCCTGCTCGTTTTGCGAGCTGTGCATACCGGCGTCGTCGGCAACAACGATCACCATGCCGGCATTAACGCCGGTATAAGAAATGGTGAACAGGGGATCAGCCGCCACGTTCAGACCAACGTGTTTCATCGCGCAGAAACTGCGTTTACCTGCGAGAGAAGCACCGAAAGCGGCTTCCATCGCCACTTTTTCGTTGGGAGCCCATTCGCACGCAATATCGTCATAAGTGGCGGCAAATTCGGTGATTTCCGTACTGGGGGTGCCGGGGTAGCTGGAAGCAACACAGCATCCGGCTTCGTATAAACCTCTGGCAACCGCCTGGTTGCCGAGCATGAGAGTCTTTTTCAAGGGTATGTACCTCCTCTTATTGATTACGCAGATCGACAATGCGTTTGGCTTTGCCTTCATAGCGCTCGAGCGACTTCGGAGAAACCAGCGTTACCTTCGCATCAATACCCAAAACGGTGCGGAGCTTGGCGACAGCGGATTGACGAAGCTCATCGAGAGCAACATAGTTTTCAAGGAGAGTGGCATCGACCAACTCGATCTTCACTTCCAGATAGTCGGTGTAATTGCGACGTGTCAGCACCAGCTGATAGTGGGGAGAAATGCCGCTGATATTGGCCATAACGCTTTCGATCTGGGAAGGAAACACGTTGACACCGCGGATCTTGAGCATATCGTCCGAACGACCTTTGACTTTATCCATTCGAACGTGAGTGCGTCCGCAGGCACAAGGCTCATAGTTCAGACGGGTAATATCTTTGGTGCGATAGCGAAGAAGCGGAATGCCTTCTTTGGTGAGGGTGGTGATGACCAATTCGCCGTTTTCGCCGGCAGGAAGCTGTTCGCCGGTTGCCGGGTCTATGATTTCGGGGAGGAAATGGTCCTCCGCAAAGTGCAGACCGTCACGCTTGACGCATTCGCCCGAAACGCCGGGGCCCATCAGCTCGCTCATACCGTAGTTGTCGGTTGAGAACAAGCCGAAGCCTTTTTCGATCAGGTCGCGAAGCTCGTTTGTGCAACCTTCGGACCCGAACAGACCGATACGCAGGTTGATGTCGTCGTTGGTGATGCCCATTTCGCGGGCAACCTCACTCATATACATCGCATAGGACGGCGTACTGATCAATACGGTAGTGCCGAAATCCTTGAGGAACATCGCTTGCTTTTGCGTGTTGCCGCTCGAGATCGGGATAACAGAGCAACCGATTTTTTCAAGACCGTAGTGAAGACCGAGCGCACCGGTAAACAAGCCGTAGCCAAAGGAAATCTGGGCGATATCCTCGTCGGTTACGCCGACCGCCATGCACAAACGGGCAACGCAGTCACTCCAGTTGTTGATATCGTTACGCGTGTAGCCGACAACCGTGGGTTTACCGGTCGTGCCGGAACTAGCGTGAATTCGCACGATTTTCTTTTGCGGAACAGCGAACAAACCGTAGGGGTAGTTGTCACGCAGATCGGCTTTGTTGGTGAAGGGAATGTACTGCACATCGGAAAGCTGTTTGATTTTATCGGCAGTTACACCGGCTTCGTCCAGCTTTTTGTGATAAAACGGAACGTTGTTATAGCAATAATCAACGATATGCTTTAAGCGCTCCAGTTGCAACGCTTCCAGTTCTTTTCTGGGCATTGTTTCAATGTCTTTTTGAAAAAACAAAACGATAATCCTCCTTTAAGGAACGAAAATTAATATAATAATAACATATAATACGAAATTTGTCATCAGTTTTGTGTGAAAAAATGTAAAAATCATTGTCAAAGCCGACAAATCATCGATTTGTCGGCTTTGTATGATGGCGCATCATTGCTTGACTTCGTCCGGGAGCGATTTGCTGGCGGGAACAGTCACAGTACCGTTATAGCAATTGAATACATTTTCCACAACCTCTTTGTCGGGCTTCTTGGTGATGAGGCTGACAATCGGAACGAGAATGAGATTGGCGATCATCACAAATGCCCCCGCATTGATGGGAGATTGAAGAACGGTGGGGAGGAGAGAAAAACCGAGTTCAGCACTGTAAAGGGTGTTGAACAGGTTGACAAGCATGAATCCGGCACCAAAGATGAAGGAGAACCAGACAGCCGCTTTGGAAACACCTTTCCAATACAAACCGTAAAGGAACGGTGCGAGGAACGCGCCCGCCAACGCACCCCATGAAACACCCATAAGCTGTGCGATAAAGGTGACTTGAGATTTGACTTGAACGATGGCGATAAAAGCGGAAATGATAATAAACACAGCGATGAAAATACGCATCACGAGCAGGGTTTTCTTATCTTCCATCTTCTTGGCACAGGTTTCTTTGATAAAATCAAGAGTCAGCGTGGAACTGGATGTGAGTACGAGGGAAGACAGCGTAGACATCGAAGCCGACAGCACAAGAACCAAAACGATGCCGATCAGAATGTCGGGGAGATTGGAGAGCATCGCAGGAACAATGGCGTCGTAAATCACGGCACCGGTTTCGAAGTTGTAAATGGATTCGTTGTCACCGAACAATCTTCCGAAGCCTCCGAGGAAATAGCAACCGCCGGCAACAATAAAGGCAAATGCCGTAGAGACGATGGTACCGGTTTTGATGGAACGTTCGCTCTTGATAGCGTAGAATTTCTGAACCATCTGCGGCAGACCCCATGTACCCAAGGAGGTGAGTATGACGACACCCAGCAGATTGAACGGATCAGGGCCGAAGAAGGAATTGAAAGCACCGGGAGTGGTGGTGGTTTCGTCGGTAACGTTGGCGAGTCCGTTAAGTGCCTCCATAAAACCGCCTTGACCGTTAAGAACGGCGACGATGACAGCGACAATGCCAAACAGCATGATAATGCCTTGAATGAAATCGTTGACGGCAGTTGCGGTGTAGCCGCCCACGATGACATAGATTGCTGTCAGTATCGACATGACAATCACACAATATTCGTAGGGAATATCGAACGCCATATTAAACAAACGGGAAAGACCGTTGTACAGAGAGGCGGTGTAAGGAATCAGAAAAACAAACACGATCAACGCAGATACGATTTGAAGCGCTTTGCTGTCATAGCGTTTGCCGAAGAAATCCGGCATTGTGCGACTGTCGATATGCTGTGTCATCACGCGGGTACGACGACCGAGAATGACCCAAGCAAGCAGTGAACCTATCAAGGCGTTGCCGATGCCGATCCATGTGGAAGCGATACCGAATTTCCAACCGAATTGTCCGGCATAACCAATGAAGATAACGGCGGAGAAATAGGAGGTTCCGTAAGCGAATGCGGTCAGCCAAGGACCGACACTGCGTCCGCCGAGAACGAAACCTTGTGTATCTGTTGCCGAACGTCGACAGGCAAAGCCAACGGCGACCGTAATGGCCAGAAACACGACCAACAGAATAATTTTGATCATGTGATCAACTCCTTTGCGGGGAATATGTCGCTTTAAATTGTTGGGACTTTAAAGCGATAAAGCGATTGTGAACATTATACCTCGCAAGATACAGAATGTCAAGAGGCATTTCGGTAATTTTTCGGCCAAATCAGCATAGTATATACCAACATGTTGTGGGGGGAATGCGTTGTGCCGCGAATCTATCTGAGTCCGTCTTTGCAGGAATCCAATCCATATGTGATCGGTGGAAGCGAAGAGCAGTATATGAATCTGGTGGCAGATGCCATGGAACCGTATCTGCGATCGACCGGTATCACATTTACGAGGAATGATCCCGATCAAACGTTATCGCAGGTTATTGCCCAATCAAATGCGTCTTATTACGATCTTCATCTGGCGCTTCATTCGAACGCCGCCGGAGCGGGCAACGAGGGGAATGTACGCGGGACCGATATCTATTATTATACGCCAAGCACCGAAGGACGTCGTGCGGCGGAATGTATTGTCGACACGATGAAAGAGATTTATCCCGATCCTGACCGTGTCCGTGCTGTTGCGACAACATCGTTGGCAGAGGTGAGGCGTGTTGATGCGCCGTCGGTGCTGGCGGAAATTGCCTATCATGATAATGTAGAAGATGCACAGTGGATACGGGATAATATCGATGCTATCGCGCGCGCGATGGTGCAGGCCTTGGCTCTGTATTTTACAATTCCGTTCATTGAAGCAACGCCCGCTCAAAGTGCGACGGTTGTCACTAACGGCGGAAGTCTGAATATCCGCAATCGTCCGACGATCACGGCGGCTGTTATCGGCTCGGCCCCGAACGGCGCTTCGGTAACTGTCAACGGTATGTTTGAAAACTGGTATGTGATCGATTATAACGGCACGGTCGGGTATGCCAATGCACGATATATCGATTTATAAAAAAAGCCCCCAAAGCATTGGGGGCTTTTACCATTACATTGTCAGGTCAAGCATGGTTCTGTCACCGATTTTGCGGATTTTTGACTCACCTGTCAAAAGGCTGAGAAGCAGTCTGTATGAAGAGGTGGGATCGTTGAGAAAACGGTCTTTGATCATTTCCGCTTGTTGTTCGTCGGCAACACGCAGGGTGAAGGACATCATGGGGTTTTCCGTACGGTCAATGCTGCAGGTGACGGCTACGCCACGGTCCAGTTTGACGATATCGACGCGGTTTTCGCGTTCTCGACGCTGTCTTGTCAGCAGTCGTACGGCGGCCTCTACCGAACGTTCGCGGAGAGTGAGCGGAATATGTGTTGTCAAGGTTTTGGCGACGTCTCTTCCGACATCGGTCAGTGTCAGCATACCGTTGTCATCTTCCATCAGATTTCCGAGTTTGACAAGTTCATCGATGGCCGCTTCGGTTTCGAAAAAATTGGCCATTTGCTCGGCAAATATGATTTCTACAACAGACTGGCGTGACATGGCTTCGTCAACGCCGCTGAGCATATAACAAACCAAAATGCGGATTTCACTGGAATTAAGCAGCCCTCCCGGGGCAACGCCGCTTGTGAATGCATCGTGAATCATACCATACCTCCTGTATTCCGATATTTGTATTTTACCATATTTCAAATCAAAAGCAACGCTTTTTTTGCAAATCACAAAAGAAATCAAAAAAGGACTTTTATTTTGAAAGGAAATGTGGTATTTTATGGTTGATGTTGTATGTATCGGAAATCGACACCTGTCCGGTGATTGATTTCAACGAGGAGGTCAAAGACATGAACAAAAAAGCGTTGTATCCCGGTTCGTTTGACCCGTTTACCAACGGCCATCTGGACATCGTCAAAAAAGCAGCTGCCTTGTTCGAAGAGGTGTATGTTGTTATCGGTGTCAACGCCAAAAAACAGCGATCATTTGACAGCGAAAGAATGAAAGTCGCCATTGAAGAAGCTCTTAACGACTGTGATATTCACAATTGCAAGATCGAAGTCTATGACGGATTGATTGCTGCGTACGCCAAAAATAACGGTATCCGCTATATGATCCGCGGACTCAGAAACAACATGGATTACAATTACGAAGAAAATATTGCCGAAGTCAATAAACTGATTTATCCGGAAATGGAATATGTATATTTTCGTGCCGAAAACGTAGCGGTTTCGTCTTCGATGGTTAAAGAACTCCATAGCTACGGTCAAGATGTGTCAGCGTACTTACCGCCGAAAGTGCTGGCGGTTATCGAAGCCGAGAAATGAGAATTGAGAATCAGGTGTAAATATGAAACTGGAACCGATTGTGATCTCGCTTCTTGATACGGATCTTTACAAATTTAACATGGACCAGGTGATTTTTCATAAGCACACCGATCTTTGCGGCGAGTATTATTTTAAATGTCGCAATGAAGGCGTGGTATTTACACAGAACATGGTAGATGAGATCAACGAACAGATCGATCATCTGTGTTCGCTCAGATTTCGCAAAGAAGAACTGGATTATCTTCGTTCTATCCGTTTCATTAAGAATGACTATGTGGAGTTTTTGCGTTTGTGGCATCCGATCCGCGACTATGTTACCGTACAACTTGAAACGGACGGTAAGCTATCCATTGTTGTGAACGGACCGTTGTTTTCGGCGATGCAGTTTGAAATCTATCTGTTGGAAATTGTCAACGAAGTGTATTTTCGCATGGCGTATGATTATGATACGCTTCGTCGTTGCGCTGAAGAACGCTTGAACCAAAAGATTGCCGATTTTCAACGAGGCGTTTACACCTTCCGTTTTGCCGAATTCGGTTGCAGAAGACGTCTCTCCCGTGAATGGGAGGATGTGGTTATCCGCCGTCTTACCGAAGAAACCGATAATTGCGTCGGTACCTCCAATGTGTATTTCGCGATGAAACATCATCTCACACCGATCGGCACCTATGCCCATGAGTTTGTTCAGATGTATCAAGGAATCGATTCCATACCTCTCGCGTACACCAATCACTATGCCATGCGTGATTGGTACGATGAGTATGTCGGTGACAACGGCACGGCGTTGACGGATACCCTGACAACCGATTTGTTTTTGCTTGATTTTAACCGATCGATGGTCAACAATTATACCGGTGTTCGACACGACAGCGGGGATCCGTTCGCATGGGGCGATAAAATGATCGCTCACTATCAAAAATACGGTGTCGATCCGAAAACAAAACTGATGTTGTTCAGTGACGGACTGGATTTCCAAAAAGCGCAGGAGTTATATGATTATTTTAATGACAGAGCGAAAGTGTCGTTCGGTATCGGCACATTTTGCTCGAACGATACCTGCGAGAGGGCGTTGAATATTGTGATTAAGCTACAGTATGTCAACGGCCGGCCGGTTGCCAAATTGTCAGACAGCGTCGGAAAGTCGATGTGCCGCGATGAGGAGTATCTGGAGTATCTCAAACGCTCCGTTGAATTCCGACTTCATCGGGAACGACAATGAAATTACAAAACACAAAACCGACATCCTGTTTTGGTGTCGGTTTTTTGTTTTTTATAGAGCAAAGATTCAGTTAAAAGTCCTTTCTCAATATTGAAACATGAACAAAATTCGATATAATGATAACGAATTTTGTTGAGAAAGGAAGAAACGATAATGGGCTTCTCAGAGGTATTCGGCTTGCTCGGCGGTCTGGCATTGTTCCTTTACGGTATGCAGATGATGAGCGATGGACTAGAGGACGCCGCAGGAAATCGTATGAAACACATTTTGGAGCGATTGACCTCCAATCGCTTTTTAGGTGTCATTGTCGGTGCCGGAATCACAGCAGTAATCCAGTCATCTTCCGCAACGACCGTTATGGCGGTTGGTTTTGTTAATTCCGGATTGATGACCTTGCGTCAAGCAGTTTGGATCATCATGGGTGCCAATATCGGTACAACAATCACAGCACAATTGGTTGCACTGGATATTGGTATGATGGCACCGTTGCTTGCATTTGTCGGTGTTGCAATGGTTGTATTCCTGAAGTCGCCGAAAGTGCATCATATCGGTAAGATCCTTGCCGGCTTTGGTGTATTGTTCATCGGCATGGACATGATGAGCGGTGCTATGGAGCCGCTCAGAGAGCTTCCGGAGTTTGTGACATTAATGACCAGCTTCTCCAATCCGCTGATCGGTATTCTTGTCGGTGCTGTATTTACAGCAATCATTCAGTCTTCTTCCGCGTCGGTGGGTATTCTCCAAACATTGGCAGCATCGGGATTGATCGGCTTTTCGTCGGCAGTGTTTGTACTGTTCGGCATGAATATCGGTACATGCATTACCGCGGTTCTCGCGTCGATCGGTACCAATCGCAGCGCTAAGCGTACAACGATCATTCATTTGATGTTTAACATAATCGGCACGTTGTTGTTTACGACACTTTGTCTGACTTTGCCGGTTGCGGACTGGGTCGGCGGTCTGACACCGGGCGATCCTGCCGGTCAGCTTGCCAATATGCACACGATATTCAATATTGTTACCACGCTCTTACTGTTGCCGTTTGGTACGTATATGGCGAATGTGGCGGAAAAGATCCTTCCCGACATTCAAGAAGAACGCACAGTCGGAAGCAGTGTTATGACACTGTCCGAGGAGTTCAGAAGAGGTGTGACAACGCTTGGTGCCAATGCCGTGCATATGGATATGTTGTCTCAGGATATCCGCCGCATGATCACACTTGCGGGAGATAATGTACAGTGCTCCTTCGATGTGGTTCTTAAGAGAGACCCGTCGTTGCTCGAACAGGTGGCGGCTTCCGAAAAGGATATCGATATGTTCAATAAAGAACTGTCTCGTTATGTTTCCAAAATTCTGGTGAATAACAATAACGATGACACGGTTTCCGATATCGAACAGTATTTCCTGATTACCGGAAATGCGGAAAGAATCGGTGATCACGCTGTCAATATTGCGGGGTATATCCATGTTCTTGAAGAAAGAGCGATCACCTTCTCTGAAAGTGCGATGACAGAACTTGAAGAGATGAAATCCGTCACACAGAAGGCAATCAATAAAGTGTTGTCCAAGCACGAGGATCTTCCGAAATGGTTGTCGGAAATTGCCGCTTTGGAACAACACATCGACGATATGACAAAATCTTATCGCGACCACCATCTCAGCCGTATGCGTAAAGGTAAATGCTCCGAAGAGGCATGTGTGTTGTATTCCGAGTTGCTGACCGATTTTGAACGTATCGGTGATCATATTTTGAACATTGCCCAGGCGTATGCGAAAATTCACATGAGTGTCTGATCTTTTTCTCGCTTTTCTCTGAAAAATGTGGTATTCTCGTATTGTAACCCATCCTAGGAGGGGAAAATATGAAAAAGCATAAGCGCATCCTCATAGATGCGGCGTTTACGGCGTTGATGTTGGTGTTAATGTATGCACTTAATCAGCTGCTGAACCGTGTATATACGGACGCGACGCGAACACTGACACCGATGCTTTTTGTGCTTGGTGTGTTTCTGATCTCATTGCGTACAAAAGGGTTTGTTTGGGGCATATCGGCATCGGTGATCAGTGTATTTTTGGTAAACTATGCGTTTACGTATCCATACTACGGCATTGATCTGGTGTCTCCGGAGTGTATTGTAGCCGCTATTGTTATGTTGATCGTTGCCATTATGACAGGAATGTTGACGACACGTATCAAGCAAACCGAAAAAATAAAAGCCGAGATAGAAAAGGAGAGTATGAGAGCCAATTTGCTTCGTGCGGTATCTCACGATCTGCGAACCCCCCTTACAACGGTTTATGGTTCTTGTTCCGCCATTATGGAAAACTACGACTCTCTTACGAAACAGCAGAAGCTTCGTTTGCTCGGCGAGATTCAAGAGGATTCGGCGTGGCTTATTCGCATGGTGGAAAACCTGCTTACTGTCACAAAGATCGGCAGCGACAATGTACAAGTCAAAAAGGTGTCGACGGTCCTGGAGGAATTGATTGATGCTGTTCTTGTGAAATTCCACAAGCGTTGTCCGAATCAACATGTGATTGTGGATATACCCGATGATTTCATCAGCATTCCTATGGACGCACTGCTGATTGAACAGGTCCTCATCAATATGCTTGAAAATGCTGTTCATCATGCAAAAGGTATGACAGAATTGATTCTTCGGGTGTCTGTCAACGAGCAAAGTGCGCTTTTTGAGGTCATTGACGATGGATGCGGCATCGAAGAGGAACGAATGGATAACATTTTCAAAGGCAATCTGTCTTCAAGGACGTCCGCGGTTGATGGCGCACGCGGCAATATGGGGATCGGACTTGCTGTTTGTTCATCAATTGTAAAGGCGCATGACGGTGATCTGTCGGCGGCAAATCGCGAAGAACATGGTGCAGTGTTTGCTTTTGCGCTACCATTGGAGGGGGAAGAGAATGAGTAATAACCGCTATAAGATTCTCTTGGTCGAAGACGAGGCGAACATACGGAGTTTTGTGAAAACCATTCTTCGTGCAAATGATTATCAAGTTCTTCTCGCAGATTCTTTTCATAACGGTGTTCTGATGTTCACCTCGTATAAGCCCGATCTGATTATTCTTGATCTTGGTCTTCCCGATATGGACGGCATGGAGTATATTCGCTATATTCGGCAGAGTGATACGACACCGATTCTGGTTTTGTCGGCTCGTACCGATGAAACAGATAAGGTGACGGCTCTCGACTGCGGAGCAAACGACTACATTACTAAGCCGTTTGGAACGGCGGAATTGCTCGCGCGTGTCAGAGCGGCTTTGAGAAGCTATCGCATCGGTCAGAATACGGCTTCATCAGACGGTAAATTCCAACTGTTTGACATGGTCATCGATTACGACAGGAGAATTGTTACTGTCGGAGAAGAAGAAATCAAGTTGACTCAAACGGAGTATAACATCCTCGCTTTTCTGACGCATCACACCGGCAAAGTGCTGACATATGCATCGATTATCAAAGAGGTTTGGGGATATGATGATGTGGGAAGTGTCAAGAAATTGCAGGTCAATATGGCGAATTTACGAAAAAAGCTGGGATCAAAACCCGGTGGAGAAAACTATATCCTCAACGAACTCGGTGTAGGATATCGCATCAACGATAATGACTGACAATACAATAGATATTCATCATACGGCAGAAAGAGGCGATCTTTCTGCCGTATGATTCTTTTTAAAAGTTTAAGGAAAATCTTTTCATTTTAAAAAATATGTGATATACTGATTATGTATATCGTTTTGGCAAAACAGGAAAAGGAGGTGTGTCGGTATGGAGCGTTTTGAGCTTGTTTCTCCGTATAAACCGATGGGCGATCAGCCCGAGGCGATCGAGCGGCTCAGTCGCGGTGTGGAAAACGGGTTGAAGGAACAGGTGTTGCTTGGTGTGACCGGTTCCGGAAAGACGTTTACGATGGCGAATATTATTGCCAATGTCAACCGTCCGACGCTGGTATTGGCACACAATAAAACGCTTGCCGCACAGCTTTGCTCGGAGTTTAAAGAGTTTTTCCCGAACAATGCGGTGGAATATTTTGTGTCTTATTATGATTACTATCAGCCGGAAGCGTATATCGCCACAACGGATACGTATATTGAAAAGGATTCTGCCATCAACGATGAGATCGACAAGCTTCGCCATTCCGCAACGCTCGCATTGTCGGAACGTCGTGATGTCATTATCGTCGCCAGTGTATCCTGTATTTACAGCTTGGGCAGTCCTATCGATTATCGTAGCATGGTGATTTCTCTTCGTCCCGGAATGGCGCTTGAGCGGGACGAATTGCTTGCAAAGCTGATCGACCTTCAATATGAACGCAACGACATCAATTTTATCCGCAATAAATTCCGTGTGCGTGGAGATGTTGTGGAAATCTATGAGGCCGGCGCATCGGAAACGGCTGTCAGAGTGGAATTTTTCGGCGATGAAATCGACAGGATTTCCGAGATTCATCCGTTGACGGGAGAGGTCAAGCGCACCATAACCCACGCGGCGATTTACCC
Source organism: Acutalibacteraceae bacterium (assembly GCA_045604545.1). Taxonomy (GTDB): domain Bacteria; phylum Bacillota; class Clostridia; order Oscillospirales; family Acutalibacteraceae; genus RGIG1959. The sequence continues at coordinate 14,243 of JAZUOG010000025.1, read as the reverse complement.
TGCCAGTCACTATATCGTTGCTCCCGAGAAGATGGAGCGGGCGTTGCAACAGATCGACAAAGAGCTGGAGCAACGGGTGGAATATTTCAAAAAAGAGCAAAAGCTGGTGGAGGCACAACGTATCTTGCAACGTACAAGATACGATATGGAGATGCTTCGCGAGGTCGGCATGTGCAAGGGGATCGAGAATTATTCCGCTGTGATGGCAGGGCGTGCCCCCGGTACTGCGCCATATACGCTTCTCGATTATTTTCCGGACGATTTTCTGTTGTTTGTGGACGAGTCGCACGTGACGCTTCCGCAAGTGCGCGGTATGTTCGGCGGTGACCGTGCCAGAAAAACAAACCTGATCGATTACGGCTTTCGTTTGCCGTCGGCGTACGATAATCGTCCGCTCAACTTTGATGAATTTTATGAACGTATCAACCAGGTCGTGTTTGTCAGCGCGACGCCGGGAGAGTTGGAGCGTTCCAAAAGCGCACAAACGGTTGAACAGTTGATCCGTCCGACCGGACTGGTTGATCCTGAGGTCACTGTGAAGCCTGTTGAAGGTCAGATCGATGATTTGATGAACGAGATCCGCATCAGAGCCGAGCGAAACGAACGCGTGCTGATTACGACGTTGACCAAGAAAATGGCAGAGGACCTCACGTCGTATTATGAAAATGCCGGTATTCGTATCCGCTATATGCATCATGATATCGATACTATGGAACGCATGGAGATCGTCAGAGACCTGCGTCTGGGAGAGTTCGATGTGCTTGTCGGCATCAACCTGCTTCGCGAGGGTCTTGATATCCCCGAAGTGTCTTTGGTGGCAATTCTTGATGCAGACAAAGAAGGATTCCTGCGCTCGGAGACATCGCTCGTGCAAACGATCGGTCGCGCCGCGAGAAATGCGGGCGGTCAGGTCATCATGTATGCCGACTCCGTCACACCGTCAATGGAACGGGCACTTGTCGAAACCAACCGTCGTCGTGAGATCCAAATGAAATATAATCGGGAGCACGGCATTGTTCCTCAGACCATTGTGAAGGATGTTCGCGAAATTATCGATATGGGCGGTTCCAAGACAAAGGATCGCCAAGGAAAGAGACTTTCCAGAGAGGATCGTCTCAAACAAATCGAAGCATTGAAAAAGGAAATGCGTCATGCCGCCAAATTGCTTGAATTCGAGCATGCGGCATATCTGCGAGATCAGATAAAGAAGTTGGAAGAGCAATAACCCAACAGAAGCGGAGTAAAAGTGTATCATGGCAAATGATAAAATCAAGGTTCGCGGCGCTCGCGAACACAATTTAAAAAATATAAACATCGATATTCCGAGAGATAAACTGGTGGTTTTCACCGGCTTGTCGGGTTCGGGAAAGTCCTCGTTGGCGTTTGACACCATCTACGCAGAGGGACAACGACGCTATGTGGAAAGCTTGTCGTCCTATGCGCGAATGTTTCTCGGTCAAATGGACAAACCCGATGTGGACGAAATCGACGGTCTTTCTCCGGCCATTTCCATCGACCAGAAAACAACCTCCAAAAACCCCCGCTCGACAGTGGGTACCGTTACGGAAATTTATGATTATCTGCGTCTGTTGTACGCCCGTATCGGTGTGCCGCATTGTCCGATCTGCGGTCGTGTGATCGCACAGCAAACGGTTGACCAGATCGTGGACAGTGTGTTGTCACTCGAAGAAGGTACGCGTATCCAATTGTTGGCACCGGTCGTCAGAGGACGCAAAGGCGAACACGTTAAAGAGTTTGATGCCGCCAGACGCGCAGGATTTGCGCGCGTACGTGTTGACGGGAATGTTTATGACTTATCCGAAGATATTAAACTTGAAAAGAATATCAAGCACACCGTTGAAATTGTGGTGGATCGTCTGGTTGTAAAGGCGGATATTCGCTCGCGACTTGCGGATTCCATTGAAACCGCAACGGGGCTGTCGGGCGGATTGCTGACGGTTGATGTGATCGGCGGGGAAGAACTGACCTTTTCTCAGAATTATGCGTGTCCCGAACACGGCATCAGCGTTGAAGAACTCACGCCCAGAATGTTTTCGTTCAACAATCCGTTCGGCGCGTGTGCCCGTTGCAGTGGTTTGGGATTTTACCAGAAACTCGACCCCGACAAGCTCATTCCCGACAAAACGAAGAGCCTTCGCGGCGGTGCGGTGAAAGCAAGCGGATGGGGCTTTTCGGAAAGCGGTACACTGTCTCAGATGTACTTTGAAGCGGTGGCGGCAAAATACGGGTTTACGGTCGATACGCCCATCAAGGACCTTACCAAACAACAGCTTCAGGTGTTGCTTTACGGCAGCAACGGCGAAAAGATCACCATCAACCGTCGCAATGAATACGGGCGAGGTGTTTTTGAGACGGCATTTGAAGGGATTGTCAATAATCTTGAACGCCGTTACCGCGAAACCAACAGTGACTATGTCCGCGGCGAAATTGATGTGTTTATGTCGGAATGTGATTGCCCCGAGTGTCACGGCAAACGTCTGAAACCCGAGAGTCTGGCGGTCACTGTCGGCGACAAGAATATTCACGAACTGACCATGTGCTCGGTGAGTGATGCGATCGCGTATTTGCAATCGCTTGAATTGACGGAAAAAGAGCATATGATCGGTGATCGCATTTTGAAGGAGATCCAAGAGCGTTTGGGCTTTTTGCAGAGCGTCGGACTGGATTATCTGACGTTGTCGCGCAGTGCCGGTACGTTATCGGGCGGTGAAAGTCAGCGAATTCGTCTGGCAACGCAGATCGGGTCCTATCTCATGGGGGTGCTGTATATCCTTGATGAACCGAGCATCGGTCTGCATCAACGGGATAACGATAAGTTGCTTGCCACGTTGCAACGTCTGCGTGATCTGGGAAACACGCTGATTGTGGTTGAACACGATGAAGATACCATGCGTGCGGCTGACTATATTGTGGACATCGGCCCGGGCGCGGGTATTCACGGCGGACAGATCGTGTGCGCAGGTACGCCGAAAGAGATCTGCGAATGTGAAGCGTCCTTGACAGGACAGTATCTCAGCGGTAAAAAACGCATTCCCGTTCCTGCTTCACGCAGAGAAGGAAACGGTCGTTTTCTGCGTGTAATAGGAGCAAAAGAGAACAATCTTCACGATATTGACGTGTCGTTTAAACTGGGCGCGTTTAACTGCGTGACCGGTGTTTCCGGTTCGGGAAAATCGACACTTGTAAATGAGATTTTGTATAAAACATTGGCAAGAGATCTCAACGGTGCACACACGCATCCCGGTCATTGCGGCTGTGTTGAGGGTGTGGAGCATCTTGATAAAGTGATCGATATCGATCAATCGCCCATCGGGCGTACGCCGCGTTCCAATCCTGCCACCTATACAGGCGTTTTCGGCGATATTCGCGATTTGTTTGCGTCTACAAAAGATGCCAAAATGCACGGTTTCGGACCGGGACGGTTTTCGTTTAATGTCAAGGGCGGTCGTTGTGAGGCGTGCCAAGGCGACGGTATTATCAAAATCGAAATGCACTTCCTTCCCGATGTGTATGTTCCTTGTGAAGTGTGTAAAGGTGAGCGGTATAATCGCGAAACACTTGAGGTGAAATACAAAGGTAAGAATATTTATGAGGTTCTGGAAATGACTGTGGAAGAAGGACTTCACTTCTTCGAAGATATTCCCAAGATTGCCAGAAAACTGCGTACGCTGTATGAAGTGGGATTGGGATATATCAAGATCGGGCAAAGCTCCACCACCTTGTCGGGCGGCGAAGCACAGCGTGTCAAGCTGGCGACAGAACTCTCGAAACGTGCAACAGGAAAGACGGTATATATTCTCGATGAGCCGACAACCGGCTTGCATACGGACGATGTGCGACAACTGATCGACGTGTTGCAACGTCTTGTTGAAGGCGGAAATACCGTGATCGTCATTGAGCATAATCTCGATGTCATCAAGACCGCCGACCACATCATCGATCTTGGTCCCGAGGGCGGTGATCGCGGCGGTCGTGTGGTGGCTTGCGGCACTCCGGAAGAAATCGTCGGAGTGGCAGAGTCGTATACTGCTCAGTATTTAGCGCCGTTATTGAAGGAGGCAAATACATGAAAGATATCATTCGACAATTGTGCGAAGCCCACGGAGCGGGCGGATGCGGAAATATCGCCGAGGTGATCTGTGCGACGCTGAACGGCATCGCGGACGACGTGCGCGTTGATCCGCTCGGCAGTGTGATCGCGGTGCATCGTTGCGGAAATGACGGTGCCCCTGTGTTGATGTTGGAAGCGCACATGGACGAGATCGGATTTGTGGTGACGCATGTTGATGACCGTGGATTTGTCCGTGTTGCGAATTGCGGCGGCATTGATCGTCGCGTGTTGGCGGCAACAGAGGTAACGGTGCTTGGTGAGCGGGAATTGTTTGGTGTGTTTTGTTCGACACCGCCTCACCTTTCGAGCGGCGAGGAAAAAATGAAACCCATTGAAGAGATGGGAATCGATGTTGGATTGCCGGCCGATGAAGTGAAGAAACTTGTCCCGAAAGGGTCGCGTGTGGTGTTTAACAGCTGTTTTCGGAGCCTGGCAGGCGACAGAGTTTGCGGAAAAGCGTTGGACGATCGCGTCGGTTGTGCGGCGGTTTTAGATGCGTTTTGCCGCCTTTGCAACGAAAAGGATCTGAGTTGCGATGTGATCGCGCTGTTTGCGGTGCAGGAAGAGGTCGGCGGAGCGGGGGCAACAGTAGCATCGTTCTCCGTGACACCGACAACGGCAATCGTGACCGATGTCAGCTTTGCTGTTACTCCCGACGCTCCGGCGCATAATTGCGGTAAACTCGGCAAAGGCGCCATGCTCGGTATGGCTCCGGGACTCGATGCCAAACTGACGCAAACGCTCAAAAAGCTGGCGCAACAGCATGATGTGCCGTTGCAGTATGAGGTGATGGGCGGTCGCACGGGTACCGACGCGGACGGCATTGCCTTCACGCGTGAAGGCATTCCTACGGCGTTGCTGTCCATTCCTCAGCGGTATATGCATACACCTGTTGAGGTGGTTGATGTTGCGGACGTCAAGGCTGTGTCCGACTTGATGGTGTATGCGGCCAAAGAGGGGGTGACGGTATGCTGAAAACGTTGAAAACCTTGTGTTCCCTTGATGGTGTTTCGGGAAGAGAAACGACCGTATGTGAGTATATTTTGAGTACCCTTCGGGGAATTGCGCATATTGATGATATGCATACCGACGCGATGGGCAATCTGTTTGTTCACCTGAAAGGTGTCAAGCGTGCCGACAAAAAAGTCATGCTGGCGGCGCACATGGACGAGGTCGGTGTGATCGCAACAGGTATTACGGAAGATGGCTTTATTCGCTTTTGCGAAGTCGGCGGCATTGATAAATCCGTTCTTTTCGGCCATCGTGTGAAGTTCGGCGATGTGGTCGGTGTGATCGGCGGAAAAGCGATTCATATGTGTGAAGGCGACGAAAAGAGCCAGATCCCTTCTGGCGATTTACTGATTGATATCGGCGTTGATTCTCGTGAAGATGCGGAGAAACTGGTTTCGATCGGTGATACCGCTGTGTTTGACAGTGATTTTTGTGAAATCGGCAATCTGGTAAAAGGTCGAGCGATCGATGACCGTGCGGGGTGTGCCATTTTGATGGAGCTGTGCAAAACACAGCCGGAAGCGGACGTTTGGGTCGTGTTTACCGTTCAGGAAGAAGTCGGTTTGCGCGGTGCCAAAACGGCGTCATTTTCACTTGATCCCGATATCGGCATCGTCATCGATGCGACAACGGCCGCGGATACCGTTGGTGTTCCGTCGGAGAAGCAAGTGTGTCAAGTCGGCGAGGGCGCGGTCGTGTCGTTCATGGATCGTCGCACACTGTATGACAAGAGTCTCTATGATGTGATCATGAACACCGCTCGGGAATGCTCTGTCAAGGCACAACCGAAATCGATGGTGGCGGGCGGTAACGATGCCGGCTCGATTCAAACCGCCGCAAGCGGCAGTAAAGTGGCGGCGATTTCTCTGCCTTGCCGCTATATTCATTCGCCGTCGTGCGTGTTGTCGATGAATGATATGAAGGCAGTTTATGACCTTGTCAGCGTCTTGATCGGACGGGTGGCGTTATGATCAGAAGAGTGGATACGTCATCTGTGTCGCTCTGGCGACCGACGACAGAGGCGGGTGTTCGTCAATGCGGACAGTATGCCGCCTACGGCGCGGGGCATGATTTTCTGCGGTTTTATGAGGACGACAACGGCAATCATCTCTCTGTTTTAGAGAATACCGCTGTATTGGATGCATGTGCTGACAGCGAAGAAATGCGCTTGTTTTTGACGATGGATCCTGAAATTCGCTACGTCAGAACAGACAAAGCGACCGCGAAATGTCTTGCAAAAGACTGGGGAGTGCCTTTTAAATCGGAAGCGGTCATGCAAGCCCCCGAAAGGATAGTTGTGTCGGACATGGCGGTTCGTGTGTCCCCGTCCGAGGTGTACCCTGTACTGTGCGAGGGATTTTCGGAGGGGGTCCCGCCGTTTGACAGCTGGTATGCCGATGTGCATCACCGCTATCGTCGTGGGTTGTGCGACTGCATCGGTGTGTATGACGGCGATCGCCTTGCGGCTTGCGCGATGACGGTGGCGCGCTGTGAAACAGCGGCACTTATCGGTGCAGTGGCAACATTGCCTGCGGCACGCGGTCGAGGCTATGCGTCGGCGTGCGTGTTGACGTTGGCTTATGAACTTCAACAAGATAATACCAAGGTGATGCTGTCTCCTAAAAATGAATATGCTCATCGGTTGTATACCAAAATCGGGTTTACAACGATCGGTGAATGGGGCAGTGTTGAGAAAGGATAATCCATATCATGAATACACCGTTTTTTGACATTCCGAAAAAGCTGCAAACGGCATCGGATCAAGCACTGATGCGTTGTAAATCGGCTTTTGAAAGAATCGATGAAATCACAGAATACAACCAGCAAAAGGTGCTGTCGGCGTTTATTGAACATCATGTCAGTGAAAGTCATTTTGTGTCAACGACCGGATACGGATACGGCGACAGAGGTCGCGATGAGCTTGATCGGCTGTTTGCACAGGTGATGGTTGCGGAAGATGCGCTTGTGCGCCATTCCATTGTTTCCGGTACACACGCCATAACGATCGCTTTGTTCGGGGTGCTTCGTCCGGGCGATGTGCTGTTGGCGGCAACAGGAACACCGTATGACACCTTACTTGGTGTGATCGGTGTCGGCGAGCATAGCGACGGATCGCTGGCGGATTACGGCGTTGGTTACCGTGAAGTTCCGCTGAAAGCCGATCGTCCCGATCTTGACGGGATTCAACAAGCTCTGCGTAAGGATAAACGCATTAAAGTTGTACATATTCAGCGCTCTCGTGGATACTCGTTGCGTCCGTCGCTGACGGTGGCGGATATTGACAAAATCATCAAAGCCGTGCGTGAGGTGCGCGAAGATGCCATCGTATTTGTGGATAACTGTTACGGTGAGTTTGTTGAAAAGACAGAACCGACAGCGGTCGGTGCCGATCTGATGGCGGGATCGCTTATTAAAAATGCAGGCGGCGGTATTGCCGAAAACGGCGGTTATATTTGCGGAAAGCAGGAATTGGTTGAAAAATGTTCGTATCGCATGACGACGCCCGGACTCGGCAGAGAGGTCGGTGCTTCGCTCGGACATAACCGCTCGTTATATATGGGTCTGTTCCATGCACCGCACGTTGTCGGAGAGGCGTTGAAAACGGCGGTATATGCATCGGCGCTGTTTTCCGGTTTCGGTTATGACGTCACGCCGACGCCGGACGAATACCGTGCGGATATCATTCAAGCCGTCAAACTCGGTGATGCCCCGTCCCTTATTGCATTTTGTCAGGGTATGCAACAGGGCGCTCCGGTGGATTCATTTGTTGTTCCCGAGCCGTGGGATATGCCCGGCTATGATGATCAGGTTATTATGGCGGCGGGCGCTTTTACGGCAGGAGCTTCCATCGAGCTTTCCGCAGATGCACCGCTCAGAGAGCCGTTTGCTGCATATATGCAGGGCGGACTGAATTTTCATTCGGGTAAGCTCGGTGTGCTTCTTGCTGCACGTTCTATGTACGAAAAAGGACTCATCGCACTCTGATTTTGCAAAGTTTACAATTCGTTTAAGCACATACGATTAAGATACGGTATGATTACTAACGAAAGATGTGTGATGTGAGATATGTTTGGGTATATTAAAACGTTTAAGCCCGATTTGACGATCGCTGAGTTTGAAACCTACCGAGGCGTGTATTGCTCTTTATGCCAAACGCTCGGAAAACGATATGGTTTTGCGGCGAGAATGACGCTAAGTTATGATTTTACATTTTTGGCGATATTGATCATGGCGCTGAAAGAAGATAAGGTCACATTCCGACAAGGCCGTTGTCCCTTTAATCCCACAAAGAAGAGGGTCATGTGTCATCACATAGAGAATGAAGCGTTGGATTACGCCGCCGATACGGCGATGCTTCTTGTGTATCACAAATTGACGGATACCATTGCCGATGAACGGTTTTTAAAACGTATGAAAGCACGCGTGGCGAGATGGTTCGTCAAACGGGACTATAAAAAAGCGTGCAAAAGACGACCGCTTGAAGCGCAGGCTGTTAACGAATATATGGAAGCGCAGGCGTTGGTTGAAAGCAGGAAAACCGCATCCGTTGACGCGGCGGCGGAGCCTACGGCAAAGTTGCTTGCAACATTGTTATGCTCGAAGACGTCACCGGCAGACGCGGACATCATGAATCGTTTTGGGTATTGTCTCGGTCGGTTTATCTATCTTGCCGATGCGGCCGACGATATGGAAGAGGATCTTCGAAGCGGCAATTATAATCCGTATATTCACTATATCGGAGAAGATACCATCGACAGCACACAACTTGAAAAGAGTCGCGCGTATGCCGCACAATCGCTTCACGGCTGCATGGCCATTTGTGCGGAAAGCTATGAACAGATGAAGATATATCGGTTTGACGGGATATTGAGAAATATTATTTATCGCGGTGTTCCCGCGGTGATACAGAAAATACAGAACGGAGAAACAAAGGAGAAGTGTCATGAGGAATCCGTATGAAGTGCTTGGTGTCAGTCCCTCGGCGACCGACGAAGAAATTAAAAACGCTTATCGCAACCTTGCAAGAGAATATCAATATAATAATGGTGCAGATGCATCAATGTCATCGTCTTCACAGGAGAAGATGAAAGAACTCAACGATGCCTATGATACGATCGTGCGTGAGAGACAGGGACACGGAGCCAATAATGCCGGATATGCGCAGTATACGGATATTCGTCACCTGGTTTCTCAACGGCGTTATGCACAAGCAGAGGAATTGCTTGATGGTATTCCGAGTATGTCTCGCAATGCGGAATGGCATTATCTGAAAGGTGTCGTGCTGTATCAAAAAGGCTGGCTTGAGGAAGCCTCTCAGCATTTTCATCAGGCTGTGAGCATGGATCCGCAGAATATGGAGTATCGTCAGGCGTATAATCGTATGTCGCAACAGAGAAGCGGTGGTTACACGGTTCACAGCGGTCGCCCTGCGGCAGGGTGCTCAACGTGCGATGTGTGTCAGGGACTCATTTGTGCGGATTGTTGCTGTGAATGTATGGGCGGCGATCTGATCGCTTGTTGCTGAGGTGGGAGAGATACGCATGAAAATGTCACAACGAATGGCGTTTTGCGGAATTCTGTGTGCTATTGCCACGGTGATCCTTCTCGCTTCATTGTTTCCGTATGCCACGTATGCGCTGGCGGCATTGGCGGGATTGGTGTTTGTAGCGGCAACGCTTGAACTCGGTGTTCGTTATGGTGTGATTTGTTATGCCGTGACGGCACTTTTATCGCTGTTGATCACACCCGATCCGGAAGCAAAATTGTTGTTTGTGTTGTTTTTCGGCTATTATCCGATCATTCAATTGCGCATTGAGCTGTGGCGTAATACGGCTCTTGCGTGGGTCGTGAAATTGTTGGTTTTCAATGCTGCGATGATTGGCGGATTTCTGCTTCTTTTGTATGTTGTGGGACTTGAAAAAGAGAACTTTATGATTGCGGGAATGTATTTGCCGTGGGCGCTGTTGCTTGCAGGAAACGCGGTATTTGTATTATATGACAGAGCGCTTTTGCAGGTGGGAGCTTTTTATCGTTTGCGATTACACCCTTATGTGAAACAGTTGTTTCGTTTTTGAAGTGAGATTGTGAGGAGTGGGAGAAATGGCAAAAAAGCGCTGTCCGAACTGCGGCAGACGTGTGACCCCGGAAGCGTCTGCTTGTCCGCAGTGTTCCCATTGTTTTGAAGATCGACGGTTGATCGGCAAGGAGGACGACGAGCTTCTTGTTGTCGACGAAACCGTTGTTGTAGAAGGCGCGAACGAAGAGGTGGCGGTTGCTGAAGGTGATCTTCCCGAAACGGAAGAAACAGCGGCTATCCAGGAGTCGGAGCAGATTGACGGTATTGCCGATGCGGACAGCACCGATGTGGTGACTGTGAATTCTTGCGGGGATCCACAGGAATCGGAACAGAAACCGGATACACAAGAAGTACCTCGTCGAGGACGATTGAGACTGGTGATGTACAGTGTGACGGTGTTCGTTGTTATTACGGCGGTGCTGCTGTATCTGTTGGCGTTTCGAGAGGATCGTTCGGACGAGAATTCCGGTTCGGAAACGACACAGAATTCCACCCTTCCGACGGTTGGAGATGTGGCTGAGGATCAAGTGGATTGCTCTTGGGTCAAGGAATATCTCGGCATAAAATGGGTCGATGAAGACAGTGTCGGTAAGAAAGATGTCGCCGCTCAGGGTGGATTTCTTCTGCATATTCATGAAGTTACAAAAGATCATGTGATCTTTGACTTGTTCTCTTATGTTGACGGAAATGCCGCATCTGCTAAGGATATCACCGCAAAAACAGTTGGTGATTCGATTTCGTTTGCGTTTGAAGATGATGGCTTCGGTCACAGCGGTAACGGTAATCTTCATTTTCGTGACGGTGCGATCGATGTTGATGTAATTGTCAACGACAACATTCCGCTTCCCGAGGGTGTTCACTCACTGGCGATGAATGAAGCGATGGTGCCTCAGGTGTTGCCGTTGTCTCCCGGTATTGACGTATCGGAATTTGTTCATATAGACGATGTGAAGGCGACACTGAAAGAAACGGCAGAAACTGTTGTCGAAGACGAGATGAAAACATACCGTTTCGGTGCGGTGACGGTGAAAACCGATGCGCAGGGGGCTGTTATCGCGTCAGAGATTGATTTTTCCGATGAGAATACCCGTTTGGCGTATTGCTATGAATGTATTGACGGAACGATGTCGTACGACACGGTGAAGCAGTATTTCGGCAAAGCCAATGAAGATTACAAGGAATCGCCGACCGATATTCTGGTGTTGGCCTATCAATTTGAAAACGGCCATAAAGTGCGCTTTGTGTTTGATGGTCAAGGAAGTGCGCTTTTAAAAATGAAAGTGGAGTATACTGCATGATACGCAAAGATCCGATCGTCCGAAGGACGGTTGGATCTTTTGCAAGTTCGCGTTTTTGACTTGCATTTTTGGTTTGTTTTTGGTATGATAATATCACTATTGTTTTTGAAATACACAGCATTACCGCGAAGGGGTTTTTTTCGTGAAATCGAATTTGTCGTCGCGTATTCTGTCCCGAATGGGTGGCTTCTCAAAGGGACAAAAGCGTATTGCGCAATTTATTTTGGATCACGCAGATGAAGCGGCGTTTATGACGGCGTTTAAATTGGGCGAGACGGTGGGTGTCAGTGAATCTACCGTTGTTCGCTTTGCGGCGGAACTTGGCTTTGATGGTTATCCGAAATTGCAAAAAGCGATTCGGGATCTGATTCGAAGCAAACTGAATTCTATCCAACGCATCGAAGTGACAAAGTCAAGAATGGCTGATGACGATGTGCTCGAAAATGTCCTTCAGTCGGATATTGCTAATCTCAGGCAAACTCTCGAAGAACTTCCGAAAGACACGTTCAACAAAGCTGTTGATGCCGTTATCAATGCACGAAAAGTGTATATCTTCGGTGCGGGAAGCTGCCGTTCGCTTGCAAACTTCACGGCGTATTATCTCAAAATGATGCTGGGAGATATTCACTTGGTATATACCTCCAGTGAGATGGAGATCCTGGAAGAAATGTTCCATATCAACGAAAATGATGTGCTTATCGGGCTGAGCTTTCCGCGATATTCCAGCAAAGCGGTCAGAACGCTTCATTTTGCGCATTCCAGAAAAGCGCAGATCATCGCCATTACCGACAATCAACTGTCTCCGATTGCGCAATATGCCGATTATTTATTGCTGGCACACAGCGATATGGCAACGATCGTGGATTCGTTGGTGGCCCCTTTGAGTATTATCAACGCGCTCATTGTGGCGGTTGCGGTGAAAACGCTTGATAAAAACCGCGAGAAACTGACAGAGCTGGAAGAACTGTGGGATACGTATAGCTTGTATGCCAAAGACCCTGCGGAGGATTTGCCATGAGCAGGGTGTTGGTGATCGGCGGCGGTGCGGCAGGACTTTTGGCGGCAGGCACGGCGGCAATGTATGGCGCTCAGGTGACGGTGGTTGAGCGGAACGCTCGCCCTGCCAGAAAGGTTATGATCACGGGAAAAGGGCGTTGCAACGTCACAAATGCCTGTGATTTACAAGAAATGATCGCCAACGTTCCGTCCAACGGTCGCTTTTTGTACAGCGCCTTATCGGCGTTTGATGCAGAGGATATTCGCGCGCTGTTGTTACAGTACGGTGTTGAAACAAAGGTGGAAAGAGGAAATCGCGTGTTTCCTGTTTCCGATAAAGCGGTTGATGTGGTTGATGCGCTGGTTCGCTATGCCAAAACGAACGGGGTATCCTTTGTTTGTGAGCGCGCAATGGATTTGGTGATAGAAAACGGCAAATGTGTCGGCGTTGTATGCGAAAGCGGAGCTGTCCTTTCGGCGGATGCGGTAATTTTGTGTACGGGAGGATGTTCCTATCCGCGAACCGGATCAACGGGTGACGGTTACCGAATGGCACAGAGTGCGGGACACTCGATCGTTCCGATAAGTCCGTCGCTTGTTCCGCTGGTGACGCGGGAGTATGATTGTCTTCAGATGCAGGGATTATCTCTGAAAAATGTGAAGTTGAGTGCCGAGGATACGGTCACGGGAAACGTGTTGTTTGAAGAAATGGGAGAAATGTTATTTACCCATTTCGGCGTAACCGGACCGCTTGTGTTGAGCGCTTCGGCACATATGCGCGATATGTCGCCGGGAAGATATCGGTTGCATCTGGATTTAAAACCGGCACTTTCCGAAGAACAGCTTGATGAACGGTTGCTCAGAGAATTGTCTCAACACAAAAATGCATCGGTATCCACCATGCTCGCAACGTTGTTGCCTCGCTCGATGATCGCCATCGCGGCATCTCGTTGGAGAGTGGGAAGTCACACACAATGCAACGCCGTTACCAAAGAGCAACGCATGACGTTGGTGCGCTTGCTGAAGGATTTTGTGATGACGGTCGAAGATTATCGACCGATCGATGAAGCGATTGTTACATCGGGTGGCGTTAACGTGAAAGAAGTGAATGCCAAAACCATGGAATCGCGATTGGTTGCATCGTTGTATTTTGCCGGCGAATTGCTGGATGTTGATGCATATACCGGTGGGTTTAACTTGCAAATTGCGTTTTCTACCGGCGTGGCTGCCGGAAAAGCGGCGGCGATGATGTGAAATTTATCAGTAAGAAGGTGCGAAAAATGAATACACAGAACCATGCAGATGTGATCGCCGTAGCGATTGACGGACCGAGCGGTGCGGGAAAAAGCACGATCGCCAAAATTCTTGCGGGAAAGCTTGGCTTTATTTACGTAGATACCGGAGCGTTGTATCGCGCAGTAGGCCTGAGCGCCTTACGGGTTGGCGTGAACGTTGATGATCCATCGGCCGTTGAGAGCTTTTTGCAAGAATTGCACATTGATATGCAGTATTGCGACGGCGAACAACGTGTGTTCGCCAACGGGGAAGATGTTACCGACAGCATTCGAACACCGGAGGTGTCGTCTGCCGCTTCTACGGTTTCGGCAATCCCGGCCGTGAGAGCCTTTCTGTTTTCACTTCAGCAAAACATGGCCAAAACGCACTCGGTGATCATGGACGGCAGAGATATCGGCACCGTGGTCCTTAAGTCGGATCGTAGCCATGTCGT
>JAZUOG010000024.1:0-2548 GCA_045604545.1 Acutalibacteraceae bacterium | reverse complement strand
CCGTCGGCGGCATGACCGTGACGGTCGTGGCAACCGTATCCGACGGCTTCGTTGGCTTTGTCGCAACCGTCGTCGACACGGAAGTTGCACGTAACTGGGTGGTAAATGCGACGGGCACCGCGGTCGTCACCGCGGCAGGCTCTGTGTGAGCGACTTGTTTCGGAACGAGGCTGAAGGCGCTTTCCACGGAAAACGGCAAAATCAGTCGCAACGCCACAAGCCCCCACAACAGCATTGTGAATATCTTCGGCGCTTTTTTCAGAAGCAGACGCGCCGCCAAAACCGCCGCCATAACAAAACTCGCCACGACCGCGAGGTGACATACCGTCAGGAACACATTTTCCATGGTATCCCTCCTTATTCCAAAATACATCACGTAAAGCTTATGACAAACGACCAATATAAACCGACTGCTGAACTCAAAATGCACACGGTATCGTTGCTGACAAACGAACTCAGTGCCCTTGTTAAATCATATGTCAGGTCGCACGACATTAACATATACATATAATCCTCAGGCGTAAGCGGTTCATAATAATTGACTCTGTCGAATTTTACATACTGTGATACAAACGGCGCTCTTACCTGCTCGATATCGACAAGATCATTCAGTATGAGTCGTTTTCCGCTTTGCTTGTCAACCGTCACAGCAAAGCCGATCACACGCGGATATTCCAAAAACGCATCAAAATACGTTGCGTGATACACCAAGCTGAATTTTGTATCCGATTCATACGGAATATACACCACATCCATCAGTCTTACGTCGCTTTCGTAATCGTCATATATATCGTTGGCATTCAACACGCCTTCAACACACTGTGCGATTGCCAACGGTAACGTTTGATTTATGGCCGAATCATTGCCAACGCCTTGTACGATCGGGTAAGGAAATTGCATGCCGGCATATTCCAGTGTTTGTTCTCCGATCATGCCTCCAAACGAAGCACGTGTAATCTCTTTCAGTTTATCAGGATTCGGAATAAAGGAAGCCTCCATGCATATCATTGCTCGTGATATCTCATCATAACGGTACTTTGTGCAGTATTCCCCCACACTATTGTCCGTATATCCGCTGTAAACCTCGGCATACATCGCCAATTCCACGACACCGTCACTTTCCTCGTCGATAAATTCATATCGGCAAGGCATCACATCCAAAAGGAATGTATCGGAAACAAGCGGAAATCCTTCTGTGTCGTATGATGTGCCAAAAAGCGGTTGCAAATCTGTGTGTTCAAACATCCATATATTTCCGAACTGTTCATCCACCACACACTCTCTGAACTCAGGAAGCGTAACCGAGGAAAACAGCGAAGATTGATACTCGTTTTCCGACAAAAGAATCGGATATAATTTCGCTTTGTCGAAAATGCTACTGTCGCGAACGGTATACACCGTCACCGTTTGCTGACCGGTCGATGTTTCTTTACAAACAACAACTTCGTCACCGGTTCTCCCGTCCATTTCACGCAGTTGCACCTCGGTGATGTGCGAATCTTCCCCCATTCCAACAACAAACACCTTGTTTTCCGTCTCAACAGCCAATGCCGTGTATGGATTTGTCGAATCAACAGCTGTTCCCGAAAGCAGATATACCTTTCTGTCATCGCCCTCAGCAAGCATTGTCATGTGGTAATCATCAAGCCCGATTGACATCAATCCATTCGTTTGCCAGTTATCCAGCGGCAATGTATACTCTCCCGAAGGACGGAATGCCGCGGTTTGATACATCAGGCGATATGCCATTTCTTCAGCTTCCTCGAAATTGCTGATTTCGTCACTTGTAATATAAAACTCGCCGTTTGAAATGCTTTCGGATACAACCGCACTGAAAATCTCTTTGCCATCAAGCATCACAGCAAATTCTCCGCCGAGATGCTGTTTTGTCCTTTCGGCAAAAAGAGACGTTCCTTCCTCATTGAGTGTGATAGTAATAATTGCTGTCGGGTCCTCCGATTCTTCAAGCATTATATAGCTCGCCCGTGCATCCTGAAGATGTAAATACATCAGCACAACTTCACCATCGGGACCGACAACCTGAAATGTTTTGTTTCGTTTTGGAGTTTCTTCAACTTTCAGATCCGTCGGCTTTGTCGTTTCATGATCGGATGTTGTTGGTTTTGTTTCCTTTGTTTGCGGTGTATCCGTTACCGGAACGGTCAGAAAACACACCGCGACCGCCACGATCGCCGCAACAGCGGCGAGAACGATCCAGAATGTAGGCTTCTTATAGTGAAGAATGGCCTTGAGACGCGATTTGACTCCGACCTCACCGAATGCAAGTGACACGGAAGCCGCACTGTGCTTCGCACTGCACGAAAGCAACACTTCGGAATACCGCGTCTTCTGTTCCGCGTTCATCGATCGAATGACCCGCTCATCGCACGCGGTTTCCAAGTCACGACAGAACAGCACAAAGCACAACCACACAAGCGGATGAAACCAATACACGCAAAGGAGCAGAAAACCGAACAGTTTGGTCAGATGATCCAATCGTTGCAGATGAGCGTTTTCGTGAGCGACCACAACAGCCAGTTCTTCTTCG
>JAZUOG010000023.1:0-70212 GCA_045604545.1 Acutalibacteraceae bacterium | reverse complement strand
CAGAACAGCACAAAGCACAACCACACAAGCGGATGAAACCAATACACGCAAAGGAGCAGAAAACCGAACAGTTTGGTCAGATGATCCAATCGTTGCAGATGAGCGTTTTCGTGAGCGACCACAACAGCCAGTTCTTCTTCGGTCAGATCTGACGGACAGTAGATATGCGGACGAAAAACACCGAGAATACACGGTGAATCAATGTCATCACACACAAACACAGTATTCTTCAATCGTATAGAGGTGCGCACAAGCCGACGCAAGCGCCAATACTGCCACACGCTGTACAGTACCATTGCCAGCACACCGCACACCCACACACAAGCACCGACCGTTGTCCACGATATATCCCTTGTCGTTGAAGAAACAACCGATGCTGTCGGACGGGTGGAAACAGCGGTCACCGCCGCCGTCGGCGGCACGACCGTGACGGTCGTGGCAACCGTATCCGACGGCTTCGTTGGCTTTGTCGCAACCGTCGTCGACACGGAAGTTGCACGTAACTGTGTGGTAAATGCGACGGGCACCGCGGTCGTCACCGCGGCAGGCTCCGTGTGAGCGACTTGTTTCGGAACGAGGCTGAAGGCGCTTTCCACGGAAAACGGCAAAATCAGTCGCAACGCCACAAGCCCCCACAACAGCATTGTGAATATCTTCGGCGCTTTTTTCAGAAGCAGACGCGCTGCCAAAACCGCCGCCATAACAAAACTCGCCACGACCGCGAGGTGACATACCGTCAGGAACACATTTTCCATGTTATCCCTCCTCGGAGATTCGGTCGATCATACGGCGAAGCTCGCAGAGCTCCTCCTCGGAAAGGGACTGACGTTTTGTGAACGCCGCCACGAACGCAGGGAGAGATCCACCGAACGTTTCATTGACAAACTGCTCGCTTTGAATGGCAGAGAACTCCTCTTTTGACAGCAGCGATGTTACGGTGCCGCTGTTATTCTCGAAAATCCCCTTGTCGCAGAGCTTTTTGAGAACCGTATAGGTTGTGGATTTTTTCCACTCCAGTTCCTTTTCGCACAGCATCACAAGTTCCCGTGATGTCAGCGGCTCGTGTTGCCAGATGATGTCCGCAAAGCGCGTTTCCACCATACCAAGCTTCATATCTTCCATGATTATCACCTCTATCGGTCTATTGAGAATAGACCTGTTTCTGTTTACAGTCTATCACGAATAGACCAATGTGTCAAGTGGTATTTGCGCATAAAAAAAGCATCGCTGTTTTCAAAAGCAGCGATGCTTTTTTATCTTTCATTCGATGCTGTCAAGCACCAATCGGATCATGGTCGAGAAGCCCGTCTGCCGCTCCTGAGCGGAAAGGGCTTCTCCGGTGTAAAGATGATCGGAAACGGTCAACACCGTCAGCGCCTTCTTTCCCGCCGCCGCGGCGTTCATATAGAGTGCCGCCGCTTCCATCTCGACTGCGAGAACGCCCATCGCCTTCCAACGGTCACGCGCTGTTTCGTCGGCATTGTAGAAGGCATCACTGGAGAGAATATTGCCGACTTTGAGGGATACCCCTGCTTCCTTTGCCGTTTGAGCCACACGTGAGAGTGTCTCATAATCCGCAATCGGCGCAAAGGAGCCCGGAAGACGATACTGTGCCCCGTAAGCAGAGTCGGTGCAAGCGCCCATCGCAAGGAGAACATCGTGTACGTGCACATCGTCAGCATATCCCCCCGCTGACCCGACACGAATGATGGTATCGACATCGTATTCATGATAGAGTTCATACGAATAAATGCCGATGGACGGAATACCCATGCCGTGTCCCATGACGGAAACACGCTTGCCGTGATAGGTTCCCGTGAATCCAAGCATACCGCGAACATTGTTGAAACAGGTCACATCTTCAAGAAATGTATCGGCGATCCATTTCGCTCTGAGAGGATCTCCCGGCATCAGTACGGTTTTGGCGATGTCGCCTTTTGCGGCGGCATTATGCGGTGTTGCCATTGCCATCATCTCCTTTTCTCCAGTATACCACGCGACCGTATCTCTCGCAAGCGAAGATTTTAAAAATTTTTACATTTTAGCGTGGCAATTTTGCATATGATATGTTATAATATAATCTATATTTCAAAAAAACACAGAAAGGATCGACTCTATGGGAAACCCGAATTATTCAGACATCACCCCCGCGGTTCGCAAGTTGGCGTCGGAATGCCTTGAAAACAGCCGAATCGACCCTTTACTCTATCAAGAGCATCATGTATTTCGCGGACTTCGCGATTTAAACGGCAAAGGCGTTCTTACCGGCCTTACGGAGATTTCCGAGATCCAATCTTTCAAAGAAGTGGACGGACAAACCGTCGCTTGCGAGGGTAAACTGTATTACCGCGGTATTGATATCGAAGACATTGTCGACGGTATGGTGAAAAATCCCCACCACGGCTTTGAAGAAATCACCTATCTCCTGCTGTGCGGTAAACTGCCGACCAAGGAACAACTCGATGATTTTCAGGCAACGCTTGCGAGCTATCGCACACTGCCGACCAATTTCGTGCGCGATATCATTCTCAAAGCCCCCAGTAACGATATGATGAACACGCTTGCCAGAAGTGTGCTGACGTTGTATGCTTACGATGACAATGCCAACGACATCAGCATTGATAACGTGATGCGTCAGTGTCTCCAGCTGATCGCGCTGTTCCCGCTGTTGTCGGTGTATGCTTATCAGGCGTATAACCACTATCAGCTCGGTCAAAGCCTCGTGATCCACAATCCTCAGCCGCACCTCTCCACCGCCGAAAACATTCTGCACCTGCTTCGCCCCGACAGCAAATATACCCCGCTCGAGGCACAGATTCTCGATGTGGCACTGATGCTTCATGCCGAGCACGGCGGCGGTAACAATTCCACCTTTACCACCCACGTCGTGTCCTCTTCGGGAACAGACACCTACTCGGTCGTTGCCGCTTCGCTCGGTTCGCTCAAGGGCCCCAAACACGGCGGTGCCAACATCAAGGTCGTTCAGATGTTTGACGACATGAAACAAGCGGTCAAAAACTGGGAAGATGAAGAGGAGATCGCGACCTACCTCCGTGCGTTGTTACATAAAGAAGCGTTTGACAAAGCCGGTCTGATCTACGGCATGGGACACGCGGTCTATTCGCTTTCCGATCCCCGCGCGTGCATTTTCAGCCGCTTCGTCAAGCAACTGTCCGAAGAAAAAGGTATGCAAAAGGAATATGCGCTGTATTCCACCGTTGAACGACTCGCTCCGAAAATCATCGCCGAAGAACGTCGTATGTATAAGGGTGTCAGCGCCAACATTGACTTTTACAGCGGCTTCGTGTATCGCATGCTGGACCTGCCGCCCGAGTTGTATACGCCGCTTTTTGCCATCGCCCGCATCTCCGGTTGGAGCGCTCATCGCATCGAGGAGCTCATCAACGCAGGAAAAATCATTCGTCCGGCCTATAAAAACGTGTGCGATCGCCACGATTATATTCCTTTTGATAAACGATGACTTGACGAATCATCGTTGTTTAGTGTATACTAAAAAGAGACTACAATAACGGAGGAATCAATATGCGTCATTTTATGCGTTTGTTCGCAATGATCCTGAGCGTATGCACTCTCATGGCAGTTGTTCCGTTTTCGGCAAGCGCCGCAACGGAAGGCAACTTTGAATACACCATCACCGACAACAACGCCACCATCACCGCCTACACAGGTACCGATACAGCCGTGGTGATCCCCGATACTCTCGGCGGAGCCACCGTGACAGCCATCGGTAAGGAGGCTTTTGCCGGTAACACCACCCTCCAAAGTATTACCTTCCCGCGCACGCTGACGGTAATCGGCAGTTCGGCGTTCGACTCGTGCACAGCGTTAACCGGCGTTTCCTTCCCCAATTCCTTGCAAACAATCGAAGCAACGGCGTTTTACAACTGTATCTCCCTTGCCAACATCGGCATTTCTCCCTACACCTATGATATCGGCTACCACGCGTTCCACAATACACACTGGTTCCGCAATGCGAGCAGCGGCGTTGTATACCTCGGTCGCGTGTTATACGGCTATATCGGCACTGTTCCCGAAGGAGCAGTGATCACCGTTAAATACGGTACCGCCGCCATTGCTCCCTATGCTTTTGCCAACCGCTCCAATCTGAAAGGCATTTATCTGAATGTGGGTCTTCGCCAAGTCGGCGCTTGCGCGTTCCTCGGCTGTACCTCCCTTGAGTTTGTGCGTATTCCTCCTTCGGTCACGGACATCGGAGAGGATATCCTGTCCGGCGCATTGATGGCTGTGTTTCACGGCACAGACAAATCGTATGCCGCTGACTACGCCCTCGCAAACAAGTATCACCTCGAGCATGACAATACACTGGATTATCTCGACGGTGACATGAACAAAAACGGTAAATTGAACAGCAGCGACATTCGCATGCTGCTTCGTATAGTCGCAGGTGATCTGAAAGAATACGACATCGAGCGCTACTGGAGCTGTGATCTGAAGTACGACGGCGAAATCAACACCTCCGATGTTCGTGCGTTGTTGTTCGAAAGTCTGTATTCGTAATGCATTCTCATACACAAAAAAGGAACGATCTTTGCAGATCGTTCCTTTTTTTATTACAATGAATCGGTTGCCGCCCATGCGGCGAGCAGTCCGTCTGATACGGCTTTGGCGATCTGCAACGGTTTTCCGATGCAATCTCCTGCGGCATATATGCCGGAAACGGAGGTTTGCAGACGCTCGTCAACCTTGATAAACTTGCCGTCGGTTTCAACGCCCGGCACAAGCGTATCGATTGCTTGTTCGTTGCGAAGAATGAACACCACGTCGGTGTTCATATCACCGATGGTGGTCTTAAGCGTGATCGGCGTTCCCTCTTCGATGGCGAGCGGCTTTGCTTCAACAAGCGGAATATCCTCCTGCCAATCGGACGGACGCCCGGAGCGGACAACCGTGACATCCACACCGATGCGTTTGAGCAACGATGCCTCATGCTGTATATCATCGGCATCGCCGATGACAAGCGCTTTTTTGGAGCGATACAACATACCGTCGCAGGTGGCGCAGTAGCTGACGCCGCGCCCGAGAAACGCCTCTTCTCCCGCAAGCTTTTTGGGAGCACGAACGCCAACCGCCAGAATGACGCGTTTGGTTTCTACCACATCGCTGCCGATGGCGATCATAAAATGATCACCGAAAGGTGCGACAGACAACACGTGTCCCACACGATATTCGGCTCCGCTTTTTATCGCGTCTTCCTTCATTTTGCGGAGCATCTCCGCCCCCGATACGCCGTACATGCCGATGTAATTATCGATTTTTGCGCTTTTAGCAAGCGGGTTTGACGTCACATCATTGGAAATAATCAAACACGACGCACCTCTTGCACGCACATTGACGGCGGCGGAGAACCCCGCAGGTCCTCCGCCAATCACCACAACATCTGTCATATTTATATCCTTTTCTTATGCACGATGCCAACGCACGCCTTGAGGAGTATCCTCCAGAACAATGCCCATCGCTTTGAGTTCATCGCGAATGCGATCGGATTCCGCCCAATTCTTATCCTTACGCGCCTGCGCTCGGGCTTCGATCATGGCTTCAATCTTCGCATCATCGTCCGATGCCGCGTCCTGACGGCGCTCATACAAAAGACCAAGCACGTCTGTCAGCTCATGGAACGCATCCAGCGCCGCCTGAGCGGCTGTTGCGGACAAGGTGTTGTCACGAAGCGCCAGGTTGACATCTTTGACCAGTTCAAACAACGCCGAGATCGCATCGGCCGTGTTCATATCGTCGTCCATCGCTTCAATGAATTGATTACGACGGTTGACGATCGCCTGAGCCATCGCCTCATCGGCACTGCCGTCGCCGCCGTTTTTCGCGGCAAAAGCCAGCGCACTCTCACAGTTATACAGACGGTCAAGGGCGGCAATTCCCTGCTCGATGATCTCCGAATTGTAGTTGATCGGGCTACGATAGGACGAGGAAATCAAGAAGAACCGAATCGCCTCATAGCCGTATTCTTTCGCCACATCTCTGACAGTAAAGAAGTTGTTAAGAGACTTGGACATTTTCTTATTATCCACATTAATGTAGCCGTTATGCATCCAATAACGCGCAAACGGTGCGTTATTGCAGCATTCGCTTTGCGCGATCTCGTTCTCATGATGCGGGAAGATCAGGTCCTGACCGCCGCAATGCATATCGATGGTTTCGCCGAGATAACGACGCGCCATCGCCGAGCACTCAATATGCCAACCGGGACGACCGTTGCTCCACGGCGACTCCCAGTAGGGTTCACCCGGTTTTGCCGCCTTCCACAACGCAAAATCAAGCGGATCTTCCTTGTCTTCGCCGACGGAAATGCGCGCACCGCTTTCGAGATCGTCGATCGGCTGGTGGCTCAGTTTACCGTATTCCTCACAGCGTCTGGTGCGGAAATAGACATCGCCGTTTGCCGCTTTATAAGCATAGCCTTTTTTCTCGAGTTCGGAAATGATGGCGATGATCTCGTCCATGTTTTCGGTGGCTTTGGGGTGAACGGTCGCTTCGCGAACGCCGAGGCCTTTGGCATCGATCCAGAACTCGTCAATATAGCGATGAGCGATTTCATCGTAGGTCGTGCCTTCTTCATTAGCGCGACGAATGATTTTGTCATCGATGTCGGTGAAGTTTTGCACGAAACGGACGTCCATGCCGCGCCATTCCAGATAACGACGCAGAACATCAAATACGCACAGCGGTCTGGCATTGCCGATGTGAATGTAATTATACACCGTCGGGCCGCAGGCATAAATGCGGATCTTTCCCTCTTCGAGAGTGTGCAGTTCCTCTTTTTCGCGGGTCATGGTGTTGAAAATTTTCATGGTTTATCAGGCCTTTCTGTTTGCTTTTCGGAGGACTGCTGCATCGCCTCCAGTTGTTGTCTCATTACATCCAGCTCATGACGCATTTTACACAGTTCCTGCGACACGGGGTCGGGAACGTGGATCTGATCCAGTTCTTGTTCGCTGGGGACTTTTTCGCCGTTACATCGCACCACACGCGCCGGAACACCGACGGCCGTGCAGTTGTCGGGAATATCGTTGAGCACCACAGCACCTGCCGCAATGCGCACATTGTTTCCGATACGGATAGGACCGAGTACTTTGGCGCCCGCACCGACCATCACATGATTACCGAGGGTCGGGTGACGTTTGCCTTTGTCTTTGCCGGTACCGCCGAGCGTCACGCCTTGATAGATCGTGCAATCGTCGCCGATTTCGGTTGTTTCACCGATGACAACGCCGGTACCGTGGTCAATAAACAAGCGTCTGCCGATGGTGGCGTCGGGATGAATTTCGATATTGGTGCGTCTGACACAACGCTGAGAGATCCAGCGCGCCATGAAATGCAATCCGTGCTTTGAACACCATTGTGCGCGACGATGAGCACGTACCGCTTTGAGGCCGTTGTAAAGCATCCATATTTCAAGTGCCGACCGTGCCGCAGGGTCTCTGGCACGGATCGTGGCGATATCTTCCTTCAAACGATCGAACATATGACGGGGCTCCTTTGTTATTGATCTTCGGTAAAGTATTCGCGGAATTCCAGGAAATATTGTACACCGGAGATACACGTGGCAATCACCGAGGCCCATACACACACGTGCGCGAAGTAAACGGGAATCTCATAAGCAAGGGACGGAAGGAACGGGAGAAAATCCACACAGATATCTCGCCACTGAAGCATGACGATCATGGTAATGATCGCGATATATTGCATGACGGTTTTGAGTTTTCCCGAAAAGCTCGCCGCAACCACCTTGCCGCTTCCGGCCGCCATCAACCGAACGGAAGTGACCATAAACTCACGGGTCATCACCAGCATGACCGCCCATACATCAATGCAGTCAAGTGCCAAAAATGCGAGAAATGCCGCTGTCGTGAGCATTTTGTCCGCGATAGGATCGAGAAATTTTCCGAGGTTGGTCACGAGATTGCGGGTTCTGGCGATCTTGCCGTCGAAATAATCCGTCAGTGAGGCGGCAATAAACACCAGCAATGCCGCCATGTGATGAAACGGAAACTTGAGCATCAGCAACACCATAAACAACGGCACCAGCGCAATGCGAACCAACGTCAGTCGGTTGGGCAAATTCATTCGGCACACACTCCAATCAAATCCCAGTCCATATAATCTATGATTTCCACCGAAATCATATCACCGGGATGTACTGTTTTTTCAGTGGTAAAGAACACCTTCGAATCAATATCGGGAGCATCGGCGGCGGTACGTCCGAACCAACACTCCGCGTAACGATCAAAGCTTTCGACAAGCACCGTCACCGTCTTGCCGACATGAGCAGACAGATAGTCTTCAAAAATGCGTTCCTGTTCCTGCATCACCAGATCTCGACGACGTTCCTTCACATCTTCATCGACCTGATCGGGAAGCTCCGCGGCGACCGTTCCCTCTTCCGCAGAATATGCAAAGCAACCGACACGTTCAAACCGTGTCTCCTGAAGAAATTCACACAACTGAGTGAAATCCTCATCCGTTTCACCGGGGAATCCTGTCATCACCGTGGTACGAAGCACAATGCCGGGGACCTTGTCGCGAATGTGTGCCACAAGCGCCGCAAGCGATCGCGCATCACCGGGGCGATTCATCGCTTTGAGGATTTTACCGCTGGCGTGCTGAAGCGGCATATCGATGTATTTCACGATTTTCGGCTGACGGGCAATGGTATCCAAAAGCTCGTCGGTAATATGTTCGGGGTAGCAATACAGAAGACGGATCCACTCGATCCCTTCAATTTCACAAAGACGATCCAGAAGCGACGGCAGGCGGCTTTCGCCGAAACGATCGTATCCGTAAAGCGTCGTGTCCTGTGCCACCAGGATCAGTTCCTTGACACCGTTTTTGGCAAGGGCGGTCGCTTCTTCGACGAGCGTATTCTCTTCACGACTGCGCAGACCTCCGCGAATAGACGGAATGGCACAATAGGTACAGCAGTTGTTACAACCGTCACCGATGCGCATATAGGCAAAAAAGTGAGGCGTTGTCAGTACGCGATCACCATCAAGCGTCCAGCAAGCTCTCGAAGGGAACGAAGAAACCGTTTCCCCTTCGGCGACGCGACGAATCACCGCGGCGATATCTTTGTTGGCACCGAGCCCCACCACCGCATCGCACTCGGGAAGCTCTGTCATCAATTCGTCCTTGTAACGCTGCGCAAGGCAGCCTGTCACGATCAGGTGCTGAATCTGACCTTCTTTTTTTAACTGGGCAAATTCCAAAATCGTATCGATGGCTTCCTGCTTGGCGGACTCAATAAAACCGCAAGTGTTGACAACGACGACCTGTGCAAGCGCGGCATCCGCCACAAGCTCCATACCGTCTTTTGCGATCGAGGCGAGCATCAGCTCCGCATCCATTTGATTCTTGGGGCATCCAAGCGATACCATGCCAACCTTCAGCGCCATATCGTGTCATTCTCCTTCGGATTCGTATTCATGCTCCTCTTCATACAGCTCCAGCGCACGACGCGAGGTGCTGTACGAAAAGCCGTGCCGCGCCAACATCGCCAGCAGTTTATCCCGCGATGTTGACACAGTCATCTTATTATATCGTTTTTTTTGTAACAATTCAAGTGCTTGTTGAATATCTTCTGCGGGAATTTGCAAAATCGCCTCATCAATCACGTCGCTTTCGAAGCCTTTTTCCTTTAAAGCCATCGCAACCCGCCGTTTCGAGTACAATTTCCGAGCGCTCATGTCACGCGCGAGCATCGCGGCATAGCGATAATCATCAATAAGACCGCTTTCACAAAGTCGATTTGCCGCTTCCTCGGCAAAGACCCGTTCAAAATCGGCGTGCATCAGTTTTGTCACCATTTCCCGTTTGCCGTAATCCCGCAAAGACAGATAATACAGCGCCCGTTCATACGCACGATGAGCTTGCGATTGACGACATAATTGTTCCCATTCTTCTTCGGTGATCGATGAATCGATTTGCAAACCGCCGTGTTCCCACACAGTTTTATCGATTTGTCCGCTTGTGCCGTCATCAAACGCAATATCATACATATGTTTTTTGGCGGCGGTGACAGAAAGAACGATCATGTTTTCCCTCCTCGATCACAACATGTGTCCATTGTAACGTAAAATCCCGCTTGGCGCAAGGTGAATTTTCAGTAATAACGCAAAAAAATCCCGCCTTTCGGCGGGATCCTTTTTCAGAGCAGTAAGTCGACAGAAATTCGACGATCAGCCCTCGGTTCTTTTGGCGTGGCAGGCACTGCAATACACGTCGCGGCCTTCACGGGGCTCAAACGGAACAACCGCTTCGCCGCCGCACTCAGCGCAAACCGTGGTATACATTTTACGCTCGCCTCTGGCCGCATTCTTGCGCGCATCGCGGCAAGCCTTGCAGCGCTGGGGCTCGTTCACAAAGCCCTTCTCTGCGTAAAACTCTTGTTCGCCGGCCGTGAACACGAATTCGCTCGAGCATTCCTTACACACCAATGTTTTGTCTTCGTACATAATCCTGTACCTCGCTTTGAAAAATTTGCCTCTCGCCGGATTTCGGGATTGATTACTGGTGGGTAATACGGCCGGGCAGTTATATTGTGAAATGCAGAAAACTGCATTTAACACCATCATCAGTCACAGTGCTGTGACAGCTTGCGTCGGACACGCTGTAAAGCGTTATCGACGGCTTTCGGCGAGATGCCGAGCAAGGAGGCAATTTCTTCGTATGAATATGCCGAGAGGTGACACATCAGCACACGAAATTCCAGTGTTGAAAGCAGGGTTTTCAAACTATCGATGTATGCCGCGTCCTCTTCCCTGTGAAGCAACCATTCTCCGGGATCGATCACCGCACAAGCATCGCGTTCCATCTCATCAAAGAGACGGTCATCTTCATGAGGGGTTTCGGGAGACAACAACGCCAGCGCCGCACTTTGCAGACGACGTCGGACACACACGCGGGCATACGTCATAAAGGAAGCGCCGCCGTCATCACGATAATGCATCGCGGCGGCATGAAGTGCCAACAAGGCTTCCTGCGCCAAATCGTCGGCATCCGCACGATTGCATCTCATCAAAGACGCTTCTCCTCTGAGCATCGGCATCATTCGTTCCACAAGAAGTGAAAATGCCGCATCATCGCCTTGCCGACACAAAGAAACCAAACGCTCTGTCGTTTGTGAACCTTCCGCCACAAAAACACCTCAACAAAAGAATACAACAATGTTGCCCGTTTCGCAAAGTTGCGACAGGCAACCCACTCGTTTCACTGTATTTGTATATTAAGTATATCGCACCAAAGCGGTAAAGTCAATAGTCATTTTCAAAAAAACTGGAAAAAATGCAAGAAATTTTTGCATCTTCAGCGTCGCGTTTTGTCTATGTTTCACAAAAGGAAATGTGTCTTTTTATCAGTTATGACTCACCCCAAACAACCGCTTGTGAAAAGCGTACCGTTAACGGGATATCCTGAAAAGTAACACCGATCGGCAAGCCGGTCTGATCGTCATACTCGCAACGGTAGCGGTAGTTATTGATCACACCGTCAAGAGCTCCGTTGTCAACGGATACGGCGGTATACACCTCATGAAGAAGCCGCGGAACCGCCAACGGCAAAGCCGCGTTCTGAATAAAGACATCGTCTCCAAGCTGCGTATACAACGCATGACCGTCCCAGCGCAGTGTCACGTCTTCTGCAAAGTGCGGCTGTGAAAGGGTGAGCAACGTACCTTCCTTTGAACGACAGATAACACGCCCACAGAGCGTTTGATCCCGAAAGACAATTTCGGCATCTGCACCAAAAGCCGTCACAACCGCATCGGAAGTATTGTCACACGCGGTCCACAGTACCATAACCGTCACCAGCACCGCCAGCATACGCCGCATTTGCATCACACTCCGCTCACACAATTATGAAAGCAGATGACACAATTCCTCGATCATATCCGTAGGGAGCATCGCGGTTGGCGAATGTGTGTTTGCCGCAAGGTCCCCTGCCTCACCGTGCAGATACACGCCGATAATCGCCGCCTGAAGCGCGGGTACTCCCTGAGCCAACAACGACGCGATCATGCCACTGAGCACATCTCCCGAACCTCCCGTTGCCATGCCGGCATTTCCGGTCGTGTTCATGAAGACGTCTCCGTCGGCAGTGGCAATCAATGTACGATGCCCTTTGAGGACCGCGATGGCACCGCTTTCACTCGCAAGCCGTTTCACAGCGGCCACCCGATCACGTTCTACCTGTTCCACGCTTTGATCAAGCAAGCGCGCTGCTTCAGCGGAATGCGGAGTTATTACAAGCGGTGCGTTCACTGCTTTCAAGTCTACTATATGTGAAGAAAACACATTTAGACCATCAGCATCAAGAACCGTCGGAACCGTCACGTTTTCAAGCAAGCCTTTTACCACCTGTGCTGTCTCATCACAGCACGACAACCCGCACCCGATAAGCAAGGCGTTCTTTCCCCCAAGCAACCCCTCAAGTGTCTTCATCGATGCGGCGCAAAATGTACCCGACGATGATTCCTCCAGCGGATGATACACCGCCTCCCACAGCTGTCCTGCGACAATGGGATACACACTGCGAGGCAATGCCATATGAAGCAAACCGACACCCATGCGGAGCGCGGCTTTACCGCTGAGCATAGCCGCTCCCGCCATACCGTAGCTTCCGCAAACGGTGAGCAATCTGCCGAACGTGCCTTTGTGCCCGTTTTGAGGACGATCGGGCAACATCGCGTGAACGTCTTCCCTGTTCAATACCGTAAGCGGCGTGATGCACTCCTTTACGAGTGCATCATCAATGCCGACATCGGCAACGACAATGTCACCCATCGTCGGGCTGATCTCCGGCATCAACATCGCAGGCTTGGTGGCTGTAAATGTGACCGTTACCGCGGCATCAAGAACGCTTGCATCACAAGCACCGCTGTCAGCATGAATGCCACTGGGAATATCCACCGCAACCACCGGCAAAGAATAGGAAGATAGTGCATCAAACAGCCGACGAATGTGAACGGGAAGCTCACCGTGAAAACCGATGCCGTAAACCGCATCCACCACCACGCTGTATGGATACAACGCAAGCTCGTCATAAATACCGCTTTCTTCAAGATCAACAATATCGTCGACCAGCTGTTCCTTGGACGCGGCAAGCGCGGTCGCCGCGGCACCGCAAACCCGCAAGCACCGTACCGTCATCTCCGGATATTGTTCTTTGAGCAGACGCGCGATCACATAGCCGTCTCCGCCGTTGTTGCCGTTTCCGCACAAAACAAGCACAGCGGTGCTTGTTCCCACATACCGTTCGCGAATCACCGACACGACCGCCGCACCGGCATTTTCCATCAAGGTATCATAGGTCACAGCACCGCTGTCCACCGCCGCCTGCTCAAGACGGCGCATATCGTTGATCGTAACAACAGAATCCATATCGATCACTCCTCTTGTCCCAAGAGTTATCCGAGGCGAATCGCCGCGTCCGTCTCCGCAAGGACCGTACGATCCAATCCGCGACGAAGCTCCGCGAGCGTTTTCTCATTGGGCTCAAACAGCACGATGGTTTTGCCGTTTTTCTTGCTGTAATACGTAAAATACCAGGTGGCGTTTTGCTCCTTGGACGCCGCCATCACCACGCGGTCAAATTGACCATCCGGCTGCTTAGCACAAGGGAGCAGATGCTCGATCTTCTTGCCGCGGACACGCACGATGGTTTTTCTTGAACGCTTGGCAACGATGCGGTCAATATCGATATCGCCGTTGGTTACATTATATTCCACTTCCCAGCTTTGAGAAGACGCGACCCAATATACACCGATGCCGCTTCCTGCCGCAACCCAGATGAACGCCATCGGAAGAAAGAACGCGACAACCGCCCACAAAGCGACCGCCGCCACCATCACGCCGATCACCATGGCGATTTGTTTTCCTGTCATGGATTGTTTGACAATTTGCTCAGAATAGCTATCCATATATACATGCACCTCTTTTTGGCTGATACAACAAGTATACCAGTTTTATTCGGTAAATGCAACGGTTTTACTTGACCTTGCGTGTTTTTTTCGATATGATTATCTCACATCACGCATACGGAGGTGACAGCGCATGACATTTGAAGAGGCTCTGGTATATATCGACTCATTGAAAGCGACAGGCATTCGTCCGGGACTCGCCGCCATGAGCGATGCCTCCCTTACAATCGGGAACCCCGAACGTGCTTTTGATACGGTACACATCGCGGGAACGAACGGTAAAGGATCCACCGCCGCCATGATCACCGCAGCGCTGACCGCGAACGGCTACCGTGTCGGCACCTACACCTCCCCTGCCGTAACCGAGCTTCGCGATACCGTTCTCATCAACGGCGCGCCCGTCGACAAAGCGACATTTGCCGCACAAGCCACCCGACTTCACGACGCCGGTATCACGGAATTGTCGGAATTCGAATGGATCACGATGCTGGCGTTTTGTTGTTTTGAAGCAGAAAATGTCGACATTGCTGTCATCGAATGCGGTCTGGGAGGAAACGAAGATGCCACCAACATCGTTCCTCCGCCTGCGTGCGCTGTTCTGACACCGATCGATCTGGATCATGCCGCCTTTTTGGGACATACCGTCGAAGCTGTCGCTTCGCAGAAAAGCGGCATTATCAAAGAACGCTGTCACGTGGTGTGTGCCGCCGGCATGAGTGAAGACGCCTTAGGCGTTATTTTTGAACGTGCCGCCAAAACAGGAGCAACCGTTCATATCCCCTCGGTCTCATCAGCAGGTAACGCCGTTGTAACAGCAAACGAAACACGTTTTATCTACCAAAATACACCGTTTTCGCTGTCTCTTTGCGGGAAACATCAGATCGACAACGCTCTCACCGCACTTTGTGTTCTGGAATGTCTCGGTAAACAAGGCTATCCCACACAGATCGAGGTTATCGCCAAAGCATTCGCCGACGTGCATATGCCGTGTCGGCAGGAATGGATCGACCGATCCGTTTTGCTTGACGGCGCGCACAATCCTCACGGAATACAGGCTCTCGTCAACACACTGCAACAGCTTTCCGCTCCCGTCACGTTGGTAATCGGTATGCTCAAAGATAAAGACATCGACCGTGCTCTTCAGATGCTTTCTCCGTTTTGCAGGCAAATCATCTGCTGTACCCCCGACAATCCCCGTGCCGCCACCGCCGACGAGCTTTGCACCATCGCTTCGAGGTACCACGGCAACGTCATCGGCATCAGCGATCCCGTTGAAGCGTTCCGACAGGCAAAAAAAAGCACCGACACCATTGTGGTCGGCGGATCGTTTTATACTGCCGGTGTTGTGCGGCACTATCTCCTGAGTTCACAATCATGATCTTCCATGGATATACACATAAAAAATCAGCGGTCAATGAGCGTTACTCTCTCATTGACCGCTTAGTTCATGTTCGGCTCCACGGGACCGTACCTCTCTTTCTACAGATTTAGAAGTGAAATCGTTTTGTGAGGAAGTTTTTCAGAAGTCTTTTGTTTGGATTTGACAATCATTTCAGGAGAATTTCTGTTTGATGAAAACTTACGTATTCATTGGTTTTCGTTCCTTATGAACTTTCGAAGCATTTTTCGATCTTTCGATCGAATGTACTGATTGGTTACATTGATTTTCGTTATCCGTTAAGTGAAGATATATACCTCTCTTTCTGCGGATTTGGAAAAATTCGGTTTTTACCTGTCCATCGGTCCTGTTTCCTTTCGAAGAATTCTGATCGATTGGTAGTGTTGTTAACCGTTCATTGGAAGCAATCCTTTACTCAGTTTTTCAGGATCGGTAATGTTCCCTTTTCATTACCTTTGATATTCAATTGTAGTTGTATGTGATGGGATATATCTCCGGCCTGTCTTCGATCGGCCTTATGTTCCGCTGAGGGATTGACATGGTCTTCGTTTAGGAAGTCTCACTGTCGATTTATCAGGTGTTCCGAAAATGGGTTTTTAGAGATTCTCTCATCTTTTTGAGGTCGGACTGTAATCAGTACACGGGACTCATCCTTTCGCTATTCTTCTTTCACGCTTGAACGATATCCTTTTCTCATAGTACATCAGCTCCTTGCGCTGTGTCTTTGACTGGTTTTCATCCGGGCAACTTCCTATGCCACTGGACTCACCTCTTTCTGTTATTAACAAAAGGACTTGGGCTCTTTCTTCTCCGTTTTTCGGATCTCTTATTGGCCTCTCCTTTTGTCATCTTTACTATACCACACGTTTTCGCTGTTGTCAATAGTTTTTTTAAACTTTTTGAAAAAAACTTAGCAAAAATAAATAATTGTGCTTTTTGCCGTTTTCCTCTTGACGAACGTTCAAAAACGCGGTAAAATAAAAGAAGCGGCGGATTTTTCGGCGCATTTTTTTAAAACGATCCCCTCCTTCGGAGGAATACATTGAAACGGAGCGAATATACTATGAACGACGACAAGAAACTGACCCTCGATGACATCACGGCGGCCGCCGAAAATGCCGATCTTCTCGGCGCGGACGAACAGGATTTCGTCGACATCGTCACATTGGTCGACGAAGACGGCCACGAACAGGAATTTGAGATCCTGGATGCTGTGGAAACCGATACCGCTCGCTATGTGGCGTTGATGCCGGTATTTGACGATCCCAAAGATGCTCTGGAGGCTTCGGGCGAGCTGCTGGTCATGCGTGTGGAACCCGAAGACGGCGGCGAAGTGCTCGTCACCATTGAAGACGACGATGAATTTGAAGACATTCTGACCGTGTTCGAGGAACGTCTTGCCGATCTTTACGAGATCGATCATCTGGACGAATAAGTCGTTTATCCCTGCGTGGTTCGCGGACCGCTGTCTTATAACCCTATTACAGTATAATTACGGGAGCCTGACTCCGATGACGGATTGCAGACCTCCCTGCACCTTGTGCAGGACGAAGGGAGCGTGAAACCACCGGGCGGCACCCACCTGCTTTACTAATAGCAGGTTATTCCGACAGCATACGGCTATGTGGGGAATGCATTTTTCATATTAATATGTATACATTGCAAAAGACTGCCGAAACGGCGGTCTTTTTCTTATGTATTATTGCAAAACGATATCATTTGACTTCTCGGGTAAAATATGGTATGATTTACGGTGGTATACATATAACCCCCAAAAACCAACAAAGGTGGATAGAACTATGGACGCAGATAAGAAGCAGCAGAGCGAACTCGAAGAGCTCCGCCGCGAGAACGACGCTCTCAAAGAGCAATTGTATTCCGCCCAGGACGATCTAGCCAAACAAAAAGAAAAGTACAATCACCTCAGCGACACGTTCCGCAAGAACACCGCTGAGCTTGAACGCGTTGCGGGAGACTACATCCGCGTTGTCAATTCACACTGGTGGAACGCCACGTTGCCGTTTCGCAAGTTCGGCATTGCCATGAAAAAGCATCGCTTGACATACTGCATCGGCAAAGCCATGAAGGTTCTCATTTTCGAAGGACCCAAACCGCTTTACAGACACCTGAAGAGCAAAAAGCAAGCGCGCAACATCAACGCCCCCTTCAAAATCTCTTCCCGTCGTCGTCGCAAGGAATGCAACACAACCTTCGACAGAGATATCACCATCAGCGTTCTTGTCCCCTTATACAATACGCCGATCAAATTCCTCAAGGAAATGATCGAGTCGGTTCAGAAGCAAACCTACGCCAAATGGCAGCTTTGTCTTGCGGACGGTAGTGACAGCGAACACGCCTATGTGCAAAGCTATGTCGAATCGCTTGCCGCCTCCGACAAACGCATCGTCTACAAGAAGCTCGATAACAACCTCGGCATTTCCGAAAACACCAACGCGTGTATCGATCTTGCAACAGGCGAGTATATCGCCCTGTTTGACCACGACGATCTGCTTCACCCTTCCGCCCTCTTCCGCGTCATGCAGGAAATCTGCGACAAGGACGCCGACTTTGTGTATACCGATGAAGCGACCTTCCTCGGAAAGAACCCCTCGAAGGTGGTCACGGCACACTACAAATCCGATTTTGCCATCGACACGCTTCGTTCCTACAACTACATCTGCCATCTGTCCGTTTTCAGCCGTGAGCTGATGGACAAGGTCGGTCGTTTCCGCAAGGAATGTGACGGCAGCCAGGACTATGACATGATCCTGCGTCTGACCGAACAAGCCAAAAACATCGTGCATATCCCCGAGTTGCTGTACTACTGGCGCGGTCACAAGAATTCCACCGCTCAGGACATCGGCTCCAAGCCCTACATCATCAACGCTGCTCACAAAGCGCTCGGCGATCACCTCGAGCGACTCGGTCTTGACGCAACGGTCGGAGACTCTTCGATCCCCTCGACCTACCGCATCAACTACGACATCAAGGGCGAGCCCCTTGTATCCATCATCATCGCCAATAAAGATCACATCGAAACCTTGGACGTCTGCCTGCGCTCTATTTTCGAGAAGACAACCTACCCGAACTACGAGATCATTATTGTCGAAAACAACTCCACCAAGCATCACACCTTCGAATATTACCGTCAGATTCAGGAAGAATTCGACAACGTTCATGTGGTGACATGGAAGGACAAGTTCAACTATTCCGCCATCAACAACTTCGGCTTCAAAATGGCTCGCGGCGAATTTGCCCTGCTCCTCAACAACGATGTCGAAGTGATCACCCCCTCTTGGATCGAAGAAATGCTGATGTTTGCCCAGCGTAAGGACGTCGGTGCTGTCGGCGCGATGCTGTATTATCCCGACGATACCATTCAGCACGCCGGTGTTATTCTCGGTATCGGCGGCGTAGCAGGCCACTCTCACAAAGGCTTTGCTCGCAATTCCTACGGATACATGTCCCGTGCGACGATCGTTCAGAACCTCACCGCCGTCACGTTCGCCTGTGTAATGATGCGCTCGGAGGTTTACAAAGAGGTCAACGGTCTTGATCCCGCCTTTGAGGTGGCGTTCAACGATGTCGATATGTGCATGCGTATCCGCAAGGCCGGATATCTCAATGTCTTCACCCCCTACGCCGAACTTTATCATTACGAATCCAAGAGCCGCGGTCTGGAGGACACTCCCCAAAAAGTCAAGCGCTTCAACTCCGAAGTTGATCGTTTCAAAGAGCGCTGGCACGCCGAGCTGGAAGCCGGAGATCCTTTCTACAATCCGAATCTCAGCTTGTACCGCGAGGACTTTTCGTTCAAAGAATGATAAATTAGAATCGAGGAATTGCAAAATGAATAACGAAAAAGGTCTTAAACGCTTTTTCTTCGATATGAAAAAGTTTATGCCTCTGCTTCTGAATCTCACATCGCGAGATTTCAAAGTGAAATACCGCCGTTCCGTCTTGGGTGTGCTGTGGAGCGTGCTGAATCCGCTGTTGAACATGATCGTCATTTCAGCGGTCTTCGGCGCCCTTTTAAAGATCCAGATGGAAGATTTCGCGGTGTACTATATCGTGGGTTGGTCGATCTGGAACTTCTTCTCGGAAGCCACCTCCAACTCGCTCAGTTCGATCCTTAACGGAGCACAGCTGATCAAAAAAGTGTATTTGCCGAAATATGTATTTCCGCTTCAGAAATGCCTTTTTGCGCTGATCAGCTTCGCCTTCAGTCTGATTGCCGTTGTGGCGGTTATGCTGATCAGAGGTGTGTATCCTTCATGGACGATGCTTCTCGCTCCTCTGCCGATCCTGTACACCTTCATCTTCTCCATCGGTTTCAGTCTGATGCTCAGCGCACTGACGGTGTACTTCCGTGATATCCAGCATCTGTACAGTGTGTTGCTGACGATCTGGATGTACCTCACCCCGATCGTATATCCGCTTTCTCTTCTCGAAAGTAACAACCTGCTTATGACGATCATCAAATTCAATCCGCTGTATCACTACGTGGATTATTTCCGCGATGTCATGATGTACGGCACCGTCCCTTCGTTTGTCGACAACCTGATCTGTATCGGCATCGCGCTCGGCATGCTGGTCATCGGCGTGTTGATCTTCGCCAAAGCACAGCGCAACTTTATCCTCCACATTTAAGAGGAATTCTTTGAAAGGAGAAAAGTCCGGAGCTTCCCTCCGACTCTGTGATATATTATGATGGATCCCACCAATGCAGTAGAGCTGAGAAACATCAGCATGCACTTCAACATGAACAAGGACAAGGTCGACAGTCTCAAAGAGTACTTTCTCCGTCTGGTCACGAGAAAGCTGAACTTCGAGGATTTCACCGCGCTCAACGATGTCAGCTTTGACATCAAGAAAGGCGATGTGTTCGGTATTGTCGGTCTTAACGGCAGCGGCAAAAGTACGATACTCAAGATCATTTCGGGTATCCTCACCCCCACCACCGGTACCGTTCAGACCGCCGGCTCCATCGCTCCGCTCATCGAACTCGGTGCCGGCTTCGATCTTGATCTGACTGCCAGAGAGAATATTTATCTCAACGGTTCGGTGCTTGGCTACTCCAAGAAATACATGGACTCCAAATTTGAGGAGATCGTGGAATTCTCCGAGCTTCGCGAGTTTCTCGACACCCCAATGAAAAACTACTCTTCGGGCATGGTCGCACGCGTCGGCTTCGCCATCGCCACCATGACCCGCCCCGACATTCTCATTGTCGATGAGATCCTCGCTGTCGGCGATTTCCATTTCCAGGAAAAGTGCGAAAAACGTATCAACAGCATGATCAACGGCGAGACCACCGTCATCATCGTGTCTCACTCCATCGAACAAATCGAGCGCCTTTGCAATCATTGCGCATGGCTCGACGGCGGCAAGCTGAGAATGATCGGTGACAGCAAAACGGTTTGCGATGCCTACAAAAACACATAATAAAAAGGACGGAGAATCACCCGATTCTCCGTCCTTTTTTGTTGTATTATTTACCGGTTGAACCAAAGCCGCCCTCACCGCGTGCGGTATCATCAAGCGTCTCTGTTTCCACAAAATCCGCCGTCAAAAACGGCGCAATCACCATCTGAGCAATACGCTCATGATGAGCGATGATTTGCGGAATCTCGGAATGGTTATGAAGCGCCACCATGATCTCACCGCGGTAGTCACTGTCGATCACACCCACCTTGTTGGCAGGCGCCAAGCCGCGTTTGCAGGCCGTGCCGCTGCGCGCATAGATCAACCCCACAAACCCGACAGGAATCGCCATGGAAAGCCCCGTGTGAACAAAGACCGTCTCATGAGGGGCGACGGTAACCGTTCCTTCGTCAACGAGCGCATAAAGATCGGCGCCCCCCGCATATGCCGAACCGTACGACGGCATGACCGCCCGCTCGTCCAGCTTTTTGCATTGTACCATCTGTGCCATATCGTTTCAATCCTCCTCTATATTCCCACTGCCCATTGTGCGCTTCCACACACCATCAAGCCAAATCGCCCGTCCTTCGGCAAGCGACCGCTTGACATCCAAAATCCGCTGATTATCCGATCCGCGAAACAGCAACGACAAATCGGTCTTATCCTGTTCAAACCGTCCGTCAACCAGCACATCGATGCGGGAAAGCAGCTCGGGCGCATGCTCGCCGACATTGCCGCTTTGCAGTTCCTCAAACGTAAAGCCGCTGTAGCACCACACGGTCTTTTCGGGGAACGCCGCGCGGACGTTGTCGAGAAACACCGCAAGCGGATGTTGGTTTTCCGGCTCAAACGGTTCACCGCCGAGTAACGACAGCCCCGCAATATAGTCGTGATCAAGCGCATTGATCACGTCCTGCTGTACGGCATCGTCGAACGCCTCGCCGTATGAAAACGACCACGCTTCACGGTTGAAGCAACCCTTACAGGCATGACGGCAACCGCTGACAAACAACGACACACGCACTCCGGGACCGTTGGCAATGTCGTTTTTCTTGATCGCCGCGTAATTCATTGTATCCTGTCCTTTGTTTTACAGATGGAGCACACGCTCTTTGATCTCCTGCGTACGGCCCTGATTCCAGAACTGCGTACCGATATAGCCGCAGGTGCGACGCGCCACATTCAGCTTGCTTTGATCGTGGTTGCCGCAATTCGGGCATACCCAGATCAGCTTGCCGTCTTCGTTGTGGATCTCGATCTCACCGTCGTAGCCGCATTCCTGGCAAAAATCGCTCTTGGTGTTCAGCTCGGCGTACATGATGTTGTCATAGATGAACCGCATCACCGAGAGCACCGCATCGAGATTGTTTTGCATATTGGGAACCTCAACATAGGAAATCGCGCCGCCGGGAGACAATGCCTGAAACTTGGATTCCAGCGCCAGCTTATCAAATGCATCGATC
This sequence comes from Acutalibacteraceae bacterium, assembly GCA_045604545.1. GTDB lineage: Bacteria > Bacillota > Clostridia > Oscillospirales > Acutalibacteraceae > RGIG1959. The sequence goes on along the minus strand of JAZUOG010000023.1, from coordinate 47,960 downwards.
TCCTCCGTCACATGCACATGATAACTGTTGGTGATATAGTTCTTGTCGGTAATGCCTTTGCGGATACCGAATCGCTGTTGGAGGCATTTGGCAAATTTATAGGTGGTGCTTTCAAGGGGCGTTCCGTAAAGAGAATAGTCGATGTTTTCCGCCGCTTTCCATTTGGCGGTGTACTCATTCAATTTTTTCATGATCTCAAGTCCGAGAGCCTCGCCGTCGGGCTCGGTGAGTTTTTTGCCGTTCAGGCTGTAAACGCATTCCCACAAGCCCGCATAGCCGAGAGACAACGTGGAATAGCCGCCGTGGAGATACTCGTCGATCGTCTCGCCGCTTTTCAGGCGGAGAAGCGCACCGTGCTGCCACAGGATAGGCGCGGCATCGGAAAGCGTTCCCGTCAGTCGCTCGTGACGGCACTGCAACGCGCGATGGCACAGCTCCATACGCTCGTCAAACAATTCCCAGAAACGGGTCATGTCGCCTTCGCTGGAAAGACCGATATCCACCAGATTGACCGTTACCACGCCTTGATTGAAACGACCGTAGTACTTCGGCTTACCGTCTTTGTCGACATACGGTGTCAGGAAGCTGCGGCAGCCCATGCAGGTATAGCAATGCCCTTCGCCGTTTTTGTCGATCTTGTTTTGCAGCATGACCTTTTCGGAAATATAATCCGGCACCATGCGCTTGGCGGTGCATTTGGCGGCAAGCTTTGTCAGATAATAATACTTGCTGTCTTCGTGGATATTGTCCTCTTCAAGAACGTAGATCAGTTTTGGGAAGGCCGGTGTCACCCATACGCCCTTCTCGTTTTTCACGCCTTGATACCGTTGACGGAGGGTCTCCTCGATGATGAGCGCAAGGTCGGCTTTTTCGGCTTCATTCTTGGCTTCTCCGAGGTACATAAACACCGTCACAAACGGCGCCTGTCCGTTGGTGGTCATCAGCGTGACAACCTGATACTGGATCATCTGTACGCCGTTTTTCACCTCATCGCGCAGGCGTTTTTCGGTGATGGCGTCGATTTCCGCTTCGCTGAGCTGTGCGCCGACAAGCCGCATTTCCTCTTCCACAAGGGAGCGGATCTTTTTGCGGCTCACGTCCACAAACGGTGCAAGATGCGTCAGGCTGATGCTTTGACCGCCGTATTGACAAGACGCGACCTGTGCGATGATTTGGGTGGCGATGTTGCACGCGGTCGAAAAGCTGTGCGGTTTTTCGATGAGCGTGCCGCTGATGACGGTGCCGTTTTGCAGCATATCTTCCAAGTTTACAAGGTCACAGTTGTGCATATGCTGAGCAAAATAGTCGGAATCGTGAAAGTGAATGACACCCTGTTCGTGGGCCGCCACAATATCCGCAGGCAGAAGCAGGCGTTTGGTGATATCCTTGCTGACCTCAGCCGCCATGTAGTCACGCTGAACGCTGTTGACGGTGGGATTCTTATTGGAATTCTCCTGTTTGACCTCTTCGTTGTTGCATTCGATAAGGCTCAAGATCTGATCGTCGGTCGTATTGGATTTGCGCACAAGCGCACGGGTGTAACGATACGTGATATAGCGACGTGCCACATCAAAGGCACGCTGATTCATGATCTGATCTTCGACAAGGTCCTGAATCTCTTCAACGGTGAGCGAGCGCCCCATATTCATCGCCGCCATTTCCACATCCTCGGCAATACGACGGATCTGAATGTCCGACATACGCGAGCTGGGAACGACACTGTCATTTGCCTTGGCGATCGCCACGACAATTTTTTGTCTGTCGAAAACCTCTTCCGCACCGCTTCGTTTAATGATCTTCATAACCGGCTCCTTTCCGTATAAAATACATATATGGTGTTTCAAGTGTCGAAACCACACGATTTTGTGTTCGCAATGCTTATTATACCCACATATCGTATGCTTGTCAACGAAAAACCACAAGATAACGCCAGGAAACAGTTTACAATTTTGATACCGACTACACCTATATATTATTGACGGAAGATTGCCTAAACCGAAAATATGTGATATAATAAAAAAAATTTGAAAATTCATGTGACTTTTTGACGGTCTCATGCGTTTTATTGATGAGAGGAGCCGACAGGATGGACCGATCGACCGCCATAGAGCGTGCCTATCACGCGTATGCCGATATGCTCTACCGCCTGGCGCTCTCCCATCTGACGCACGTCGACGACGCCAAAGACGCCCTTCACGACGTATTTGTGAAATACGCCGTCGCTGACAAACGTTTCAAGGACGAGGAGCACGAACGCTCGTGGCTGATCCGCGTCATGATCAATCGTTGCCATGATCTGGCGCGCAGACGGAATATCCGTGCTTACACCCCGCTCGACGAGGTAACGGAACTTCCCGCCGCACAAAACAACGAACGATCTGCCGTGTTTCAGGCAATCGATCTGCTTCCGGACAAATTCAAAGACGTTGTGGTCCTTCACTATTTGGAAGGATACTCCGTTGAGGAGGTTGCCGTCGCTCTGAAGTTGTCCGTCTCCGCCGTCAAAATGCGATTGTCCCGCGCCAGAGACGCTCTCAAAGACCATCTGTCATAAGGAGGGATCAAGCTTGTTTGACCCTGCACAAATCCATGAATATCAGCGCAAGACTGTTCCCACCGAGTGGAAGGCGGACATTCTTGCGGCCGCCGAAAGTGCCAAAAGCAACCGCAAACCGCGCATTGTTGCCGTCATCACGTCGCTTGCCGCGTGTCTGGTATTACTGGTTGTCGGAGGCGTGATCCTCAACGCATTCACAACATCGTCGCTGCCTGCGGTTTCCGTCAGCGTGAATCACGCCACACCGTTTACAGCCGCACGTTCCGAGACAATGAGCCGTGCGCAGGTCACCCTGACAGCCGACGGCACCATCACCGCCCACTCATCGTCGGCGGATTTGTGTGTTGTTTCCGACAACGGCGAAAAAACGCCGCTTGACAACACCACAGTCCAACATTCCCTGACGCTGGAATGGACCATCTTGACCGACAGTGTCGAGTTCACCGCCAACGGTGAACACTTCCGTCTCACGTTTGATGCCGAAAACGGCAACGTGAACGTCACCACCATCGTGCCCGATTAACATGTCTATAAAAAGAAAGGAAGAACCCACCATGAAAAAACTGTTTGCTCTGCTGATCGCCGCCCTGATGCTCGTTGCTTTCACCGCTTGCGGCAACGAAACCACCGAGCCCACCAACGACGACACCGCCGCCACCACGACCACCGCTCCCGCTCCCGAGGCTGAGCCCGCTCCTGCTCCCCTTGACGTGCTGACCACCGTTTGGAACAACTACGACGAGGCTAACAAATTCTTCGCCATGGGCGGCGACTACGGCACGCTGGTCGAAAACGCTCCCGGCGCTGTGGATGTCACCAACTACGACAACTTCGGCGGTCTGCTGGTTTGCCCTGCTGAGGCTGCCGCCATGATCGATGACGCCGCTTCCCTCGTGCACGCCATGAACGCCAACACCTTCACCGGTGCTGTGTACCACCTCACCGATGCCGCCAACAAGGACGCCTTTGTCACCGCTATGCAGGACACCATCAACGGCAACCAGTGGATGTGCGGGTTCCCCGAGACCCTGTATATCGCTTCTCTTGACGACAGCACCATCGTTGTGGTGTTCGGTAACGGCGAAGTTGTGACCACCTTCGCTTCTGAGCTGACCGAAGCTTTTGAGACTGCCACTGTGATTGTTGAGGCTCCCATCGGCTGATTTCAACATCAATACTAAGGGGAGATAACCCATGCTGTTTTCCGGTATTCCGTTTTTGTTCTACTTCTTACCGATCATGCTTGCGGTATACTTTTTGTCCCCACGTTTCTTAAAAAACACGGTTCTCCTTTTGGGGAGCCTTGTTTTTTATGGATGGGGCGAGCCGAAGCTGGTCATTATGATGTCGATCTCGATCCTTGTCGGCTACGTCGGCGGTCTGCTGATCGAGCGTTTTCGCAATGTCCGGTTTTATTACAAATTGACAGTAGATAAGCTGATCATGATCGCCACCGCCGTCATTACACTCGGGTTTCTTGTGTATTACAAATACACCGATTTCTTTATCGACACATTCAACAATGTCACCGGCATGTCGGTACCGCTTCTGAACATTGCGCTTCCCATCGGCATCAGCTTTTATACCTTCCAGATCCTCAGCTATGTCATCGATGTGTACCGTGGCGATGTCGCGACACAAAAGAATCCCATCAACCTTGCCGCATATGTGGCGATGTTCCCCCAGCTGATTGCCGGCCCGATCGTACGATATTCGGACATTGAGTTGCAGCTCCGCGAACGTACCCACACCTTTGAGAAGGCATCTCGGGGTATTCGCCGTTTCGCCTTCGGTCTCGCCAAAAAAATCCTCATTGCCAACCCGCTCGGCGAGCTTTGCGATATCTTCCGCGACTCTGAGGAACAGTCCGTCTTGTTCTTCTGGTTGTACGCCGTCGCTTTTGCACTTCACATTTATTTCGACTTCTCGGGATACAGCGACATGGCGATCGGTCTTGGCAAGATCTTCGGATTTGATTTCCTCGAGAACTTCAACTATCCGTTCATCTCAAAGAGTGTCACGGAATTCTGGCGTCGCTGGCATATGTCACTCGGAAGCTGGTTCCGCGACTACGTCTATATCCCCCTCGGCGGCAACCGCGTGTCGACCCCGCGCCATCTGTTCAACATTCTGGTTGTATGGATGCTTACAGGCTTCTGGCACGGTGCCGCATGGAACTTTGTGCTGTGGGGCCTGATGTTTGCGATATTGCTGACGCTTGAAAAGCTGTTCCTGCTCAAGTATCTGAAGAAATGGCCCGTTGTGGCTCATGTGTATGTGATGCTTATGGTGATCATCAGCTTTGTGCTGTTTAACGCACCGAGCACCGCACAGGCAGGCATCGATATCGCATCGCTGTTCGGATTCGGCAATCTGCCGCTCTGGTCTGCAGAGGCACTCTATTATCTGAGAAGCTTTGCGGTCGTGATCGTGATCGGCATCGTCGGCTCCACCCCGCTCATCACCAATCGCATTCGCGCCATTCGCACCACCGAAAAAGGTGAGGCGATCATGAGCATTGTTGAGCCGGTTGTGCTTGTCGGTCTGCTTGTTCTGTCGATCGCCTATCTTGTCGATGGCAGTTTCAATCCGTTCCTGTATTTCCGTTTTTAAAGGAGGGTGATTACAACATGTTAAAACGCATTATGCCGATCATTCAAACGGTTGTCATCGCCGTCCTGATCTTTTCCTTGAGTATTACCTGCTTTGTCAAAGCGCCGAGCGACTATTCCGAGACGGAAAGACGTCCGCTCGAACAGCTTCCCGAGGTATCATTTGACAGCATTGCCAGCGGCAAGTTCATGGCCGGCTTTGAGAGCTACACAACCGACCAGTTCCCGATGCGCGATCTGTTCCGCAAGCTCAAGGCCTTCTCGTCAATGTATGTGTTTCATGAATCGGATAACAACGGCTATTATATCAAAGACGGTTCGGTCAGCCGCACGGAATACCCGCTGGATCCTGTGGATCTCGACCATGCTGTCGAACGATTTTCGTGGATCCATGACCGTTATCTGAACGAGAGCAACAATGTGTATGTGTCGGTGATCCCCGATAAGAACGCCTTTGCAGCAGGCGACTCTAAGTATCTGACGCTGGACTATGATGCACTGTATTCTCACATCAAGGACGGTACTGCGGCTTTTGCGGAGTATATCGACATTGCCGATCTGCTGGTACTCAGCGATTACTACAACACGGATACGCACTGGCGACAGGAGAAGATCGTCGATGTGGCAAAAGCGCTTGCGAATGCCATGGGAACGGATATCCCTGAGGAATACACCGAAAACACGCTGGACAATCCGTTTTACGGAGTGCATTTCAAGCAATCCGCCATGCCGTTTCTTAAGCCTGATACCATCAAGTATCTGACCAACGACATCATCAGCGGCTTTGAGGCGTTCGATCTTCAGAACCAAAAGCCGATGGCGGTCTACGACATGGAGAAGGCAAACAGCAACGATCCGTATGAAATGTTCCTTTCGGGATCTCTCTCCCTCATCACCATCGACAATCCGAACGCCACGACCGACAAAGAGCTTGTCATCTTCCGCGATTCCTTCGGCAGCAGCATCACTCCGCTCCTTGCCCAAGGCTATGCGAAGGTCACGGTCGTTGATATTCGCTATATCATGAGCATGACACTGGGCAACTTTGTGGATTTCGAAAACGCCGATGTGCTGTTCCTGTACAGCTCGTTGGTTCTTAACAGCAGTAAAGATACCATAAAATAAGCAAAAAATAGTGTGTTCCGCGGAACACAGGATTTTTTTTGCGTCTTACAGATTAAAATACTTATCAAATTCGGCAGGGTGCGGAATGGCGGCCATCCGGCGACATTCTTCGCGCTTCGACTTGATGAAGTTTTTGAGCAGTTCCTCGGGGAACACGCCGCCTGCCGTCAGGTAATCGTGATCGGCCTCAAGCGCATCGAGCGCCTCGGGCAACGAGGTCGGAAGTCCCTGCAGCTTGGCTTTTTCTTCGTCGGACAGATGATACAGGTTACAGTCATAAGGGCCCCAGCCGTTTTCATGAGGATCGATCTGATTCTTGATGCCGTCGAGACCCGCCATCAGGATCGCCGCATAGCAGAAATACGGATTGCAGGTGGCGTCGGGATTGCGCAGTTCAAAACGGCGCTTATCGGGCGATTTCGCATACGCGGGAATGCGAATGACGGCACTGCGGTTGGAAGTTGCGTAACCAACGGTAACGGGAGCTTCAAAGCCGGGAACAAGACGCTTGAAGGAGTTGGTGGAGGGATTGGTCAGCGCGCACAGCGAGTGAATGTGCTTGAGCAAGCCGCCCATAAACCAATGCGCCTCGCGGCTCAGATGCGAATAGCCGTTGTCATCGGAGAACACCGGCTCGCCGTCTTTAAGGAGCAACATGTGGACGTGCATGCCGCTTCCCGCCTCGCCGTAGATGGGCTTGGGCATGAAGGTGGCGGTTTTGCCGTATTTCAGCGCCGTGTTGTGAATGATGTATTTGATCATCATGGACGCGTCAGCCATCTCGGACATTTTGCCGAGCTGAGGCTCGATCTCAAACTGACCGGACGCCGCCACTTCGGGGTGGTGATAGTTGATGTTGATGCCCGCATCGGCCATGTGCATGCACATTTCACTGCGGCATTCGTAGGATACGTCAAAGGGTTTGGCGACGTGATACGCCTTTTGCTTGGGAACAACAACGCCTTTTCCTTCCGTGGCACTGTTCCAATACGACTGCACCGCGTCGACCGTGGCACTGATGCAATCGGGGCTGACTTCCCAGCCGACCTGATCGAACAGATAGAATTCAAATTCGGGAAGAATGAGCATCGTGTCGGCGACGCCGCTGTCTTTCATGTACTGCTCCGCGGCAAGCACGATATTACGCGGATACTGCGCCAAGGGGCGGTTTTCGGGGCTGTCGATGATCATGGCGTTACCGGTCATGGACAGCGTCGGAATGCTGCAAAACGGGTCAATAACAGCGGTATCGGGATCGGGAATGAACACCATGTCGCTCTTTTCCACCACGGCATAGCCATAGTTGGAGGCATCAAAACCGATGCCGCTTTTCATGGTATCCTCGGAGAAGTTTTTCGCGGGAATCGTGACGTGACGGTATTGACCGTTGATATCCACCATTTTGAAGTCAACCATCTCAATGTCATATTCTTCGATCATGTTCAGAATATCCTGTACGGTTTTGCTCATTGTGATACACCCTCTTTTCGGATAGATTTGATTTATTATACCATAATTTGCAAACGGTGTCAACGCGTGGCGAACAGCGTCGTTTCGATGGTGTTTGCCATACAAAACCGCATTGTTCGATGACGTTGCAATTATCGTCTGAAAAAGGAACGAAACCACCGGCTTAGTCGATGGTTTCGTTTTTAGAATACGATATAAGCTACATTGCGTTCCGTTCAATCTTCATAAACAGTGGTGAAAATCTCGCCGTCGGCACAGTCAAACGTAACGGAATCGGAGTACGCGTAGTTGCCCGCGGCATCCCACATTTCAAATACCATCGAATAACTGCCGTCAAACAACGGTGCCTCTCCGAAAGAGGTTTCGGCAGTCACCGTTACCTCCTCGGCAAGATACATCTCAAAATCATCATCTCCGCTGTAAGATGCGGCTTTCCAGATGGTGGTGATGACATCGCCTTCCTCAAGCAGACGCAGTTCCTTGGCGGCCATACCGGATTCGTCAAGGCTCTGAGAGGCACCGAGAATGCGCCATTCCTCGGCGGTGAAATCATACACGACCTGCAGATTGTATTCTACGCCGTTTAACAGGACCGGCACAGAATAGAGATTATACTCGTCACCGGCAAAGGACAGCTCCATATATACCAAGTGATCGTCGAGTGCGCCCCACACACCGCGGAAGTTGTCACAGAACACGCCGTTTTCCCAATCGGCGGTAATATCGTTGTCGGTACCGAGCAACATCATCTGATCGTTCTGTTCGTCGATATAGTACAGCGAAAAACCGATTCCCGCCAAAAGGTCATTTGCATCGGGACCGAGCGTCAAAACAGCAGCTCCTTCATCGTTCAGCGTCAGAGGCATGCCGTCCCATTCCATATCGGGCAGTGTCACCATTTCCGGCAAGCTCTCAATATCCAGAGACGCCAGATAGTCCTCGCCGTCCTCAGTCAATTCACCGGTCAATCCATACGCATACAGATGCTTAAACGCGGAACCGACACCGACACCGACATACCCGTTGAAATCGTCCACATCGCCGTTATAAGAATAATAACAGCTAAGCCCTGTCGCTTCGGCGCGATAAATGCCGCCGACCTTATAGATCACACAATCCGCCAGTGCATCACACACACCTTGAGCGGAAGGCAACATCCACGCAGTTTGACGCGCGAGATGTCCCAAGTCAACCATATTGGTATAGCCTTGTTCTTTGGTGTTACCGCCGTAGTTCTCGCTCTGTGCGGCGGCACGTCCCAGTTCGGCAAAGAAGCCGGGATCGTTGGCGGCGGCCGCAAAAGCTTCTTCACCAAACGCTTCGTAAGCCTCCAAAAGCGGCTCCAGCTTGGTCAGATCGGTAACAGACAATGTGGTCTGATCCTGCGTACCGACAGCCTCACAGCCTTCATAGTAGGTATTGCAAATAGCGGTGCCGAGTTCGGCGCCTTCCATATCGGGATTTGCCGCCAGTTCGCCCAACCAACCGGAATAAAGCCAACCGTTGCCGGGCTCGAGTTCTTCGGAAGCTACCAGATATTTGGAGAAGTTTTGGAAAACAGCGGCCACATCCACCGTAGCCATCAGGCAGGTATCAAAGCCGACAAGCTCCAACGCCGGATTTGCCTTGTCAGCGGGCCAGACAGCATGAAAGGCTTCATACATTTCCGCGAGATTCAACGAATCCAAGCCATAGAGCTGATCAAACGCGGCGCCACCGACAGATCCGCCGCCGTGATTCCAGAAGGTAACCGCCACTTTATCGGCAGGATAATGGGTGTTGGCAAAGTATAAAAAGTCATACAGCGTCTGAGCGTCACCCATATTCACGGTATCGTGCTCTTCAATCAGCTTCAAGCCCTCACTGTTATACAACCAACGCTGGATTTTTCCGGGGTTCATCAGCTCGTTCTGCCAGGCGGCGGAACCGCCGGTCTGAATCACCACACTGACATTTTCAGGCAACGACACTTCCATCATCTCCGCAAGATCTGTGGAAGCAAAACCACCGTTGGTTTCCAGGTCACTGCCGCACAGATACCAGTATACCGCCCAGCTGCCGTCATTCGGTTGTTGGGTGTTTCCGACGGGTGGCGTGTCGGGTGACACATCTTCGCCGCAGGCGGCCATGGACAAGCACATCATCAGTGCCAGCGCTACCGATAACAGTTTTTTCATACTCCGTATCCCTCCGTTTTATGAACGATCCGATAATGTGGTATATGCTGAATTCATTATAACACCACCTCGAGCATTTAGCAAGCAATACTCGCCCCTTTCAAGTCCTCTGCCGCGACCATAAAAAATGACCCCGTCCGAATGGACGAGGTCATTTTTTGGTGCGGATAAGAGGACTTGAACCTCCACCGAGTTGCCCCGATTAGAACCTGAATCTAACGCGTCTGCCAGTTCCGCCATATCCGCATATGGTGTTCTCTAAATTTTACACGGTGAGAACTTACCGAGGGCGGAGCCTTCACAGCTTAATCCACCATTCCGTCACCTTGCGGCGACAGTTGGTATTATAGCGCGTATGAGGCGAAATGTCAAGGGTAATTTGATAAAAATTTCAAAAAATTTCAGCTGATCAATTTCTGCCGCAATCCTGCCAGAATGGCACGCTCACGACGGGATACCTGTACCTGCGTCATGCCGAGTTGTTCGGCGGTTTTTTGCTGGGTCAACTGCTTGATATATCGCAGTACGATAAGGGCTCTGTCGCGGGAATCCAGTTCCGAGAGCACCTGCTGAAGGGCGATGCGATCGGTGACACGTTCTTCGATTTCATCTCCGGGAATGTCGATTTGTTCCCCATCATCTTCTTCCCCGCTTCGTGTCAGGGATATCGTCGGCAGAGAGACGCATAACGCCTCGGAGGTTTCTTCGGTTGTCTTCCCGATGGCCTGTGCGATCTCGCTGACTGTCGGTTCGCGATCCAGCTGTGCCATCAGCGCTTCCCTTGCACGAGACGCTTTGAGAGACAATTCTCTGAGTGACCGACTGACACGGACACTGCCGCCGTCGCGAAACAGCCGTCTCATTTCGCCGATGATCAGCGGCACGGCATAGGTTGAAAAGCAAAATCCTCGTTCCTTATCAAAGCCGTCCACTGCTTTGACAAGACCGACACAGCCCGCCTGAAACAGATCGTCGTATTCCGGACCGCGGCCGTGAAAGCGTCTTGCACAGGTGTGTACCAACCCGATATTCTCTTCGATGGCTTTATCCCGCTCATTCATAAAACATCTTCTTTTCGACGGCGAATACGTATGTATTTTTCCATAGTGACGGTCGTCCCCTTGCCGACGGTCGAGCGCACCTTCATGGTATCCATGAAACTCTCCATGACGGAAAAGCCGAGCCCCGAACGGTCATCTCCCCCTGTGGTGAACAGAGGCTCCATCGCCTTTTTGACATCGGGAATACCTCGTCCGCGATCGCGCACACGCACCACCACACGCCCGTTCTCATAAAGCTCCACGTTGACAAAAATATCGCCGATGGTATCTTCATAGGCATGGACAATACAGTTGGTGACTGCCTCACTGACGGCGGTACGCAAGTCCGCAAGCTCGTCCACCGCCGGATCGAGCTGTGCCACAAATGCCGACACAGCGGTTCTGGCAAACCCTTCATTGGCAGAGCGACTGGAAAATACGAGTCGCATTTCATTCATTGTTTTCATTGCTTGTCCCCTTTCTGTTATTTCCAGATCGGCAGGCGCTCAAGCCCTGCCAGACGCATCACCTTTTCCATACGGGCGTTGGCACCGCTGACACGCAGTTGTCCGCCGAGCGACGTCATAAGTTTATATCGTCCCATCACAAACCCGATCCCCGAACTGTCCATGAATGTAATACCACCGAAATCCAGCACCAACAGCTTGGGTTTTCGGCTTGTGATCATCGCATCAACCTGTTCCCGAACAGGAGCGGCGTTGTGATGATCCAGTTCTCCCGACAAATAGACCGTTGAGACCGATTTATCCGATGTCGTTTTGATTTCCATCTTCATCACCTTCCTTTTGTGTGAAAATATTGTAGCAAAACGACCGTGCGAATATACACGAAGGGTGTCGCCGCAAAAAAACAATGTTTTTTGAAAATTTTTTAAAAAACACTTGATTTTTTGCAGGGTATATTATATAATAACTAGCGTTGTGTGATTGACCGTCACCAACCGCCGAAATATTCGGAGAAGTCGCGTAGCTGGTCGAGCGCGCACGATTGGAAATCGTGTAACGGCTAATCCCCGTTCGAGGGTTCGAATCCCTCCTTCTCCGCCAAAACAAAGAGCCTATCCATTCGGATAGGCTCTTTGTTTTCCCCTCGGGGAAGTGGGATTCGAACAAGCCCGTTAAGAAAACGTCACAGTGTGACGTTTTTAGGGCGTGAGTCTGATCCCAAGCGGTGGTTTTACTTGTACCAATAGGCGAGATCTCAACGACTTTCCGCGTTTACAAAAGCGGTGTCATATGATATACTGAAAAAGAAGAATCCCCTGCAGAAGAGGAGATTACCATGGACATATCACTACAAAACAAGATCGTATCACTGATACCTTCAAAGGATCTGCGATATGCAATCCATTCAAACAACTGCCTGCTGAGCGATATCACGTTGCTGTCGATCGTATGGAGATGCGCGCCCGATTTCGAGGCACGGCTGTCCCTTCTCAAATCACTGGAAAAGGTGTGTGCAGATGATGTAAAAGCCATCGTTTCGCGCGAAATCTGTACGCAGATTAACATGCGCCGATCGTTTTTTACCGCTTCTCCCGATGCTGTTTATGAACTACACATCAAAGAATCCCCCGATGCGTATGATGAAGCGTATTTGTGTGCTTCTTTTGAAACAGCAATGAAGATGATTCCGCTGTTTTATCGGGAATACGAGTGCAAAGAAACCAACAAGGCGCGGTATACGATCAAAAAGCGGTGCGTTATTTCAGGAGAGTCGCCAACCTTCACTGAGGATTTGATCGGCGAAGCGGTTTTTCTTCCAGGAAATATACTGTTCTCCGTGGAAGTCTACGACATCGAAGGCTACGCGGATCTCATTCCGTTTGAAGAAGCAGTATATCCCCGTTTTGTGAACCCCGGCGATGTCGTGACATATCGGGAATATGACGGCAAGATACGGTTTGGCGTTGCGCTCAGGCAGGACGATGCCGATTGTGACTACTGTGTCATTCCGTTGGATAGCAACATCATGCAACGCCATGACTTTGACAATGTGTATGACGGTCACGAACACGCCTACGCCGTATTTACAGAGGTAATCGACCTTGAACAACTCCCTTCCGATATGAAGCAGGACTATCTTGCATTTCGGAAATATTTGAAGGCCCCTCCGCTGTAATTATGCTTATTGCATAATGAAATTTGTTTGTTCCGTTCACATTGACAAGGCGTGGCGTTTGGCATATAATAGAGTCAGTAGCCCCGCTACATACATGGAGAGGAGAGATCACTATGAAAAAATGGATTGCTTTGTTGTTGATAGGGGTACTTGCGATGACGGCGTTTGTCGGCTGTGCTCCCAGTGAGTGTGAAGCCTGCGGCAAGACCGACGTTGACACCACGAAAGTGACTATCGGTGACAAATCCGCCTATGTTTGCGAAAGCTGTGAAGCCATTGTCAACGGTGTCTCGGCACTCGGCGATGCCGTCGGAGACGGTGTCTCCGCGCTCGGCGATGCGCTCGGCAATTTGTTCTGATTTTCAAAAAAGGCTGTCGAAAGACAGCCTTTTTTCTGTTTTCGGTTGTACAATCTGACGTTTTTTCATTTTTCTCTTGTAATTTGATTTTATATTCTTTATACTGTAATTGAAGGGAATGCCTCATTTTTACCTATTTTTCCATAAAGGAGGTTATCACATGAAAAGAGAATGGACTTTGATCACGGCGGTGCTGCTGTTGCTGATACTGATCATGTCACCGATGACAACATTTGCAGGCAGTGCAAATGTGTATCCGACCACGACCATGCCGTTTTACACAACCACCACCACATGGGTCTGTTGCTCTACCACTCCGCCTCCCGAAACGACAACCACCACGGCGTCGACGCTTCGTCCCGAGCCGAGCGGTAATATCACCTCCCACAACACGGAAACGACCACCACATGGTGGGATTGTGTGACAAATACCACATGGCCGCCCACAACGACCACCACCACGATCGTTCTGACAGGCCCTGACGGCACCGCTCCCACCACATGGCCGACCACGACCACCACGACCATTGTTCTGACGGGGCCCGACGGTACGGCTCCCACCACGTGGCCGCCTACGACCGAGACGACCGATGCGGTATGCGGACTGACGGTGGATCTGCTGTCGACAGCAGAAATCTTCACCAGCGACAGTGTGTCGATGCTGGGCGATCCCGCCGGCGGCAACTGGCTGTGCTGTGACTGCTACAGCTATAACGGCGAAACCATTCTGATTGCACCGACAAACGGCAGTGGTTGGAGTGTGAAAACGCTCCCCTATCTGCACATGACCATTCGCAACAATACGCCGTTCTCCATTGAAATCAACGCTGATAGCTCTGCGAGAGCCTATTTTGCAGGCATCGTCGGCAGTGACAGCGACATCATTCCCAAAGGCGGCTATGCCGTGTCGATCGACATTGCCGATTTGTATGAGAAACTGTACGGCGAATCTTCCGAGATCTACACCATCACGGAAATCGCGATCACGCTTTATAACCCCGGCTCGATCACAGTCGGTCATCTGGCGCTGTCCGATCAGCCTGTCTGCATGGAACCTGTTCCCAACATTCAGACCACCACCATTCCCTCCTTCCCGTGGGATGACATCACAACCGGCACGACCGACACCACCAGCGGCACGACCACGCCGACCACCGACAATTCCACCGTCACCATGACAACCACAACGTATGCGACAACATGGAACACCACGTATCCTGTCACCACTTATCCCGAAACATCTGTCATGACGACAACAACCACCGCTCCCACCACCAATCCGACGGTGAACGATGTGCTGATCCCCGGTGATACCGACAATGACGGTCAGGTCACCACAAGCGATGCGCGGCTGATTCTGATGTATATCACCGGCAATACGGAGCTCACCGATCATCAGATCATGATCGCGGATTTCAACTTTGACGGTATTGCCAACACCACCGATGTGAGACTGATCCTCACGATGCTGACGCAATGACTTTTTCAAAAAGAAGCTGTTCTTTTGAGCAGCTTCTTTTTTTGCCGAAAAAGTACTGGAAAGATCGATATATCTGTGATATAATAAAACAGTTCATTATTCACCAAAAGGAGACATTGGTTTATGAAACGAGAAAAACTCGGCAGCCGCCTTGGCTTCATTCTGCTCAGCGCGGGCTGTGCCATCGGTATCGGTAATGTATGGCGCTTCCCGTCAATGGTCGGCGCAAACGGCGGTGCCATTTTTGTGTTGTTGTATTTCTTTTTCCTCATCGCACTGGGAATTCCCGTCATGACGATGGAATTCGCCATGGGCCGTGCATCGCAACGCAGTCCGGTCAAAATGTATCAAGAGCTGGAGCCCGCAGGCAGCAAATGGCACTATCACCGTTTCCCCGCTTTGGCCGGCAATTATCTCCTGCTGATGTTTTATTCCACCGTGTCGGGATGGATGTTGCAATACTTTGTTTTCGGCGCGCAAGGCAAGTTTGGCGGTATTGACGAAGCCGGTGCCGCCACCCTGAACAGCAGTATGCTGGAAAACCCGTGGTCAATGCTGCTGTTTGCATCCGTTGCTATTGTCATTGGCGTTATCGCTTGCTTGTTCGGTGTCAAAAAAGGCATTGAGCGTATCACCAAATACATGATGCTGGCGCTTTTGGCGCTGATTGCGGTACTGGTTGTCAACAGCCTGCTTCTCCCCGGCGCGGCAGAAGGTCTGAAGTTTTATCTCGTTCCGAACCCCGATGCCATAGCCAATGTGGAAGGCGGCATTTTCGGAGTTATTGTGAGTGCAATGAGTCAAGCGTTCTTCACGCTCAGCATCGGCATGGGCTCGATGGCCATCTTCGGCAGCTACCTAAAGAAAGAACGCACCCTTTTCGGTGAAGCTATCAACATCGCGGTTCTTGACACCGTCGTGGCCGTTTCAGCGGGTCTCGTTCTGTTCCCTGCCATCTTCACCTACAATCCCTCTCTCAAAGGAGAAGGCGGTCCCGATCTGATTTTCAAAGCCCTTCCTACGATTTTTGCCGATATGCCGTTTGGCGATGTGTGGGGTTGCTTATTCTTCCTGTTCCTGTCCTTTGCGGCACTGTCAACCATCATCGCGGTTTTTGAAAACATCGTTGCTTGCTGGATGGACATGGGCTTTTCCCGTGCCAAAGCGTGTCTGATCAATGGTGCGGCATTGATCGTGCTGTCGTTGCCGTGTATTTTCGGTTTCAATCTGTTAAGCGATTTCCACCCGCTCGGCGGATCGTCCACCGTTCTCGATCTGGAAGATTTCATTGTCTCCAACGTTCTGCTTCCCGTCGGATCGCTGATCTATGTGCTTTTCTGCACGACCCGCTACGGTTGGGGATTCAAAAAATTCCAGAAGGAAACCAACATCGGCAAAGGCTTGAAACTGGCCGATTGGATGCGCGTGTACTTGACCTATGTGTTACCGGTCATCATTGCGGTGCTGTTTGTTGTCGGCATTGTGCAAAAGTTTATATAAGCAAAAAAGCGGATCTTCCATTTTGTGGAAGATCCGCTTTTTGTCAGTAACGATGTTCTTGTACTCGTTTTGAGAGAAACACCACCAAGGCACTTCCCCCAAATACCACCGCAAACACCACGAACGGCAGAATAAACGGCAAGATCGATTGTATGGCGGGAGGAAATCGAACAGGCAAGCTCCTTCCCGTCAGCATGAACCAATCGTACACCATGCCGCCGTGCGTATAGGCGGCATTTCCGAAGGATGCCCACATGATCACCCCGACGATCACAATCGCCACACGTTTCAGGCAGGCATACGTCAACGTGACCGATTTGGAAACGATCGTCAGCATCCCCCACAAAAACATGAGTCCGTGATACGAAAACGTTTGAAACACCAGATAGCACCATGGGTCATAGTTGCCGAGCGCCGTGCCCGGGTACAAGAGAAACAAACACGAACATGTAACCGACAACACGGTGATGGCTTCCCGCCACATGGATACATGAGAATTGAACTGGGCGAACGGAATCAAAACAGCCAGCAATGTACAGATGTGAAACGGGAGCTTGATCACCTGTATGCCGGCATTGTCAGAGGCAAACGGCATCAGAAAGAAATCCGCAACGTAGACCGTCGGAATGAGACACGCCAGTGCACGGATCATTTTCGGTGTTTTCACATGGTTGTGTTTGGTAAACCGCCACACAGCAAATGCTGTCGTGCCGAACACACCGATAAGATACGCCAAATGCCACCACGACATCCACGTGAACGATACGCCGCTGTAGGTATTGGAAAACAACCGTAACATAAATTTTCTGATCATCAAGAGTCTCCCCTTTCCGTAAGGTGTCGTCAATTGACAACACCATCACAAATTACACTTGTCATGTAGCTTCATTTATCGTATACTGAATACAGCACCGCTTAAACGGAGGAATGATCATGGCATATACCGCACAAACCCGCATTCTGTATATCAAACAGATCTTGGAAACACGCACCGACGAAGCGCATCCGCTCTCCGCCACACAAATCATGCACATTCTTGAGCATGAATATGCCACTCACACCCATCGTACCACATTTTATAAGGATATCGCAGCACTGCGTTATTACGGTGTGGATATCGTGACAGTGCGTTCAAAACAAAACTTATACTTTGTCGGCAATCGCACATTTGAAATGCCCGAATTGCGACTGATGGCGGACGCCATCTGCTCATCACGGTGCCTGACAACCAAAAAGAGCGCGGAACTGATCGATAAGCTGAGAACTCTCACAAGCGAGCATCTGGCGAAAAGCCTCACCTCACGCGTCAATATGGCGGACATCCCCCGCCCTCACAACGAACAGATCTACTATATTATCGACACCATCCACAATGCCATCGATGCCGACAAAAAAATGCGGTTTTCCTATACGGAATATACCCCCGAAAAAGAACGTGTTCTGCGCGGCGACGGTGAAATCTACACGCTCAGCCCGTATTCCTGTGTGTGGAGCGGCGACTACTATTATGTTGTGGGCTGGTGCGACAAGCACGAGGCAGTATCAACCTTCCGCGTCGACCGCATCGCAGGAATCCCCGATATTGCCGATGAACAGCGTGTTCCCGCTCCCGAAGGATTTGACATTGCCGAGTACAGCAAAGCGGTATTTCACATGTTTCAAGGCGAAACGGCGACTGTGGAACTGCTTTGCAAAAACGAGATGATGAAAACCGTGATCGATCGTTTTTCGGAGGAGGTCAACACCGTCGTTTTCGATGATGAGCATTTTGTCGCCACCGTCACGGTGGCGCTCTCCCCGACGTTTTACGGCTGGGTGTTCGAATTTGGCGGCAATATCCGCATTCTCTCCCCCGAAAAAGCCGTTTCCGACATGCGGCGTATGATTGACGCCTTTGCACAATAACAACAAAAAACCTTGCCTGACACAACATCAGGCAAGGTTTTTATTATGATTCGTTGCCGAACATATCCTTCAGCTTATCAAAGAACGATTTTCGCTTTTGGTATTGCTTGTCAGAGGTCGTTTCATCAAACTGTTTAAGAATGTCTTTTTGACTGCGGCTGAGGTTTTTGGGCACCTCCACCGTCACAAGGAACACCAGATCGCCCTGTCTGCGACCGCGCACATCGGGGAAACCTTTTCCTTTGATGACGAGACGTTCGCCGGGTTGCGTGCCCTCCTTGATGGTGTAAGGAATACTGCCGTCAAGGGTGGGAACCTCGATCTCCGCGCCGAGTGCCGCCTGAACGAAGGTCAGCGGCAGATCGCAAATAATATCGTTTCCGGAGCGTTCAAAGAACGGATGCGGACGCACCGACACACGCACTTCCAGATCACCCGCAGGACCGCCGTTCTGTCCGGCGTTACCTTTTCCGCGGATAGACAGGATCTGTCCGTCGTCAATGCCGGCGGGAATGTTGATGCCCACGTGACGACGCGCCGTCACACGACCGCTTCCTTTACAGACATGACACGGTTTTTCGATCACCTTGCCGCGACCGTGACAACGGTCACACGCCGCTTGAGTCTGCATGACACCGAACGGCGTACGCTGTTGACGGCGTACCTGACCGGTACCACCGCAATTGGGACACGTTTTCGGAGACGTCCCCTTTTCGGCGCCGCTGCCGTTACAATCGGTACAGCTTTCAACGATCGTCACTTCGACCTGCTTTTTACAACCCTTGGCGGCCTCTTCAAACGAGATTACCACCGATGCCGCAACATCGCCGCCGCGGCGCGGCGCGTTCGGATTACTGCGACGACCGCCGCCGAAAAACGAGGAAAACACATCGCCGAAGTCAAAATCCATACCGCCGCCATAGCCGCCGTATGCACCGCCGCCGGGTCCTGCACCGTAGTTCGGATCGACACCGGCATGACCGAATTGGTCATAGCGCGCTTTTTTCTGATCATCGGAAAGCACTTCGTATGCTTCGTTGACTTCCTTAAACTTCGCCTCTGCCTCGGCATCGCCCGCATTCAGATCGGGGTGATACTGTTTGGCCTTTTTGCGATAGGCTTTTTTGATTTCATCATCAGAAGCACCCTTTGAAACACCGAGCACCTCGTAATAATCCCGTTTTTCAGCCATGATGAATTCTCCTCAATATATGTTCGTGTACAATGACGACCCCTTTGCCGCTTTTGAGGCAAAGGGGCGTCGGTATTATGCATTATTGGACATCGCCGTCATAGAAGCCGTCGTCACCCTGTGCGGCACCGTCGACAGGAGCCTGACCGTCAGCGGGAGCCGCCGCCTGGTACACCTTGGTGGCCACTTCGCCGAACACCTTCATCAGCTCTTCCTTCTTCGCCTTGATCGCGTCGGTGTCTTCACCGTTCAACGCCTCTTTAAGGGCATCGATGCTTGCCTGGACGTTGGTTCTGTCGGTTTCATCCACCTTGTCACCAAACTCGCCCAGCGCCTTTTCGCACTGATAAACCGCTTGATCGGCCTCGTTGCGAAGTTCGACAACTTCACGGCGCTTCTTGTCTTCAGCGGCATACGCCTCGGCGTCCTTCACCGCTTTTTCCACTTCCTCCTTGGACATGTTGGTGTTGGAGGTGATGGTGATCTTTTGCTCACGGCCGGTGGCAAGATCCTTCGCGCTGACGTTGACGATACCGTTGGCATCGATATCGAAGGTCACCTCGATCTGCGGGATACCGCGGGGTGCGGGAGCAATGCCGTCCAGATGGAACACGCCGAGTGTCTTGTTGTCAGCGGCAAATTCGCGCTCACCTTGCAGAACGTGAATCTCAACGGAGGGCTGATTATCCGCCGCCGTGGAGAAGATCTGGCTCTTCTTGGTGGGAATGGTGGTGTTGCGCTCGATGACCTTCGTCATAACGCGACCCATGGTCTCCACACCGAGAGACAACGGGGTAACATCGAGAAGCAACAGGCCCTTCACCTCGCCGCCGAGAACACCCGCCTGAAGCGCGGCGCCCATGGCAACACATTCGTCGGGATTGATGCCCTTGAAGGGTTCTTTGCCCATGAAGTTCTTGACCGCTTCCTGAACAGCGGGAATACGGGTGGAACCGCCGACAAGCAGAACCTTATCGATTTCGGAGGTGGACAGACCGCTGTCGCTGAGCGCTTGCTTGACAGGAGTCATGGTCGCCTGAACGAGGCTTTCGGTCAGACGGTTAAACTCTGCACGGGTAAGCGTGAGGTCGAGGTGCTTCGGGCCGTTGGCATCCGCCGTGATGAACGGCAGGTTGATGTTGCTGGTCATGCCGCCGGAAAGCTCGATCTTCGCCTTTTCGGCCGCTTCACGCAGACGCTGCATCGCCATCTTATCGCCGGAAAGGTCAACACCCTCCGCCTTTTTGAATTCCGCGACCATCCAGTCGACAACCTTCTGGTCGAAGTCGTCGCCGCCGAGGCGGTTGTTACCCGCTGTCGCGAGAACTTCCTGAACGCCGTCACCCATTTCGATGATGGAAACGTCGAAGGTACCGCCGCCGAGGTCGTAAACCATGATCTTTTGTTCGTTCTCTTTGTCAATGCCGTACGCAAGCGCCGCCGCAGTGGGCTCGTTGATGATGCGCTTGACTTCCATGCCGGCGATCTTGCCCGCGTCCTTGGTTGCCTGACGCTGGGCGTCGGTAAAGTAAGCGGGAACGGTGATGACCGCTTCGGTGACGGTGTCGCCGAGGTAGGCTTCTGCGTCCTGCTTGAGCTTTTGCAGGATCATCGCAGAGATCTCCTGAGGAGTGTAGGTTTTGTCATCGATGGTCACCTTGTAGCCGGTGCCCATTTCGCGTTTGACGGACGCAACCGTGCGGTCGGGATTGGAAACCGCCTGCTGCTTGGCAGTGCGACCGACAAGGCGCTCGCCGTCCTTCTTGAAACCGACAACAGACGGGGTCGTACGCGCACCCTCTGCGTTCGGAATGACGACCGCCTCGCCGCCTTCGATAACCGCGACGCAGGAGTTGGTCGTTCCAAGGTCGATACCGATAATTTTAGCCATTTGTAATTCCTCCTATAATCATAACAATATGTTACATATATCATAAAGGGAGCGTTTTGCTCGACTTTATAGACGTTGTTAGTTTGCCACTTTGACCATGGCGGGACGGATCACGCGATCACCGTAGGTGTAGCCCTTCTGGAACACGTCCGTGACGGTGTCGGGTTCCACACCATCGGCATCCTCACGCATCACGGCGTGATGCACTTCGGGATCAAACGTTTCCCCCATTGCCGGGATCTCGCAAAGACCGAGCTTTTGCAGATCCTCCTGAAGCTTTGCGATGGTCATTTCGACACCCTTGCGATAGTCGGGGCCGTCGGGAGCCTGAGTCGCGCGATCAAGATTATCCAGCGACGGCAACAGCTGACGCAGGATCTCGGACTGAGCAAATTTGCCGATCTGCTCTTTTTCCTGCTCGGTGCGGCGTTTATAGTTGGCATACTCGGCGAGCATGCGGGTGTACTGTTCTTGTTGCTGAGCGAGAGCCGTCTGCAATGCGGCGACTTCTTCGTTTTCAACCGTTGCTTCTTCGGTAACCTCGTCGGCTACCTCGACGGTTTCTTTCATATCTTCATTCATGATATGTATCCTCCCTTTTGAAGCAGTATGCACGCTTCATCATGAATTTAATCGGTAACTATCACCACGAATCGGCCATCAGATGTTCCATAGTCGAGGCAATATACTCCAGTCTGGGGATCGCCGTGGCGTAGTCCATGCGGATCGGGCCGATCAGACCGATCGTACCGCTTTGGTGACCGTCGGGTGAATAGTGGGTCACGATGACGCTGGAGCCGTTGAGTTCGGGACACAGGCTCTCGCTTCCGAGAAGCACCTGCAACCCGCCGGTATACGCCGCGAGCATCGCCGTCAGTCGTTCACGCCGCGACAGGAAGCCGAGGAGCAGTCTCGCCGTCTCCCATTGATAATCGGGGTGTTCGAGAAGCTGAAGCTGACCCGAGAGCATTACCTCCGACTCAACCGATTCGTTGACAAGATCGCAAAATCCGGTGATCAGTCCCGCCAGCGACAAGCCCACCGTGCCGAGCTGCAAAAGCAAGCGCTGAAGCTCCGCGAGAGAAATATCGCTGAGGGCTTTTCCGACATAGCGGTCGGTGAGCAAGGTGCAGAACGCGGACAACTGACTGTCGGCAACGCCGGCCTCAATGCGGCACAGGCGACTGCGAAGAGAGCCCGAAGAGGTCATCAGCGCGATCATCACCGTGCGCTGTGACATTCTCACAAGCTCCACCCGGCGAAGGGTGTCGACCGTTTCGGTCGGAGGTGTCATGATGGCGGCACAGCCGGTCGATTCGCTGAGCATTTGCGCCGCTTCGGCAAGCAGGCGTTCGGGATCCCCCGCCGCGTGCTGCAAGCGACGGGAAATACCGTCGCGGTATTCGTTTTCCAATGTACGGCGTTTCATCAGCTGATCGATGTACAACCGAAAGGCTTTCGCCGTCGGCACACGACCGGCAGATGTGTGAGGCTGATCCAGATAGCCCATGGCGGACAATTCCACCATATCGTTGCGGATCGTGGCGGAGGACACCGCGTTTTCCAAAAGCGCCACAACCGCTTTGGAGCCGACCGGCTCGCCGGTGCGGATATAGCTTTCGATCACGGCGCAAAGCACCGCTTTTTGTCGTTCACGCATCGGGCATCCTCCTTTTTGTCGGTTTTAGCACTCGTCGTCTTTGAGTGCTAAAGATACTTTACCACACCCCGTCGGCAATGTCAACCTCCATTTATGAAACTTTTGTAAAAAGCGGTTTATTTTGGAAAACGGTTGAAAACAGCCGAGGTGTGTGGTACACTTATACGCGATTTCAAAGAGATTAACAGGTGATATGTATGGCTATGATCGTATTAGCGTTGATATATCTTTCCTTTATCAGTTTGGGGCTTCCCGACGGTTTGCTCGGTGCGGCATGGCCCGTCATGCACATCGATATCGGCGCACCGCTCTCTCTGGCAGGCATCATCTCCGTCATCATCACGGGCGGCACCATCGTGTCCAGTCTCCTGTCCGACCGTCTCACCCATCGTTTTGGCGCAGGACGCGTGACCGCTTTCAGTGTCGTTATGACGGCACTGGCATTGCTGTTGTTCTCGGTTGCCGACAGCTTTGTTACCCTGTGTCTGGCGGCGATCCCGTACGGTCTGGGAGCAGGTGCTGTCGATGCGGCGCTCAACAATGTGGTAGCACTTCACTACAGCGCCAAGCACATGAGCTGGCTTCACTGCTTTTGGGGTGTGGGCGCTTCCGTCGGCCCGTATATTATGGCATGGGCTCTCCCGACGCGCATGGGCTGGTCGGGAGGCTACATCATCATCGCCGTCATGCAGTTTATCATCGCCGCCGTGCTGTTTTGTACACTGCCGCTGTGGAAAACATCCCTTCGTCCCATGGGGAGCGATGACGATCGCTCCGCTCATACACCCATGAAACTTCGCGATGTGATTGCCATCAAAGGTGTCAAGCCGCTTCTTCTCGGCTTTTTCTTTTACTCCTGTGCGGAGATGCTCGCGATGCTGTGGACAAGCTCTTTTCTCACCGAGCATCGACATCTTGACCCTTCGCTTGCCGCCTCTCTCGCATCGTTGTTTTATATCGGTATGATGGGCGGACGGTTTATAAACGGATTTCTCGCCGAACGCTTCAGCGACAGAACGCTCATTCGCCTCGGTGTCGGGATCCTGACCGTCGGTATTGCGGTGTTGTTTCTCCCCTATTTACCGACGACTGCCGCGGGACTGCTGATCATCGGACTCGGCTGTGCACCGGTGTATCCGTGTATTATCCATTCCACGCCGCTTTTGTTCGGCAATGACCGTTCACAGAGCATCATCGGTATCGAAATGGCGGCGGCGTATTCGGGAAGCTGTCTGATGCCGCCGATCTTCGGTGTTGTCGCCGAATATGTCAACATGGGGCTTTTTCCCGTATTCCTGCTGGGCTTTACCGCGCTGTTGTTGCTGTTGATCGAACGTCTCCACCGCGTTTGCGAAAAAGAATAATATGAAAAGAGCCTTGTGCCGCGTGGGACACAAGGCTCTTTTTTAACATTCCTTCATGAGACGGATATAAAATTCAATGGTCTTGGCGACAGCCTCCACGCGGATACGTTCGTTGTGACCGTGGATCATGGCCCGTTCCTCGGATGTGAGATCCATCGCGGAGAAGCGGTACACCTTGTCGGAAATACGACCGTAATGACGGGAATCGGAGCATTGCACCATCAGGTACGGTGACACGATGCACCCCTTCCACGTGGACATCACCGCCGCGGCAACGCGATCAAACGAGTCTCCCACCACCGATACGCGGCTGGGATCCATGCCGTACAGCACCTCGATCTCCACGTCGTCATCATCGATGACCTTGCGCATATACGCAACCGCACTTTCCACCGTATCGGCGGGATTGAGGCGGATATTGGCGACCATCGATGCTTCGGGAGGAATGACATTCGGCGCGGACGAACCGTTCATCTGGGTAAATGCCACGGTGGTACGCATCAAGGCGTTCATCTCGCCGCCCGATGATTTTGCAAGTATGTCGAGAACCGGTTTGAAGCACCAAAGATTGGCAAAAATGACACGATAGACAAACGAAGAATGACGACCGAGCGTATCAAACAACGCCGCGACAGGCGCGGTAATATGCGCCTTGAAGGGATGATCCTCCATGCGGCAACATGCCTTGGACAGCACACCGACGGGGGTATGCGGTTTGGGGGCTGACGCATGACCGCCGTTTGATTTCACGCGAAGCGCCACATTCATCATGCCCTTTTCGGCAATACCGATCATACCGCACGGTGTTTTGACACCCGGAAACACATTCTCGACAACCGCGCCGCCTTCATCAAGCACCAGTGCCGGATCAATGCCGTGTTGCTCAAAATAATCCACGATACGGACAGCGCCGTTACCGTTGATCTCTTCGCCGCCCGAGAACGCGAAATAAACATCCTGCTTCGGGACGACACCTTGTTCGATCAGGGTATTCGCAGAAAACAACACGCCGTTAAAGGTTACCTTGGTATCCAGTGTGCCGCGTCCCCACACGACACCGTCCTCCAGCACCGCATCAAACGCAGGCTTTTGCCAGCCGCTCTCATCAACGGGAACCACATCGTAGTGCGCCATCAACACGGTCGGCGCATCGTGAGCGGCACCCTCCCATTTGAACAGCAAGCCACGATCGGGAAGGCGTTCGAAAGAACACACGCGAAATACGTGCGGATACAGCGTCGGAAGCATCGCGATGAGCTTTTCAAACTCGGCATCGTCTTCCAGAGAATGATCCGCATAGGACACGGTTTTGCAACGCACCAGTTCTCTGAGCGCTTCGACCGCCTTGGTGTTATCAAAGCTCACTTCCGATTCGTCCAGCGGTAAAGCGGACTTTGGCGTAAAGAGGGCTCCTCGGATAAGCAGTGTTACCACAAAGGCAATCAGCACTCCCAGCAGTGTGAGAATAACATACCACATCATCACAACATTCCTTTTTTATACATAATTCTGCCGACAGCGACCGTGAACAGGACGCCGACAGGCACCATGATACCGACGGTGCTTTCGTTGAGTGCATCAACACTGATAAACAGCACAAGCATGAGAATGATCGGTGCAATCGCCAGTTTCCAGTTTTTGGATACGAACACCACGCCCAGTCCGCCGAACAACGCAGGAAGCATTTGATCGAACGCAGGAGTGAGAACCTCCGCTTCAAGGATCGGTGTCAGCGGTACGATCAGAATCACGCCGATAATGACAATAATGGTTGTCACAATGCTGGAAACGGCAATGGCGATGGTGGAAATGATCTCACCCTCTTCGGAGTTCGCCTTGACACCCGCCCGCTCCATCGCGTCCAGCGCACACGGCAATTTGAGATTGGAAATATTACCCGTCACAAACGACAGATAGGCACCGCCCGCACCGAGCATCGGCACATAGGTGAACACCTCCACAAGACCGACCGCCCAATACATCGGAGCCGTCGCAAGTAAACCTTTGCGAAGCGCTTCCCAGTTGGGCATGGCGCCGAACACCACCGATACAACAAGCGGGAAGAGCAAGATCAGAAATGCGAGGACACCGCCCCAGATACGGCCGTCACGATGAACGGATTCCAAATACGATGTTTGCTTTTTCATTGGTTTTCCCTCCTTCATCAAGACAGCCACGCGGTCAGCGGAATGGCAGACGCCATGCCGAGAACCAAGCTGATCGGCAACGCGTAATCGTTCATCCAACGGGCTTTGGATACCATCAATCCGCAGATAACCATCACGACAGCCGAAACAAGCATCACACAAACGGGAATGAGGCCTGTAAAGTCACCCGAAAACGCGAGCGACACATCGCAAAAGACATAGCCGAGAAACGCGGAGATCATGCCGAGGAACATGGAGTTGGAAAAGATCTCGCCCCATTTCTGATCGCGTTTTTCAAGGCTCTTCATGCCGCCTTGAATTTTTTTGGCGAGGATCGGCGCAAAGATCAGACCGATGATGATGCTCAGGGTCATGACCCACAGCACACTGACATAGACGGACGGATCGGTGATGGTTTCGGAAAAACTCATGTCCGCCGCTTCGAGCGTGTTGCTGGCGGCGATGGTCTCATAGGACAGCGAGCCGATAACCGACAAACGAAGCCACGGAAGCGCGAGGCCGAGACTCTTTGAGAGCGTCACCACACCCACCAAAATGGAAATAGCGGGAGCGATCGTGAAGATCGCCGACGAGCTCATGGTTTTTTTGATCACGGTCATATCCATGCCGATCGCCTTGGCTCGACGGACGGCACGAACAAGAAAATAGACCGACTGTGCAAGGACGACCGCAATGAGCAGTCCGACCATCACAAACAAAATCGGATGATTTACATGAAATGTCATCAGATGTCTCTCCTTTTTATGTAATGCCATCAGTATACCACAATTCGACAAAAACGGCAATCATTTCTCACACACATGTCGAAAGAACTCCTGCAATTTGTCGGCGATCCGTCTCATACGGACCTCATCGACTTTGCAGACCTGACGGTCATACGTGAGAAGTCCGTTGGTTTCGTCCTCGACATCACTCACCTGCGTGAGCACCGCCGCACACAGGCCTTTGTCGATCGCCTCACCGATTTCATCGATATATAACGCTTCAAGGGCATTTTCAAAATCGGCGATGTTTTCAAAGAAGCGATAGCCGTAAGTCTTTTGGGGATTGTAAGCGTGATCCGGCAACTTACAGGAATAGCCGCCGAACTCCGACAGTACCATCGGACGCGGGGACGGTTTCAGGCGGACAGGCTTGAAATAGATATGCTCGCTTTGCACGTCGCTGTCCTTTTCGGTAAACCAGCCCGATGTGGCGTCCCACACGCGGGACGGATCCAGAGCTTTCAGTTCACGATACAGACGATCGGCGTCGTACTGTCCCCACCCTTCGTTGAAAACCGTGTAATAACCAACACAGGGGTGGTTATACAAATGGTTCACCATGTTGCGGGCGGTTTCTTCGAAGAAGCGGCGACGACGGTCACAGGCACGATGAGAGATGCCGCGACGCCACCCGACCGTGGGAAGTGCCGTGTCAATCAGAAAGTGGTATTTGCCGTTGTTGACGCAGTCCTGAAACACGACCATGCCCTCGCGGTCACACGCATAATAAAACGCTTCGGGTTCGATTTTGATGTGCTTGCGGAGCATATTGAAACCGAGAGCTTTCATGCGCTTTATATCGTATTCAAAGCCTTCCTCACTTGCAGGAAGGTAGATGCCGTCGCTGAAATAGCCCTGATCGAGAAGGCCGTGAAAGAAATACGGCTTGCCGTTAAGCAACAGACGCGGTGTTCCATCCACCGTCCCCACCGATACGGTGCGCAGTGCAAAATACGACCGCACGGTATCTTCGCCGCTTTGAAGTGTGAAGTCATACAAATGCGGCGTTTCGGGTGTCCATAGCTTGGCGTTGTCAATGGCAACCGTGACGCTGTCTCCGACAAAATCAACCGTTTTTTCGCCGTCGATCACCAGTCTCTTTTGCGGTACACCGCCGCAAACCCCGATCGTCACGCTGTCAAGGGTTGTGTCAATACGAAGCGACGTGATCGCGTGCTCAGGGACGCTTTCACACCACACCGTCTGCCAGATCCCGCTGACAGGGGTATACCACATACCGCCGCGCTTTCGACGCTGCTTGCCGTAAGGCAGATCGACATCGAGATCGTCTCTCACTTCCACGCGCAGACAGTTGTCCTCTTTGAGAACATCGGTAATATCGCAGAAAAACGGCAGATAGCCTCCTTCATGAACCGCCACGCAGTGATCATTCACATACACGCGGGCAATCTGATCCACCGCGCCGAAATGAAGCAACACGCGGGAGTTGACAAATCCTTCGGGGAGAGTAAAACGGCGTTCGTAAATCCACTCTTCCCCTTTTTCAAGTGTTTTTTCAACTCCCGAAAGCGGGGATTCCGGCGGAAACGGCACCAAAATGTCGCCAAGCGGCGTAACGCCTCGCTTGGAGCGACAGGACAACCGCCACGTGCCGTTCAGACAATAATAGCTGTCACGCACCAGCTGAGGGCGAGGATAACGGAAAAACGGGATCTCCCCCACATCCTTCTCAAACGGTGTTTCCAGCCGATTCCTATTCACATGGGTGTCAATCAACTTCCATCACCTCTTTGGCATCTATTGTAACACACAAGCGACTTTGACGCAAGAAAAAACACGCGTATCCTCTGATGGGATACGCGTGTTTGGGGTGTTTTAGAGCATATCGTCAAAGACGGCGCCGGTAGCACCGCTGGTGACGTGTTGCGCGTAGCGCTTGGCATAGCCGGTCAGTTCGCGCACAGGCGGCTTCCATGCGGCTTTACGGCGGGCAAGCGTCTCCTCGTCCACCATCAAGGTCAGCGAGCGGGACGGAATGTCCACGGCGATGATGTCGCCTTCTTCAACAAGAGCGATCACGCCGCCCTCAGCGGCTTCCGGTGACACATGACCGATCGACGCGCCGCGGGTAGCACCCGAGAAACGACCGTCGGTGATCAGCGCAACGGATTCGCCCAGACCTCTGCCGACGATGGCGGCGGTCGGTGTGAGCATTTCGCGCATGCCCGGGCCGCCCTTAGGACCTTCGTAGCGAATGACGACCACATCACCCTCCACGATCTTGCCGTCCATGATCGCGGCGGTAGCGTCCTCTTCGCTTTCAAACACACGGGCAGGGCCGCTGTGAACCATCATCGAGGGGGCAACCGCACCCTTTTTGACAACCGCGCCGTCGGCGGCGAGATTGCCGAACAGAATCGCAATGCCGCCGTCGGCACTGAACGGATCATCAAGCTTGCGCACGATCACGCCGTCTGCAGGACGGGCGGCATCAATGCGCTCGCCGACAGTGCCGTTGACGGTGACAATGTCACGATGAACAAGTCCGGCGGTATCGAGCTCTTTGAGCATCGTCTGAATGCCGCCTGCATCGTTGAGATCGGTGATAAACGTGGTGCCTGCAGGATTGAGTTTGCAGATCTGGGGCGTTTTCTGACCGATGGCATCGATCTTCTTGAGATCAACGGGGCAACCGGCGGCGTGAGAAATCGCCAGAATGTGAAGAACGGTGTTGGAGGAGCAACCGATCGCCATGTCCGCACGAAGGGCGTTTTCAAACGCTTTGGGCGTCAGAATGTCCAGCGGACGAATATTCTCTTTCAGAAGCTCCATCACACGCTCGCCTGCATCCTTGGCAAGACGCACGCGCGCCGCCGCAACAGCAGGAATGGTGCCATTGCCGGGAAGCGCCATGCCGATGGCTTCGGTCAGGCAGTTCATGGAGTTTGCCGTGTACATACCCGAGCAGGAGCCGCAACCGGGGCAAGCATTTTCTTCCTGGCAGTGCAGGTCTTCTGCGGTGATCTTACCGGCGGCGTAGCTACCGACGGCTTCAAACATTTCCGAAAGACCCATGCGCGTACCCTTGCCGTTGTGACCGGGCATCATGGGACCGCCGGACACAAAGATGGACGGCAGATTCATGCGGCACGCCGCCATCAGCATGCCGGGAACGATCTTGTCGCAGTTGGGAATAAACACGACCGCGTCCATCGGATGAGCGGTAAGCATCACTTCGATGGAGTCGGCGATCAGTTCACGGGAGCACAGCGAATACTTCATGCCCTTGTGGTTCATCGCCAAACCGTCGCACACGCCGATGGTGCTGAAGGTGAACGGGACACCGCCCGCATTGCGGATACCGGCTTCGACGGCCTTGGTGATGGTGTCAAGATGGACGTGACCGGGGATATAGTCACTCTTAGAGGTGACGACCGCCACAAACGGGCGTTTCATTTCATTGTCGGTAATTCCCAGTGCTTTCAGCAGGGAACGATGAGGGGCGCGGGACGGTCCCTCTTTGAGCAGATCACTACGCATAACAACTCATTCCTTCTTTCCTATATGTACCGCAGGTCAATAGACCGCGGATTCGATCAGTCGGTCGATCAGACCTTTGGCATCTTCGGCGATCTTGACGGAATCGCTTCCGCCTGCTGTGCCTTGCGGCTTACGCACACCGAAGAACATATTCTGTGACAGATTGGAAAGGTCATAATTCGCCCGACGATCATCATCAAGCCAGTTCCACGCACACCGTTGTTCATCGTACTGTTCAACATCGGTGTCAAGAGCGTCAAAGAACACAAAGCCCTCCGACGCCGCCGCAGAAACCGTCTCTGTGAAACGATCGTAGCAGTAGGGATCAAACGCAAACAGCATCACCTCACCGGACGCCAGCACCGTTTGCAGGCGATCGGCATCGGCGCGACCGAGAGTCGGCGCGTATTCGGTGTAGAAATACGGCGAAAGGTTTTCGATCGCCACCTCCACATGACCGTCGCCGTCGATGTCTTCGGCACAATCGGCGAGGTAGCGTCGCATCTCGTCCGTCCAGATCTCGCCGAGGGGTTCTTCGGTAACCACCATGATCGTGTAATCAGGCGGATTTTCCGTGGCAAAATCCACCACGAACCAAACGGCAAGTCCCGCAAAAAAAGCCACCACCAACACAACAAACTTGTAGTGATACCAGAAGTTGCTCAGTTTATTGAAGAAGCCTTTGGGCTTCTCAACGGGAGGAGGCGGCGTGAGTTCCGAACGATCGACCCCCGCAAGCGCCATATTGCGCGCCATATGCGTTCCTTCTTTCCTGCTGCATTCACAAAATATGTTTTTACTATCATAGCAAATTCCGTCGCACTTTGCAAGGGGCTGAATCGTTTGTTCTTATATTTTTCATTTTATTGTCGCGGCATGCTTGTGAGTACGGGAGCGGCGGATATAGTCTTCATAGCATTCGCGTATGCGACGATGATCCCGTCGACGGATCGCAACACTGGCGCCGTTCACCATTTCAAAGCGGTCATCGGCTTTCACGACCCGATCCATATTTACAAGAAAGCTTTGATGAGATCGAATGAATCGCGGATCATCAAGCTCCTTCTCTAAATCGTCCAGTCGGCGATACACCGTATAGCACGTGCCATCCGTGCTGTGGATCAGGCATTTGGTGTTGCAACTCTCGATGTACAGAATGTGGTGGAAAGCCACACGAACGACGGCGCGTTGATGGCGGATCACCAGATACTCCTCTTGCTGTGCGGCGGATAACCGCTTTGCCAATCGGGTGAGTCGGTCGGTATGAAACGGCTTGAGCAGGTATCCGCACGCCCCTACCTCATACCCCTCAACGGCAAAATCGGCTTCCGAAGAGCAAAACACGATTTCGCCGCCGTAATGTGCTTGACGAAGACGGTACGCCGCGTTCATACCGGACACGTCCGCTTCCAGAAACACCGCATCATAACCGTTTCCGTTGTCGATCTCACCAATCAACAATGCGGTGTCGTCAAATACCTCTGCAAACAACGCAACGCCATAGTCCCGAAGGACGCTTTTTAAAGCAGACGCCAGACATTTACGCGACGTTTCATCTGTGTCATAAATTGCAATACGCACGCCACACCCGCTCACTTTCTGATGATTTCATTGTTTTTTACATCGTTTTCAATATACAGACGTTTTCCGATCGATCCTGTGTTATGCTTTGTGCGGTCCCGATTTTCCAAAAAGGAGGTATCCTTCCGTGATCGTATTCCGCACCAGACCCGAACTCCACATTGCCCGTCACATCGGCGTTTACCGATCCTACGGCATCTTCGCGTTTTGTCACGGAAAACGAGTCCTCCATATTCC
Source organism: Acutalibacteraceae bacterium (assembly GCA_045604545.1). Taxonomy (GTDB): domain Bacteria; phylum Bacillota; class Clostridia; order Oscillospirales; family Acutalibacteraceae; genus RGIG1959. The sequence goes on along the minus strand of JAZUOG010000023.1, from coordinate 15,235 downwards.
CGACGTGTTTTGTGAGCGACACATCGCCGACGAATTCGTCAATCTGTGTAACGCAGAACAGCCGGAACTGATCCATCTTGAAGAGTTAATCGAGGACACTTTGTAAAATCCATCGGTCAATTTAAACAACTACATTATATCAAAAATATTAACTTTGTCAACCAATAAAGGCAACAAATCTTGTCTTTTTTGATTTATTTTCCCAATTATAGCGCAAAATGACAAAAATTTCATCATAATTGTGAAAACGAGCGACTTTTTGATGAAAATAAACAGCCACCCTGAAGACAACACGTGTCTGACAGGGTGGCTGTTTGTCGTTATTTGTCGGAAAGGGGTTGCAGTGCGCGAGCGAGAATACCGTTGACATGGGCGATCGCCATGCCGTAATTGGTCATCGGCACGCCCGCCTCCTTGGCAGCGGCAATACGCGACTGCATCTCTTTGTCGTTGAGCATACACGCACCGCAATGCACGATCAGTGCGTAACGATCCAGCGTATCGGGGAACGTGCCGCCCGAAGTGAATTCAAACTGCAGTTCTTTTCCGCAATGGCGGCGAATCAGCTTCGGGAGCTTCACGGTGCCGATATCACCGCATTGGCGATGATGAGTACAGCCTTCGGAAACGAGAACCACATCGCCGTCTTGGAGGGCATCAAGGCGATCAGCGGCAATTTCCGCCGCCGCCAGTTCCCCTTTATAGCGGGCAAACAGGATTGAGAACGATGTGAGAGGCTGATCTTCGGGAATCAATGCCGCGACCGTGTGGAATGCCTGTGAGTCGGTGATGACCAGTTTCGGAGGGGACGAAAGGCTGCTGAGCGTTTTGGTAAGCTCGGTGTCCTTTGTCACCACCGCGATCGCACCGGCATCGAGAATATCGCGAATGGTTTGCTGTTGCGGCAGGATCAGACGCCCCTTCGGTGCGGATTCGTCGATGGGTGTGACAAGCACCACCACATCGCCCTCTTCGAGCAGATCCGCCACCAGATGCTTTTCTTTTGCGGCAGGCTTGATGAGCGTCGCAAGTGTCTCCTTCACCCGATCGATGTGGATCCCCTTCGCGGCACTGACATACAGACCGTCTTCGGGGATAGAGTCAAGTAAATCCGCCTTGTTGCGAACGATCAGGCAGGGAGTGTGTTTTTCCTCAAACAAGGAGAGCAATTCACGTTCGGGTGCCGTCAAGTCGTAACGGGCATCGGTCACCAGCACCGCGATGTCGATCTTGCGAAGAATACGTCGCGTCGTTTGGACACGCAATTCGCCGAGCTCTCCCTCATCATCAATACCCGGGGTGTCAATGATCACCACGGGACCGAGCGGAAGAAGCTCCATCGCCTTTTGCACAGGGTCGGTCGTTGTGCCCTTGACATCCGACACCACCGACAGTTCCTGTCCGGTGACGGCATTGACAAGGCTGGATTTGCCGACATTGCGTAACCCGAAAAAGCCGATGTGTACGCGTTCGGCGGATACCACTTGATTCATGGTTGTTCCTCCGTTTATCATCAGAAGCGGAAATCGCGGCGATTGGACGCCTTGATATCCTCAATGTTTTGAGCGGCAATGGCTCTGACCTTGTCCTTGCCGACATTCTGAAGTTCTCTTTCGATCATCTCAAAGCCGACCTTGCGCGTTTCTTCGGACGCATAGTCGACCAGATATTCCGTCAGCGTCATGAGGGCATTCGGATGGCAACAGTTGACGATCTGACCCGTTTTGCACAGGCTCATGAAGCGGTCACCCGTGCGTCCCTCGCGATAGCACGCGGTGCAGAAGGACGGGATATGACCCATTTCCATCAGCCAACGCACCACTTCATCAAGGGTACGCTGATCGGACACATCAAACTGTTCGGAATCATGGGGGCGCTCCTCTTCGGTGTAACCGCCGACAGAGGTACGCGAAGCACCGCTGATCTGGGAGATGCCCAAGCGAAGCGCTCTGCCGCGCATCTCCTCCGATTCGCGCGTGGAGATGATCATGCCCGTATACGGCACGGCAATGCGAATGCAGGCAATGATTCTTTCGAACACATCATCGGGAAGCGAGTTGTCAAAATCGTCGGGATCGATGTCGTCGGCGCGTTTCAGACGCGGCACACTGATGGTGTGAGGGCCGACACCGTGGACAGCCTCCAGATGCTCGGCGTGCATCATCAGACCGATGAATTCATACAGGTAATTTTCAAGACCGAACAGCACGCCGAGACCGACGTCGTCAATACCGCCTTCCATGGCGCGGTCCATCGCTTCGGTGTGATAGTCATAATCGTGCTTGGGACCCGTGGGATGAAGCTGGAGATAGCTTTCCTTGTTGTAGGTTTCCTGGAACAGGATATAGGTGCCGATACCCGCTTCCTTGAGCTTGCGGTAATTCTCCACCGTGGTGGCGGCAATATTGACATTGACACGGCGAATGGCGCCGTTTTTGTGATTGATGCTGTAAATCGTCTTGATGCATTCGAGGATATATTCGATCGGGTTGTGAACGGGATCCTCACCTGCCTCGATCGCCAGACGCTTGTGTCCCATATCCTGAAGGGCGATGACTTCATCACGCACTTCTTCCTGCGTCAGTTTTTTGCGGCAGATCGTCTTGTTTTTGACATGGTACGGGCAGTAAACACAGCCGTTGACGCAGTAGTTGGACAGATAGAGCGGCGCAAACATGACGATGCGGTTGCCGTAGAAACGGAGTTTGATCTCCTCGGCAAGATTTTTGATGGCCTCCACGCGCTCGGGATCATCGCACGCAAGCAATACCGCCGCCTCGCGATAAGCAAGGCCGCTACACTGCCAGCCTTCTTCGGTTTTGCGGGGACGCGCCTTTTCGATAAGGCTGTCGATCATGGCAAAATCGTCCTTATGCGCCATCGCATACTCAATGGTGTTCAGGATTTCGCCGTGGTGAATGAATTCTTCGGCTTTGAGGGATTTCGGATTGTACATGGCCATAAACGGTTTTCCTTTCTTTCGGGTCAGACGGTCTTCCCCGTTGGTGGTTATTTTTGACATCGCCGCGGTCGGTCACGATTTCGTAACCGATCGCCGCCATGCGGTCTTTGAGGTTTCGAAGACTTTGTGCCGATTCGTCACCCGTGGCGATCTTGCCGTCATAAAGCATATATTTCTGTCGGACAGCAAGCGGTGACAGATTGGGCATCACGACGTTGGCACCCGCTTTGATACCCATTTCACGTCCTGTCGAATGGATCGTACCGAGCGCCGTCGTGGACGGAAGCAGCAGGTGCGGGTGCATCAGCCGCACAAGGGACAGCAAGTAACAGGTCATGTCGAGTGTTCCGGCATCGTGTTGAGCAAAAGGTGTGTCTTTATGAGGGATAAACGGGCCGATGCCGCACATGTCGGGAGAAAACTCCTCGATAAATTTCAGATCTTTGGCAAGTGTTTGGGTTGTCTGGTGAGGCGATCCGACCATAAATCCGCATCCGACCTGAAACCCGATGTCCTTCAGGTCGCGCAGACACCGCATACGCTCGTCAAATGAAAGCGGTGACGGATGAAGCCGTTCATAATGCGCTTTGTCGGCGGTCTCGTGTCGCAACAGATAGCGGTCGGCACCCGCATCAAACAAGCGCTGATAGCTTTCGCGGCTTCGTTCACCGAGCGACAACGTGATCGCACAATCGGGGTAACGAGACTTGATGGTGCGCACAAGCTCGCACAGGCGTTCATCTGTGAACCAGCCGTCCTCGCCCCCTTGCATCACAAAGGTGCGAAAACCGAGAGCATAACCCTCATCACAGCAGGAGAGAATATCGTCTTCCGTCAGACGATAGCGGTCGCAATGGGCGTTCGAGCGGCGGATACCGCAATAATAGCAATCGTTTTTGCAAATATTGCTGATCTCGATCAATCCGCGGATATACACCGCATTGCCGTAAACCGCGCGACGCACGGCATCTGCCTTTTGGGCAGCGACAGCGGCAAGCGACGGCGAATATGCCTCGATGAGTGTTTCGTATTCTGCGAGCGTCAGTGAATGCTCGGTTTCCAGACGCGCAAGCAGTGCCAATGCTTTATCCATCGGACATCACACTCGAATAGGCCGTCTTAACGCTGATGTGGTCAATGCGACCGATTTTCCCCGCAAGCGCGGCGATCACGTCCTGAGGCGCATCAATGGCGACACTGACGATGTGAATATGCTTTTCGCGGTACGGCAGACCCATTCTGCCGATGATATATTCTCCGTATTCGTGAAGCAGGGCATTGAGCGGTTCCACCGCATCGCGGTTTTCCACAATGGCGCTGATCACAGCTACACGTGTTTCCATAAATCCTTCCTCCTTTTTGAAAAAACGAAAGGCCGCACCCGACAAAACAGACAGGTGCGGCCGAAATACTATACTAACGACAAGCACCTTTCACGCAGACGCATCTTAATGTCAGGTTACATATATAGTATAGCAGATTGATAGAAAATTGTCAAATTCCAATTACAGCAAATACTCATTGAAATGGATCAAAAAGTATACAAAGTCGTCATAGACCAGTGCCGCGACAAACACAGCGGCCACGACCGTCGTGATGCCGAAAACGACGTTGTTCGGCTTTGAAGGACGACGGGCAGAGTCGAGTGCTTTTTGGATCAGTAACGCCGCGCACAGTGCCAGCACCGCCATCATACACAGATAGTAGCGGCTTTGCACACCGCCGCCGTAGCCGCGCTCCATCATGATAGTATAGCCGTTGATCATTTGCATAACAAGCGTCGCCGCCATGCCGATGCACATGGCACCGATGGGACGCACATGCGAAATGCCCGAACGTATCCGTTTCGACAGCATCAACAGCGGCAGGAACAACACAAGCGATGTTCCCACAAATTCCAGCACCGTGCATTCTGCAGGCTTTAAAAGGCGAATGTGCGAAGAAATGCCCGTCCATGTGAAGAAGAACATACTGCCGAAATAGCTGATATACGGCAAAATGCCCATCACGGTGCGTTCGCCGGGTGCAGGATAAAAGCCCGTTGAATGAGCATAGGCTTCATTCAGCGACGGCAACGACGGCTGAAACGAGCCGTATGTCACCAACACATACACATAGTAAGCGCCTGCCGCCAGATACAACGGCAGTGTGACAAGAAACGGTGCCGACAACAGGTCTTTGGCGTTATGCTCACGCCTGACGGTCACAAGCAACACGATCAGCGCCGCCAGCACCACCATCATTCCCGCCGTCACCTTGGTGAGTAAGGTGGCGGCGATGCCGACGGCAATCAGCAGATATGTACCGAAGTTGCGCTTTTTTTCACCATAGCGGATCAGTCCCAAAAAGACAAGCGTAACCGTTAAGAACGTCAAATTATCGTTGTTGACACCCGCCGCAACATAGGTCAGCATCGGCACAGACACCATGATCGTCGCAAACAACAGATGAACGATCGGATAGGTCTTTTTAAGACGGGTATAGCCGATATACGCCATCAGCACAAGCGCCGCCAGTGTCAGCAACATACCGACGCCGCGCATGCGGTCGAGATCCACAACAAACGTACCGTCCTCAAGGAACGTGACGCTGTCGACGACATCTACCAACCAATAATACAGCGGCGGATGGCGCAGGTTGTTGACAGTCCCCTCTTCGAAAACGGCGTGCAACGTTTCGTTGTCATTGGCAATGCTCGCGGCAAGCGGTTTGTCTTCAAACGGAACAAACCATTCTTCGTGCTGTTCAAGCGCCGCCACATAGCTGATGTGGTTGATCTCGTCAGGTGTTCTCGATACCTTTTCGTTGTAAAACACCATTTTCCCGAGGGCAAACGCACAGGCAAGCACGTAAATCGACACGATAAGACATTTGCCGAGCTTCCCTTCGCGGTCACATACCACGCACATCGCGATCATCACGAGAAGTCCGACGGCGATCGCCGTGACGGGAATCATCGCGTTGACCGCCGTCCCTGCAATGTTCAGCACCGTGGCAAGAGGCGAAAACGCCACGCCGACAACAATAAGTACGAGAACAAGCCATGCCGTCACCAACACAAACACGGCTTTGAAAAAGCCCCATCGTTTCTTCATCAGGCGGTATGTCACCGTCGACAGAACGATAAGCAGGATCATGCCCGCAACGATGGCTTTGGATAACCATTGATTTGAACGACCGTCGTTGATGGTTGCGATCGCCGTTTCATTCAGCGTACCGTCAACATTCAGCAACTCTCCGTCACAGGAGGCCGTTTCATAGTCTCCCTGATAAATCGCATTGGACAGCACGCTCATGTGAGAAACACTTTGAGCGAACACGCGGTCATGGACGGTGATGCTGTCAAAACGGCGGTATTCATACGGAATCAGAAAGGTGATCGTGCCGTTTGAGGCGGTCGTTTCGAAGGTGTAGTTCTGTAAGTAAGCCTCCCGACACGCGACCGTAACCGCGACGGACTGTCCGTCAAATGAGGCATCACCCGTCAGCGAGACGGATACATTACGCGCTTTGAACGGAAACAGGCAGATGATAAGCAAAACGGTGATCCATATCCCCCACCGTATCATGCTGTTTTTTGAACACTTCGCCATTGACAATTCCTCTCTTCAAGAAGGCGTTGTTTTGCGGCAAAAACCGCCGACGAGCGGCGGTTTTTGAAAAGAAATCATTACGATTGGCGTTTTTTCACCAGCTTGATCACCTGTTCAACAACAAAGGCGATCGCAATGAGCAACAGCTCGGCGACCGTCACCCACAAGCGAGAAACGATCGCAATGACTTCGGGGAAGCCGTTGCCCATGATGAGACTGAGTCCCAAAATCATGATGCCTTCACGCACGCCGATGCCCGACGGCGCAAAGATGCTCAGAATACCGATGATGGCGGACAGAGCAAACACACCGCCGACATACATCATCTGCGACATCGGAATGTCGGGGTTGATGGAGAGCGACAGCAGGTAAAAGCCGAAACCGACAATAAACCAGTTTGCCACAAACAACAGCACGACCTTGAGCATCTGCACATAGGTCATGGGAATCTCCATGTCGTCCTTTTTGATCAGCTTACCGAGGGCTCTGAGGAAGAAGTTGATGATTTTCGGATTGATAAGAATAAAGAACGCGATCACAAAAATGACAGCGAGCCACATATACATCCGCAATTCCTCGTTCGGGAAAAAGAACAGCGAGATCAGAAACAGAAACGCGGCACCGAGCAGTGTGCAGACATTCTCAATGAAGAAGCAGATGGTCGGCTTGCGAATGGGGATTCCTTTTTCGGTGTAGGCAGGCAGACGTGCCGCGAGCATAAACACCTTGCCGGGAATATACTTGCCGAGAATGGAATACAAATACCCGCTCACCGCTCGCGGCAAGGATACCTGACACTGATTGAGGACAGTGATATAGTGCCACAGCCCCGCCAGCGTCAGCTTGTAAATGAAATAGAAGATCATCGAGCCTGCAAAGATCCACCAGTCGATCTCGGAGATCACCATCGCGAACTCGTCCCAGTTGTTGACAAAATACCGCACAAGGAAAAAGACGACCGCCGCAAGGAACAGGATCTTGACGATTTTCATGATCATCTTTTTCTTTGTTTTTTTCTCAACCGGCTTTTCGTTCACATTTTCCATATCCATGGGTTCGTCCTCCTTCCCCGCATCAGAAGCTCAGCAGTACACGGATAAAGCACATATAGTAATAGATCATCCACATGGGGGTCTTTTTGAGCTTGTCACGATGCTCATAGGAATACTTGCGGTTGCGCTCGGCGAGCCGGAACGCCAGACGGTGATTCCATTTGCATTTGGAGGAGGTGTCGAGTGTTGTCTCCTCTCCCTTTTTCACCTTTGCGGCGGCGCAGTTGAACTTGAACACCAGCGCACGCTTCTGACTCTTGATTGCCTTCGTTTCGGACAAATGCGATTCCGTCAGCACGCCTGCCTTCACCGCGTCCATATACCAATCATAGCCCTTTTCGGAGCGAATGACACAGCCGGTGTGCTTGATGTTGACCTTTTTCATTTCCTTGAGCCAGATATCGCCGAAGCTGATATCCGACGCGTTGCCGAAATGATCCTGGCACATCATACAGCTGGGTTTCTCAAAATAGTACGCGTTTTTGTAAGCACAGATGGTTTTCGGATAGGACAGCGTCTTTTCACTGCCGTCCTTGTAAACAACCGTTGACAAGCCGCGCCAATGACCGCGACGATAGTACAGTCGCTCAGCCCCATCGAGGCTGATGCCCTTCTTTTCAAGCGGGAGCAGTGTCGCGCCGTCGGTGTGGTTGCCGCTGCAATAGAGCGCGAGCTTGATGGCAATTTTGTCCCTGAGCACCTCATCACGTTCCATCATCGCGGTAAGTGCACGGGTCAGGCACGGTGTCAACACAACGGCGACCTTGCCGGGGAATTGCTTGACCATGTCGATATGCTTCAGAAGCGGCATATCCATATAGATGCTCGAAGAGCAGGAGCGGATCTCTTCGGGAGTGGTGGCGATAAACGTGTCGTAAGACAGCTGACCGTCTTCGATTTTGGTCTTTGTCACCCACGCGCCGTCAATCTTGCCGGTTTCCAGCCAGTGACAGAGAAGCGCGGTGATCATGCCGCCCGATGCGGCGTTTTTGCGAATGGTCTCGTCGGTAGCATAACCCTTGCGGCAGGCAATATGCTCGCCGAGATATTTGTCGGGATCGTTGTAGTCAAACAGCTTGCGAAGACGCTTCGCGGGCTTGTCGACGATACCGTCGATCACCTCGGAAATGTAACGAATGTTGTTTTTGGAGCTTTCCATCACGGTGTCATAGTTCTCGTCGATCTGTGCACGAATGGTATCTTCGTTCTTGACAAAGCTTTCAAACTCCGTTAAAAGCGACTCGGCAGACAGCTTGGAAAAATCAATGGCATACTGTCCGAGTCCAAACATATCGAGGACCTCTTGATACTTGTGGCTCCAGCCGACAAGCAACACAGGTACCTTCTTTTGCAAAGCGCCGATCATCGCATGGAAGCGGGATGCCACCAGGAAACGGCATTTGCCGATATAACTGCGGATCTCTTCGGCGTCCATTTCTTTGTGATACCACCGCACACCGTTTTTGTCAGCCACCTCATCGTACACCGCGTCGCAGATCATGAGATCGTTGTTGCGGGGTTTCTGACTGTTGATACGAGCGGCATTGGCGATGATGAGCACGTTGTAGCCGCGCGCATTCAGACCGTTGATGAAATCCACCATCGCCTTCTTATAATCAATGCCCATTTTGGTGCATTTCTTTTGGACAACGGAACTGATGGATAGTGCCACAACGTCCTTCTGATAGAACGCATCTTCGGCGCATACCGTTTCCACCATCTCGGCAATCGTCGGATCGTCCTCCATGGTGAATGCGCCGTCGGCACACAGCTTGACGTTCTTTTCGATGCCGAGGGATTTCAGGTTGTCATAAGTTCCCTGTCCGCGCGCACAGATCAGATCGATCTTCGGCAAAATCCACTTGGCAAGAAACTTGTTGATGGGATTTTTGAAGGTGCCCAGTGCCTGCGAATACTTCACAACGGGCGTGCCGACAAGCATCGGTACCGCCGCACACACAAACGCATAGGTATTCATGACGGGGCCGCGGCTGTCGACAAACGAGATGCCCGCTTCGTCAACCACCAGATCGGTTTCACGGTAAGCACGAATGATCTTGTTCTTTTCGATCAGCTTGCGCACGGGCGGCAACCAACGGAACGCACGATGAAGCACCGCGAGCGGAAACGCCTGAAACAGCAGTTTTTGGGGCGTACACGGCACAATGTTGATGAAATCGTGAGGGATCTGCTCACGATCCTCGCCGGGATAGACCGACATCAGATGGATATTCAGTTGATGACCGTAGCGATCATACAGTTGTTTGATGGAGCTTTGCAGCATCGCCGCCGCACCTTTGTTGCCGCTGTAGCTGGCGGCGGTGATGGCAATATGGATATCACGCATAAGTCGATCCTCCAAGCATTATGAATTGATTATTTGATGTATTGCGTAAAATGCATCAGGAAATAGAGAATATCCTCATAGAACAGCATGCCGACGAACAGCACCGCTCCCGTCTCCACGAACCGACGCAGAATGCCGGCGTAACGACCTTTGTTTTCAAGAGAGTCGGTGGTTTTCTGAACCGCAAGAGCCAGCCCGAACGCGAAGAACAAAATCGCGCACAGATAATAGCGGCTTTGGAATCCGCCCATGTAGCCTCGCGCGGTAAACACGTTGAAGCCGTTGACAAGCTGTGCCGCAACTGCCGCGAACACACCCACACAGCCCGCAATGACGGCGGTGGCATACGGCGACTTGTCGCGAAGCGATTTCTTCGCAAACAGGAACGGAATACACCAGATGGCCACAAGCGCCACGTTTTGTTCGGACAGCCACGAGGCATCGGATTTCGGCAGGTTGATGTGACTCATCACACCCGTCCATGTCTTCATGAAGTTGGTGAGGAAATAGTTGATATACTCCAGCAGGGATTTTGAAGAGCGAGACACAACGTCCACATAAAACCCCGTTGCACGGGAATATTCGGGATTCATTTCGAACATATTCGGCTGGAAGCTGCCGTAGTTCTTGAGCATATAGAGATAATACGCGAGCGGAACCAGATACAGCACCAGCGGAATGAGAAATGCGGGAGACAGCAACTGTTTGATGTTTTTCTCCTTGATGAGCGTCACCGTCAGCACGATCAGTGCCGCGAGCACCACAACAATGCCGGCGGTCAGCTTGGTGATGGCGGTGGCGCAGATGCCCACGGCGATCAACAGGTAGGTGCCGATATGGCGTTTGTTTTCAAGGAAACGAAGTATGCCGAGGAAGAACACCGTCACTGTCAGCAACGTCATGGAGTCGTTGTTGACACCCGACGCGCAATACGTCAGCATCGGCACAGCAACGCACACAGCGGCAAACACCAGATGCACAAGCGGTGAGGATTTCTTAAAGCGGGTAAAGCCGATGTAGAACATCAGCGCAAGCGCCGCCATCACCATGATGCCGCCGACCATTCGCAGAGAATAGAGATCTACCGTGAAGGTGCCGTCTTCAAGGAAGGTGATGCTGTTCGCCAGACGAGCAATGTGATAGAACGTCGGCGGGTGCTTGAGATAGCTGACGGTGCCGGGCGTAAACGACAGATGCATCGTCGTGTTGTCGTCTTCGATAAGTGACGCGTGTTCGATATTCTCAAACTGCGGGATCAACTCGCCGGTTTTTGTCAGATACGCCACATACCCGATATGGGACGTCTCGTCGGGCGTGTTCGCCACGCGCTCGTTGTAGAACAGGATCTTGGCACCGGCAAACGCGAACGCAAACAGGTACACACACACCACAACGACGGTGGTGAATTTTTGGCTGTTTTTCGGGCACAGATACGCCGCCAAAAGCAGTACATCGAGAAGTAGCATGATCACCACGACGGGGATCCAGCTGACGATTTCCTCGTTGCGAAATTCGATATCGGTGTCCAGCAGGCGTTTGCCCTCTGCCACCGCAATGGCCAGCAGGGTACCGACGGGAATGCCGATGACGGTAAGGGCTTTGATGGTGCCGAGACGGCTTTTCACAAAGCGATACAGCACGAACATCGCCGCCGCAAACAACAGCAAAAACGTCAGATAGACGCGAAGCATGATCGGGTGATGCAGACCGTCGTCAATCGTTTCAAGCGCTTTGTCGGAAAGGATCACCGTACCGTCCGCTTCCTGCACAAATATGTCGCTGTCGATCGATGCGGCGGCATAGTCGGCGACATTGGTCACACTGCCGCACACGTTCATTCTGCGAACGGCGTTCACCACATCCAGTTCGTGAATCACCACGCGGTCGACCGACAGGTATTCCCGATCGAGTCGAATGTGGATCGTCCCTTCGCTTTCCACGCCGATAATGGTATAGCTCGGTGAATACGCTTCTTCGGAGGTGATGGTGACGGTGGCCTTTGTGCCTGCGTCAAGCGCGGGAACTTCAAACTCCAGGATCGCGGTTTTCATGGAAAGCGGCACGACCCACACAGCCAAAAGCGCCAGCAACAACACCGCCACAACGGCAATATACGGTTTTTTGATCGTTTGCAGTTTGGTAAGCACGTATCTCACCCTTCTCAAAGTCGTTTCGGATTATTTTTCGTCGTTCTTCTTTTCGCCGTCATAGTCCATCTTTCGGACGTGATACTGGATATCCTCAAGGATCTTTCTGTTTTTCGCCATCAGATCGGCAAGCAGGCCGATCACAAACACCAGCACGCCGACCATGATCATGGTGCTGCCGAGGATCAACGATTGAATGTGACCGCCGCCTTCACCGAGGAACATATACACAAGGAAGCGGATGTCCACGACCGCGCCGATAAGCAACGGAATGAGCGACAACACGGTAAAGGTTCTGAGCGGAGAATACATCAGGTAGGCGCGCAGAATGGTGACCATGGATTTTTTGACATAGCCCATCATGCTGTTGAACAGACGAGACGGACGAAGCTCACCGTTGGTGCGGATCGGCACAGAGGTCTGCGCGATCTTGTTTCGACCGGCCTGCACGATGGTTTCAAGCGTGTAGGTGTATTCGTTCGTCACGTTCAGGCGCATCGCGGCATCACGGCTGAAGGCGCGGAAACCACTGGGTGCGTCGGGAATATCGGAATTGGAAGCCTTGCGGACGATCCAGCTGCCGAAGTGTTGCAGTTTCTTTTTGATGGGAGAAAAATGCTCGGTCTGGTCAATGGGGCGTTCACCGATGACGATATCGGTCTCACCGTTGATGATGGGACGGACGAGCTTTTCAATATCTTCGGCAACATACTGGTTGTCAGCGTCGGTGTTGACGATGATATCGGCACCGGCGCGCAGGCAGGCGTCAATACCTGCCATAAAGCCGTGAGCAAGACCTTTGTTGCGTTTGAAATGCACGATGTGGTCAACGCCCCAGTTTCTCGCCACCTCGACGGTGTTGTCCTTACTGCCGTCGTTGATAATAAGGTATTCGATCTCGTCGATACCCTCGATAGACTTCGGCAGGTCGTTGAGCGCGATTTCAAGCGTTTCCGACTCATTATAACACGGGATTTGGATGATCAGTTTCATAAGACAACCTCTCCTGTTTTCATGATTTTTTCACAACATATATGGCGACAAAGCTCGCCGATTTCCACCCTATAGTATATCATAAGAAATCTCTTTTCGCAACTGTTTCAGACAAATTTCAATGATATAGCCAGTTTGTCGTCATCGACTGCTGTCGGATTTATGGTTTTTTACGACTTCCGACAAAAAAACGGTGAGATCCGTTTTCGGGATCTCACCGTTTTGGAAATCGGTTTTATCAATCGCGGCGGAAAATATCGCGGGTGTACACCTTTTCCTGTACATCATCGAGGCAGGCATCATAGCGGTTGGCGATGATCGCGTCGCACTTCGACTTGAATTCGTCAAGGTCATTGACGACCTTGCTTCCGAAGAAGGTTTCGCCGTCTTCAAGGGTCGGCTCGTAAATGATGACCGTGGCACCCTTTGCCTTGACACGCTTCATGACGCCCTGAATGGAGCTTTGGCGGAAGTTGTCACTGTTGCTCTTCATCGTCAGGCGGTAAACGCCGATGGTAACATCGTGCTCTTTTTGCTTGTTCCAGGTGCTGTTGGCGGAGTAGTAATAATAACCGGCCATTTCCAGCACACGGTCGGCGATGAAATCTTTACGGGTGCGGTTGGAATCGACGATCGCGCCGATAAGATTTTGCGGCACGTCGTTGTAGTTGGCAAGCAACTGCTTGGTGTCCTTCGGGAGGCAGTAGCCGCCGTAGCCGAAGGAGGGGTTATTATAGTGATCGCCGATGCGGGGATCAAGACCCACACCCGCAATGATGGACCGGGTGTCGAGGCCCTTCATTTCGGCATAGGTGTCAAGCTCGTTGAAGAAGCTGACGCGAAGAGCAAGATAGGTATTGGCGAACAGCTTGACCGCCTCCGCCTCGGTGAAACCCATGATCAGGGTGTCGATGTCTTCCTTGATGGCACCTTCGCAAAGCAGTTCCATGAACTCGCGCGCCGCCGCGGTCAGACGCTCATCGGCAAGGTCGGTGCCGACGATGATGCGGCTCGGATACAGGTTGTCGTAAAGAGCCTTGGATTCACGCAGGAATTCGGGGCTGAAGAGAATGTTCTTGTTGCCGGTCTTTTCGCGAAGAGCGGTCGTGTAGCCGACAGGAATGGTGGATTTGATGACAATGATGGCGTTCGGATTGACCTTTTCGACGATCTCGATCACCGATTCTACCGCAGAGGTGTCAAAGAAATGCTTCTTGCTGTCGTAGTTTGTCGGAGCGGCAACGACAACAAAGTCGGCGTCTTTATAGGCAAGCTCCGCATCGAGTGTCGCGGTAAGATCGAGTTCTTTTTCCGCCAGATACTTCTCGATGTAATCATCTTGAATCGGAGACTTTCTGTTGTTGATCATCTCGACCTTTTCGGGGATGATATCCACCGCATAGACCGTGTGGTTCTGAGACAGCAACACCGCCATGGACAAACCGACATAACCCGTTCCCGCCACAGCGATTTTCAGATTCTTTTTCATAGTATTCCTTCCTCTCTGCGTTTCACTGTCACAACATGCATCATGTTTGAACATATCTAAGTGCATTATAGCACACTCTCCCCCGTTTCGCAACTGTTTTCGGGATTTTTCGCAGCATCTTCGCCACACTTGCTTTTCAATCGAAAGTATGGTATACTTTTGCAAACACCTTCGGATAGGAAAGGAGGAAGCCTCTTGAAACTCTCGTCTTATATATACAGCGGCTTGATCGGCTTGTTCGGTGGAGCGGGTTTTGTTTGCGCATTTCGCCTGATGACCATTTTGGCGTTTGATACGTACAGCCAGCACCCCATCGCCTTTCCTGCAAGCATCATCGGTGGATTTGTCGCACTGATCATTTGTATCACCGCAACGATCCTATATATTGTCGATCTGGTCAAAAGCAAGACCTATCGTCATATGCCTCTTCATTTCGTCAATCTCGTGGTGTTTTTCATCGTCGGCTATTGCCTTACCGGCCTCATGTAAACACACCGACACATCTCACACATAATAATAATAATCCACCCGTAAAACGGGTGGTTTTTCTTTTGCGGGCATAGCCCTCTGTTCCTCGCAACGCGTAGAACGCGTAATACGGTCTGCCAGCCGCGTGTTTAGTTACTTCTTTTTGTCAAATGGTGAATACCCT
>JAZUOG010000022.1:0-6352 GCA_045604545.1 Acutalibacteraceae bacterium | reverse complement strand
GGAGGCTATTAGCCTCCCCTACATTGATGGGTGCTAAAAGGGGTTGTAGGGACCGTCATCCTTGACGGTCCGCGGACCACCGAGGACGGTGGTCCCTACGTTGTCGGAGCGATGTCACAACACCGCACCGATCTCGCGGCGGGTGGTCTTCATACCATCCGTCGGCGAAGCCGACTCCGAAATTTTTCATTCTTCATTATTCATTTTTCATTGCCCTTAAAGGAGGTGGCGCCTATGGCAACCGCAAAACCGCATACGACCGACGACATCATCGGCTACCATCGCGCCAACCGCGTGGGCCTGCTGCTCATTCTGATGACGCTGTGTCAATATATCGTTCCGACCGTGGTGCTTCATTTTCTTGCCGTCGGCGGCGTTGACGTGACAGCGGACGCATTGGGCATGGCACCGCACGCCTATATGCTGTGGTACCTGCTGATGTATATGCTGATGCTCGGTATCCCGCTCCTTGCGGGAAAGCTGTGGCTGCTCCCCAAAAACACCCACCGTGTTTCGCCGCTCAACCTGTCAAGCGACCGCAAGATCTGCATTGTGCTGTGCGGCGTGGCGCTTTGCCTTGTGGCGAATATCGCCGCGGCACTGCTCGGCGGCGCTCTGTTCAGCGCCGGTACCGCCGAACCGGATATCACGATGTTTGCGGGAAGTCATGTGCTGGCGCTGCTTGTCAATCTCGCCGTTTTTGCGATCATTCCCGCTGTCATGGAGGAAACGCTCCTTCGCGGGATCGTCCTGCAGACGCTTCGTCCCATCGGTCGCTTTGCGGCGGTGTGCATTTCGGCGTTGCTGTTTTCCCTGATGCACGGCAACCTCGCGCAAGCGCCGTACGCGTTGCTGATGGGTCTCATTCTCGGCACGATCTTTGTTCACACCGACAGTCTGAGGCTCACCATCGTCATTCACGCGGTCGCCAACAGCCTGTCGCTCATCACCACCTTTATCCTGCAATTTTCCGACCGCGATCTGGCGGCATTCTGGGAACTGCTCATTCTGATCGTCGCGCTGATGATGGGGGCGGTGGCAGGCATCTGGTTGCTTCGCCACCCGCTCGAACGCAGCCGCCCGAAACACACCGCCACCGTTTTTGCCCGCGCCAAAGGGCTTCTTCGCGCCCCGTTTTTGTGGGCGGCGATCGTGCTGATGGTGGTGTTCATGATCATCTACGCCTGATAAGGAGTGCTTTTTTGATGGAGATCATTCTCGCGTCCGCCTCGCCCCGCCGCAAAGAGATCTGCGAGCTGCTGAGGCTGACCGCTTACATTCACCCCGCCGCAAACGAGCCGGCGTTTGACCCCGCCCTGTCGGTGGAAGAAAACGCCCTCGCCGTTGCCCGCGCCAAAGCGCGCGAGGTCAAGACCGCTCTCACCACCGACCTGCCCGTTCTCGGCTCGGACACCTCGGTCATTGTCGACGAGGAAGGCGGCGCTGTCGCACTCGGAAAACCCGTCGACGAGGAGGATGCCAAAGCGATGCTTCGCCGTCTGCAGGGACGCACCCATCGTGTGCTGACAAGCGTGTGGGTATGCGGAAAGGACGCTGAAGACGGCTATGTCGATCAGACATGGGTGCGCTTTGCGCCCATGTCCGAACAGGACATTGCGGACTACGTTGCCTGCGGTGAAAGCATGGACAAGGCAGGGGCGTATGCCATTCAGGGTCGCTGTCTGCGCTACATCGACGGCATCGACGGCGATTATTACACCGTGATGGGGCTTCCTTCCGCGTCATTATGGCGTTTTTTACAGCCATTTTCCTAAAAACGTCTTTACTTCTCGTCAAAAACATGGTAAAATAAAGCGACAATCTCTATGTAATCGGAAAGGAGGGTCTCATGTGATCGCCGTTGTCACTTCCGGAAAAGGCGGTGTCGGAAAATCGACCGTATGCATGGGACTCTCGTGTGCACTGGCAAAACGCTCGAAATCCGTGTTGGTGATCGACACCGACGCGGGACTTCGCAGTCTGGATCTGATGTTTGACATTGCCGATGACGCGGTGTACACCCTGCAGGACGTGTTGCTCAGACGGTGTGAGCCGTCAAAGGCGATTTATGCCTCTCCCCTCGCCGACAATGTGTTTGTGATGCCCGCGCCCGAAAGCGCCGACGGCATCGCCGATATGGACGCCTTTTCCTATCTTTGCAAGGGACTTGCCGAGCACTATGACGTGGTGCTCATCGACTGTCCCGCCGGCATCGGCCGCGGATTTCGCGCCGCCGCAACGGTCGCCGACCGCGCCGTTCTCGTTGTCACCCCCGATCCCGTGTGCGCCCGCGACGCCTATATCACGAGCGTCGAGTTGGACAAGCTGGGGATCTCCTATAAAATGATCATCAATCGTCTTCGTCCCCGTGCCGTCCGAAAAGGACAGCTTCTTGACATCGACGCGGTGATGGACACGGCGCAGGTGCCGCTTCTCGGGGTCATTCCCGAGGACGAAGCCGTCACCCTCGCCACCGCGGCGGGAAAACCGCTTCCGAAGAAAAGCAAAGCGCGCCAATGCTTTGACAACATTGCCGCCCGCTTTTGTGCGGAAAACGTCCCGCTCGCCAAACTGAAATAACTTCGTAATCAAGCGACAAGTCCTGTCGCAACACATACCATTTTTGTAAAGGAGCGTGCCACCCGTATGAACATTGCCTTGATCGCTCACGACACCAAAAAGGAGCTGATGGTGCAGTTTTGCATCGCCTACTGCGGTATCCTCAGCCGACACAACATTTGTGCCACCGGCACCACCGGAAAAATGGTCGCGGAAGCGACCGGACTGTCTGTGCTCCGCTATTTAAGCGGCTCCCAGGGCGGCGACCAGCAGATCTCCGCGCGCATTCAATGCGACGAGATCGATCTGCTGCTGTTTTTCCGCGACCCGCTCACCGCCAAAAATCACGAACCCAACGAACACGACATGATGCGCCTATGCGATATGCGCAACATTCCCGTTGCCACCAACATCGCCACCGCCGAGGTACTGATCCACGGTCTTGACCGCGGCGACCTTGACTGGCGCAACATCGTCAATCCCCAATCGAAATAATGTGGATTTTTCATGAAGTGGCTGTCGATTTGAGGTGTCCTCACCGCGAATGAGACGGCCACTTATGTTCCGTAAAGCTACACACAAAGGAGACAGTACACACCATGGCACTCATCACAAAAGCCCCTCGCGGCACGCAGGATGTCCTGCCCCGCGACAGCCACAAATGGCAATATATCGAGCAGACCGCCTTGGCGGTTGCCCGCGACTTCGGCTACCGCGAGCTGAGAACGCCCGTGTTTGAACACACCGAGCTGTTCCATCGTTCGGTCGGCGAAACGACCGACGTCGTGCAAAAAGAAATGTACACCTTCAAGGACAAGGGCGACCGTTCGATCACCCTGCGCCCCGAAGGCACGGCGGGTGCGGCGCGCGCCCTTCTTGAGCACGGTCTGCATACCGAAGCCCTCCCCGCCAAGGTGTGCTACCTCACCTCCTGCTATCGCTACGAAAAGCCGCAGGCAGGCCGCCTGCGCGAATTCCACCAGTTCGGTGTCGAGTGCTTCGGCGCTTCCGAGCCGCAGGCGGACGCGGAAGTGATGTCGCTGGCGTTCACCCTGCTCGAGACCCTCGGCGTGACGGGTGTC
The DNA here is from genome assembly GCA_045604545.1 of Acutalibacteraceae bacterium. Taxonomy (GTDB): domain Bacteria; phylum Bacillota; class Clostridia; order Oscillospirales; family Acutalibacteraceae; genus RGIG1959. The sequence goes on along the minus strand of JAZUOG010000022.1, from coordinate 2,711 downwards.
AAACTGCACATCAACTCCATCGGTTGCCCCACCTGCCGCGCCAAATATCACGAGGCACTCAAAGCCTACTTTGAATCCCACGTCGACACGCTGTGCGAAACCTGCCGCGGTCGCCTCGACCGCAACCCGATGCGTATCCTCGACTGCAAATCCCCCGTGTGTCACGAGATCGCCGACAAAGCGCCCGTGATGCTCGATTTCCTGTGCGAAGACTGCGAAAACCACTTTGCCAAGGTGAAAACCTACCTCGAAGCGGCGGGTATGCCGTTTGAGATCGACACCCACATCGTGCGCGGTCTTGACTACTACACCCGCACCGTGTTTGAATTTGTGTCCGATGCACTGGGTGCGCAGGCGGTCGTGTGCGGCGGCGGTCGCTATGACGGTCTGATCGAGGAAATGGGTGGCAATCACCTGCCCTCCCTCGGCTTCGGCATGGGACTCGAGCGTCTGCTCATGATCCTCGAGGCGAAGGAAGCCAAACTGCCCGAACCGCCCCGCCCTGAGCTGTATCTTGCGCCGATGGGTGAGCGCGCCGTGGCCGCCTGCTTCACCATCGCGTGTCAGCTTCGCGAGCGCGGCATCGCGGTCGAAACCGACCTTGCCGGTCGCGGTCTGAAGGCACAGATGAAATATGCCGACAAACTCGGCGTACGCTATACGGTTGTCATCGGCGACAACGAGCTGGACACCGGCAACGTGCGTCTGAAGGATATGGAGAGCGGCGAACAGGAAGACATCGCCCTCAAAGACATCTTCCACACCATTTACGCCAAGGCACTCGAGCGCGAGCTGTCTGACATGATGGTCGAAGCCGATGTCGAGTGATTGAAAGGAGTGTTCACCCAATGGAAACCATGAAGGGTCTTTCCCGCACGCACTATTGCGGCGTGCTTCGTCCCGAACATATCGGACAAACCGTCACCCTGTGCGGCTGGGTTCAGCGTCAGCGCGACCTCGGTCAGCTGATCTTCGTCGACCTGCGCGACCGCACGGGCATTGTACAGCTCGCCTTTGATGAAACCGTCGACCGCGAGGTGTTCGACAAGGCGTTCACCGTCCGCAGTGAGTATGTTCTCGCCGCTGTCGGCGAGGTGCGCGAGCGTACCTCCAAAAACAAGGATATCCCGACGGGCGACATCGAGATCGCCGTCAAGGAACTGCGCATTCTCGGCAAGGCGAAAACGCCGCCGTTTGAAATCGTCGAAAACTGCAAGACCGACGAGCTGACCCGCCTGCAGTATCGCTATCTCGACCTGCGCCGTCCCGACCTGCAAAAGAATCTGCTGATGCGTCACCGCATCGCGAAGATCACCCGCGATTATTTTGATGCCAACGGCTTTATTGAGCTGGAAACCCCCATGCTCATCAAGTCCACCCCCGAAGGCGCGCGCGACTTCCTCGTGCCGTCCCGTATTCACGGCGGCGAGTTTTACGCCCTGCCGCAGTCGCCCCAGCTGTACAAACAGTTGTCGATGGTCGCGGGCTTTGACCGCTATATGCAGCTGGCGCGTTGCTTCCGTGACGAAGACCTGCGCGCCGACCGTCAACCCGAATTCACCCAGATCGACCTCGAAATGTCATTTGTCGATGTGGAAGATGTCCTCGCCATCGGCGAAGGCTATATGCAGACCGTGTTCAAGGAAGCGCTCGGCGTTGATCTGCCGATGCCGTTGCCCCGCCTGACCTACACCGAGGCGATGGAGCGTTTCGGCTCGGATAAGCCCGATGTGCGTTTCGGCATGGAGATCGTCGACCTCACAGCGGCGGTCACCGACAGTGAGTTTGTCGTGTTCAAGAGCGCCATCGAAGGCGGCGGCACGGTGCGTGCCATCACCGCCAAGGGTGCCGCCGATAAGCTGACCCGCAAGGAGATCGACAAGCTGACCGAATATGTCAAGGGCATCGGCGCGAAGGGTCTGGCATGGGTGCGCTGGACGGCGGATAACCGCGGTTGCTCCTTTGCCAAATTCATGACCGACGAGCAGATGGAGGCTCTCCTTTCTGCCGCAGGTGCTGAGCAAGGCGACGTGGTGCTCATCGTCGCCGATCCCATCAAGAAGCACGTTCTCACCACCCTCGGCGCTCTGCGTCTGGAAGTGGCGGACCGCATCGGCATCGAGCGTACCGGCTATGCACCGCTGTGGATCACCGAATTCCCCTTCTTCGAGTGGAACGAGGAGACCGCGCAGTGGGACGCGATGCACCACCCGTTCACCTCGCCGCTTGACGAGTGCATTCCCTATCTCGAGAGCGATCCCGCGAAGGTGTTTGCGAAAGCCTATGACCTTGTGCTCAACGGCATCGAGCTCGCATCCGGCTCCATTCGCATCACCGACCCCACCCTGCAGGCGACCATGTTCAAAGCGCTCGGCCTGTCCGAGGAAGAAGCGGAAGAGAAATTCGGCTTCCTCACCAGTGCCTTCTGCTACGGCGCACCGCCCCACGGCGGCATGGGCATCGGTCTTGACCGCCTCGTGATGCAGATGCTGGGTGCCGCCACCCTGCGCGATGTCATCGCCTTCCCGAAGGTGCAGAACATGACCGAACCGATGACGGCGTGTCCGTCGGTCGTCGACGACGCCCAGCTCAAAGAGCTGTCCCTCGCGATCGTGAAGGAACAATAAAAAGGATAGAAAAAGCCCACCCGTGTCGGGTGGGTTTTTTTGTTGTCATTCCGAGCGATTTTGTTGTCATTCTGAGCGGAGCGA
>JAZUOG010000021.1:0-12824 GCA_045604545.1 Acutalibacteraceae bacterium | reverse complement strand
TTAAATGATATGTGTTTCTTCTACAAATGCCATCATTTTTTCAAACAAGCGACGATCGTTGTCATAGGTGATGTATCGCTTGGCTTTGGAGAACGGCACCCACATGACATTGCTGACCTCAGACAGTTGCGGTCGTTCAACGCCGCTGATAACCGTGGCGACGAAATAAATCACGTCTTTCATCGTGCGCGGTGCCGGCGAGAAGGTCACCATTTCACGGTAACGTGTATCAAGCTTGACAGTTAGTCCGGTTTCCTCCTGTACCTCACGTACAGCCGTTTGTTCTTCGGTCTCATCGTTTTCCACGTGCCCCTTCGGAAACGCCCAATGCCCTCCGCGATGCTTGATGAGCAACACTTCCGGTTCATTTCCGATTCGACGCACCACAAGAGCGCCACAGGATTTCTCTTTTTTCACGTTCCGTTCGCCTCTCTTTCCTCTGTATTTTTCATCTGTATATCAGTATAACACGTTTTTGGACGCAGGAAAAGTAGGGATTTGCATTTTTTTGATTTTTTTTGACACGGTTGGTTGACAAGAGCACCCCAAAAGGCGTAAAATAATGTCAGTTATCCGCAAAAGCGGATCATACTATTGACACAAAGGAGTGACACACAATATGGATACCACCACAGGCGGCAGTCCGGTTCCCGAACGAAAGCGACTGTTTGTGCGCAATCAGCATGTTGTGTGCGCTTTGCTTTCCGCGTGAATCCGTTCTGCTCCCACCATTATCACAAAAGGGAGTGAACACGAATGAATACGCAAGAAGAACAATTTGAGCTGTTGTTCGAGCAGGTAAGCGATCTGCTTGAAAACCGCTATTATCTCCAGCTTCGCGAGCTGTTTTCCGACATCAACAGCACCGATATCGCCCTTGTCCTTGAGGAACTTCCCGAAGAAAAGCTCCCCCTCGTGTTCCGCATTCTGCCCAAGGAAGACGCCGCAGAGGTGTTTTCCTATTTTGAAAGCGACACGCAGGAATACCTCATTCGCGCGTTCAGCGACCGCGAGCTGAAGGAAGTGCTTGATGAGCTGTATATCGACGATACCGTCGACATGATCGAGGAAATGCCCGCGAGCGTTGTGAGACGCATTTTGGCGGTGGCTCCTCACGAGATGCGCCGCAGTATCAACCAGATCCTGCAGTACCCCGAGGACAGTGCCGGCAGCATCATGACGACCGAGTTCGTCAGCCTGACACGCGACATGACGGTCGAGGACGCCTTTATGCGCATTCGCCGCACCGGTGTCGACAAGGAAACCATCTACACCTGCTATGTCACCGAAAGCGACCGCAAGCTTGTCGGTATGGTGTCGGCGAAAACCCTGCTTCTTTCCGATGCCGATGCGATGATTGAAGAAATCATGGAAGAAAATGTCATCAGTGTGACGACCCATGAAGATCAGGAAACGACCGCGGATATGTTCACCAAATACGACTTTCTGGCGCTTCCCGTCGTGGACACGGAAAACCGTCTTGTCGGCATCATCACCGTTGACGACGCGATCGACGTTATTCAGGAAGAGGCCACCGAGGACATCGAAAAAATGGCGGCTATCACCCCCGGTGACAAGCCGTATCTGAAAATGGGTGTGTTCGCGCTGTTCCGCTCGCGCATACCGTGGCTGGTACTGCTGATGCTCACCGCCACCATCTCGGGATATATCATCTCGTCCTATGAGGACGCCCTGATGGCGAGCGGTATGATCGCGCTGACTGCCTTTGTCCCGATGCTGATGAACACCGCCGGTAACAGCGGCTCACAAGCCTCTGTCACCGTCACGCGCAGTTTGTCGCTGGGCGACATCGAATTCAGCGATCTGCTCAAGGTCATGTGGAAGGAATTCCGCGTGTCGATCCTGTGCGGCATCACCGTATCTCTTGTCAGCTTTTTGAAAACCTATTTCGTCGATAACGAAGGATTGATGGTCTCGCTGGTCATCTCCGTCACACTGATTATCGCCATCATGTGCGCCAAAGTGATCGGCTGTGCTCTCCCGATGATCGCCAAAAAGATCAAGCTTGACCCTGCGGTCATGGCCAGTCCCTTCATCACCACCATTGTTGACACGCTGACGTTACTTGTGTATTTCCAGATCGCATCGATGATTTTGAAAATATGAAAAATGCCCGCAACCGATCGGTTCCGCACATTTTTTCGTTTTTATCAGAGAACCACTTCGTGGCCGGTGCGGGCGGATTCATACGCCGCCTCGAGGATACGCATCATCTCGACACCGTCAGACGCAGGAGACACACAGGTCTTGCCCTCGCGGACGCAGTCGACAAAGTGAGCAATCTCGTTGGTGAACAGACCGTCAAAGGACAATGCGGTGGGCATGCACAGATTGACATTCGCCATGTAGTCGTTGACATCGGTGAAGATTTCCAGTTCGGGATCGATCTTCGCACCTGCCTTCGTGCCGAACAGCTCAATGGAACCGCTGTCCTTCTTGACGTTCAGGCTGAAGCTGGCTTCCACATTCAGCACAGCACCGTTGTCGAAGCGAATAAGTGCGGTCGCCATATCTTCCACATCACACTTCAGATCGGGCAGGGCATGAGACGGGGTATATTCCGCTCTGTCCTTGGAATTCGGGCGATCGAACAGCTTCTGGAAGGTCGCCGCATAGACCGACACGGGTTTCGGATTGCCGAGCAGATACCGCACAAGGTCGATAACATGCACGCCGAGGTCGATCAGCGGGCCGCCGCCGGAATAGCGTTTGTCGGCAAACCAACCGCCGGGATTGCCCTTACGGCGAAGATAGGTCGCCTTGGTGTAATACAGGTCGCCGAACTGATCGTTGTCAATGAAATCCTTAAGAATCTTGCAGTCGTTGCCGTAACGACGGACAAAACCGATCATCAACAGCTTGCCGTTTTTCTCGGCGGCCTCCTGCATCGCGAGACCCTCTTCCACACTCATCGCCATCGGCTTTTCGCACAGCACATGCTTACCGGCATTGAGTGCCGCAATGGTGCAGGGAGCATGAGCGGCATTCCATGTGCAGACGCTCACCGCATCGATTTCGGGAAGAGCCAGCATGTCGTCGGCGTTTGTGAACAAACGCTCAACGCCGTAGGTCTCGCCCATGATTTTCAGCTGTGTTTCGTTGATATCACAGAACGCATACAGTTCCACATTGGGGTTCGCCAGATAGCCCGCGATGTGAGAATGGGAGATGCTGCCGACGCCGATGATACCGACTTTGATTTTTTCAGCCATTGTAAAAAACCTCCTTAAAAAACGGATAATTCCTTAGTTTGAGTCTATCACGACGACGGCGAAAAGTCAACAATCTATGCTTTGGATTTTGCATTTCCCCCATTTTTTTGAAAAAAACGGAAAAAGCTCTTTTCTTTTTCCCCGGCAGGGCATATAATACAGATAGTACGACCATTTTACAGGAGGTTGCCTATTATGCAAGACAACATTTCCCTTGATTCTGTTCAGAGGATCCACTTCGTCGGTATCGGCGGATCGGGCATGAGCCCGCTCGCAGAGATCCTGCACGAACAAGGCTATCATATCACCGGCTCCGACTGGGGCGAGTCGGACAACATTCACCGTCTCGAAGGTCTCGGCATTCCGATTTTCAAAGGTCATTTCGCGGAAAACCTCGGCGACACGGAATTGCTCGTGTATACCTCCGCTGTCAGCGCGGACAACCCCGAACTGAAAGCCGCCAAAGAGCGTCACATTCCGATGATCGAGCGCGGCGCATTGCTCGGCAAGATCACCCTGCGCTATGACCGTACCGTTGCCGTTGCCGGCACTCACGGCAAAACCACCACCTCATCCATGCTGTCTCACACCCTGCTCAAGGCCGATATCGATCCGTCGGTGTTCATCGGCGGTCGTCTTCCTCTCATCAACGCCAACGGTCGCGCCGGCAAATCCGATATCATGGTGTGCGAGGCGTGTGAATTCCAGGATCACTATCTCGCGATGCGTCCCGCCTACGGCATCATTCTGAATGTTGACGCCGACCATCTGGAGTATTTCGGCTCGCTTGAGGGTGTTATCCAATCCTTCAACACCTTCTCCAAGCTCTGCGACACCCTCATCATCAATGCCGACGACGAGAACACGCTCAAAGCGGTGGAAGGTGTTGACAAGCCGATCGTCACCTGCGGTCTCAAGGACGGCTGTGAATGGCAGGCGGTCAACGTCAGCTTCAAAGAGTCCTACGGCGAATTCGACTGTTTGCATAACGGCGAATTCTTCGCTCACATCACACTCGGCGTTCCGGGCAAACACAATGTTTCGAATGCGCTGACCGCTATCGCCGCGGCTACCCTTTGCGGCGCAACAAAAGAACAGATCGTTGACGGTATTGCCGATTTCAACGGTGCGGGTCGTCGTTTTGAATTCCTCGGCACCTTTGACGGTGTGACGATTGCCGATGACTATGCGCATCATCCGACCGAGATCGAAGCAACGCTTACCGCCGCCAAATCGATGGGGTATCGTCATGTGTGGGCGGTTTTCCAACCGTTCACCTTCTCGCGCACGGCGCGTCATCTGGACAGCTTTGCCGCCGCCCTCTCTCTCGCCGATACCGCCGTTGTCAGCGATATCATGGGCTCGCGCGAGCATAATACATGGGGCGTTCATTCCAGCCAGATCACCGACAAGATGACAAACGGTGTGTATATTGCGGAATTCCCCGAAATCACGGAGTATATCCTTGAGCACGTCGAAAAAGGCGACCTTGTTGTCACCATGGGCGGCGGTAACGTTTACTACTGTGCCCGCATGATCAGAGACAAACTCAAAGAACGATAAACGTATATACAGACGCCCGCCTCTCACAAGAGAGACGGGCGTTTCTCATGCTTTTCGTTTGCGCTTTTTGATGATACCGATGATCAGCACCACGATAACAGCGGTAACAACCAGTACAAAGGGAAGCGTTTTGAAAAACAGCCACCAATGAAAAAACGGCTTCACCACGGCGGTCTGTTCTTCCGTAAGCATACCGTAGCCGACATCGTTATCGATAAACTGTGCCGCTATCCAGATATCGGTATTCGTCGAGAGCATTCCTCGAGAATCTGTACCGATCGGGCAATCCTCAAAACAGAATATCACTTCCGTTGAAAAATCGTTCAAGAACAGCAACTCCTCCGTGTCGGGTGGAACGGTACCGCCTTGCGGTAAAAGCGCATTCAATGTTTCGAGAAGCGCGGGATCGGTTTCATAATATCCGAAAACATACACACCCGTCACCTTGCCGCTTTGCGAAAGAGACATATCTTCACGGATATACAACTGCGGATCGCGCATCGCTTTGGCGACAAAGCACCGATGATCGTCATCGCCTTCAATCGCATACAACACACGGGCATCATCTCCCGCCATTTTGGCAAACGCCGCACCGAGTGTATATTTTCCTTCGCACGGCACATACCGCGCGCCGTTCCATACGATCGCGTTACCGTCAACGGTGGCGGAATCATCAAACACAAAGGCGTTGTATTTGTACAGCACAAACACAAGCAACGCCAGCAAAACAACGCCGACAATGATCATGCGAAGCCAGTCCGTTTTCTTCATTCGTTCTTCTCCTTTATCAAATCCTTCACCACCGCCGAGGCGGCGACAAGTCCTGCCGCTGACGGCACGAAGGAGATACTGGCAGGCACTCGCTTACCGTCTTTTGATAAAACGGGTTCTTCGGTGGAATAGACCACCTTGCAGTGCTTTACACCGCGCTTACGAAGCTCATAGCGCATCACGCGCGCGAGCGGGCAGACGCTGGTCTTGAAAATATCCGTCACCTCAAAACGGGTCGGGTCCAGCTTGTTTCCCGCTCCCATACAGGAAATGATCGGCACGCCGAGCTTTTCGGCGCGGGTGATCAGTTCAAGCTTTGCCGTCACACTGTCCACGGCGTCCACAATATACGAAAATGACGACAGATCGATCTCGTCCGCATTGTCGGGCGTGTAAAACATCACTTTGGTTTCCACTTGACACGAGGGATCGATATCGCGTACACGCTCAGCGGCCACCTCAACCTTCGGTCTGCCGACCGTAGAGGTGAGTGCCACCAGCTGACGATTGATGTTGGTCACGCTCACCGTGTCGTTATCAACCAGCAACAACCGACCGACACCGGCGCGGGCAAGCGCTTCGACAACATACGAGCCGACACCGCCGACGCCGAACACCGCCACCGACGAGCGGTGCAGTCGTTCCACCGCCTGTTCACCGATGAGCATCACCTCGCGTTCATATCGCTCATTCATCATCTGTCATCTCCTCATAATGCTCGGCAAAGGACACGAGCGGCTTGCTGTCCCCCATGCGATAAGCGGGAATCATGCCGATGTTGACGTTGTGCAGACTGCGGAAGATCTGCTTGTCGGCATCGGGATTTCGCTCCCGCATGAGTGCCACAAGCTCCTTGATCTCCTGCCGTTTCGAGCCACCGCACCCCGCTTCACTCAGCGGACAACCGCTGTGAAGAAACTCGAGTCTGCTGTTTGCCTGCCACAAGCGAACATCGTGCTCTCTGACGGCATACAGCGGGCGGATCAGTTCCATGCCCTCATAGCTTGTTGAGCGGAGTTTCGGCGGCATGGTCTTGACTTCAGCGCCGTAGATCATGCTCATGAGCGCTGTTTCCACCATATCGTCAAGGTGATGTCCGAGCGCAATTTTGTTGCAACCATGTTGCTGTGCAAGTTTATACAGCCAGCCGCGGCGCATTCGCGCGCACAGATAGCAAGGGGAGCCATTCGTTTGTTCCTGCACCACACGAAACAGCGGCACCTCCTCGATCACAAGCGGCAACCGCAGTGCTTCGCCGAGAGCGATCAGCTGACGACGATCGGCTTCGCCGTAACCGGGATCGATACACAAAAAGACAAGTTCAAACGGCATCTCGCTGTGACGGTGAAGTTGTTGCATGCATTTGGCGAGCAGGAAAGAATCCTTGCCGCCCGAGATGCACACCGCGATGCGGTCGTGCGGCGCGATCAGCTCGTACTGCTTGAGTGCGCCGACAAACGGCTGCCAGATCGTTTTGCGATAGGTTTTGATGATGGTGCGTTCAATACGTTGCCACTCCTCCACGGTGTTCACCTCCCTCGTTTTTACCCAGTATATCACAAAATAAATGACAAAACAATGCTTTTCCTATTTGCTATTCTTATAAAAGTGTGATATAGTTAAATTATGGATATCCCAAATCATTAAAAGGAGCCGATCAATCATGCAAGTTTCTGATATCTTTGCCCATATCGATCATACGTTGCTCAAGCCTACCGCCACGACCGACGAGATCTTTCAGCTTTGCTGTGAGGCGATCGAATACGGTACTGCTTCCGTTTGCGTTCCCCCTCGCTTTGTCGGAGCCGTCAAGGATACCTTCGGGGACGAACTGACCGTTTGCACCGTGATCGGCTTCCCGCTCGGCTATCAGACCACTGCCGTGAAGGTGGCCGAAACGATCGATGCCATCGAAAACGGTGCCGATGAGATCGACATGGTCATTTCGCTCGGCGATGTCAAGGAAAAGCGTTTTGAGGAAATCACCGACGAGATCGTTGCCGTCAAAAACGCCTGCGACGGTCGTGTGCTGAAGGTGATTGCCGAGACCTGCTACCTCACCGATGCCGAGAAGAAAGCCATCTGCCGCTGTGTCAGCGAGGCAGGGGCGGATTACATCAAAACCTCCACCGGCTTCGGCACGGGCGGCGCAACCCTTGAAGACATCGCGCTGTTCAGAGCGAGTGTCGATTTCGGTATCAAAATGAAAGCCGCCGGCGGTATTCGCACCAAAAAGGACATGGTTGCCTATCTGGAAGCCGGCTGTGACCGCATCGGCACCTCAAACGCTGTCGAGGCATTGACAAAGGGTAAAGCATAATGATCAAACGCGTATTTTTTATCATCGCGGACAGCTTCGGCATCGGGCAAGCTCCCGATGCCGCTCTCTTTGGTGACGAAGGAGCCGACACACTCGCCTCCTGCTGTCACAAAGGCAATCTGACCGTTCCGCAACTCGAGCAGCTTGGACTGTTCAATATTGACGACATGACTGTCGGTACACCGTGCGACGCTCCCATGGCGTCTTTTGCGCGCATGACAGAGTATTCTGCGGGAAAAGATACCACTATCGGGCACTGGGAGCTGTGCGGCCTGCAAAGTGACCGTCCGCTTCCCACCTATCCGAACGGGTTCCCCGAGGAGATCATCGCCAAACTCAAGACCGCCTTTGGGCGTGAGATTCTTTGCAACCGTCCCTATTCGGGAACGGAAGTTATCAAAGATTACGGCGAGGAGCATGTCAGAACCGGTGCGCTCATTGTGTACACCTCCGCTGACAGTGTCCTGCAGATCGCCGCACACGAGGATATCGTCCCGCTTGAGACACTGTATCGCTACTGCGAGACAGCAAGAGAGATCATGCAGGGTGAGCACGGTGTCGGACGCGTGATCGCTCGTCCTTTCACGGGAGATGCCGCAAGCGGGTTTGTGCGCACCGCCAACCGTCACGATTATTCCCTCGTGCCGCCGAAAGCCACATTGCTTGACGCACTCAAAGAAGGCGGTCTTGATGTGATCGGTGTCGGCAAGATCAGCGACATTTTCGCAGGACAAGGTATCACCGAAGCCATTCGCACCAAGAATAACACTGACGGCTTACTGCAAACGCTGTCTCTGACCCACCGTCCGTTCCACGGGCTGTGCTTCGTCAATCTGGTGGACTTTGACATGGTTTATGGTCATCGCCGCGATGTGAAGGGCTATACTGCCGCTTTGGAAGAAATGGACGCCGCCATTCCCCATATTCTTGCCAACCTGACAGAAGAGGATGTCTTCATTCTGTCGGCTGACCACGGATGCGATCCTGCTTTCAAAGGCACCGACCATACCCGTGAAACCGTGCCGCTTCTCATTTACGGCAAGGGACTGCAAAACGGCATCAACCTCGGCACACGTGACACCTTTGCCGATATCGGCAAAACCATCGCCGATCTGCTGGGAATCACCGCCGATATCGATGGCACGTCATTTGCAACAATTCTGATTTAAAGAGGAAATCGAGTATGTCTGTTCAAACCATTCATGTGGCACCGTATACCGGTACCGCTCCGTATATGTTTATCAGCTATGCCCACAAGGATGCTGACCGCGTTTTGCCGCTTTTATCGCGTCTGAACGATGAAGGCTACCGTTTCTGGTATGACAGCGGCATTGAAGCGGGCGAAAACTGGTCAAACGCCATCGCCTCCCACGTACAGCAGTGCGATGTGTTTGTGGTGTTTGTCAGCCGCAACAGCATGGCTTCCGAGCATTGTCTTGACGAAATTGCTTTCGCAAAAAGCTACAATAAACGGTCTTTGATGATCTTTCTGGAAGAGAATGTCAGCGTTCCTGCGGGAACAGAACTGCACACCTCCCGCTTTCAGCGCTTGTTTTTCACCGATAACGCCGACACTGACACGATCATCAACAAAATGAATGCGGCGAGCATTCTTGCCCCCTGTCGCGGTGATGCTCCCCCTGTTGCTCCGATAAAGTCCCCTGTTGCCGCACCGGCTCCCGTTCCTTCTGTAAAACGCTCCTCCAAAAAATGGGGCTTGATTGCCGTGGCGGCGATTCTTGCCATCGCCGTTTTTATCGGCGTGTTCGCTTTCATAGGAAACGATTTCTCACACACAGAACCGTCTTCTTCAGACACAGCAAGCACCTCACCGTCGGGTGAACCGACAATCGGCAACGATCCTGTCCCGGAATCCGAGCTGATAACTGCTTCTTTGAAGGATCTGACGGCGCTTAAAGCCGACTGTGACTTTATTGAAGAAACAAAAACCGATATTTTCGGCAATCAATATGATATATTGCACTACTTCTACATGAGCTATCTTTCCAGAGAAAACACGGCGATGTGGAAGCTCGACGGAAAGTATACCCATTTTTCGTGCGACGTCACATTCTTCGATGCATTCCCCATTGACAGTGCCGTTGATCTGGCTTTTTACGCAGATGATGAAATGATTCACTACGCACCGAATGTCGCCGATTCTTCTGAAGTGTATTCTGTTTCTTTGGATGTATCCTACGCCGACAAGCTGACAATAAAAGCGAAGTACTTCGGAAACGGAGAAGCCCATCTGGCTCTTGTCAACACAAAGCTCGACAATACGCCAAGTGACAAAGAACCGCCTTCTGCAGAGCCTTCCTCTTCTGTCACATTGAATCAGCTGGATGCCGTCAAGCAGGCATACGCTTTCACGGAGTTCCCGGCTTATGATATGTTCGGAAACCTTTACAATGATTATTACAATTTCGGTCTGGATTGGGTCACCAACCGCACAGACTCGGTCTGGAGACTGAACAAAGAATATGCCACCTTCTCATGTGACATCTCGTTCTTTGACGAAAAAAACACCGATGCTACGGCTATGGCTTTTTATGCCGATGACCGTCTGATGCATTTTGAACCGGACCTGAGCAACCAATCACACGTGCGTCACGTTTCTTTTGATGTCACAAATGCCTCTACGCTGACTGTAAAACTAACGTACAACGGAGGCGGCGAGGCTTCTGTAACGATGGTGAACGCCGTTCTGGAAAAAGTCTCGGAGGAAATGCCTCCTTCTGAAAATGAAGTGACTGCTCACACCACCCTCAACGACCTCACTGCGGTTGAATTCAACGGCAATTACGTTGACTTCCCGGCATACGATGCATTTGGTGAGCTTCATGTGGATCAATATCGATTCGGAGCAGATTGGGCTAATCGCCACAACACCTCCACGTGGATGTTGAACGGAGAATACACCACATTTTCATTTGATGTCACCGCATTTGATGAAAATGACGATTACGACGATCTGGTTATCGAAATGTATGCAGATGACCGTCTGATACACACCGAAACCGGTTTCTCATCCGATCAGTCTCATATGCGACACGTTTCTCTTGATGTGTCCGATGCACAAGCCCTTTCCCTCAAGGTACACTATTCGGGTGATTATTCGAACGAAATCGCCATTGTCAATGCCATTCTCGAATAATCACCGGTTTTCGCTCAAAGGAGGAATGCACAATGATCAGCAAAGACGACCTGCTGAGTGCCGCCGCCGAGGCGCGCAAGGCATCCTATGCCCCCTATTCAGGATTCGCGGTCGGCGCGGCTGTTCTCGATGAACACGGCAACATTTTCACAGGCTGTAACATCGAAAATGCGGCGTTCGGCGAGACCTGCTGTGCGGAACGCGTGGCGATCTTCAAAGCGATCTCAAGCGGTTCTTCCCGTTTCAAAGCCATCGCCGTTGTGGGCGCTTCCAAAGACGCGTCTCCCGATAAACCGTGCACGCCGTGCGGCAGTTGCCGTCAGGTGTTGGCGGAATTTGGCGACGACGACATGATCATTCTCTCAAACGGACTTGAAACCACCCTCGGAACATTGCTACCCGAGGCGTTTCGACTGAAAGGATAAATGCACCATGCGCATGATCGATATCATCAACAAAAAGAAAAACGGGGAAGTCCTCTTTGATGAAGAAATCGCTTTCTGGATCAAAGGTGTCACCGACAAAACCATTCCCGATTATCAGACCTCTGCCCTGCTCATGGCGATCTGTTTTCGCGATCTGACACCGCATGAAACAGCGGTGCTGACCGAATGCATGATGCAAAGCGGCGAGGTGGCGGACTTGTCCGACCTCGGCGAGCTGACGGTCGACAAGCACTCAACAGGCGGTGTCGGCGATAAAACGACACTCGTTGTCGCCCCTCTGGCGGCGGCGTGCGGACTCACAGTCGCCAAAATGTCGGGACGCGGTCTCGGACACACGGGCGGCACGGTGGATAAACTCGAATCCATTCCCGGATTCCGCACAACACTCAACAAAGATGAGTTTGTTGACACCGTGAAAGCCCACGGACTGTGTGTCATTGCTCAAAGCGGCAATATCGCGCCCGCCGACAAGGAGCTCTATGCCCTGCGCGACGTAACGGGAACCGTCAATAACATCGCTCTCATCGCCTCCTCCATCATGTCCAAAAAACTGGCGGGTGGCGCCAAAGCGATCTGCCTCGATGTCAAATGCGGCAGTGGAGCGTTCATGAAGGACGCCTATCAGGCAATTGAACTCGCAAATGCCATGGTTGCCATCGGCACCCACCACGGACGACAGGTGGAGGCATTGATCACCGACATGGATCGTCCTTTGGGATATGCGGTCGGCAATGCCATTGAGGTCAGAGAAGCGGTCGATACCCTTCGCGGTAGCGGTCCCGAAGACCTGACGAAATTGTCTCTCGCCATCGTCACGCGGCTGCTTGTGATGACGGGACACGGTGATGAGATCCGCTGTCGCGCCGCCGCAGAGGAAGCACTGACAAGCGGCAAAGCCCTGCAAAAGCTCAAAGACATGGTGGCGGCACAGGGCGGTGATGTGTCCTTCATCGACCACCCCGAAAAGTTCCCCGAAGCGCCGTTCTCGCTCGATGTGACCGCACCGACAAACGGCTATATTATCGCGACCGATACCGAAGCCATCGGCAATGCCTGCACGATGCTCGGCGCAGGACGTGCCAAGAAAAGCGATACCATCGACATGGGCGCAGGTATGCGTCTGTTCAAAAAGACAGGCGATGCCGTCAAGGAAGGCGATGTGATCGCCACACTGTACGCCTCGGACAAATCGCTTCTTCTCCCCGCCGCCAAGCGTTTGATGCAAAGCATCGTCATCGGTGATGATCAGCTCCACACCCCGCTCATTATCGCCAAAGTCACCAAAGACGGCGTGTTTGAAGCATAATAACCGCAAAAGGCCGCACAAGCAGGTT
>JAZUOG010000020.1:0-13610 GCA_045604545.1 Acutalibacteraceae bacterium | reverse complement strand
TATGTAGCCCGGTTGAAACAAATAGTATGTGAGTCATTTTTCATGTAGTTTCATTATTTCTCTTTGCGGCTGACCCACATTGCCCAAGTGGGAGCGCACAGGAAGGTCGAGCTGTAGAAACCGGAGACCACACCGAACATCATCGGCACAGCAAAACTGATGATGGATTCGATGTTCATCGATACCGCAACAACCACAAGCGTTGTCACAACGATCAAGGTCGTGACAGTGGTGTTCATCGTGCGGCGGAAGGACTGATTAAGGCTGAGATTCACGATCTCGTTGATGGACGCCTTACCGTTCATGCGGCGGCGGTTCTCACGGATACGGTCGTAAATAACGATCGTGTCGTTAAGAGAGTAACCGAGCACCGTCATCATGACCGCAACGAAATTGTCATTGAGCGGAATGCGGAAGATCACAAACGCAAAGTACACCATTGCAAGGTCGTGGATAAGCGCGGCGATCGACATCAAAGCCGCTGACAGGCCGCCGATACGGCGGAAACGCAGGCCGATATAGATGACAAGGAACACACCGGCAAGCGCCAGAGCGGTCATGCACTTAGCAAAGAAGAGCATGCCGTGCGAAGCGGCAATATTGTTGTTCTTTACTTGCTTCACCGCATTGTCAGCGTAAGCCTCTTCAAAAGCAGCATGGATCTCCTGAGACTGCTCGTTGGTGATGACCTTGGTGCTGTAAATGTTAAGGATCTTTGTATCACCGCTGTTGGTGAGTTCGGCAGTCGCTTTTTCGCCGATCTTTTCGGTGAAGAACGCGGCAACCTCATTGCCGTTCAGTTCACCTTCATAGCTGTAGCTGATAAGCGTACCGCCCTTGAAGGTAACATCCATCTCCACACCGAAGATAACATTAACAAGCAAGCCGAGCGCAATGATGCAGGCGCTGATGATCAAAAAGATCTTGCGGCGACCGATAAAATCAAATTTCATTTCGTTATTCATTTGCGCTCACCTCCATACAACCACGGATTACGCAGGAACTTGAAGCGCGATACCGAGCGGAGCATGAGACGGGACAACGCCACACCCATAACAAAGTTCAGCAGCACACCCACAAACAGCGTGTAACCGAAGGAATAGACCATACCGGTCGTCGAGGTCGGGAACATCCACAGGAACGGCGTGAGGATCGTCGACCACAGGCTCGAGGGCGGGCCGAACACACCCATCAGGACGATGGACACGATCATAACGGTGATGTTACCGTCGAAGATCGCCCAGAAGGAGTTCTTCGAACCGGCACGGATCGCGCCGTCAATGGTCTTGCCGTTGCGAATCTCTTCGCGGACACGCTCGGCAGTAATAACGTTACAGTCAACGCCGATGCCGATGGACAACAGCACACCGGCGATACCGGGCAGCGTCAGCGTAAAGCTGTCAAGCACAGAGAAATAGCCGGAGATGAAGGCCAAAGAGCCCGCAACCTGACCGAGAAGGGCGATCACAGCCACAAAGCCGGGCAGACGGTACCACGAAATGATGTATATCGCCACGAGAACAAAGGCAATGATACCTGCCAGCACCATGGCGTCGAGCGCTTTTTCACCAAGGGTCGGAGCCAGTGTCGACACGGACTTGGACTCAATTTTGAACGGCAGAGCACCGGCGTTGATGTTCGCGGCAAATTCCTGCGCATCGGCAGCGGTCTCAAAGCCGTCACTGGTGATCGTGGCGATGCCGTCGTTGATCACACTATTGACGGTGGGAGCGCTGAGCATGGTGTTGTCAAGCCAGATGGAGATAGTGCCTTTGCTGCTGAACTGCTTCGCGGTCGCATCGGCAAACGCCTTGACAGCGTCGCCTTGCAATTCCAGCATAACAACATACTGAATCGCACCGGTCGTCTCATCGGATTGCGTCATGGCCTTGGCTTCTTTGATGTCGGTGCCCTTCACCACGAGGTCGCCCTTGGGACGCACCATCGCCGAGCCGTCATCATTGTACATTTGTTGGCCGTTTTCGTCGGTGACGTTTTCGGTCTCACTGCCGATATACATCGACAGCATTTTCGTTTCACCGATCTCTTCAATGGCGGCGGCGGCGTCATAATCCGCTTCGTCGCTCTGCCACGGGAAACGCACGATGACCTGATCGTTGGTCAGATCGGCGTAGCATTCATAGTCAGTGATGTTTTTCGCGACAAGACGCTGTTCGATCGTCGTCTTGATCGCATTGATCTGGGCATCTGTTGCATCGATCGTTTCATCTGCAGGACCGTATGTGACGTCAACGCCGCCGCGAATGTCGATACCGAAACGGATCTCATCGGCGCCGCGAATGACGGTGTCACATCTGTCGCCGTAGTAGGTATGAACGCCGAAGAACGACGTGTATACCAGTGCGGCAATCAGCAGAACAACGACGAAGAAAATGCCTTTCGGTGTTCGCTTCATCGGTTCACCCTCCACGGTAAAAAATTATCGTACCTTTTGATAGGTACAACGATAGACAATACTCATCTATTATAAAAGAAAAAATCGGGAATGTCAATCATTCCCGATAATTTTCACGCGATTTCCGCAAAATTCATATAGCAAGACGCGATTCGATCGCGGCGATCTCCGCACAGATGCAGAACATTTCCATCGCCACCTGCAGTTCTTCAAGCGGCGGGAAGGTCGGCGCAATGCGAATGTTACTGTCGGCAGGATCCTTTCCGTAAGGATAGGTTGCTCCTGCGCCCGTCAGCACCACACCCGCATCGCTGAGCAGTTTGACGGTCTTTTTGGCACACCCGTCGCAGACATTAACGCTGACAAAATAGCCGCCGTTCGGCGTATGCCACTGAGCGATGCCGCGTCCGCCGAGTTCGCTTTCGAGCATCGACAACACCAAGTCGAAGCGCGGACGAAGCACAGCGGCATGCAATTTCATGTGCTCGTGAACGCCGTCGGCATTTTTAAAGAAGCGGATATGACGGAGCATGTTGAGCTTGTCAAAACCAATGGTCTGCACGGTCATGCGGCTCTTGATGTCGGCAACATTTTTGGCAGATGCCGCGATCGCCGCAACACCGGCACCGGGGAAACTGATCTTCGAGGTGGAAGTGAATTCCACAAACAGATCCTCGTTTGCATAGTCTTTCGCCGCTTTGAAGATGTTGAGCAACGTGTCGTGCGTGTCGCTCAGATGGTGCACACAATAGGCGTTATCCCACATCACACGGAAGTCGGAAGCGGCCGGCTTCAGTGCCGCAAAACGACGCACCGTGTCATCGGAATAGGTGATGCCGTCGGGATTGGAATACATCGGCACGCACCAGACACCCTTCACCAGCGGATCCTTCACAAGCTCCTCGATCATATCCATGTCGGGACCGCTCGCTGTCATCGGCACCGCGATCATCTCGATGCCGAAATACTGCGTAATGGCGAAATGGCGGTCGTAACCGGGAGCGGGACAAAGGAATTTCACAGCCCCCTGCCGACTCCACGGCATATTGCCGCAAACGCCCTTCGTGTAAGCCGTGTTGATGTAGTCAAACATCAGATTGAGGCTCGAGTTGCCGCACACGATCACCTGATCGGGCGTCACATCAAGCAGATCGGCAAACAGCTGTTTGGCTTCGGGAATACCGTCAAGCAAGCCGTAGTTGCGGGTATCAAAACCGGTTTCGGTCAGATACATATCCGCCGCAGACAGGCTCTCAAGCATCGGCAGCGTCAGATCCAACTGAGCAGAACCGGGCTTGCCGCGGGACATATCCAGTCGAAGGTCGCGTGCTGTATATTCCTCGTATTTCACAAGCAATTCGGAAAGACGAGCAGACAATTCTTCGTTTGTCGCGGTCTGAATGTTCAGATTCACGGTAAAGTCACCTCATTCGTTCGTTTTCACCAATTAACATAAACTTGTATCATTATAGCGAACAACCCATCATTTTGCAAGTTCTTTTTTTGATTCTTGCAAAAAAATCGGAAACTATTGGAAAAAAGCCCACTTTCTTCGGCGAAAAGTGGGCAATGGACGAATAAATTGTTCAAAAACGACCGTTTATACGCACATGATATGCCGTAAACGGCAACAACGTGCAGGTTGACGATCGTTTGCTTTGCGGTGTATACTGCTATCATAACCCGCACAGTAAGGAGAGATGCATCGTGACTGTCACCGCTTTATTGGAAAATACCGCCGCCTGTCCCGCGGTGCAAGCCGAACACGGACTGAGTCTGCTCATCAAAACTGCCGATCATACGGTGCTGTTTGATGCAGGACAAACCGACCTGTTTGCTCACAACGCCCGTGCACTCGGTGTCGATCTTGCCGATGTCGACATGGCTGTGCTGTCTCACGGTCACTATGACCACGGCGGCGGCATGACGACATTTCTGGCCATGAACGACCACGCACCGCTGTATCTGAGCCGGTATGCCTTCGAGCCGCACTATAACGGCAGTGAAAAATACATCGGTCTCTCCCCCGCGCTGATGAACAACGACAGGCTTCGTTTTGTCGATGATGTAACGGTTATCGCCGAGGGCATGACGCTATATTCCATGAATGGTCGGGAGAGACCGCACAGTCTCGGCGCATTCGGCTTGACGGTTGCGGAAAACGGGCAATTCAGAGACGATGATTTCCGTCACGAGCAATACCTTCTCATTGAGGAACACGGCAAACGCATTCTCATCAGCGGGTGTTCTCACAAGGGGATCGTTGACATTGCGGAATGGTTCAAGCCCGACGTGCTCATCGGCGGGTTTCATCTTTCCAAAATCACCGACACGGCCGTGCTCGACCGCATTGCCGACACGCTCAATCCATTTGACACGACCTATTATACCTGCCACTGTACAGGCGAGCAGGTGTACGCCTATCTGCGCGAGCGTATGCCGCGACTGCAGTATCTCTCTTGCGGCGACAAAATCACCGTGTGAAAAATCACACAAAGAATTGGCGTTCCATCATGTCCCCGGCGGGACGACAGACACCGAGAAAGATCAGCAATCCGCCGATCACATCGAGTGTGATGAGCAGGTACAGCGACCGGCGATCATCGGCAACGAATATACTTTTTGACACGGTATCAACGTTTGTTTTCCCTTGTCAAATGAAAAAAGCACCCGAGGGTGCTTTTTTTACAATATAGAATTATACTCGGCAAGCCACTCCGTCTGCTCCTTGATCAGCGCATCGATCACCCGCTCACATTTGTCGGCGGTCATGCCGCATTCCACGGTAGGATGGTACAGCAGTTGTAAAATCAGCAAGTCGATCGGACTGAGTTCGGTGTTTTCGTTGGAGTACTGGTAAATCACACTGTCGTTGCGTGTTTCGGTATCCTGAATCGGGCCGAGCAGGTTGTAGATCTCTTCGACGATCACGCTGTCGCGGGTGAATTGATCGATATCCTCGCGACAGCAGATAACACCCTCATAAATCGCATTGTCGGTATACCAAAAACGTGTGCCGCCGTACAAATCGGGAGTGAATGGGTCGCCGAGTGTTTCGACTAACTGCTCACCCGAGCAGAACCATATCGTCAGGTTGGCTTGCTCATCACTCCCTGCCGGGGCGATCCCGGGAAATCCTTGAATGCCACCGAGCACATCGGCGATCCGTTCAAGTGCATGAATATCCTCTTCTGTCGGTGTGCCGTCAACACTGTAGCGAATCGGGACTGTCCATTTTTGCACACACGAATCATTGCCGCCGTAGGAATACTCCACATCAAGGCAAACCTCTTCAAACCAGCCGAATATGCCGTCAAGCGGAATGCCGTCAAGCGACAGCAGGATTTCCGGAGGCGGCGGTAACGGGGTTGTCGAAGTGGTCATAACGGTGGTGGTTGTCGCTTGTGTTGTCGATGTCACGGTCCCTGTCGTTTGTGTCGGAGGAGAAACGGTCGATAAGCCGTTGTCACACGCACATAACAGCAAAAAACACAGCAACACAACAGCCATCACACGCCTCACGGTTATCCCCCCTTTTTTTCACAGTATAACACATATTCCGCTACTCCACAACCTCCCATCACGGTTTTCTTGACAGCATATATATATTTGTATATAATTGAAATGTAAACTTTTTTAGGCAAAGACCCGAAACAGACATTGAAGGAGAATGATTTATGAAACGTGCATTATCCCTGCTCATGTCGATCGTGATCTGTCTGAGTGTGCTGTGCGGCATGACTGCCGCCTCTGCGGCAACCGTCACCAGCAATATCATCGGCGATATTGACCGCGACGGTGATGTTACAACAGTTGACGTGCGTGATTACCTGATGGCGCTTGTCACCGAGGACACCCTCCCCACCGACAAACAAATCGTCGGCGACATCAACGGCGACAACGATTTCACCACCGCCGACGTCCGCGATATTCTCAAATATATCGTTGAAGACTCTGATAAGGAGCCCGTCCGTTCGACATGGATTCCCTACTTTGAGGTAAACAACTTCCTGTATTCCGGCAATGCCGCCACCGCCCGCAATAAGATCGATGCCTGTTTGCAAGACTGCGCCGACAAGGGCGCGAACACCGTCTATTTCCATGTACGCGCCAACAGTGATGCATTTTACGACTCTGCCTATTTCGATCCCAACGCCAACGCCGCACCGCTTTTGGCGAAAGGCTTTGACCCCCTTGCCTGTGCCGTTGAGCTGGCTCATGCCAAGGGGCTGAAGATCGAAGCATGGGTCAACCCCTATCGCATCGGCTCCAATGCCGCCTTCGCCAAAAGCGGTGACATCTTCCAATACGGCACGCAATATTACTACATTCCTGTTGCCGCCGAGGCACAACAGCTCGTCATCAACGGCGTTAAAGAGCTTGTCGAAAACTACGATGTTGACGGTGTCCATTTTGACGACTACTTCTATCCCGAAGGGTCTGTCGCAAGCGACGCTGTTGCGGATTTCGAAGCCGCCTACTATACCGCTTATAAAAACGGCGGCGGCACACTGAAGGTTGCCGATTGGCGCCGTGCCGAAATCAACAAGCTGATGGCGGCGTGCTATCAGGTGTGTCATTCCCGCGAGGACTGTGTGTTCGGCATCAGCCCTGCTAGCGCTATTGACACCAACCACAACGATATGTATGCCGACGTTGCCGCATGGGCAAAACTCCCCGGTTATGTCGACTATCTCGCGCCTCAGCTGTACACCGGATTTGAGCATGTCTATACCCCTTACGACAAGACCATCGCCCGTTGGAATGCGCTCCCCCGCCAGCCCTCCGTCAAAATGGTGGCAGGTCTTGCGTTGTACAAATCCGGACTGCTGAATGACGAATGGGCCAAAACCGGTGCCGATGAATGGTGCACGAACAGCGATGTTCTGACGCGTCAGGTGAACATGGCGAAGGCACTCGGCTGGGACGGTGTCGGTCTGTACAGTCATCTGTCCTTTGAAATCGACAGCACCCGCGATGCCGCGATCGCCAAGATCGAAAACGAGGCAGTCGTCAAAGCGTGGCTGGTGTTTGAATAAGGATTTTTCAAACAGAAATATTGACTTTGCCATGGGCGTATGCTATAATGAACAAAACTTGATGTTTGGAGGTTACGGTTTATGAAACACATTAAAACCATCGAGACTCGCAATCTGTGCGAAAGCGCTAAGAACGGCGGCTGCGGCGAATGCCAGACTTCCTGCCAATCCGCTTGCAAGACCAGCTGCGGTATCGCGAATCAGCAGTGCGAGAACAAGAAGAAATGATCTGACCCTTAAAATGCCGCCGTTCGGCGGCATTTTTTATGTAAACTTACAGGTGGTGTAACAACTATGATCCATCAATATAAACTCGGCGGCTTCAACATCGTGCTGGACGTTTGCTCAGGCGCGGTGCATGCCGTTGACGATATCGCCTATGATATCATTGCCGTGTTTGAACAGCAGGACCGTCAGACGATCCTTGAGGAGATGCAAGCACGTTACCCCGAGGTCAGCGTCGATGACATCGCGGAATGCTATGACGATATTCGGGAACTCAAAGATGCGGGCAAGCTGTTTGCCCCCGACACCTTTGAGCCGATGGCAGGACAGCTCAAGAAAAAGACCGCCGGGGTTGTCAAAGCGCTGTGTCTGCACATCGCCCACACCTGCAACCTCAACTGCTCCTACTGTTTTGCCAGCCAAGGCAAATACCACGGTGAACGCGCGGTGATGAGCTTTGAGGTCGGCAAGGCGGCTCTTGATTTCCTCATTGAGAATTCCGGCACGCGCCGCAATCTGGAAGTCGACTTCTTCGGCGGTGAGCCGCTGATGAATTTTGACGTTGTCAAACAGCTTGTCGCTTATGCGCGCGAGGTGGAAAAAGAAAAAGGCAAAAACTTCCGTTTCACTCTTACCACCAACGGTGTGCTGATCGACGACGATGTGATCGACTTTGCCAACCGCGAAATGAGCAACGTGGTGCTCAGCCTTGACGGACGCAAGGAGATCCACGACCGCTACCGCGTGGACTATGCCGGCAACGGCAGCTGGGACCGCATTGTTCCGAAGTTCCAGAAGCTGGTCGATGCCAGAAACGGTCAGAACTACTATATGCGCGGCACCTTCACCCACCAAAATCCCGATTTTCTCAAGGATATTCAGGTGATGCTGGATCTCGGCTTCTCAGAGCTGAGCATGGAACCTGTCGTGTGCGCGCCGGGTGATCCCTCCGCACTGACAGAGGAGGACAAAGCCATTGTTCTCGAACAATACGAAAAGCTCGCTGAACTGATGCTGGAACGCGACAAGCAAGGCAAGCCCTTTACTTTCTATCACTATATGATCGACCTGACCGGCGGCCCGTGCATTTACAAGCGCATCTCGGGTTGCGGCTCGGGAACGGAATACATGGCGGTGACGCCGTGGGGCGACCTGTATCCCTGCCACCAGTTTGTCGGTGAGGAAAAATTCAAGCTGGGCGACGTGTTCAACGGCATCAGCAACCATGCCGTTCAAAATGAATTTGCTTCCTGCAATGTATATTCCCGGGAGGAGTGCCGCAGCTGCTGGGCTCGGCTCTATTGCTCCGGCGGCTGCGCCGCCAATGCCTATCATGCCACCGGCGCCATTACCGGCGTATACAAAAACGGCTGTGAGCTGTTCAAAAAGCGGATGGAATGCGCCATCATGCTGGAAGCCGCCAAGACTTTGGGGACAGAATGATGGATACGCCCATTTGTGATTTCGTCCGCCGCTATGCGGAAAGCGGCACCCTGCGGCTGCATATGCCGGGCCATAAGGGCCTGGGAGAGCAGCAGAAGCTGGATATTACGGAAATTCCCGGTGCCGACAGCCTGTACGAGGCTGATGGCATCATCGCCCAAAGCGAAGCAAACGCATCCCAGCTCTTTGGCTGCCCCACCTTCTATTCTGTGGAGGGCTCCTCCCAGTGCATCCGGGCCATGCTGCATCTGGCCACCTGTGGAAGGGGCCGGAAAGTGGCTGCCGGGCGCAATGCCCACAAGGCATTTTCGTCCGCCGCCGCGCTGCTGGATCTGGATGTGGTCTGGCTGTATGGACGGGAAACGGAAAACTACCTTTCCTGCGCTGTCACCGCCGCGGAAGTGGAGGCGCTGGAGGAGAATGTGGCAGCGCTGTATCTGACCAGCCCGGATTATCTGGGAAATATGGCGGATGTGGCGGCCATTGCCGAAGCTTGCCATAAAAAGGGCATCCTGCTGCTGGTGGACAATGCCCACGGCGCTTATCTGCGGTTTTTGCCGGAAAGCCGGCATCCCATGTACCTGGGGGCGGTTCTTTGCTGCGACTCCGCCCATAAGACACTTCCGGTGCTCACTGGCGGTGCTTATCTCCATGTCCGGGATGAGGAACTGGCAAAACAGGCGAAAAATGCCCTGGCGCTGTTTGGCTCCACCAGCCCCAGCTATCTGATTCTGCAATCCCTGGATGCCGCCAACCGCTACATTGCAGAAGGCTACCCCCACAAGCTGGCAAGCTTTACCCAGATGCTTGCGACTTACAGGTGGGAACTGGGCGCTGTGGGAGAGGAACCCATGAAACTGACGATCCCTGCCAAATCCTATGGCTACTCCGGCACAGAGCTGGCCCGGCTGCTGCGACAGCAGGGCATCGAGTGCGAATTTGCCGACCCGGATTACCTGGTGATGATGCCTACCCCGGAAAACGGGGAAGCAGCCATTTGTCGGTTGGCGGAAGTGCTTCGACAGATTCCCCGAAAATCGGCCCTTTCCCATGTGCCGCCGCCGGCTCCCAGGCCGGAACGGAAGATGTCCATCCGGCAGGCCCTGCTTTCCACTTGGGAAACGGTGCCGGTGGAAGAAAGCCGGGGCCGAATTCTGGCAGCGCCCAGTGTGGGCTGTCCGCCTGCGGTACCCATCCTGGTCTGCGGCGAAAAGATTGACGAAAAAGCCATCGCCTGCTTCCACTATTACGGCATTGAGCATTGCGCGGTAATCAAAGAATAAAAAATCCACGCCCCCGGATTGCATCCGGGGGCGTTTGGCATATTATCGGATTCTTGCTTCCAGGAACAGGCTTTCCATCAGCCGGGAGATGGCGGCGGGCAGATTGGTGTAGGTGCTGCCCATGTCCATGACCTCCTGACTGGGATAGGCGATGGGATCGGACAGAACTTCTTCATCCATAAACGCTGCCATCACTTCCCGATCCAGGGGTGTGGAATAGGCGATCCAGTCCATATTGCCTGCGGCAATTTCCGGTTCGCACAGGAAGTTGATAAACAGCTCTGCCGCTTCCTTTTCCTGGCAGCAGGTGGGGATGCACATGGCATCCATAAACAGGTTGAAGCTGCCCTCGGGGCGGTAGAAGGCCAGATTTTCGTTTTCCTCTGCCATCACCACATAGTCGCCGGCATAGCAGGCGGCGATCCAGGCTTCCTCATTCTGCATCAGATCATAGATCTGATCCATCACATACTGCTGCACCAGAGGCCGCTGTTGGGCCAAAAGCTCAGAGCAGTGCTTCAATTCTGCTTCGTCAGTGGTGTTCAGGCTGTAGCCCAGCAGCAGCTGCGCGATGCCGAAGGCATCCCGGGAATTGTCAAACATGAGGATCTTATCGTCATATTTTTCATTCCACATCAGCTCCCAGCCGGTCACATCCGCTTCGTCCACATACTGGGTGTTGTAGATGATGCCCACAGTGCCCCAGGCATAGGGAACGGTGTACTTTTCCTCCGGATCATATTCCATGCCCCGGAATTCCTCGGCAATATACTGGTAGTTGGGGATATTGTCGTAGTTCAGCTCCAGCAGCATATCCTCTTCGATCATCCGGGAGATCATATAGTCCGACGGGATGATCACATCCACCGTAATACCGCCGCCGGCAAGCTTGGTGTACATGACCTCGTTGGAGTCGTAGGTGGAGTAGTTAACTTTGATGTGGGGATAGGCTTCTTCAAACGCGGCGATCACATCCAGGGTGTCATCGCTGCCGTCGGAAATATACTGGCCCCAGTTGTACACATTCAGAGTGATCCGGTTATCGGAAATCACGCCGCTCTGGCCACAACCGGGCAGCAGGGTGATGATCAGCAGAAGCGTCAGCATAAGGGAAAGATATTTTTTCATACCGATCCCTCCCTCAGCGCTTGCCCATCAGGGCGTTGACTTTTTTCTTTTCCGCACGCATCTGCAGCAGGTTCATGGTCACCAGCAGCACGAAGATCAGCAGGAACAGCAGGGTAAACATGGCGTAGATCTTGGGCGGAATGGGCTTTTTGGTGTAGGCGTAGATTTCTACGGGCAGGGTCACAAAGTCCATACCTGTGACAAAATAGCTGATCACAAAATCGTCCAGACTCATGGTGAAGGCCATGATGAAGCCAGCCACAATGCCGGGCATGATCTCATGCATGGTCACCTTAAAGAAGGATTGCAGCGGCGTGCAGCCTAAGTCCATGGCCGCGTCTGTCAAAGAAGTGTCCATCTGACCCAGCTTGGGCATCACGTTCAAAATGACATAGGGCAGATTGAAGGTGATGTGGGCAATCAGCAGTGTCCAGAACGTCAGGGCGTTGCGCTGGCCCAGCATGGTGCTGCCCACAAAGACGAACAGCAACGACAGGGAAATACCGGTAACGATATCCGGATTGGTCATGGGAATGTCGGTCAGGGTCAGGACTGTGCGGCGCATTTTCGGCCCCAGCCCATGGATGCCCACTGCGGCAACAGTGCCGAAAACAGTGGCGATGGAGCTGGAAAGCACAGCGATGATCAAACTATTCAGCAGCAGACCCAGCAGATCCGCATCCCGGAACAATTCTGCATACTGGTCGAAGGTGAAACCGTCAAACCGTGCAAGGGAGTTACCCTCGTTGAAGGAACCCACGATCAGCACCGCCATGGGTGCGTACAGGAAGATGAAAATGAGGATGGTGATGATCCTGTTCATTTTTTTCATACGATCACCTTATCCTCTCCGTCCTCGCCGGCAAACCGGTTCATAATACCGGTGCAGACAAAGACCAGGACCATCAGCAGCAAGCTGAGCGCAGCACCCAAATTGGCGTTGTTGCCCTGCTTGAACATGCGCTCGATCACGTCGCCGATCAGCACGGTGTCCGCGCCACCCAACTTCTGGGAAATATAAAAGGTGGAAACGGCGGGCACAAACACCATGGTAATGCCGGAGATGATGCCGGGTGTGGAAAGGGGCAAAACCACCTTGATAAAGGTCTGCACAGGGGTGCAGCCCAGGTCCTCCGCTGCTTCGATGAGCCGGCCGTCGATTTTGACGATGATGGCATAAAGCGGCAAAATCATGTAGGGCAGATAGTTATACACCATGCCCAAAATCACCGCTGCCGGCGTGCGGATCAGCTTTACCCGGGCAAGGCCCAGCGCTTCCAGCAGATTGTTAATGATGCCGGTATCCTGCAGCAGCGCAACCCAGGCCAGGGTGCGCAGCAAAAAGCTCATGCACATGGGCAGCATCACCAGCATATACAGCAATTTCTGAACCAGCTGACCCCGGTGGGCAATATAGTAAGCTACGGGATAGCCCAGCACCAGGCAGATCAGCGCGGAAACCACGCTGTAAAGAATGGACTCGCCAAATACCGGCAGATACACACCCAGCTCCAGAATATTAGCCCAGGTGAAGACGCCGGTATCCGGGTCCGTCAGCGCATAGTAGGCCACCACACCCAGGGGGATCAGGGTGAAAATCACCATCCACAGGATGTAGGGCGCGCTGAGAAGGACAGACTTATTCTTCTTCATCGTCGGCATCCTCCGTCAGCTCGTCGTACTCAGCAGAATACGAGCTGTAATCGCCAAACATGCCGGAATATTCACTCTTTTTCATGATGTGGATATCTTCCGGGTTCAGACGAATACCAACGGTGGCACCTTCCGGCTGATGATCTGTTGTCTGAATCAGCCATTTGAAGCCCTTGAAATCCACGATGATATCGTAGTTCAGGCCCTTGAAGGTAACGCTGGTCACCGTGCCGGTCAAATGACCTTCTTCCGGCGGCACAAAATCGATATCCTCCGGCCGGATGACCACATCCACAGGCTCGTTGGGCTCGAAGCCCGCGTCCAGACACTTGAATGTGCGGCCAAAGAATTTGACTTTGTAATCCGCCAGCATAATGCCGTCGAGAATATTACTTTCGCCGATGAAATCCGCAACAAAGGCGT
>JAZUOG010000019.1:0-14546 GCA_045604545.1 Acutalibacteraceae bacterium | reverse complement strand
GATTGAAAACTTTTCTAAATTTCGAATATACATTCGAAAAGGATCATTTCCGGGCATATCCGACCGGAATGTTTCACGTGAAACATTGACATAATCGGCAACCGATGTTATGTTAATCTTAGGAAACTTAAAACACGATTTAACAAAGGAGGAGTGTTATGCGTTTTAATTCAGAAGCTTATGACAAACTTTTTCCGCGTGAAGCGGACCCGGCACCGGCCGTTGAAACTCCGGTTGAAACTTTCAGGCCCTCGAAAAATAAGGTTCCTGACACACCGGTTCCCGGTGATCCTGATCCGGCCCCTGATCCGGCCCCTGATCCGGTTCCGTCTGTCCCGGGAGAAACGGAGGTAAAGAATGACGATGGAGGCCCTGGTCAATCTGATTCTGAATAGTAGTGTTTCGATCGTAGTGATAGCTTATTTCATGTTTCGTGATTATAAGTTTATCCAACAGGTAAACGTGAACATTCAGAAGCTTGTTGACATCATCGCGTCAATGAACGCGAGTGTAGAAAATGTGAAAAAGGAGGTAAAGAAAAATGGCTCTTAAAGCAGGACGTGTTGGAGTAGCTCCTGATCAGGTCGATGAATTTGGACGTATAAAATCAGAAGCAACTTCAGGTTACACAAAACAGGAAGCTGACGCGAAGTTTGAAACAAAATCAGACGCTGTTGCTGCTTTGGCAGAAAAACAGCCGATACTGTTGAGTGTTCCGATTGAATTACTTTCAGGTAGTGTGTTAACAGTTGAGGACGCTTTACAGGGTTTGAACGAGGAAAAATATACCTATGCCGATAATGGTGTACTTGGTGCGAAAAATCTACTGAATTTCACAGGAAGTGGTATAAGTAATGGAGTTGAATTTACCAATGATAATGGTATTGTTACCGCTAATGGTACGGCAAGTGGAAACGCAACTGTGCATACAAATATTACGTTGTCAGCAGGTACTTATATATTAAACGGATGTCCGACACCTGTTAATAACGATGTTGCAATGCAAGTATACCTATCGGAAAGTCCGTATACTAACTACGGGTATGATACTGGTAATGGTGTTACATTCACACTCGATGAGGAAAAAACACTTGTGATTAACTGTATTGTATATAATGGAAAAACAGTTTCCAACAAAGTGTTCAAGCCTATGCTCCGTCTTGCATCCGATCCCGATGATACCTACGTACCCCATGCTATGACTAATAGGGAGTTAACGGAGAAGATTGTATTGAGAGAGCATACTTATACAGGCACATCAGACGAAAATGGTGTTATAGTTGCAAGTACACTACAACATCATCCGATAGTTTATTGTTATGGCTCTCTAACAGGTGGGGGCAATATTTATGTAGACGCAAGACCCGGCGGAGGTGGAATTGCTTTCTATTGTTATAACAATGCTATATCAGTAGCATCAACAGAAATAACAATCCATTATTTTGATTTTCAGGATTAAACAGTAATAGTTATTTTATAAGGAGGTAAAAAAATTATGGCTTACAACGTATCACAGATCAAAAACATCGTTAACGACGCAGTCAAGGACGCGCTCGGTGTTAACTACAACGCAACGAAGCAGGATACGACAGATTTCGTGTCACTCGGGAAGCAGCTTGCAAACTTCAACGCATACGAGGGATTTTTCGGAGCACTGGCAAACAGAATTGTCAGGACGATCTACTTCATAAGAACATACGAAGGATCTTCCCGTTCAGTCCTTCGGGATGAGCACGAGTACGGCGCTTTTATTCAGAAAGTTTACTATGATCTTCCTGAAGCAGACGATAACCCGACATGGGAGATCCCGGACGGAGACGGTAAATACATACAGGCAAGTCCCTACGACGTACAGACAACCATCGGCGTATCATCACTGATCTTCGGCGGTAAGGGTACATGGACGATTGAATTCGTTCGTCCGATCGAGCAGATCAAGAGCGCTTTCCTTGACACATCTGCGATGATGAACTTCATCAGCGGACTGTATGAAGCAGCTGAAAACGCTTTCAAGCTTCAGGAAGAAGAGATCACAAACCTCGCGGTTAACACTGCCATGGCTTCAGCGCTTGACGGTGGTATCGCAAGGAACCTCCTCGCCGAGTACAACGCGAGATATTCGCAGTCTCTTACGGTTGCACTGTCACTGATCAACGCTGACTTCCTGCGCTTCGCTTCGAAGGAAATCAACAGGGTAGTGAAGAACATGGGTAAGATGTCAACGGCTTTCAACAAAGCCGGATATAAGACATTCACGACACCTGACAGGATGGTCGTCGAAATGCTTTCAGAATTTGCAAGTGCAACGGATATGTACTTACAGTCCGACACATTCCATGATGAGTTGACAGCACTGCCTAACTATGAGGACGTACCGTTCTGGCAGGCGTCCGGTAAGGACTTCGATTTTAACACCTGTTCATCGATCAACGTCGAGCATGACGATCTTGACAACGATGTTTCTCAGGCCGGTATTATATGCTTCATTCACGACATCGACAATGTAGCTGCATACTTCGGAAACCGGCGCGCGTGGGAGATCGTAAACCCTCGTTCGGAGGTTGTTGTTCACGGTGAGAAAGCTGAGAAGGGTTTCGCTGTTGACGATCATGCAAACGCTGTTGTTTTCTATCTTGCGACCGGTGGAACGGTTTCACTTGCTGCGATCACAAACGGATCCGCTACACTGTCGAGCTCGGCAGCTTATCGCGGAAACACGATCATCGTAACTGTCACACCTGCTGATGGTTACAAGGTCGCTTCTGCTAAGGTAGGCGATGTTGATCTTGAGAAGATCGATGATACACATTACGCTTACAAGGCGACAGATTCCAACGCTACGATCACCGTAACGATGGAAGCGGTATAATTCAGGCTCCTCTTGTAGTTTCCTGATATAATGAGGGTGGTGGTTGTAAAAGGCCACTGCCCTCGAACTTTATGGAGGTTTATTATGACAAACGAACAGTTGAAGTTTATCAACGACATCGGGACAGCTGCCCGGATCTATTATGATAAGTATAAAATTTTGCCATCGCTTGTGGTTGCAATGGCTATAAAAGAGAGCGGTTGGGGAAATTCACAGCTCGCGTCAAAACATCATAACTATTTCGGTATGAAGTGGACGACGAAATGCGGTACTCAGTACGTTGAATATAACACAAAGGAATATGACAAAACAGCCGGGAAGTATATTACGGTTAAAGCGAAATTTCGGAGCTTTTCGACAGTGGAAGAAGGGATCAAGGGTTTTTATGATTTTATATCCGGTTATAAGCGTTATGCGAACCTCATCGGTGAAACGGATCCTGTGAAGGCCTGTCAGAAAATTCAGGCTGACGGATGGGCGACAGCTCCGACATATGCTGTTTCACTTTATAATGACTATATCGTGAAATATAATCTGACACGTTTTGACGGATCCGGGGAGGTTGCTGTGTTTATAAAGGGCGTAGTATACACGACTGACAGCGATCTGTACATCCGTAAAACTCCGATGGGTGTAAAAAAGAAGATGTACGAAATCACTGTAAACGCAAAAATAAATTCGTTCTCAGACAGACAGGGTAACGCTATATTAAGGAAGGGCACACGCGTGACGTGTCTCGATGTAGCCTATGACGGTAAGAGTATATGGTTGCTGATACCATCCGGATATATCTGCGCGGTCAGCTCATCCGGGAAGCGTTATGTGATAGGAGGTTAATTATGTTTTTGAAGGATTATGTTGATAACGGTGAGAAGGAACTCACGTTAACAAAACTTGCTATGGAAAGCAGCACGTACTCCGCTTTTTATATGTACTGGCGCGACGAACTGTTTGAGCGGATCATGCGTTTGTTTGTATGGGAGAACACATACACACTGGAGAACAACAAAGTCGTCGGTGTCAAACCGAAAGAGATCGAGCAACGTCTTTTGCTTCAGGGCCATTGCGGAATAACCATAATTGAAGGTGAGAATGAACTCACAGCGATGTTCGGGAACTTTTTCGGTGTTTCGAAGTACATGGACGAACGGCCGAAGTATATGGTCAGGTGTCCGGTTTATTCCGGGGAGCGTACCATCGGACAGGACATCGTTGTCATTGATAACAACTCAATCCGCAATCCTGCCTATGATCTCGTACATCATTACGCTGTACTTCTCGCACATAATGAGGTTACATTTATCGACGCGCTTGTGAATGCACGTGACGCCGGAGGTGTACCTATTGCACAGACTGAAAAACAGAAGCAGTCCATCAAGTCATACCTCGGGAAGATCTTCAACGGTCAGCGCGACATCGTGACGGACATCGGTGCGCTCGGGATCCAGTATGCCGGCTCCGACAGGAAGACATCACAGAACATCGTTGATATTTATCAGACACGCGAAAAACTTTTGAAGTCGTTTTATTCTGATATAGGCGTCCGCGCTGCATTCGAAAAGAGATCGAACTCTGTTGAGGCAGAAGTTGAAGCAGACACCTCATTGCTTCTTTTGAACCTTGCGGATATGATCAAGTGCAGGAAGGACGGAGCTGAAGCAGTCAACGAAATGTATGGGACAAACTGGTCGGTGCATATTGCGGAGGAGATAGATTACGGTACCGAAAATGAAGTGAACGATCAGGGAGGTGAAGACGATGATCAGGATCAGTGACATATACAAACAGAATGAGACATCTGGAACGAAAATGCTGTCAGACTTTCCTGCTGACTTTTGGGAAGATTATCGCACAAATCACACGAGATATGACAAGGTATTCCGCAGGATGTTCAATTCTTTCCATTATTTCATGCAGTCCCCGGATGAGACTGTTGTCGATATTTCGAATAACTTCAGAGAAGATGTTTACAATCACCTGTTAATGAATGAAAAGAAGTATGAGGAGCTTTTCCGGATCCAACAGATCCCGGACGAAGATTACAGTCTGACAAACAACTATGACGTTACTGAGCATATGGAAAAAGAAGGCTCGGAGGAAAATGATAATACATACGGTCAACGTATCGACAGCGGATCATATACAAAGGGCGCCCGGGAAGACGGAACCACGACAGAGATCGGAGCGCAGTCAAACACAAAGACCGAAGCGGTATCACCGTATGACAGCGCGGAATATGCGAACCATACCCGGACCGTTGACAGTCTCGGAGCACGTGAGGACAGTGTAACCTTTAATGAAGGGCAGCAGCTTGACACAAGCTCGAACACTAAGGGCGAGCAGATCGATGATCTTAATAAATCATACGGCGAGGAGTACACACTCACACGCAAAGGTAACATCGGCGTACAGACCGCGACAGACATGATCAAGAAGCATAAGGACTTTTGGGATCTGTGGAGCTTTTACGAATATATATTCAAAGAGATCTGTCGCGAGTTGCTTCTTATATAAGGGAGGTGTGATATGACTGTAAACTTATGCAATACACCCGACGAACAGAACGTCATCGGAAAATCCCGAACAGTGATTGATACTGTGAGCTGTATGATAAAGGGTAACATCAGTTATGAAAATCCGATACTGCTGTTATCTTATGACGGCGCGGTCGCTGACAATATAAACTATATGGAGATCCCTGAACTTAACAGGTGTTATTTCATATCGGACATCATCAATCTGACAGGTGGCCGGTACGAGATCCACGGCAAGGTGGACGTGCTCGAAAGTTTCAAGGACGCTGTACTCGGATTGACCGCGATCGTTGACAAGGTAAATGATCAGAACACCGGAAATCTTTTTCTTGATGACGGATCTTTTGTGTCAGAGAATAAAGAATTTAATACAGTATTGAATTTCCCCGGCGGTTTCAATGACGAAGGTGAGTATATTCTGATCACCGCCGGAGGTGGAGGAGGTATCATATAATGGCAACTATTCACGGTTTTAACTCATGGGATGAGATAGCTGACTATATCAATAATACACTCGGTATCAATTACACTGAAGATCCGACATCTTGGGTTGACGCAATGAAAGCGGAGATGGAAGGATCGAGAACTGTGAAAATTATCACAGACGCCAACGGCACTTATCACTTGGAAATATGGCCTGACTGGATGGATAACCTTTTCGGCGGTACAGGTGAATATCGTATATATGAAGATGCTGAAAGTGCAACGACTACTTCCGGTGGAGGTGTAAAGTCAGCTCCGACGGCTAAGTCCGTTATCACAAACAATTCAGGTGGCGGTAGTGCAGTGATTACTGACGAAGCGATAGGTGTGAAAGATACAGGTCTCATCAATTTTAAATCACCTATAAACATATTATCAGGACTTATGCAGGTATACGGACTGGTCCACACCGGTATTAAGATCGCAAACGCTCAAGTGTGGAAAGATATGTCTAATTATGTTTATGGTACGGATTTCACCGAAGATACACCGCTTGAGCGTGTTATTGATTTCATGGGAATGAAGATCACGAACTGCGTGACTGACTGGTGGACTGCTTTGACTGAAGATGAAACACTTCGAGTAACTATACCGGAAAGTATTGCAAGACGTATGTATGAATTTCTTTCGAATCATATGATAATGTCACAAACACCCGGTATATCTTCAGCAGTGGGAATTTATGATGCGTTATATACATTTTTCCAACGTACATTAGAACTCGCAGATCCTGCCACATACACACTGGAACGGTATCAATCTGTATACTCGCAGTTACAGCCACCGTTAGATTATGTAAATGTACAATTCGTTGAAATCGGTGATGATCTTTTCAAAGCAGCTGTTAGTGATTTTTTACAACAGCTCATCGCGACCGGTTTTATTATAGCTGCTTCGGTAGGCGCTGCGCTTATCGACAGTATGAACGGCGTTCATCAGTTTATGAAAGATCAAAGTATTGACGCTGTTGATAATGCAAAAGTATGTGATATAAGTATTGGTGTGTATAGAGGTGAAACACCTCCACCGGCTGACACGCCTCTTTCATTATCAGAATTCAGATTGTACATTCAGTATATACAGGATACTACTATAAAAACAACACCTGCGATAATGGGCTCACCGGAATATATTCACACCGATCTGAACGTACTTTCATATAGTTTACCTCAATTATCACCCGGATATAGTTATCAGGCAGGTGACTGTACTCGATATTTAAAACGAGGTAAAACAGGTGAAAGTGATGAAGATTATGGTTATTTAACCGCATTACAAAGAAGAGATTACGGTTCAGGTGATGTGATAAGAACATGGTCAGTTGAGATAACATATCCGGCGAATGAACAAGTTATGAGATATGATACCGCTCCGTCACCTGCGTATTATAGTGCTGTTTTAGGTGTAAACGGTTATGGCGGTGGTTCTTATGGCGGTGATTATTATAATCAGCCATTACAACATTCAACAGGTCGTTCATATAGTAATGTTGGTTATGTCGGTACAGTTGCGTCCTACGAACCTGATGATTATTTGACATATGCAGGTTTCAGATCAAAAGTTGACGCAGCCGGAAATCCTGAGAAACACCCTGATCCGACTAAAACAATGGTAGAACAGTATCCTGAAATGAATCAGAAGATACAAAATGCACGTCCACAGGCTCAAACGGATCCGGAAACTGGTGAAACTGTTGTTGCTAACTACATAACAAATTTTGTACCTACGGCCGTACCTTCGGGAAGTGATAACGCAAGTCGTCTGATTTATCACGGTCTTAACAATGACGATGATCCTGAAAGTTATCGGGATGACAGATCACAAAAAGATAAAGCCGAAGGTCGTGTAAATACTAACGATCCGGTCGATGGATATAATGAGGACACGACTGAGGCAGTGAGAAGATACGACGAAACCCGGAATGATCCGTATCATTACCCTGAACCGATACCGGCCAATGAACCAAATCCCCATTATCCTACGAATCCACCGTCCGAACCGACAGGTGAAACGGATGATCCGACGGATCCGACTGTCCTCCCGGGCGTCACTGCTTCAGGCATGGTTTCGGTTTATAATCCGACAAAGGCCGAAGTGATAAACTTCTCCTCGTGGTTGTGGACCGGGAATGTGTTCGAAAATATAAAGAAGCTCCTTCAGGATCCGATGGAGGCTATCATCGGTATGCATATAATGTATGCAACACCTCACACAACCACACCTTCGAATATAATCGTCGGGTGGCTTGACAGCGGTGTCGCAGCAAAGGTTGTTGATAAACAGTACACGCAGCTTGATTGTGGTTCTGTGTTCGTCCCTGAATATTATGGTGATGTTCTTGATTACGAACCTTACGTCCACATTCATTTATATCTTCCTTTTATAGGTATCGTTTCACTTAAACCGAACGATGTTATCGGGAAGCTTGTCAACGTCACCTACGGCGTGGACGCGCTCACAGGCACGTGTCTCGCGATGGTTACAACGACAAAGGGTGATAGTAAGATCCAGTGTTACACCTTCCCGGGGAACTGTGCTGTGCAGGTACCTTTGACAGGTGGAAACTATGCGAATATTATCCGTGGTATTGCTTCGATGGCCGTCGGTGTCGCCGGGAGTGTTCTGACAGGTGACGCAATCGGAGCTGTCGGAGGTGTGATCGGTGGCGTGATGTCTTCACACCTCGATGTCTCACACTCGGGAACGCTCGGAGCAAACGCCGGCGCGATGGGAGTAAAAAAGCCGTACCTGATAATCACACGTAAAGTAGCATACGACGCAGCCGGATACAACCAGTTTTACGGTTATCCGGCAAATAAGACGGTCGTACTCGGTGCGTGTCGCGGATATACTCGCGTGAAGTCGATACACATTGAATCGATCCCGATCGCAACATCGGACGAGAAGCAGCAGATCGAAACGCTTCTGAAGCAAGGTGTTATAATACGCTGAGATATGATATAATGAACTCACTCCCTTTATATGAAAAGGACCGGCCATAACGACCGGTCTTTTTCTATTTTTCACTGTTCTCGTTCATTCTACCTTAAACCTTGCCTCATATATCATCTTCAACAAACATCAAGGTTTCTTTTGGCGTGTCCGTACATAGTGTCTAACTCTACCAATTCGTCAGTAACGCACATTCTGTTAATTTCACCCTTGATAGTGTCTGAAAGTATCAATATGTTTTTTCTTTCTATTTCTGTCATTCCTTATCACTCCTTTCCATCAAAACAGATTACCGATCCGGAAAACATCATTGACGTGTTTGAAATCGGAGCCGGTGAGATTGTCTGAATAACAGACTTTACCTAGACGGAAACATTCATTGATCATTGCTTCAGGTCTTTTTGACAGGTCGAGTTTCGTCGTGATAAAAGGATTGTCAGAAAACTGTTCTGTGAGCTTCCTGAGAATCTTCCTCTTTCCATTAAAAGGATAAACGAAACATATCACACCTCCGTCGATCGGTTCCACGAGCAGCCGGATAACAAAGGAAAACTTTTGAAACTCGATCAGAAGCTCATACACACATTCATACTCCTCCTGTTTCCGGGGAAGCTTCGGGACTTCCTTTGTGTCCCATTCCCCCGATACGATCTGTTTCGCAGTCTGCCCGAAAAACATCTTGTTTTCATAGTCAGCATTAGCGCAATACTCGACAGCGATGTCAACCGTCCCATTCTCGAAATGATAATGATATACCTCAATGGTACCGAGCTTTTGTTTTAAAACACCTTCGAGGCACCATTCTGAAAAGTACGGACAAACACGGCTCAGGGTGTTACCGATAAGGAAGACGCGGATCTGTCGCATTCTCGCAACGGTTGACACGAACTGTTGAAGTCGTCCCGGTTCTTCGGGCAGGTACGCACCGTCTGTGATAAATTCTTCATATAGAATGTTGTCGAAATCGACGAAAGTCTGACTTTTGTATCGCTCCGCTTCATTCAGCGCGCAATATCTCCCGATCTCAGGACCTTTTACAATTTCACCCTTATCGTTTAACAGTCCGAAATATATCGAACCGCTCCACGCGATTATACGATCATATTCATGTTTCGTGATCTCCTCGATGTTCATGTCGGCGAAGTACGCCTCGACAGATTTCGTTTTTATATCTGCCCGGTACCGACGCAGGTAAACGAACCAACGATTATTTTTATATGCGTCCGTCAATGCTGTGAGCTTTGCCTGATAACTTTTTCCGTTGGCGCGCTGCCCGAGTAATATCATATACTGGGCGCCGGTCTTCAATAAGTTTGTGATGTCATAGTATTTTTTCTTTTTTGGCATATGTTACCTCCTACCATGTACCTCTTAAATGATTGATAAACGCTTCGGGAAGATCGTCGAGTGAATATTCCATGTATTTTATGAGTAGTTTATACTCGTCTGTTATCGTCAGCAAATATCCGACGTTTCTCATGTTTATGCCGTATCTGTGATGACTTTCATATCCATCCGGCCATGTCAGATCAGGGATGTCGTCGAGATATGTGCTCAGCTTTTTCGTGACACATTCCGCGTCTTTGTCAAAGTCGAAACCGTCCCGGAAATTATCAATGTTGTCCTGTAAAAGCTCAACAGCTGCTTTGTTTATTCCTGAGACTGTCAGGTGTAGCTTGCCGTCATTGATACGACGTTCCACATATCGTTTTGCCCCGAGTGTTTTGAATTGACTGCAATCGTCCTCTTTTTCGAATACTCCGAGCGGTTTCTCCACACCCTTCGGTGTTTTCGGTCGTGTCAGCGCGAAGTCGAGATCATTCACCTCGCAGGATCTTCGAAGCTTCTCAGTGATCTCATTGTTGTACCACGTGAAATCATTTTCACCGCGGATAAAAAGTGAATCGGTATCACCGTATAAAACACGATGGTCGCAACTTTCAATACACTTCCACAGATTACGCCGGGCGTATGCCGTCACCCAACATCCCCAACTATACGACAGAAAATAACGCTTTTCCCGGTCGTGAAAATCCTTCAGCTTCCTGAGCTTCTTTATCACATCTTCTTCGGTCAGTGCTTTTGTACTCCACACACCGTTATTGAATACGATGTCAGACTGGATCAGTGCCGTAACCATCATCCCGAACAATGAATTTATGTATTGTTTCGATTGAAGATAAAGATCTTCCTGCCCGGCAACACCCTTCAGGCTTGTTTTATTTCCGTATAGCTCGAGAATATATTGAAGGAACGGACGCGGTAAATATCCCTTGTCGGCCCGGTATACCTTCCTGACGTTCATATGATCCCATTCGTAGTTATTCCTGATCGTTATCCAGTCCTGTTCAGTGACAGTGATCTCCATCGTTTCAGCACGGAGCAGACGACCATTATCGAATTGAAAACCGGTCCCGGTACATTTACTGGTCTGAATATATGTGTTGAAACTCACGCAGACTATGTTCTGAAATTCGAGACATAATATGAACGCTTGATCATCGAACTCAGAATCATCCGGGATCTCATTTACACCGTTATAATACCATGCACTCATCGGATATTTTTCCGCGATCATCACTGTCGGGTATGAGCTTGCAAAGTCATAATGTTCAATATACTCATCGACTACCTTCCCGGAATACATTTGATTAGCGTGAGTATATCCACCTGCGAAGATCTTCTGAAGTCGCTTGTATTCTTTCGCGTTTTTCGGTACGAGCTTTTTTACTTTCCTGACATATTCCTTGTCGGATGTAAGCAGATCTTTCACGACACGTCTGACGGTTCCTGTCTGTGTAAGCGGAATGTTTCGAAGTGTTTTGTATGTTTTAAGGTATTCTTTTATACCTGCTTCGAGCACGAGACAGTCCATTTCACCGTAATGCAGCTCCGTATCGGTCAACGGCGTCAACGGTGTTCTGATTACATCATAATCAAGATCCCCGACGGCCTTGTCAACTCCGATCTGTTTACCCCATGACGCAAGACTTAAACGGGTGAGTATATAGCTACACCGAAACTCGACGTTTGGATATTCTTTACAGCTGCACTTCATCGGTTTATGAGGTGTGCGAGCGAAAACATTATCCCATGTCAGAATATTACATAAAAATTGAAACTCATACGCGAGATTGTGCACCCATATGATGAACTTCACACCGGCAGGAAGATCTCCGAGCACTTTCCAAAAATCCTCAAGCTCCCGACCGTAATAAACTTCACCGTTTATTGAAAACTGCCACAGATAACACAAGGCGACCGGCTGAAGCTCGTTCCAGTATTCGTTGCTATGTCCTTTTTCATATTGTATGATAGATCCGTCGCGGATCCACGCTGAAGTACATTCAATGTCGAAGGTCAGTATATCGTTGCAATATTTATCTGTTTTGTATTTTCCGTCCTTCCCTTTGTGATGGCTCCTCTTTGTTTCCACATTGAACTTATACCCTTGCAGCTGTCCTGAATATGGTATCATGTAAATATATTACTCCTCAAAAACTCAGTCAGATCATCGGTGTCAATGGTTCTTGTTTTACCTTCGACTTTTGCACGCGCTTGCGCTGCTTCCATAGCTTTTATAAAGTTTACAGTTGAACCTTTTTCAGTTGCTTCGATATGTAAGCGCTTTGTGTCCTCATATTCGAACTCCGTCAGTTTGTTCTCCATTGAAGCAAAGACGTTCACGATGTCGCGCCAGTCCTGATATGAATAACTCGCGAATTCAGGATGTCGCGATTTAAATGTTTGGTACTTTTTCCAGTCCTTATCCTGCGCAACTGTTTCTTTTTCAGCGCCGGTCCACTGGTTAAAGTAATCAAGCTCCCGGGCCTGACGTTGTAATTCGTCTTTACGCTTTCCGCGGAATCCGAGCGTTGCGCGTCCGCGTTTTCCGATGATACCCTGTTTCTTTAAGTATTGTAACTCCTGAGTAACGGCGCGCGATACTCCGCGCTTACGCTTTCCGATGTTTTTCAGGCGTGTGTTCGCTTTTTTCGTCTGCCTCCTGATGTATTTTTTCAATTCTTTTACAGTCATTTCTGATATGCTTTTTGACTGCTTCATTTCTCATCACCTCCCTCATATATTCCGCTTCAATACCTATAAAATCACATATGGTTATTCCCCATGATGTATCGAACCACTTCAGAAGCGCTGCGATCTTGAACGGATCGCGTGTACGCTTCAGATCTTTCCGGATCCTTATTATAATATGAATCGCGAGCAGTTGATACGGATCCGTAAAAGAAACACCGGGAGTGTTATAACCCCCGGCGTTATCTCGTGCTTTTCTAGCAGTCGTGAAGCTCATATGACACCGTCTCATTGCCGTTTTTGGCTTTCACTTCAGCGATGTTGATGATTTCCATGTGTCCGTCAAGTATTGCCTTGACCATGAATTCATTTTCACGGATCGCCTTGAAGGTGTCTACCGCACGTGCCGGCATATTGATTTTAAATCCGTTTCCAACGATAACTACCTGCTCGCCGTAGTTACCTTTGCTGATGTAGAAACCATCGACTTTGATCGTCTTCCCGACGAAATCCTTCAGTTTCTTAAACTCCATCTTGTCGGTGTCAATTCCTTCTTTCACAGTATTGACAAACTGTTTGTTAAGTTCATTGAACATAGTTGTTTCCTCCTTTTGGTCTTATGCGTTCAATGTGTGTCTATAAAACAAGGTACTTCCGGGACGCTCCTCCTTCCTTATAGTTTTCTGAATCATTTTTCGCGCTTAGTTGGATTATCATTATCCGCAAATTGTAATGTCCCGGAAGTCCTTAGTATTCAATTCTATTGTACCCAATTTTGACAGCTGAATGATAATGTATTCGTTAATACCTTCTGTCTTCCCCGAGATCTTGTAATCTGTCGGCAGATCGATGATCATATCAAATAAAACACCTCCCTCGAACGACATCGGATTGATCAGTTGTATGTGATCCATCACTTCATCAGATTTTTTACAGCGCATTACGGTGTCAGCGCTTACCCAGTTAATATAAAGTTTCATTATTTATACTCCCCTCGTTTTCAATATTCCAATCTTCTTGATCTTCTTGATCTTCCTGATCTACTGCTTTAGGATCATGTTCAATCCTGATCCTGACTACAAGTTCCTTGTTAGTGGCGTGTTGTTTACAACATATGCAAACCTGCCTGCATGTTCTAATGTATCGAATTCGAATTTATCGAATTCGAACATTTCATTACCAAGTGTTACGTTGAATTTCATCGGCTACCTCCTCATTAAGTTTTCTGAACGCACAGACTTGATCGAGAATCTTCTCACCTTTTTTGAATTCACGATCATACGCGTTTTCAAGTCCGGTTGCTCGTAACTCTTTAGCTCTTCTGAAAAAGTAATCACTCATGGTCAGCAGAATGAACTCATAATCAATCGAACCGAGTGCAGATCTAACGATCATTTCAAATTGTGTCTCAGTAATTTCCGTTATTCTAGGCATTGCTCCTCCTTCCTGATCCGGTACCTTGCCGGTCATATACAGACTACTGGAATAATATTAACACGCTATGAATGAAATGTTAATAAACTGTTAACAATATACTTACGTAGTTTGAACATATTACTTACGTATATACCGGAACGGTCCAGGTGTCCCCGGCCTGGATCCGGATCCGATCGTAAATAACGAACATTTGTTCGAAATTGTTTCACGTGAAACAAAGTCGGATCGTAGCCATG
>JAZUOG010000018.1:0-4765 GCA_045604545.1 Acutalibacteraceae bacterium | reverse complement strand
TGTCATTCCGAGCGATTTTGTTGTCATTCTGAGCGAAGCGAAGAATCTTTTTCCCCCTGTCATTCCGAGCGAAGCGAGGAATCTTCAAAGATTGCCACGGGCGTGACCGCCCTCGCAATGACAGGTTCGGTGCGTTGTTGCAACATTTTCCGAAATCCCGCGGCGGGCGGTCGTCATACAATCCGTCGGCGAAGCCGACTCCGAAATTTTTCATTATTCATTATTCATTTTTCATTGCCCTTATCACTTGCCCGAAGGGCAAATTTCACCCGACCGCAGGGCGGATTTCACCGAGCGCATCGCGCTCGATTTCACTGAAAAAGGCACCCCGCAGGGTGCCTTTTTCTTTAGTCCAGTTCAAACTGGCCTGTATACAATTTATAATAGCGACCTTTCTGGTCAAGGAGGTCGTCGTGGTCGCCGCGTTCGAGGATCTCGCCCTGCTCGATGACCATGATCGCGTTGGAGTTACGCACGGTGGACAAGCGGTGGGCGATGACAAAGGTGGTGCGCCCAATCATCAGGCGATCCATGCCGTGCTCGATGTGCATTTCGGTGCGGGTATCGACCGAGCTTGTCGCTTCGTCGAGAATGAGGATCGCGGGATCCGCGACCGCCGCACGCGCGATATTGAGAAGCTGACGCTGACCCTGCGACAGGTTGCCGCCGTCGTCTTCAAGGCGGGTGTCATAGCCTTCGGGCAGACGCATGATGAACGAATGCGCACTCGCGAGCTTTGCCGCCGCGATGCATTCCTCGTCCGT
This sequence comes from Acutalibacteraceae bacterium, assembly GCA_045604545.1. GTDB lineage: Bacteria > Bacillota > Clostridia > Oscillospirales > Acutalibacteraceae > RGIG1959. The sequence continues at coordinate 4,001 of JAZUOG010000018.1, read as the reverse complement.
TGCATCAAGCCGACCGTAGCGGATATTGTCCATCACCGTACCGTCAAACAGGTGGGTATCCTGCAACACCATCGCCTGCGCAAGCCGCAGGTCTTTCAGCGCGATATCGCGGATATTGATGCCGTCGATGGTGATCTCGCCCTCGTCGATCTCATAAAACCGCGTGAGCAGGTTGGTGATGGTGGTTTTGCCCGCGCCCGTCGAGCCGACAAACGCGATCTTCTGACCGGGCTTCGCATAGAGCGACACGTTTTTGAGCACGGTCTTTTCGGGGACATAGCCGAACGTGACATGGTTCAGTCGCACATCGCCCGCAACGGCGATCTGTTCGCCGTGATAATCCCAGTAATACTGTCCGTCAACGTGCACCAGATGCGCGGCGTCTTCGGCATCTGCGGGTTCGCTGTCCATGTCAAGGATCGCAAACACACGCTCCGCACCCGCAAGCGCGGACTGAATGGCGGTCATCTGTCCCGCAATGTGCGTGACGGGCTGACCGAACTGCTTCGAGAAGGTGAGGAACGACGCGATGTTACCGAAGGTGAACGAGCCGCCGAGTGCCAAAAGACCGCCCACCACCGACACGATGACATAGCCGAAGGTGTTGATGTGTTGCATCAGCGGCATCATCGCACCGCCGATGATCTGCGCCTTGGTCGCCTTTTTGCGGAAGTTTTCGTTGATGCGGTCAAAATCGGCGTTCGCCTCTTCCTCGTGACAGAACACCTTGACGACACGCTGACCCTCGACCGTTTCTTCAATAAAGCCGTTGAGGTCGCCGAGCGCCTTTTGCTGTTCGCCGAAATAGCGGCGTGCGCGTTTCATCATGAAGGTGGACACGAACATCATCAGCGGGGTGAGCACCATCGTCAGCAGGGTGAGAAGCGGCGACAGAATGAGCATACTGATCACCACGCCGACAAGCGAGATGGTGGAGGAAATGATCTGCACGGCGGCGTTGTTGAGCGTCTCGCTGACCGCGTCCATATCGTTGGAGAAGCGGGACATCACATCGCCGTGGGTGTTGGTGTCGAAAAACCGCACGGGAAGCGTCATGACATGATCATACAGCTCCTTGCGCATTTTCAGCACCATATTCTGCGAAATGCGGATCATCACACGCCCTTGCACATAGCTTGCCGCAATGCCGACAAGGTAAATCCCGACCAGTGCCGCGATATAGCCGACCAGTGTCGTGCCGATGTCACCTTTGCCGATCGTATCGAAAATGGGCGTGAGCATCCAGCCTGCCGCGAGCTGCGTCGCGACGGTGACGAGCACGAACACCACCACCATCACGAGAAGCCAGCGATTATCTTTCAGATAGGACAGCACGCGGCGCAGGGTCTTTTTGGTGTTTTTCGGTTTTTGAAAACCGCGACCGCCGGGACCGACCGGGCCGCCGGGACCGCCCGGGCCGCCGGGGCCTCTTCTTCCGGGTCCTGCCATTACTGCGCCACCCCTTTCTGCTGAGAATTGACGATTTCCTTGTAGATCTCGTTCGATGCCATCAATTCCTCATGCGTGCCGTTGCCGACAAGGCGACCGCTGTCCAGCACCAGAATACGGTCGGCATCGCGCACCGAGCTGACGCGCTGGGCGATGATGAACACCGTCGTACCGCTCAGATGCTCGTTGAAGGACTGACGAATACGGCTTTCGGTGTCGGAATCGACCGCCGAGGTGGAGTCATCGAGAATGAGAATGGGCGGTTTTTTGACCATCGCGCGGGCAATGCACAACCGCTGTTTTTGTCCGCCCGACACATTGACACCGCCCTGATCGATCCAGGTGTCATAGCCGTCGGGGAGCGAGAGAATAAAATCCTCCGCCTGCGCGTCACGCGCCGCCTGACGGATCTGTTCCTCCGTGGCGTTTTTGTCGCCCCAGCGGATATTGTCACGGATCGTGCCCGAGAACAGCACGTTTTTCTGCAACACCATGCCGATGCCGCCGCGCAGGGTCTCAAGCGCATAGTCGCGCACGTCGACACCGTCGACGAGGATCTCACCGTCCGTCACATCGTAAAGGCGCGGAATGAGGCTGACGAGCGTCGTTTTCGCCGAACCCGTCGCACCGACGATGGCGATCACCTCGCCCGCCTTCGCCGTAAAGCTGACATTGTCAAGCACCTTGTCGGGAGAATGCGGATTGTAGCGGAAGGAGACGTTTTTGAACTCCACCGTACCGTTTTTGACGGGAGTGTCAACGGCGTTGTCCTTGTCGGTGATGGTACTCTGTTCGGTGAGAACCTCTTTGAGTCGGCGGGAGGACGCCCGCGCTCGGGAATACATGATGACCGTCACCGACATCATCATCATGGACATCAGAATGTGCATGATATAGGTATTGTATGCCATGAGGTTGCCAAGCTCGATCTCGCCCTTGTTGACAAGACCGCCGCCCACCCACAGGGCGGCCACCATCGTCAGGTTCATGACAAGCTGCATAAACGGCGACACGGTCACCATCAGCGTCGATGCCTTCACCGCCGTGTCGCACAGCTGTTCTGCGGACGCATAAAAGCGTTTCTTCTCATGCTCCTCGCGCACAAACGATTTGATAACGCGGATATTGGTCACCGATTCCTGCACACGGGCGTTCATGCCGTCGATGGATTTCTGCATTTTTTCAAACAGCGGGAAACCCTTTGTCACGACGATGGTGATGATGGTCGCGATGACGGGAATGGAAAAGAGCGTGAGAGCGGCGAGCTTCGGACTGATGATGATCGCATTGATCAGCGCACTGACCAGCATCGCCGAGGTGAACGTACCCATGCGCAGGGTCTGCACAAAGGTGTTCTGCACGTTGGTGATGTCGTTGGTCAGACGCGTCACCAGCGACGCGGTCGAGAATTTGTCGATGTTTTCAAACGAAAACTCCTGCACCGCGCGAAACATCGAGGAGCGTAACGACGCGCCGAATTTCATCGAACCGGTCGTCAGCAGAACGACACCCAACACGCCCGCGATGATGGCGCCGAGCGTGATGATCACCATGATGCCGCCGTCCGAGAGAATGACGTTTTTCACCTGCTCGTCGGTCATGGTGTCGTGGTGGTCGATGACGTTGACGATGTCCGCCATGTAGTTGGTCTGGTAGATCTCCAGCACACCGCCCGATGCAATGACGAGCGGGCCGAGAAGGAGCCAGAACAGATTCTTTTTGAAATGCGGCCAATAGGACGCTTTCTTTTTCAGAGGGGAAGATGTCATACGTGTTCCTCCGTTTCTGCGGGCAAGGTAGATGCCGCGCGTTGTAAATTGTCGGTCATGCGGTCAAGAAGCCCTCCGAGAACGGCAAGCTCTTCTTCGGAAAAGCCGTCAAACTGGGCACCGATGAGAAATTCGCGTCCTTTTGCACAGCGCTCATCGAGCGCTTCGCCTTTGGGCGTGAGATACAGTCGCTGACGACGCAGATCCTGCTCGTCACAGCGACGCTCCACAAGTCCCTCCGCCTCAAACCGGCGAATGGATACCGACAGTGTCGGTGCCGCTACGCCCAGCGCATCGGCAAGCTGTTTTTGCGTCATGCCGGGCTGATGATGCAGATGAAATAATATGCGCGGCGAGCCGTTGAACATACCGCAGCTTTGAAAATACCGCTGCAGGGTGTAGCGGTGCGTGTGCAGGAACTCGTGAAGACGGTTGTCCAGCTTCTCCTGCGGCGTATTCGCCGGCGGCGGCGAACAACACGGTTTTTGCGTCATAATAACACCACCTTAAGGACAATGAAAAATGAATAATGAAGAATGAACCATTTCGGAGTCGGCTTCGCCGACGGATTGTATGACGACCGCCCTCCGCAAGACTACCACCCATGTTGTCATTGCGAGGAGCGTTAGCTCCGTGGCAATCTTAAAAGATTCCTCACTGCGTTCGGAATGACAAGGGGAAAGATTCCTCGCTCCGCTCGGAATGACAACACCTAATCTGTCATTGCGAGGGCGGTCACGCCCGTGGCAATCTTTGAAGATTCCTCGCTTCGCTCGGAATGAC
>JAZUOG010000017.1:0-1574 GCA_045604545.1 Acutalibacteraceae bacterium | reverse complement strand
TGCATGGTGCAGCATTGTTTGCCTGCCCACCGGGGTGAAGAGATTACTGCAGAGGTCTTTGAGGCTCACGCGGATGAGATTTTTGACGAGGCAGAAAACCGTCTCCACGCTCAGAAGGCCGTTATGGTCCTGACGATGGGTCAACAATAAACACCATATACAAAACCCGCTTTGCTGATGCAAAGCGGGTTTTTATTGCATAAACAGGCACAATATGCTATACTGAAATCACACTAAACAAAGGAGGCGCGGACAGATGAAACGACTGACGGTACTGTTGCTTGCGGTTATGCTGATGCTGTGCATGAGCGGTTGCCAAGAACCGGGTACGATCGATTGGTCGGATGCTCTTTCTACCATCATACCCGATAAAGAACCGGAACCGACAACTACGCCGACAACCGCGCCGACCTCGCGCCCCATTGCCGATCCTCTGCCCATCACGGTGCTGGAAAACGGTGTCTATTACGACAGTCTGGACGATGATCTCAAAGCCAATTACCGCCAGATCGTCGACGAGCTGTACCGATACAGCGGAGAGGAAACCATGTCAGACGGCAAGCCGGCACTGACGATTTATCTCGATGTCCCGTGCCGGGATATGGAAAGATTGCAACGGCTGTATTACGCAGTGTACTACGATCACCCTGAGTTTTTTTACCTCAACGCCAACGGTGTCACTGCTAACTTCTCCCTCGGACACACAAAAATCACCATTCCGTACACAATGGACCGTCTTTACCGCGCCGTTGAAGCGATAAGCCTCGAAGATGAGGTTTCAACACTTGTGTCTCGCTGTCAGGAACAAGGACTTTCCGAACTGGAAACCGAGCTGTACCTGCATGATTATGTGGTTATATGTTGCAAATATGACGACAGTGCCGCTGACGCCACCGTGGAGGATGAGCGATATATCCGCGGACATTCGCCGTATTACGCCCTGTGCGAAAGGAGCGCCATTTGCGGCGGATATGCACGGGCATTCCAATTGCTTCTCAACCGCGCAGGTATTCCCGCCACCGTTGTCATCAATGACGATCACATGTGGAATATGGTGTGGATCGACGGCGAACCTTACCATGTGGATGTCACATGGGATGATAACGATGATTATTCTGCCATTCATCATTATTTCAACATCACCGAAGAGGAAATCAGAGCAACCCGTTCTCTCCCCGAACAATACTTTAACATGCCCGAAGCTACCGCCACCGCTGCCAACTATCATACCTACAACAAATATATCTATGACGGCGACGAATTCGATGAAGAGTTTGAAGAGTTTTTCATCGAAGAGGTGCTTTTTGTTGACGAGTCTGTGGAAATCAAGATCGATCCCGACCATTACGACGAATTCATCGAATATGTTGACAGCGACGCCATTTCCCGCATGATCTATGACCTTAATGTCGAAATCATCACCAATTATTGGCGTAAATTCTCCTATATTTCCGACGAAGACATCGGCACGATCACCTTTATTCCAAAAGGCAAAAGGCAATAAAAACAACACCGCACAATTGTGCGGTGCTGTTTTGGCTGTAAAAACGTAATCGCCCTTCGCAAAAGCGAAG
>JAZUOG010000016.1:0-3349 GCA_045604545.1 Acutalibacteraceae bacterium | reverse complement strand
GCTATCCTACTTTACAAAACGCAGGAGTCGCTTTGTTGTTTGTTTTACTTGTTTTTTTATACCCTGTGTTATTTGTATTTAGAGATGTGATTTTTAACGGTCGCAGTATTGGAAAGCGTATTTTTGGGCTGTATGTTTTGGAGAAAAACACGAATAAACCTGCATCTATTAAACAAAGAATTATTAGAAGCCTGTTTTTCTTTATTTATCCCGTTGATGGTATTATTTTGCTTGCTACCAAAGAATCGATAGGCGATAAAATAAGCAATACGGTTGTTGTAAAGAAATAATCAAGAAAATCTTCGTTTTTTTCCAGTTCTTTTTCGGACACGAATGACATAGAGAAATCCCCGAAACCATGCGGTTTTGGGGGCTTTCTTTATGCTTGTTTGGTGACGCTGTTTGCGGCGGTTTCTTCAGAAACTGTCACAGAAACTGAAAAGTTCCATGCAGTGTACCAATTATATGAAAACGCTACAGACGATTTATGCCGGTGGAACAATTGTCGGGCCGATCTTTGCTGACTATACATACGAAATGCAAAAAGAGTGGGCGCTACAGCTTGTCGGAATATATCAACAACTGTATATGGAATAAAAAGATTACCGATTTTTGTTTGGAATATCAGCTTCGAAAATCCCGCTTGCGAAAGCGAACGGGATTTTTCGTACCCGTTTACAGATTGTGATTGCGCCGATGCTTGTGATGTGGTATACTATTCTCAGAGGTGATCGTTTATGGGTATGGTGGCGCTGACGGCGCTTGGTGTCGGGGGAGCAACGGTGTTCGGTGCGCTCATCGGCTTTGCGTTCAAGAAAATTTCTCACCGCTTTTCGGACATCGTTCTCGCATTTGCGGCAGGAGTGATGCTGGCGGCGGCGGTGCTCGGACTGATTTTGCCGTCGCTTGACTACGGCGGAAAATACGCGATCCTGATAACCGTTGCCGGTATTTTTGTCGGCGCACTGTGTCTCAATCTGATCGATAAGCTGGTGCCGCATCTTCACAAAATGGTCGGTGCGGACATCGAAGAGCATCAGCAGACACAGCTCAGCAAAGTACTGCTGTTTGTGACAGCCATCGCCATTCACAATCTCCCCGAAGGCATCGCCGCGGGTGTTGGCTTCGGAGCGGGAGACACCTCCCGCGCACTGCTCATTGCGGGCGGCATCGCTCTTCAGAACATCCCCGAAGGCATGGTCATCATCGCACCCATGCTGGCGGCGGGAGTGTCCCCCTCGAAAACCTTTGTCCTCGCCATGATCACGGGTCTTGTCGAGGTTGTCGGCACGCTGATCGGCTTTTTTGCGGTCAATGTCGCAACGATCATTCTGCCGTTTGCCCTTGCTTTTGCGGGCGGCACGATGCTGTATGTCATCAGCGATGAAATGATTCCCGAAACCCACGCTCACGGCAGTGAACGTGGCGCGACCTATGCGTTGCTTGTCGGCTTTTGCGTGATGCTGGTATCGGATGTGTTGTTAGGTTAAGAAAAGAAGCGCCCTTCGTCAAAAGGGCGCTTTTTATCGTTTATTGACAAGTCGGAAAGGCGTATGCTACAATAAAGATGTACTTTAAAGAACGGAGATGGTGCTTTATGAAATCCACCATGAAAAAAAGTCTTGCCTTATTGCTGGCGCTGACGGTGTTGATCACGGGATTTGGCATGCTGTCGCTGAACGCCTCTGCGGCAACGGTTGTCCCGCGTGCCGTGCAGATCCAGTGGACGGATCAGTGGAAGTCGGTCTATTACGGCGGACAGAATCTGTATGACACAGGTTGCGGTATTTTTGCGACCGTCAACGCTGTCGGTTATCTGACGGGTAACGAGATGAGCGTGACGGAGGTCGCGCAGTGGGCGTATGACATCAAAGCCCTCAACTATTATGCCGGCGGCACCGACCGCACCATTATTTATCCCAAACTCGAAGCAAAATTCGGCGCGGATTACGGTTTCACGGTCGTCAACACGGGAACATGGTCGGGCGCTACCAATGCGACGCTGATCAATCACCTGAAAAACGGCGGTGTGGCGATCGGTCACGTGTACGGTCACTTTATCGCGGTTGTCGGCTATGACGCCTCCACAAAGTATTATCATGTGTATGACAGTGCGCCGTCCACCTCCCGCGGAACGGGCAACGGTGACGCATGGGTGAGCGAGTCGTGGTTTACCACCAGCACCTATTTCACGCTCGACTGGTTCTGCCTGCTCACAAGAACCGGCACGGTTATCAACCGCGATTACGGCGACACCTCCGTGACAACGACCGCCGATAAGCTCGGCACCTATATGATCAACACCGAAACACTCAATGTCCGCGCCGGTGTCGGCACGACTTATGACATCGTCACGACCGTCAAGCAGGGCGATCTTGTCAACGTGACCGCCCTTTCGAACGGTTGGGGTCAATTCGTTGCTCCCGACGGCACCGAAGGTTGGGCAAATGTCACCTACTACGGCAAGTATATCGGCATCGATGCACTGGCGTGCACCAATTCTCCCGCATGGGGCGATATTACTGCGACGGTGAACGACAAAGGAAGCATGACGCTTGTCAACAATTCCACGGGAATTGTGGGGTACGACTTCCGTTTGCCGCTGGATATCGGTACTGCTACCACGCCGTACCTTGCCATCAAAATCACCCCGAATTACGGAAGCGGCTATTATTTCGGTCTGACCGATTACGGCACGACCTATTACATGATGCGCGACTGTTACTCTGATAAGGAACTGGTCGAGGCGTTGGAAGCCCCGTACATGACGATGACTGAGACGCTGTCTATTGATCTGTCCGAGTGGTGGCAACCTGCCGGCGGCGAGAGGATCGATGCTGTGCGTGTGTACATCGCACCGTCCTCGTCCATCACCGTCAATTATCTCTATTTTGCCGCAGAAAGCGGTGTGGTGACGGACGAACGCTACAACCTCGCCGAGCCGACTCCGATCCCCGAACCCGAACCCGAGCCTGAACCGAACAAAGGGATCGTCGGCGATGTCAACGGTGACGGCGATATCTCAACACTGGATGCCCGTTCGATTCTGATGAATGTGATCGGTGCGGAAGCGTTGACTGCAGAGCAACTGGCACTGGCGGATTACAACGGTGACGGAGACATCACCACCGCCGATTCCCGTGCGATTTTGGTGACGATCATCAACCAATAACGATAATAAAAAAAGAGAGACCAAAGAGGTCTCTCTTTTTTTGTGTACCGAAAACCACGCGTTAAACGCGTGGTTCAGTGAAGGCTATGCCGATGAGTAAAAAACATGGCTCTCCCTTTGGGAGAGCTGTCAAAACCGTAGGTTTTGACTGAGAGGGCTTATACAGAACAGCCTCAT
>JAZUOG010000015.1:0-8270 GCA_045604545.1 Acutalibacteraceae bacterium | reverse complement strand
TCCCGTTTCACAGAACCGTGAAACGGGATTTTTTATTCTTCATCATCTTTTGTGGGATCAATAAAGTGTTTTCCGGTCAACTGCTGAATGCTCATAATCAGCGAGCACACCAACAAATATGCCATTGTCAACGATGTCGGCGTAAAGCGCTCCAGTCCGTGAAGAAAGATGAGCGACAGCACCACCGCAAGAGAAGCCGCAGACAGCACCACCGACGCCACGCAAAGCGCCCGATGTTGTATAAAGCAAGACAATCCTACCGTCGCGACAAGTACGATTGTCAACACGGCCGCGGCAATCGGCACATAATATGTGTGATCATACGGTGCGGCTTGCAGGTAGTTACACGTTACGATTTTTTCGTAAAGCGTGGACCCTTCGGGACCGTCAATCACGGAATATGAGAGTGAGAACGGCAAAAAGGCACACACTGCCGCAAGAATAACCGTTATCAAATGGATCGCTCTTGCTTTGTTCACAACAGACAACTGCGCAGCGGCAGTCGGAGTGGAAACATCCATCGTCGCGCTCATACGGCGAAAAATAACCATTTTTTTCATGCCAATCCCCTCCTTCTCTTCAAACTGTGATCTATTTTATCCTATTTTATGACCATTGTCAATCCAAAAGAAGCGCTTTTTGCAATCTTGCCATACTTTCTGCGTCAGGTGTCGGTAGATGCTCAAATGCGAACGGTAGCTGCATATCGTCATATTTCACCTTGCAGATTTTTTTGAACGGCAACAGTTCCACACCGTCTACACAGGCAAACCGTCTGCGAAGATCTCGCAGGAATGCGATCGAATCTTCGTTGTCGTTGAGAGTCGGAATGACGACCTGACGCAAGACGGTGGGAATGCGGCGCTTTTCGAGTTCCTCAAGAAACGAAAGCGGACGTTCGATACTGCAACCGACATATTCGCGGTAAAGCACGTCTGTCGGATACTTGATGTCCAGTAAGACGCGGTCGGTGGTGTCCAACAAGCAACGCACATCGTCGTTCAGGACACACCCCGATGTATCCAGACAGGTGTTGATATCACGGTCATGACATGCGGCGAAAAACGCATTGGCAAACGAAGCCTGCAACAGCGGTTCTCCTCCCGACAGCGTCACGCCGCCCTCATTGCCGAAGTATTCCCGGTAGCGCACCGCTTTATCGGCAAGTGCCGTTGCGGTGTACAACGTACCGCCGTCAAGAGCCCATGTATCGGGATTGTGACAGCACCCGCACCGAAGCGGGCATCCCTGCATAAACACCACAAATCGAACGCCGGGACCGTCAAGGGTCCCGAGCGATTGAATCGAATGAACGCGTCCTTCCATCACATCGCCTCGTGGAAGGTACGGCTGATCACTTCGCGTTGTTGTTCGCGGGACAGCTTGTGGAAGTTGACGGCATAGCCCGATACACGGATCGTGAGATTGGGATACGCCTCCGGATCCTCATACGCCTTCATCAGTGTTTCACGATTGAGCACGTTCACGTTGATATGATGCGCATTTTTGGCAAAATAGCCATCAAGGATCGCCGTCAGATTGGCAATACGGTCATTCTTGTCGCGACCGAGGGCTTCGGGCGTGATGGAGAAGGTGTTGGAAACGCCGTCGCGGCAATCGTCGTAGCTGATTTTGGCGACCGAGTTAAGCGATGCGAGTGCGCCGTTCTTCTCGCGGTTGTGCATCGGGTTGGCACCGGGCGCAAACGCCGCATGGGCTTTTCGCCCGTCGGGGGTGGCACCGGTGTTTTTGCCGTACATCACATTGGAAGTAATGGTCAGCACCGACAACGTATGGACAGCCCCACGGTAGGTCGGTGTCTTGCGAAGCTCGGTGATGGTTTTGTGTGCAAGCTCTTTGGCGATCAGATCGACGCGGTCATCGTCGTTACCGTACTGCGGAAACTCTCCCACCGTGTTAAAGTCCACAATATAGCCGTTCTCGTCCTTCACAGGCTGAACCTGCGCATAGCGGATCGCACTGAACGAATCGGCAACAACCGACAAGCCCGCAATACCGAACGCCATAAAGCGCTCCACATCGGTATCATGAAGTGCCATCTGTGTCTTTTCATAGGCATATTTGTCGTGCATATAGTGAATGATATTCATCGTATTCACATACAACTTCGACAGCCACGCAAGGTAGGTGTCAAAGCGTGTTACCACCTCATCATAATCGAGGGTATCTCCCTCGAGAGGCGGCATTTGCGGTCCGATCTTCACGCCGCTCGTCGTATCATAACCGCCGTTGATGGCGATGAGCAGCAGCTTGGCGAGATTACATCTCGCACCGAAGAACTGCATCTGTTTGCCGACCTTCATCGCCGACACACAGCACGCGATCGCATAATCGTCGCCGTAAATGGGACGCATCAGGTCATCGTTTTCATATTGGATCGAGTCAGTGTCGATGGACACTTTGGCGCAGAAATCTTTGAAGCCCTTCGGAAGCTCCTTTGACCACAGTACGGTCAGATTCGGCTCGGGAGACGAGCCGAGGGTATACAGGGTGTTAAGCATACGGAAGGTGCTTTTGGTGACGAGCGTTCTGCCGTCCTCGCCCATACCGCCGAGGCCTTCGGTAATCCACATTGGATCGCCGCCGAACAATTCATTATATTCGGGCGTGCGCAAATGACGCGCCATACGCAATTTCATCACGAAATCGTCGATCAGCTCCTGTGCGCCTTCTTCCGTCAGCGTGCCGTTTTTCAGATCGCGTTCGATGTAAATATCAAAGAAGGTCGATACGCGACCGAGCGACATCGCCGCACCGTTTTGCTCCTTGATGGCGGCAAGATAGGCAAAGTATGTCCATTGGATCGCTTCGCGGGTATTCTCGGCAGGACGGCTGATGTCATAGCCGTACATTTTCGCCATCTCTTTCATGTAACCGAGAAAAGCGATCTGCTGGAACAGTTCCTCATCAAGGCGGATACGATCGGTATCGAAATTGTTTTCGGTTAAGGCATTTTTATCTTTGCGCTTTTCTTCGATCAAACGATCCACGCCGTAAAGCGCCACGCGGCGATAATCGCCGATAATACGGCCGCGGCCATACGCATCGGGAAGGCCCGTGATGACATGGCAACGGCGCGCCTGACGCATTTCATCGGTATAAGCACGGAACACGCCATCATTGTGGGTCGTGCGATAACGGAACTCTTCTTCCACCTTGGAGCTGAGTTTATAGCCATACGCCTCACAGGCGTTACGCACCATGCGGATACCGCCGAAAGGATTGACGCCGCGTTTGAGCGGACGGTTTGTTTGCAGGCCGACGATCAGTTCGTTATCTTTATCGAGATATCCCGGAGAATAGCTCGTCAGAGAAGAGACCGTGTCGGTGTCGATATCCAGAACGCCGCCGTATTGGCGTTCGAACAAAAACAGCTGATTGAGCTTTTTCATCAGCTTTTGAGTACGGTCGGTTGCCCCTTTCAAAAACGTGTCATCGCCGTGATAAGCGGTATAGTTGCACTGAATAAAATCACGGACATTGATTTCTGTTTCCCAAATGCCGGACGTAAAGCCGTTCCACGCGGTGTGTGTCATCGTATCCAACTCTCCTTTTTTCTTGTCGCCCTTTAAAAACAAAAAAGGGCGATCGGTTTTTTGAAAACCAATTCGCCCAGACGGTCGGCATGCGTTCGTTTACACTCCCTTGCGGTGCTCCGCAATTCCGTCAGTTGTGTAACGCATTCAGTACACCTTTATTGTAGCGGTTTCGACCGTTTTTGTCAAGTGTTAAAAACCACAGATGTTTCCAAAGTATCGCCGTTGCTGTCGGTAAATATGACGGTGGTGCGATCGGTTTCAAACACAAAACCGCATCCCGCAAAGTACCCTTCATCGGGCTTTGAACCCGTCACCAACGTGCACGGCTGACCGAGATGATCCCATTCTCCCCCAACGCGGAATATACCGAGCCTGTGGACATGACCGCAGATCATCAGATCGGGACGGATCTGTTCGCGAAGCAACGTCGCCCACTCGGTATACAACGGAGCTTCGATGTTAAACGGCGGCTGATCCTGCCGCGTGAAGGGGTTATGACAAATCAACAGACGGCGCGTGACGCCGTCACTCTCATACGGTTTTTCGGTCGTCAGCGACTGTAAAAACGCCATTTGTCGTTTTCGAAACGCATGACAACAAACGGTGTGACCGTATTCCGCATGATCATCTTCCTTGTCCTCGCCGCAATCGAGAATCACCAACCACAGCGAGCCGAGGCGAACGGTGTAATAGGTTTTGCCGTTGGCGTTGGGCGTATACTCCGCGAATCGTTCGGCGTAATTTCCGCGCAGATCGTGATTGCCGCGGGAGAAGACCACCGGTTTCTCACCGCCGGTCAGCCGAGAGCATATTTCATACACCACATCGAACTTTTCGGGATCGCCGCTGTGGTTGATCACGTCACCGTTGAGAATCAGCAAATCGATGTCACCGAACGCCTTTGCCGCCGCCACGGGTTCTTCCACCCGATTGTGTGCGTCGGCAATATGATACGCCCTGACGTGGTTTTCGGGAACAGGCACGAAACGGTATGTATAGGTTTCAACGGGCAACGTTTTGGAGAAATACGGTTTTCTTTCTTCGAGCGGACGAACGCAAACCGTATATTCTTTCAAGCGGTTCAGCTCAGCCATCGGTACAATAACGCGATGAAGCGGTGACAGTGAACGCAGGATACCGTTGGATTCGTCATAGTGCTCCTCGTCACCGATACGCACCCAAAAGAGACACGGCTGTGTTGTCGACACCATGATCTGATAGGTATCCTCCACCGCAAACACAGCGGGATGTGTTTTCAGCATACCATCACTTCCTTTATCGAATACCAGTATAGCATAAACGAAACGGGACTGCAACGCTTTTGATGCAGTCCCGTTTGTGAAAGGATTATTCGTTATCGAGCAGAGTTTTGTAAAATTCGGCATAATCCTCGCGGTTCTCTTCGGTAAACTCAATGGCGGAACGCGGATGACGGTTGAGCATACCGGTGAACATATACTGCAGATCATAGCCCCATTTTACGCCGTTTTTGCGAAGCTCCGACATATACTTTTCCATGAAACGCAGGAAGTGGTAGAGATTGTATTTGGGGTTTTTGAGGAAGCCGAGCAACAGCTCCATCGCGCAGTTGCCGGCACCGCGTCCCATGCCCTGAATCGTAGCATCAAGATACGATACGCCGTAAGACAATGTTTCGATGGTATTGGCAAACGCCAGATTCTGGTTGTTGTGAGCGTGAAAACCGATCTTCTTTTCGGTGTTTTCCACCGCATTGACGTACATTCTGGCAAGCTCCGATGCATTTTCGGGATAGAGCGAGCCGTAGCTGTCCACAAGGTAGATCACGTCCACCGACGACGCCGACAGCATCTCCAGCGCTTGTTTTAACTGGTCGAGGTTTGCCTGCGATACCGCCATAATGTTGCATGCGGTTTCATAGCCAAGCCCATGAAAATGCTCGATCATGTCAATAGCGGTGGGAATCTGATGAATATAGCACGCCACACGCACCATATCAATGACACTTTCGGACTTCGGAAGAAAATCGGTTTTGTAGTCGCAACGTCCGACATCCGCCATCACGGAAATTTTCATATCGGACATATTGTCACCGACAATGGCTCTCAGGTCTTCCTCATCACAGAATTTCCACTTGCCGTACTGAGATTTATCAAACATCGTTTTGCTGGCCTTGTAGCCAAACTCCATATAGTCCACACCGGCTCTGACGTTGGTTTTATAGAGCTCGGTGACAAATTCATCGGAAAAATCAAAATTGTTGCACAGACCGCCGTCGCGAATCGTCGCATCGAGCACCTTGACATCGTCACGAATGCTCATCAGATTACCTTTTCTCAAATTCACAGTGATCATCTCCACGGATTACTTTATCACTTTAAAGTGTAACGCTTTAAAGTGATTAGATTATAGCACCATATCTCGTGTTTGTCAAATGTTTTTTAATCTTTTATTTTTTAAGTACACGGTCTATGCATAACGCATAGTTGAAATACCGATATATTTGATGTATAATAAAAACGAATATTGTCGAAAGGCGGACGGTCATGAGCAAGGATACCTCCAAAATCGTGGAAGAACTCGGTCTTTGTGCCGATTTTACAACGTTTTACAACGAAAACAAACCATATATGATTCATGACACGCTCAGCCATTTTCTCGAACGGCTTCTCAAAGAAAAGGGGTTGAAAAAATCCACCGTTATCCGTCGTTCGGAGCTCTCGGAAATCTATGCGTATCAGATTTTTTCGGGAGTGCGTGTTCCGGAGCGAAAAAAGCTCTTATGCCTTGCCATCGCCATGGAACTGAACATCGACGAAACTCAAACACTGCTCAAATGTGCGGGATATTCCCCGCTCTATGTCAAACTGCCGTTTGACAGCATTATCCTTTACGGACTTTGCCACAAAAAGTCCGTCATGGATATCAACGAAATGCTTTATCAACACGATTTAGACACACTGGGGTGAAAACGCCATGAAAACCTGTCCTTCTTGCCAAGCACAGATTGAGGACGACGCGCGCTTTTGTCTGTATTGCATGACATCGCTTGATAACAAAGAAACCGTCGGAAGCACCGCAAAACGTTCCAAGCAACCGTTTATTTGGCTTTCTGCCTCAGCTGTCCTTTGCATCATTGTCGCCGTAACCGCGGGCATTCTGCTGACCAAAAACACCCCCGTTGACCCACTCACCATCACAACAGCGGTGACAACGGTCACCACGCCCTCAACACACCGCACCGTCTCCGCAACCGATATCACCACAACCACCGCTGTTGAGCAAGCACCGGCTGTCACCTATGTTTACCGCCCTGTCGAATCGGGTGATGAATTTATCGCCGTCGGGATCGAACGCCCCGAAAACGGCATTACCATCGTGGACGTAGAGACCCCTGCCGAAGATGGTGTATACGATATTCCCGCGTACATCGACGGTTGCCCGGTCCTTGCGATCGAAGAATATGCCTTTTGCAGATCCGCCGTTGCACCGACCGTCAAAACCGTATACTTCCCCACAACCATGTCCACCGTCAACGAATTCGCCTTTGCATCCTGCGTCAATTTATCCGATGTCTATTATCGCGGTAACATTTATATCCAAGGGTACGCCTATCCCGACAAAGATAAGCGGACAGGCGCGCTGACAATCCATTGCGCCGAGGATTGCCACAACCGCAATTTCCGATTGCATAAAAACATGGTCAGCGAAGAAGATAACACGTATTACGAAGAATGGAACGGAGATTGACACCATACCATGACACGAAAACACTATCTTGACAAACTGTTTGAGACCTATCGGCTCGTCAAGGTGCTTGCGGACAAAAACGGCAGTCAGACACTGCGTGTGCGTCATCGTACACTCGAACGCGACATGATCATTCGCAGTCTTCCCAAACCGTTCGAGGCCTATGCGATGCTATGCACTATCCGCTGTGCGCAGTTGCCGATCATTTTTGATTCCATAACACTCGAGGACGGTCAGATCGTACTGGAAGAATTCATCGACGGCATAACCGTGCATGATGTGATGGAAACAGGACGCTATCACTACCGCGGTGCCAAAGCCGTTTTGTCAGCGGTGTGTGACGGACTCAGCGTCTTACACAACGCCAATCTTGTTCACCGTGATATCAAGCCGGAAAACATTATGATCGACAAAAACGGTCGCGTGGTTCTCATCGATTTCAACGCGTCGCGCGTTATCAAAAGCTACGGCACCGACACCGTTGTTATGGGGACAGTCGGCTACGCCTCTCCCGAACAGCTCGGTGTCGCACAAAGCGACGCCAGAACCGATATTTATGCACTCGGTGTGTTGCTCAATGTCATGCTGACCGGCAAACACCCCAGCGAAATGATCGCCGACGGTCGAGCAGGGCGGATCGTCAAAAAATGCACCAACATCCATCCGAACGATCGGTTTTCCTCCGTGTCGGAATTCAAAGCCAGCTTATGAAAAAAGCCACTCATAGGCGTTGTACCCGTAAGGATACAACGCCAGTTTTATTCGCCTTACGGCGAGTTGTATTGCTACGCAGTTATATTCGGCTAAAAGCCGAGTGTTATTCGCTTCGCGAGTTTAGGAGCGAATAAAATATCACTAAAACCGAAAGGTTTTAATATCACTTTGCCGATAGGCAAAATAACACTGTGAGACCTGTCTCACAATATCACTATTAAAATATTTTTTGAGACAGTAAAACGGATGTGCAGAAATTCTACACAT
>JAZUOG010000014.1:0-21746 GCA_045604545.1 Acutalibacteraceae bacterium | reverse complement strand
ATGGCCTACGCCATGCCACCTCTCCCAGAGGGAGAGGCAAGAAATAGCTAAATACGCGGCTGGCAGACCGTATTACGCGTTCTACGCGGAGGCTACGGAACAGAGGGCTATGCCCGCAAAAGAAAAACCACCCGTTTTACGCGTGGATTCTTATTGCGCAGAAACGAACCGCATTCTATGTCCGCAACGGCAGTGTGGTGTTGCCGTCTCCGGCGAGGAAAAGCTGTCGAGCCGCAGGCGAGACAGATAAGGTGTAGGACGCATCAGCGTCCGTTATGAAATCTCGCAAACACTTAACGCCGCCTTCGGCGGCTACACCTCATCCGCCCCTTCGGGGCACCTTCCCCTCAAGGGGAAGGCTTCATGTTCTCTCCTGCATAGTCCGGGATTTATCGGTCATATCCCACCAATTTGAAAACATACCACTCGCTGTAAAAACACCGCCGATCATGCGTCAGCCGCACAGGGGACGGGGCTCCCGTCCCGCAAAATTCGCACGATGGTCTGTCAACCTCGTAGGGTATCCTAAAGACAGACAAAAAAAGACTGTAAAGCCTTTTGAGCTTTACAGTCTTTTAGGTTGTTAGCGAATGATTAGCGAGCCTTGACCTTCGCAGAGAGGGCCACAACCGCCAGAGCGATCACAGCGATCACAGCAAAGAGAACAGCGCTGGAGACATCGCCGGTCTCGACGTTGTCGGTCTTGTCATCCGTACCGGTCTTCTTCGCGGTGGTGGTGGTCTTCTTGGTGGTAGCGTCGTTGCTGTCGTCAGCAGGCTTGGTGGTGTTGTTGTCACCCTCGTCGCCCTGGACATCATCGTTGCTCGCGCCTTCACCGGTGTTGGTGCCGGGGGTTGCCTCAAAGGTGTTCTTGGAGCTCAGCTTCAGGGTGGTGACCTTCATGGTGCCGGCGTCCTTCGCCTCGAAATAGAGGCCGTCAAGGCAAGCGCTGGTCACATCAAAGGTGGAATCGCCGTTGTTGGCGTTCCAGGTGTAGATCGAACCGTAGTCAACGCAGATCTCATACTTGCCCGCGGGATAGAAGCCATCGCCATCGGGAGCAGAAGCCTGACCGTTGCACTCGCCGAAGTTCGCACCAAGGCCGAGCCACTTGTTGATTTCGGAATCAAAAGTGGTCAGACGCCACGGCGTATCGGAATCAATGCCCACATGCAGCATGGTGGTAGCGCCGAGGTCGAAATCCTTCAGACCGGCAGCAACCTGCATGCCGTAAGCGGTGTTGTCGTCTTTGTTCCAGCCCTTGGTAACCTTCACTTCATAAGCGCCGTCTTTGAAGGTGACTTCGGATTCGCCGTTAGCGCCGTTGGTGGCACCGTTGGTGAGCAGGTTGAGCTCATTGGTGACCATCTTGGGAGCGTCATACTTTTTCTTACCGACGGAGATGTCGTTCACAACGACCTCACCGGCAACAGCGAACACCTTCACGCCGGAGATAAAGGTCACATCGTCAACAACGAGGTCGGGATTGACATACGGTTGCTTCAGGTAATCCACATTTTCGTAAAGATCGCCGAGCTTGATGGAGCCGTTGTACTTGCCGACGCCGAGGTCTTTATCGGTTTGGCCGGTAGCCGGATCAAACTCGTTGAGAACAAAGCAGTTCAGGTCAACAAAGTTGCCCGCAGCAGCCATGTCCTGCGGGTTCTGGCCGCAGAAATACACAAGAACCTTCGAAGCACCGGACTTGACTTCGAAATCGAAGTTCAGATAGATCTCGTCAGAGCCGAGGAAGCTGGCGCTTGCCCAGGTGGCGGGATTGTCGGTAGCGGTGGAAGCGTTGGTGAAAGCGTAAGGCCAGCCCTTGTCAGATTTAAAAACAAAGGAATCGCCGTCTTTCGTGACGGTCACTTTGCCTTCGCCGGCTTCGATGCAAGTGAAATCGCTTGCAGCACCGGGCAACAGAGAGAAGTCCGAGTTTTTGTCAACCACGGTGGGTTCAGCAGAAACGCTGATGCAGGTGAAAGAAGCAAGCAGCGCAACTGCCAGCACAATGCTTAACAGTTTTTTCATGGAAAATTTCCTCCTTTTAAATGATGTCAAATAGACTTCGACATTTACATTGTACCTTTGTATGTCCTTTTTTTCAATCCGCAATATGAAAGAAAGCAGTTTAGATAACCTAACAGCGCAACTTCAGACAATGTATGGTAACCATTATAACCACCCTGTAACTTTTACAAATTTGCCGCATACGACATATTGTGGTGGGAGTAAACGAGTGCACAAGTACGATAACAGACAAAAAAACACGCCGTGAGTGAAAACTCACGGCGTGTTGGAATTTGCGTCGTTCAACGATCAATAATCGTCATCGTTGCCGCCCTTTTTCTTGCTGATGATCACCAGCAGGACAACAACCAGAATCGCCACAACGCCGATGATCACAAAGATGACCCACGCGGACACATCGCCGGTCTGCGGTGCTTTATCCGCCGCCTTGGTGGTGGAGGTGGTCTTGCTCGCAGTGGTGGTCGTCTCGGTCACTGTGGTCGAGGTGATGACCTCCGCCTCGGTAGTAGTCGTGACGGGCTCCGTGGTGGTAGTAGTGGTGGTCGTAGTCGTCGTGGTGGTGGTGGTAGTGGTGGTCGTAGTGGTGGTTTCCTCAGGGATCACCTTAACGCCGCCGTCAACCGCCGTGCACGCAATCAGCGTTGCGGGAGCAGATGCCGCAGAGGGCGCCGCCACAGCATACATCACACTATCCGCCTCAACTTCACCAATCACCTCAAAGGTGATGGTGGCGAGGACTTCCCCTTCGGTTGCCGCAAAGTCGGTCAGCGACACGCCGCTGATCCACACTTCGCCGACCGCAGGATCATTCACAACGGGAGATGCGGGCTCAGTCGTCACATTGTTGAGAGTAAACTGCGCGAGGAAGTCGCCGGGCTGAGCGGACACCGCCTTGAACGCAGTCGCATCATAGCCGAGCTTGTATTCCACCATGCACAGCTTGTCGATCTCACTGATGCTCACTGTGACATCAAAGGTATCGCCGACAGCAAACTCCTTCGCCTCGTAAGAAGAGACGGTGTACACCACGACGGGAGCCTGTGTGGTGGTTGTCGTCGTGGTCGTCGTAGTAGTCGTCGTGGTCGTCGTAGTAGTCGTCGTAGTCGTCGTGGTAGTGGTCGTCGTCGTGGTGGTAGTGGTCGTAGTGGTGGTCAGTTCCGCACCCGCCAGCTTCAGGCCGCCGTCAACGGTCGATACATTGTGATCGACAACTTCATGAGTCGCCGCCAACGCCTCACCGACAGCGAACATCGACACGCTCTCGGAAAGATCGGTCAGCGCTTCAAAGGTGATCGTCGCGATAACTTCGCCATCAGCGGAGCTGAGCTGCGACAGGATCATACCGGTGATCCACACTTCGCCTGTCGCTTTGTTGCCGTCCTTGTCGCCCTTCGGCGCGATGACAACATCCTTCATGTCCATCTCGGCAAGGTAGCCTTCAATCGTTTTGGAGACGGCCTTCACCTTGCTGTTGTCATAAGCAAAATAGAACTCGACCATACCGATGTTGTGGATACCGTTGGTGGACACCTTAACCGTGAACTGATCGCCCGCTTTGACCGACTCGGCTTCGACGGTCTCGACGGTGTACACCACATTTTCAGCGGTCATACCGTCCGTATTCTCAGAACCCCAGTTTTGCGCGATCACCAGACCGCCGTCAACCGTCGATACGTTGTGGTCGACGACCTCGTGAGTGGCGGCAAGAGCCTCACCGACAGCAAACATCGGGACATTCTCGGAAAGATCGGTCAGTGCTTCGAAGGTGACGGTCGCGATAACTTCGCCTTCGGCGGAGCTGAGCTGAGACAGGATCATACCGGTGATCCACACCTCACCCGTCGCTTTGTTGCCGTCCTTGTCGCCCTTCGGCGCGATGACAACGTCCTTCATATCCATTTCGGCAAGGTAGCCTTCAATCGTTTTGGAGACAGCCTTGACCTTCGTGTTGTCGTAAGCAAAATAGTATTCCACCATGCCGATGTTGTCGATGGCGTTGGTGGAGACGGACACGGTGAAGGTCTCGCCCGCCTTCACGCCGCTCGACTCAACCGTCGACACTGTGTAGCAGACATCCTCAGCCGTCATGCCGTCCTCGTTGGCGGCGCTCGTTGTCAACGTCACGACGGAAAATACCGTCGTCACCAGAAGCGCGACCGTCAACAGAACGCTCAGCAGAGATTTCTTCATGGAAACATTCCTCCCTTTATGTGCACAAGGCTACTACTTAGCCTATTATATACAGTATCAGTATACACGCAAACAGGGACAAAAAGCTAGTGCAAAACCAGGATAGAGCAGTTTAACGCAAGACGATGCGCAAACGAAGCTAAGTAAAAGGGTTGTCACAAGCCCTTGCCGGAAGCTTGTGACAACCACCTTTTCTTATTGCCCGCTCGAAACCAATCGGTAGATTCTCATTACGTCACGCATATTCACGACACCGTTGCCGTCATAATCCGCTGCCGCTTGCTGTTCCGCTGTCAGCGCATGACCATTGCTGACAGCACTGAATAAGAACATCACGTCACGCATATTCAGCGAACCGTCAAAGTTGATATCGCCCTTCAATTCCGGTTTTTCCTCAGTGGGAACATCATCAAGCGTCAACACATTGCTGGTGACATTGCAGAATTCCATCCAGACATCCCCTTGGCTGTTATGATAATATGTTCCGGCGACAGCCGCCGTTTTCATAATGAGAACACCTGATGCCGAACCTTCATCCCCAGCGAATCCGTGGATTCTTTCAAACACCATGTTTTCGTGCGTGCCGTCACTGAATGTCACATCAACAAGAATTGTCTTTTGGGTATCGTAAGACAACGTGATGGCCGTAACATCCTTGTCTGTCAACGTGAGTTCCATATCCACCGTTTTTCCAAGGAATCCAACCGTAAATTCTTCTTGTGCCTGAGAATCATGAGTAAGTCGGTAGTTGACATCAAGCTTCGGAACATAATATCCGTCACCGCTCATAGATTCCAAGAAGGATATCGCATTTTTCGTAATGATATCATCATAGGTGCCATCGGTGTAATACACACGCAACACCATGTCACGCAGGTCGATATCTTCACCGTTAAAATAGTCGATGTTGCTCGGAAGAGTGACAACCTCGATGCGGTCAACTATATCCGTCACCGTTACCGTATATTCACAGGAAACATTCATAAAGGTGAGCGTCGCTTTATAATCTCCTGCCACCCACTCGGATATATCATCATGAAAACAGAATGTAGCAAGATATCCCGTTTGCTGATATATTTCGTTCGGTGTTCCGGAAACGGAGGTGCCGTCTTTGAAATAGACTGTAAACGATGTCACTGCGCCGCGATCGGAGGAACCGGACACATAGCCGTTATAGCCTATGCTATCCATTGCAGACAACTCACGAACCGCATTCTGAGCCTCCACACGAGACACCGGAGTCTGTGCAACGGTTGCCTTACCGGTCGCCGACATATCTCCGAGAGATACCGTGAACTCATGGTCACCGACACCCCAAGGTTCTTCGCGTTGGGAAGAATGGTATTCCAACATCCAACCCAAGCGCTGATAAATATCTCTGTATGTGCCGCTAAAAACAGAACCGTCTTTCAATGTGACCGTCACACAGACGTGCTCATCAAGCGAATACTCAAACGTATCGTCATACCAGTAACCGTCAAGATTCTCATAGACAACAACGTCTTCAACGTCAAGCGACACAACAGGACTTTTTGCCACCGTCACACGATATTGTGTCGTATGACCTTTCAGTGTCACCGTAACCGTGTACGTTCCACCGACCTGCCACGGTTGGTCAGCGGTCTGATCATAGGAGAACCGCATCGATCCGCCGACCGCGCGTTCAACCTCATAACTGCTACCGCTCACTTTTGTTCCGTCCTTAAAAGTGACCGTATACAAAGAACGGTTTCTATCGTCGCCGTTTCTTACATTCACATTATAGACGAACCATTGGTCTCCGTTTTTGTTTGTGGTGTAATATCCGTCAAGATGTTCATACACCGTTACATTCTGCGCCTCAAACGACACAATGTTTTCATCGGGTACTTCTTTAATCGTGATTGTCACACTTGCCGTCAAGCCCTCGCTGCTGGTAGCAGTGATGACGACAGTTCCGACATAACCAAGCGATACCAACCCGTTTGAATCAACAGAAGCATAATATGTATTGCTGTTCCATTTCACGGATTGTTTTGATGCATTTTCAGGGCCGAACAACGCTGTCAGCTGAATTGTGTCTCCCAATCTGCCAACAATTTCTTCTCCGCAATCCAGTGTCATGGACGTTGCCGGAACATATTCACTGACGCGCAGATTATAATCCGATGCTTCGTAAAACCCCTCCAGGACAATTGTATAGGTTTCTCCTGCGTTTAACTCAAGATTATACACAATCGTTTTAGAAGTGGTGGACGCTTGGGTGTATCCGTCTCCATCCGACAATTTAAAATAAATCTTGTCACCCAAAGCATTCATTTCGAACGAATACTTGCCATCCTGTTCGGGAGTGAAGGTGTAACGCTTGGTTCTGCTGTACGGTGCTGTGCCGGTATAGGGCGTATCAAGCGTCATTGCCACCGGTTCCACAACCTCGATCTCGACTTGATCGCTCACGCCGCTGTCTGCAGCGGTCACCGTGATCACCGATTTGCCGATTCCGACCGCTTTTGCCCAACCATCCCTCTCGTCGATTTGCATGACAGATGTGTCACTGCTCGACCAGATCACATCCTCACGAATGGCGTTTCCGGGAAGAAACTCTTCCTCAAACGAGTTGTATTCACCGATATAGAATTCCGTTTGATCGGTATCAATGCGGATTCCCTGTGCCGTGCTCAAGCTGATGATTTGCAGTGATACTTCCTCATCGTAACATTGCGAAAGGTCGGACCCGACATAATAGGTCTTTCCTGCTGTCAGTTCGAACTGGTCTTTATCCTGAAGTTCACTCATGATTTCGAAATTGTGATTATACACCACAAACATGCTTTCGTATCCTTCGGAAACGTTGATGCCGTACATTCCCGTTTCTTGCGGCACAAACGCAAACATCTCTTTGCCGCCGTCAACCTCTGATGAGATGGTTTTCACTTCGTCCAACGCGATGGGCATATCCGTTTTCACCTTGAGTGTTTCCGAATACTCCAAACCGTTGCCGTCACGAATCGTCAACATGGTAGTGCCGGCTTTTAAGCCTATAACGGTGATCGTATTGTCATAGGTGTACAAATAACCGTCTGAGCTCTGATTGCCCACCTTGGTGCGATCGGTTATTTTTGCTACCGTTTCATCGTCAATGACGATTTCCGAAGTGAAATCAAAACGTGACTCATTGTACTCGGTGTCCACACCGATTTCCTCGAAAACCCCCTCAAAGACAACCAGCGGTTCGGAATCCACCGTGATATAGTCGGGAGCATAAACCTCGGTAATATACAAACCCGTTTCTGTCGCACTCTCGACATCAAAATAGATCGTTTCGCCGGCCTGCAGATACAAGCAACCAAAGTTGTTTGTCGTTCCATAGTCAGTGTTGTGGAGAAGCATATCAACGGTCACACGGTTATTGTCACTGACACGGGCTCTGCCGTCAGTAAAACGATAGGTGTAATATCCCGATTCATCGGCAACAAATTGATAACCGCCCGAAGGCAGCCCCGAGTAGCTTTGATCCGCCATCAGTTCTCTTGCGGATGCAGCAAAAACAGACACGCTGACTTTCTGTACCAGATTCGTGTCATCCACCGTAACGGTAATTACAGCAGTGCCGGGATTACGAGGATACACAAAACCGTTGTCATCCACCACAGCAACGTTGGTATCGGAGCTTTCAAAGCGCGCCTTTCCGTAAGTCGCATCGGGAGCCAACTCCACGGAAATCGTCCGACCGAAATCACCTTGGTCGAAGGTGATGGCGTTAGTGTTGACGGTCATTTCTTCCGGAAGCGGCGCTTTTTCCAACTTCACACGCGCCAATTCATCTTCATCGCATTCCACCGCAAAGGTATATTCCGTTTCGGCCTCCAGATAGTACACACCGTAACGCGTCAAACAATACATGCCGTTTTCTCTGCTGTAGTTTGTGTAATAATCCTGTTCAGCCATCCAAACGCCGTTTTCGTCGTAACATACCGTGTCGGTTTGTATAAGTCTGGGATAACCGCTAACATCATACTCCATGGCCGAAAAGAGATAGAATCCGTCAGACACGGGTGTGAACGTTGTTTCAAAGCTCTGTGTTCCGCTGTCGGAAGCAACATAATAATTCTTGTCAAGTTTCATCGGTTGTGCCGTGAAATCATCGGGATATTCATAATGATTCTCGGTGACATCCGCGTTGAAATACTGCACCACCGCAAGCTGTCGATTGTTGGAAAGCAGATTTTCCGTTTCCGATGCTGCCGCTTTTACATACACAACCGTATCTTTGGCAAGGTCGGGAATCAAAAACTGAACATATGTCGCTTTGCCGGGTTCGAGAGTCTCCATATTTTCCTGTGCGAGCATTTCACCTTCAGGATCATCTTTTACCACCGTCAACGTCGCACTTTCAATCGTACGCAAACCTCGGTTAAACACCACCGCTGTCACCTGAGCTTGATTGTTCACGTCCGTTTGCGCATATACCTTTTCAACGGAAATATCCGACATATTGAATGTCAGCGGCATAGTGTTACTGACGACCGTTTCATTATCACGGGATTTCACACGCAACGTGACGGTGTCAGATGTAAGCGAAGCCACAGGCACATAGGTCATTACATTCTCGGTTTCACCTGGATTAAGCACCAACGCAAAATCTTGATAATAGATTTCTTCCCCGTTGTCGTCCAACACTTCAACCTCAAAAAACTTCACCGGACGCAAACCGTTATTGCTCAGTGTCATTGTCACTTGCGCAAGTCCGTTCTCTGTCAAAGAGTATTCCGTGTAGCCGACATCATCGAGCGATATGGCTTCTTTAATGGCTTTCGACACTTTGACAACAGATGCATCGCCGAGAGCACTGTCGGCGTTGACCTGGCGCGTGTTAGCATACACCACCAATTCACCGTCACAAATTGCGGCGCTATAATCCATAACATATGAATTTTCAAAGTCCGTGATTTTGACAGCTTCGCTCCATCCTTCATCATCACGTACCATGGCATACACATTGTTTCTCAGTTCATCCGATGTGAACAGAATCGCTTCTGTTTCCTCCGTTTCATCCGTCACATAAACATAGCGTCCGCTGGCAGAGGAATGTTCGATCACATCGATACCGTTTGTCAATGTATACTCCGAGTACCAATACGGTTGTCCGCCGATCATACTCGGCGAAGAATCGATCACGTCATTTTCGGTCATCTGTGTTGCTACACCGTCTTGTAACGAGAATATTTCAAAATCAGTCACCGTGAGCTCATCGCCGTCAGTGTCCGCGGCATAATACACCGTCAATTTCCCGTCGACTTCACATGCAACCATATCCACACCGGGATTGAGATTTTCCGCAAGGATCTGAGTTGTCCAACCATCGGCGGTTTTCGTCGTCGCAATGATCGATTCGCTGTCACTCATACCCAGCGCGTCATTGTTCGGGTCTGTCATCCACACAACGGTTATGTCACCATTGACCGTTGTTACCGTCGCCGCATGATCATAGCAATCGTTGTTCGACAGGTTCTCAGGGATATCGAACGAATTGGATTCCGGGTTGAATGTCGTAAAAAAGATATCCGTTTTTCCGGCGGTTTCATCGAGCGTCGCGCCCTCTTCGTAAAGGACTGTCGCTTTGTTCCAAATCAACACCGCTTCGCCGTTCACCATGGTAAACAACGGCTCATAATCCGCAAAACCATCGTTGTAAACTGCGGCAGGCTCGCTCCACATATCCTCCGTCTTATCATACACGGCATAATACAAACATGTGCGATTTTCGATTGTGCGGTCGGCATCATCGCCGACCCATACCAGCACCTGCTTTTCACCGAAGTCCACAAACTGCGGATGAGAGTCCGTATAGGTGTTCGACTCCACCACTTGCGTCACGGTAAGCCCGTCTTCACTGACAATTTTTTCACCCTCTGTAAACGGTGAGGCGGCACTCAGATATTGACGTGAGGACAGCACATATCCCGTCGACACACCCTCTGCCATCACCGCCGCTACCGCATTTGCATCGGGGCTTGGATATATTTGCTCGTCGACCAATTCATCAAACATTTCCGACTTGAATTCAAACCCCATAAGATCCATGATGGGAATGAATTTTACGGTCAGATGCCACACCGTGTCGGTGGCCGCTTCGGAATCTTTCAGGAAGGTGATTTTTAATTCGCCCTCCATACGAGCACCAACATCGAGTACCTTATCAATACCCACCGCCAGTTCACCGCCAAGTGTCACTTTCAGCGTGGTTTCGGGAATGGTCACGTTGATAGACCCCGCACTGTTGTTGATATTTAACAATGCCACAGTAAGTTCCGCTTTAAAGTCTACCGCCCAGTTGAACGGCAAACTGAACGCAAACGATTGCTGTCTGAACTCAACGCCGACTGTCACTGTCATTGCTACACCGAAGTCGGTGTAAACCACATTGTTTCCTTTTTTGTAGCCTTCAAAATAACCGATAAATGTCACATCTGCTTGGTGACCGAACTGTCGGATATTGTTTGGAATCTTGCCGCCGTTTTGTTTGATATCTCTGATTTTTTTCTGAATAATACCCTCATCGAAAATGGGGTCGCTGTGTTTGTTCCATCCTCCGTTTTTCGTCATCTCGTAGCACGCGTTAAACGCTTCCGGTTCAACAACCTTGTATCCGATCGTGCCACGGACAAGTCCGTTTTCATCCTCTTCATAGGAAATCGGAATGTTGCCGCTGAGCATCATTTGGAACGGAAATCCTTTGAAGATATCAACGTCGTTGGTGACAACAGCTTTCAAACCGTTGCTGTCACCGAAATCCAGATTGAGAACTTCACGGCGAGAATACGTGTTGATCAGAATCTGACTCTTTTTCACAACGCCCTTGCCTGTCATCAAGCACACATACACAGGCTCGATATCGTTAAATTTGTTTCCGATATCAACTTCTCCTGTGGTGCCGTTAACAACCGGAATCGTCTTATCGCCTTGTTGCAGCCAGACACCGAAGGGATTGTTATCACCCCAGTAAACGTCTACATCAATCGTATACATTGTCTGGGAGCCTTCTTCCACCGACAACGATTGTGTCTGCAGGTTATACCACTCATCGTCTCCGACGGCTTGACCGTAAACGCCCTGTACAGTCGGCTCCCCGTTGTCCTGATGTTGCATCACCCAGTTATAGGAGGACAGATGTTTGTTGCTGAGTGTATACGGCACAAAGCCCTCCTTCGACACCGTCACACCGTCCGTATATCCTTCGGGCAACTCGATCATCGTTTCATAGCTGTCTCCGGTGGAATGGTGTTCCTCGCCGACCTGAATATCAAATCCCGTCGTACGGACACCCTCAGCCATGTCTTTCAAAACCACCACGTTAAAATAGCGTTCGTTCGCTTGCGGATAATAGTTTTCATAAGCCTCTTTGCCGCCGAAATCACCCACCACGTTAACCGTACACAGGCAATTGAATACAATCGAATCCGTACCGTCTTTCGTAAACCGATACACCATTTTAACTGCCGTTTTACCTGCTTTGTTCGCAACGATGGTGCCTTCGGAATCCACCGACGCCACAGTAGGATCATCTGACGCAAACGCACCTGTTGAGTGGTTGTAATTATTCTCTAATGTGGCACTGTATCCCTCCGGAACATCTGCAATATAATACGACGCCGTTTCGCCGACGGGCAGATAGATGTTGCGCACACTCGGCTTGATGATAAACGGCAATTCTTCGCATTCGTAGTAATCGATTTTGCTGGGATAAGTCGAGTTGTAGAGAACGGTCATTTCACCGTAATACACCTCACACATCACATAATCGCCGCCGTAAACAGAATAGATTGCGTCTCCGTCCGTCGACGTGCATATATCTATCACAGCTTTCACCGTTCCGTCGGCAGCGTAATGTGTTGCGGTGCCGATCGTCGGCTCCCATATGTGAAAAACAAAATTTGTGAGATTGTACATTGATCCGTTGCATTGAAGCCGCACACCCTGCCCCGCTTGCAGAGTAAGCAGTTCTTCGGGGTGTACCCCCGCTTCGGCATCCGGAAACGAAAACGGTATCATGGTGAATACCATCACCGCCATCATCACTATCGCTAACCCTTTTTTCAAAACATTCATTGTCTTATCCCCCTCAAGGACATTCTTACATAACGCGAACCATCACGCATTAACGCGTTACTATGATAACACATCCCAAATTTCTTTTCAACCTATATATTTTCATATTTGTCTCTTTTGTCTCTCACAAACTTACCATTTTTTCGAACGTCTCTCACGCAAAACATAAAGGGGTATCCCATGACACGCGATCCCCCTTTGTGTTTGGTCATGATGACATTGACATCAATCACACCCCAACATGATGTCCGGGAAATCATATCCATTTTCAGGAAACACATGTCCAATCAACATTCTATACAGTCGGGTGACGTTGCTTTTTACGGTATATGATAAAAACGCGTCCGCACCGTGTGCGGACGCGTTTTTTTAGTTTATTCTTCAGGTCTCTCCCAGTTGTGCCAGACGTTTTGGACGTCGTCGTTATCATCAAGCATATCGAGCAGCTTGTCCATCTTGATGCACATTTCGGGATCGTCGATGGTGGAGTACACATCGGGGACCATTTCCACTTCGGCAGACACGAAGGTGTAGCCCTTTGCTTCGAGGTCATCGCGCACTGCGGAGAAATCGTCGGGTTCGGTGGTGATCTCAAAGACATCGCCGTCAGCGGCAAAGTCGGACGCGCCCGCTTCGAGCGAATCCTCCATCACCTGATCCTCATCAAGACCTTCCGCCTCGATGACCAGCACGCCTTTCTTGTTAAACATGAAAGACACGCAACCCGTCTGACCGAGGTTTCCGCCGTATTTGTCAAAGTAGTGGCGCATCTCACCTGCCGTACGGTTACGGTTGTCGGTGAGGGTCTCGACGATGACGGCAATGCCGCAGGGGCCGTAGCCTTCATATTGGAGCGCCTCGTACTTATCGGCATCGCCGTCGCCGGACGCCTTTTTGATGACGCGGTCAATGTTGTCGTTGGGGACGTTCGCCGCTTTCGCCTTGGCAATGCAGTCCTTAAGCTTGGAGTTGGAAGCAGGGTCAGCAGAGCCGCCTTCCTTGATGGCAACCGCGATCTCACGGGCAAGCTTTGTAAAGATTTTTGCCTTTTGACCGTCGGTCTTTTCCTTTTTACGTTTGATATTGTTCCATTTCGAATGTCCGGACATAGCTGTTTGATCCTCTCTGTGTTAATTTGTCATTTAGTCCCAGTCGTCCTGAACGACCACACCGGGAATTTCTTCGAAGTTGATTTCGGTGTTATCCGTTTGTGCGTTGGTCGTCACCGTGCCGCCGTTGGTGGGAACAGAGGTCGGGGTCGTTTCACCGTTCGCACCCGTTGTCGCGGTCGTCGTCACGACATTGCCGTTTTCATCGGTGACGGTGGTCGCCTTTTCGGTGGTCGTTGCTTTGGTGGTGGTTGTGGTGGTCGGTTTGGTGGTGTAGGTGGTCTGACCGACGATGGTCACATACTGCGAATTAATGTAACCGAAGCCATCACCGAACTCGATTTTGTACCAGTCGTCTTCGCGGTCGATAATAACGACTTCTTCGCCCTGTTGCAAACCGCCGGTGGATTCATACTCCACGCCGGGGCCGGTACGGACGATATAGGTCGAAGCCTCCACAATACCGATCTTCGTTTCAGCCGTGATGATCTCGGCGGTCGTGGTCGTCGCATCAGCGGTCGTGGTGGTCGCGTCGGTGGTGTCGGGGGTGTCATTTCCACTGCAACCGACACACGCGATCAGCATCAGCAGCGCCAATGTCAGCACAGCGATACGATTCCATTTCATAAAGGTGTTCCCCTTTCTTAAAAATCTTCATAACCGTTTATCAGTATAGCACATTCCCGCTTATATTGCAAGACCTGTTTGTCATGGGTTTTATATGGAAGTCCCCTTTGTCATTCTGAGCGAAATGCAAGAATCTTTCAAAAGATTGCCACGTCGCTTCGCTCCTCGCAATGACAGGTTGGGTGCGAAACGGGACGGGAGACCCATCTCCATGATAAAATCCGTCGGTGGAGCCGACACCTTAACCCGTGGCATCGCCACGGATATCACTTGTCCGAAGGGCAAATATCACTGCGAAGCAATATCACTCGCCGTAAGGCGAATATAACTGAGGCGCACTTCACAAGGAAGTGCGCCTCGAAAGGTGTCTTTTGAATTATTCTTCGGTTTTGTAGGCGGCGATGACCTTTTGTGCCACCTGCATAGGTGCTTCTTCATAACGCTCAAACGCGATGGTGAAGTAGCCTCTGCCCTGCGTCAGCGAACGGAGCATCGTCGCGTAATCCGCGGCTTCCGCCATGGGCACTTCCGCCTCGACACAGGTCAGACCGTCTTCGGCGGGTTCCATGCCGAGGACACGACCGCGACGCTTGGTAATATCGCCCATAATGTCGCCGGTATAGGTGCCGGGAACGTAAACCTTCAGCGCACCGATCGGCTCGAGCAGGACGGGACTTGCATCGGGAATACCCGCTTTGTAGGCAAGCGATGCCGCCGTCTTGAACGCCATTTCGGAGGAGTCAACGGGGTGATACGAACCGTCAACGAGCGTGGCTTTCATGCCGACCATCGGGAAGCCTGCCAGCACACCCTTTTGCGCGCTGTCGCGAATGCCCTTTTCAACGGCCGGGAAGAAGTTCTTCGGAACGGAACCGCCGAAGACGCTTTCTTCAAACAGGATCTCATCGCCGTCATGCGGCTCGAAGACCATCCACACATCACCGAACTGGCCGTGACCGCCGGACTGTTTCTTATGGCGTCCCTGTACCTTGACTTGCTTGCGGATCGTTTCGCGGTAGGCCACCTTCGGCTCGACGTATTGCAATTCAACACCGAATTTATTCTTCAGCTTGGAGGCGATAATATCGAGATGCTGTTCGCCGAGACCGGAAAGGATCGACTCATGCGTTTCGTGGTTGTGCTCATAACGAATGGTGGGATCCTCTTCCATCAGTCGGGCAAGAGATGCGGCGATTTTTTCTTCGTCGCCCTTGTTCTTCGGATACACCGCCATCGAGAGGCAGGGAGTCTCAAACGCCACCGGCGGCAACACGACGGGACGGACAGGCGAGCAAAGGGTATCGCCCGTGTTGGCGGAGGCGAGCTTCGCCACAGCGCCGATATCACCCGCCACAACACACGGTGTCTCGCTTTGTTTTTTGCCGCACACGGTGTACAGCTTACCGATGCGATCGGTGGTGCCGGTGCGCATATTCAGCAGGGACATATCGGGGGTGATCTTACCGCTGATAACCTTGAAGTACACCAGCTTGCCGATGAACGGGTCAACGACCGTCTTGAACACGATTGCCGCTGTCTGCGCGCTTTCGTTAACGGTGAGCGCCACATCGTTGCCGTCGGGATCAACGCCCGTCTCACCCGCCACGGTCTCCGCCCACGGCGCAAGCCATGTCAGACCGTTGAGCAGCTGATCAATACCTTCGAGTTCCTGAGCGGAGCCACAGAACACGGGAGCGATCTCGCCCTTACGGACACCGCTCGCCAGACCGAGGATCAGTTCGTCGGGAGTGAAATCAATGCCGGAGAAATATTTTTCCATCAGATCTTCGCTGGTTTCCGCAACCGCTTCATACATCGCGGTGCGCAGACCGTCGAGACGATGTGCCATATCGGGAATGGGCACTTCGACCGCTTTGCCGTTTTCATAACGGTAGGCACGGTACTCCAGCAGGTTGACATAGCACTCCACCTTGTCGCCGACGCGATACGGCACCACAACAGGGCACACCATCGGACCGAAGGTGGCTTTCAGGTCTTCGAACACCTTATAGAAATCCGCGCTTTCGCGGTCGAGTTTGTTAATAAAGAACAGCTTGGCGATGCCTTTCTTGGAGGCGGCGGCAAACGCCTTCTCCACACCGACGGTCACGCCGCTCTTGCCGGAGACGACGATGAGCGCACTGCCGGCGGCACGCATGCCTTCGCTTATACCACCCGAGAAGTCAAACAGACCCGGCGTGTCGAGCAGGTTCATCTTGGTATTTTTCCATTCAATGGGAACAACCGCCGACGACACAGATACCTTGCGGCGGATTTCTTCGGCATCAAAATCGCTGACCGTGTTGCCGTCTGCCACGCGACCGAGGCGATCGGGCGACGCCGTCAGATAATAGGCGGCCTCGACGAGCGACGTCTTGCCGGCATCGGCATGACCCGCGACGACAATATTACGGATGTTTTTCGCTGTGTACTGCTTCATAAACAGTCTCCTCTCATTCTCCGCGACGATTGCCGCGAAGTGGATTACCAAGCCCTTTTTGCGGAAATTATGCGTAATTTTACACAAAATCTTTTAAAGCAAAAGAAGGTCTTTTGCACATTATATACTGTATTTGCGATTTTTTCAACTGCTTTTGGTGTTTTTTTGAAAAAAATTCACAGTTTCGGTACATCAACGCATCGGCAAAAAATAAACGAGAGTATTTCCCAAGGGAAACACTCTCGTTGGTTTCAAAAAAATTTATGTGCGGAAAAATCGCGGGAACAGGTAACTGACGACGGCAACACCCATTGACAGCAGGAACATGGCATCGGCACGAAGCACCAATCCCGTCATAACCGTGACAAACACACAACCGAGCATAGCAACGCACGCGATCGCCATCTGGGCGATCAGCCCCGCCCACACACCGCGACGCAGACGGAAGCACTGCAGTGCCGCGTACACTTTGGATACCGCGCGCGGCGAACATGCCACCGTTGACGCGGCGGGCGTGTCATTGTTGCGCTTGACAAGCGTGTCATAAGCACGTCCCTCGCCGGCGTTGAACACGGTTACATTGACCTGCGGCAGATCCATCACTTCGGCAACAAGTGCGGAGGTGATGTTGGCATCGCAGGTGCGCACCGCAACGGAGACACCGCTCTTCACCAGCGCGCGCAGGTGAAGCTTCAGTGTCGGCTCGGCAAGATAACTGACAACAAACATCGCCGACAGTTCCCCACCCGTGCTTAAATACACCGTTTTACGACCGTCTTTGGTATAGCGTTCCTCATATTCTTTGGGAGGCACGTCAACTCCGTGATTGGCGAGAAGACGACGGTTGCCGACAAGAACACGGCGACCGCCGACCCATCCCGAAAGACCCATGTCCTGTTCATAGGCAAGGCTGTCCACCTCGCGCAGGATATCGGTGCGGTTTTCGATCAGGCGCTTGAAAATGGGAGCAAGCGGCGCGCCCGCCGCAATCACGACCGCCGCCGAATCGGTGATCGCCTCATCGATGCGGGTGCCAGAGAAGGTTTTGATGCCGTGAAGCTTGACCTGCTCCTTACGAAACAGTTCATCTGCCTCGAGAATCACCGTGTCAAGCTCTCCGCCGAAATCGCGTGCCGCATCAAATCCCGTGATCATGGCGCCCGTTTTCAAGGCGCGTTTGCAGGTACGGGAAGTGGCACGCTGAGCGGAAAACATCGCCCACGACGGCATGGCGACGAGTACCGTGGCGGTAAAGACCGTGGGGATCTGGAAAAGAAAATCGGGGAACATGATGGCATAGCCGACAGAGCACAGCACCGCCACCAACAGCACAACCGGAACAAACCAACGCATCACCTTGTCGGCGGGATCATCCGCATAGGAGTGCGTCAAAAAGCGCTCCAAAAACGAGGCGCGACGATAATACATCACTCGAGGCAATCCGTCACGATCGACGCGATAGCCCATTTCCTCGGCGTCTTTTTCTTCTTCCACCATTACCGCCGCCTGCTTGATCGCTTTTTCACTGCTGACAAAGCGGAAGTTGCGACTGATACGCATATACTGCAGTTGATAGCCGAGGCGCACAGCGAGCACGCTCAGTCCCGCCACGCTCGCAAACATCATATCCACGCCGCCCTGATAGGCGGGAGGCAGAAACATCTGGTACACCGCGTGAAGCAGTCCGACAATGCCGCAGACAGCGGCAGGAGCATCGGCATCCGCTTTCAGGGTGATCAGTTTTTTCAGACCGCCGAAAATGATGCGGTGGTTAATGCCGACGATACCGACAAGAAGGATCGCCTGTGCCACAACGACAACCGTCATCGGCACAGAGATCCAGCCGATGCGAACAAGCAGCATGATGGCCACCATCAACGCTTCGATGCCGGCAGTGGCAATGAGCGCGAGCGCCCCCGCTCGCTGACGATAAGAGAGTTCGCCCTGGACGGCGTCGGTCTCGGCGTAATCGGCATAATCCTCGAGTTCTTCCTCTTCATCATCGGTCGGCTCGATCGGATCGCCATCTTCGGACTCTTCCTCTTCGCCTGTTAGCTTAAACGCGGATTTGCCGCCTTCAACGATTTGGAAACCGCGCACCTTTTCGCGGCGGCGATCACGCAGTTCGTCTTCCAAAGCTTGCTCATCTACCGGCTCATCGGCGAACATATCCATGACCATCTGTCCCTCCAGCTGAGGAGACGACGGAATTTCATGTGTGTGAAATTTTTCTTCATTCACCGTGGCGGTCAACACGCGGGTGCGCGTGCTGAGCATGACGGTTTTCTTCTCCGCCGTCGGAGCGGGAGCAACAGGACGAGCGACCGGTGCCTCAGGACCGGCGGCGCGCTTTGTCGGGGGTTCTTCCGCCGCAAAGGTTTGCGTGGCAGAGCGAGGCGGTGTGAACGCCGTGTTCGGTTTTGGTTCACGGAATTTGCCGGCAACGGTTTTCACATCGTTGGTTGTCGGCGGTGTTGTTTTTTTCTTCACTTCATATTCCAGCAGGATATCCTCTACCGTATAATCCGCCATGGTTGCTCCTCCTTTCCGTCCGATGGACAATGTTACTTTTTAGGATTTCGTGCGACAATGCCCGCGCGCTGTCTGGCGGCTTCGTACATCATCAGACTGCACGCGACCGAAGCGTTGAGCGAGTTGACCTTACCCGCCATCGGCAGGCTGAGCACAAAATCGCATTGTTCTCTCACAAGACGACCGATACCGCGTCCCTCCGAACCAACGACCAGTGCCACCGCACCCGTCAGATCGGAAGAACACCAGCTTTCGCCGTCCATATCCAAACCGTAGACCCACACACCGCGCTTTTTGATTTCGCGCAGTGCGTCGTTGATGTTGGTGACACGGGCAACGGAGACATATTCGATCGCCCCCGCCGACGCTTTGTACACCGCCGCCGTCAATCCGACACTGCGGCGTTTGGGGATAATGACACCGTGAGCGCCGACTGCTTCGGCGGTACGCACGATGGCACCGAGATTGTGAGGGTCCTCCAGTTCATCGCATACGATGAAGAACGGCGGTTCTCCCCGCTCTTCCGCAATCGCAAACAGATCCTCAAGGGTGGCAAATTCTTTGCACGCGGCAACCGCCGCCACGCCTTGATGATGCGCGCCGCACATGGCGTCCAGCTTGCGGCTGTCGACGTCCTTGACGGGAATGCCGCGTTCGCGGGCTTTGGCAATGAGCACCGCCACGCTACCGCCTGTGCTGCCCTTGGCGACCAGCAAGCGATCCAGTTCACGTCCCGAACGAAGAGCCTCGCTGACGGCATTTCGGCCGACGATCACATCTTCAAACGGACGATTATTCTCTTGTTCACGTTGTTTGTCGCGAGGCATGGCACATCTCTCTTTCTTTTTCACAATATTACGATTCATTGTAGCATACTTTTTTATGAAAAAAAGCAATGTTACAAAATTTTAACCCAACATTCGTTGTTTGACATCGTTTGCTCGGTGAAATCGACACACAGCATATTGAATTGTTCACACATTTGTGGTATACTTAGGAATGGAATATTTATACTTATTATAAACAGAAAGGCGGTGTTCACGATGCGTAAAACACTTTTCGTCGTTTGTTCCGTGTTGATGGTGCTCGTCGGCATTGTTCTCATGGTTGCTTCCGTATTTGTGTCTTCCAAATTGATGGTGCCCACGCAGACAGATGACACAGCTCCCCCCTCTTCGGTCGTACCGCTCGGTCCCGACATCGACGACGGCAGTGTCAGCGAACGCAACGACGATCTTCAATATGAGGACGTCACCTCGGTCGAGCTTCGCGGCAACACCGATACGGTGCAAAACGTTCTGCTTATCGGCATTGACGGTCGCTACAGCGAAAACTATCAAGCCCGTTCGGACACCAACATTATTTTATCCGCCAACAGCGCTTCCCAAACCATCAAGATGGTGTCGCTGATGCGTGACACGTGGGTCTCCATTCCCGGACTTGACCGCAACGGTGACGGCAATGCAGACATCGACAAGCTCAATGCCGCGTTTTACTACGGCGGTTTCCCGATGCTGTCGGATACCATCGCGCAGAATTTTATGCTCAAAATCGACAAGTATATCGCCGTTGACTTCAAGGCATTTGAAAAGGCAGTCGACGCCCTCGGCGGCATCGATGTGGAGCTGACGGCCGAAGAAGCACAAATGATTCCCGTCCACACCGACGACCCCGATCGATTCGCGGACAATCCCGACCTGCAGGCGATCGGTCAGGAGGCAGGACACTATCACCTCAACGGTCAACAGGCACTGGCCTATTCCCGCCTCAGAAAAATCTATATTGACAGCGATTTTTCCCGTCAGGACAACCAGCGCCATGTGATCGAACAGCTCATCAACAAGGCCAAAACTGCGGATTTTGCCGCTCTCAACGATGTGATCAACGCGGTTCTTCCTTATGTTCAGACCAACATGAGCCAGCAAGAGCTTCTCAACTATGCGTTGCAGGCGGTCGGTTATATGGGCTATACCATCGAGACCAGTTATTCCGTTCCCACTGTTTTTGAAGATTTTACCGCCGATTTCCTCGACTCGTGGGTCGGTGACGGTCTCGGACTGCAGTTGCTCGACATTGATGATACCGCCCTGCGTCTGCATCAGTATCTGTATAACATTGAGGAATGATGACAAAGGAAGTGCTTGAAATGAAAACCGTTGCGGATTACATCACCACGATTCCCGATTTTCCCGAAAAGGGCATCATGTTCCGCGATATCACCACCGTCCTTGAAGATGCGGAAGGCTTCAAACTCGCCGTTGACGAACTGAAAAAGTTGCTCGACGGCGTGGAGTTTGATGTGATCGCCGCCGCCGAATCCCGCGGATTTCTGTTCGGCGCACCGCTCAGCTATATGCTCAACAAGCCGCTCGTGCTTGTGAGAAAAAAAGGCAAGCTTCCTCGCGAAACGGTCAGCTGTGAATATGCATTGGAGTACGGCACCGCTGAAATCGAGATGCATACCGATTCGATCAAACAAGGACAACGCGTGGTACTGATCGACGATCTCATCGCCACGGGGGGCACCGTCAAAGCGGCGGCATCGCTGATCGAACGCCTCGGCGGCACCGTCGCCAAATGCATCTTCCTCGTTGAGTTGGAAGGCCTTGAAGGCCGCAAGGCACTCGAAGGCTATGACGTCGACAGCGTGGTGAAATACCCCGGTAAATAATCCTACATACGACAAAATCCCCACAAACTTTCCGCTGTCCGGAGTTTTTGTTTCGGTG
>JAZUOG010000013.1:0-22139 GCA_045604545.1 Acutalibacteraceae bacterium | reverse complement strand
CTTTACCCCACCAACTATCTAATCGGACGCGAGCCCATCCTTCAGCGATAAATCTTTGATCATCAAGCGATGCCACTCGATGATGTTATGCGGTATTAGCGACCGTTTCCAGCCGTTATTCCCCACTGAAGGGCAGGTTGCTCACGCGTTACTCGCCCGTCCGCCACTAAGTTACATCAAAATCCTGCCGAAGCTCTCAATCGGTGTAACTCCGTTCGACTTGCATGTGTTAGGCATGCCGCCAGCGTTCGTCCTGAGCCAGGATCAAACTCTCTAAAAATTGTATCTAAACGACCTTTCGGTCGTTCAAACCAAATTCAGAGTTTTTGAAAAACTCATCGACATTCGTTGGCTTTCCAACTTATTGTCCGTTTGTGGTCTCTCACCCACGCGGCAGGCTTGGCCCTGCTGCCATAAATTAACGGGTTGGTTTGTTTCGTTTCTTTTGCTTGTATTGTTTAATTTTCAAAGACCTGCGCGGTCTCTCGCGAGACAGCTTTGATATAATATCACACGCTTTTTGTTTTGTCAACACTTTTCCGAAACTTTTTTCGAATATTTTTCCTCTTTTTCTTCTTGCATCACACAATTGATTTTGATATACTGTATATAATGTTTCTAAAGGAGAAATCAGCCATGCCAATCAGAATTGACAACAATCTTCCCGCCGCCAAAGCGCTGGAAGCCGAAAACATATTTGTCATGACCGAGGATCGTGCCAACAAGCAGGACATTCGTCCTCTTCGCATTCTGATTCTCAATCTGATGCCCACAAAAGAAGTGACGGAAACACAGCTTCTGCGTCTTCTCGGTAACACCCCGCTTCAAGTGGATATCGACCTGATGCAAACCGTCACACACACCTCCAAAAACACATCGCAAGAATATCTGCTCGAATTCTACCGCGGTTTCGACGAACTCAAGCACAATCATTACGACGGACTGATCATTACGGGCGCTCCCGTTGAACAAATCGATTTCGAGGAAGTTGACTACTGGGACGAATTGTGTGCGATCATCGATTGGGCACATACGCATGTATATTCTACATTATATATATGCTGGGGCGCGCAAGCGGCATTGTATCACCTTCACGGTATTCAGAAACATCAAATGCCTCAAAAGCTTTCCGGTGTTTTCCGTCACCGCCCGCTTTACAGCAACTATCCGTTGACACGCGGCTTCGATGAAACCTTTTTCATGCCACACTCCCGCCACACAGAGGTGTTACAGCAAGACATTGAACAATGTGAAAATCTGCGCATTGTCGCCTGCTCTGATGCCGCAGGTCCTGCTATTATCGCGTCACTTGACGGCCGCGAGGTGTTTGTTACAGGGCACTGTGAATACGACCGCTTGACATTGGCAAACGAATATGAACGCGATACCAAACGCGGACTGAACCCCGCCGTTCCTCGTAACTATTTCCCGGGAGATGATCCTTCGGCTGTTCCGCCGATGACATGGTGCAGTCACGCGCATCTGCTGTTTTCCAACTGGCTGAACTATTTCGTGTATCAGCAAACGCCTTACGATCTGGAACTGATCGAAACACTATAATCCAAGCGGGACCGACGCACTGTTGCCTTTGCGTCGGTCCCGTTTTATCATTTGCCCATCGGCGGAAAGAACTCCTCAACCGGGAAATTCATCTTTTTGAACACATCGCACGGTGTTTCTTCATCACAGCCACATTCCTTGCACGGAAGACAATAGTCATATACGGGGATCAGCACCTGCGCATTGCGGATCATTTGCACAATGGTAAACAACCCGATCGAAACCATCACCGTTTTAAAACCACCTGTATGCGTGAGGCCTCCCGCAAAACGAGAACACACAGAGTCCGGGAACATCACGCCACAGCATTCGCACCCGCAAGCCTCAACAAGCGAAACATCCAGCACGACAGGTTCTGCAACCTGAACGCAACATTTGGGCATGTTGCTCCCGTTCATTTCACGATGCTCACAGGAATCTGTTTTTAATTCATCGCAAAACACTTGCACATGACCTTCCCCGCCGTAAAGAATCACCTTTTTCTCTACAACCGCGCAACCGCACACGATGTCGCAACCGCATGCCGTATCACCGCCAAGCAATTCCAGCTGGATTTCGACATAAAACGTGATCTTGCACGTATAGCAGCCTTCACGAAAAGACAACGGATCCACATCAATATATGCGCTGACAACCTTCGCCCCTTTTGAACGCACACACGTTGCCGCATCCACCCGTTTTTGATCGCATTCCGAGAAATAGACACGAAGTCGCTCAAAGCAATCCCGATCCGAGCAACTATCAAGCACACGTCCGACATCCACACACACCGATTTTCCGTTAGCTGACGAATTCGCACGCATGGTGTTTCGCCCGCGATCGTCATGTAGCGATTTATTGGCCATACTATATCCCCCATTTACCGAAGTATTGCACACGAAGCCTTTCAAAAAGGCAGGTGCGTCAATACCATTCTATGAACGATACAGTAATCCGTGACACAAGAAAAAGCACCCTTTCGGGTGCTTTTTCTTATACTTTTTTCAGATTGGCGAAATTTGCCATAAGCTTTTTAGTGCCCACCTTCGGGAAATCAATCGTCAGCAAGCAATCGTTTCCCATCGGAGATGCCGAACGCACGATCCCTTCACCGAATACTTTATGGGACACGGCATCACCAACACCGAACGTCTGCGTTGACGCGGTCGGTTTCGCAACATTTCCCGCCAGCTTTTGACGTTCGATCGCACTGTAAGGCTTTTGAACAGATGAACCAAACGATTTGGCAGAAGCATTGCCGGACTTTGACGCGTTTTTGTTAGCAGCAGAAATAAACTCTGACGCCGAACGGTGATATCCCGAAAACGAATCATCGTCTCTATGACCGAAACCACCGCCATAATTTCCGTACGATGAGAGGTTGTGTTCTTCAAGGAGTTCCATGGGAATATCTTTCAAAAAGCGCGACACCTGATTGCGGTTGGTCATACCGAACATCATGCGGCTTTTGGCACAGAAGATGTACAGCTTTTCACGGGCACGCGTAATCCCGACATAGCAAAGACGTCGTTCCTCTTCCATTTCCTCGGGCATAAACAAGCTGTTCTTACCGGGAAAGATGCCGTCTTCAAAGCCCGGAAGAAATACGACAGGGAACTCCAGACCTTTTGCCGCGTGCATCGTCATCAAAACGATCGAATCAGAGGAGGTATCATAATTATCCACATCGGTCATCAGTGCCGCTTCTTCGAGAAAACCCGCCAGTGACGGTAACTCTTCAAGACTGTTGTGCTCATAGTCCAGAATGGACGATTCCAATTCGCGAAGATTCTCAACGCGATCCGCTTCTGCCTCGCCAAGCATTTTCCACATATCCAGATAGCCCGTGCGTTCAAGCATTTCCCGATACAACGTGTGAGGCATCGTCTCGCCGTCGTTGGCAAGTGAACGAAGCGATTCAAGCAATTGAATAAACGATTGCAGTTTTGCGGCAGCACGAGATAACGTAGGATAATGATCGGCATGGGAAATAACCTCATACAGCGTTATACCGAGTCCCGCGGCGATTTCCGCCGCATGATCCATTGTCGTTTCACCGATAGCGCGCTTGGGAACATTCACGATCCGTCGAAGCGATACACTGTCTGCAGGGTTATTGATCACACGCAGATACGCCATGGCATCGCGCACTTCCTGTGTATCGTAAAAACGGTGGCCGCCGATCACGCGATACGGCACACCGCTTTTGACGAGTGCTCTTTCAATAGCATTGGATTGTGCACGAGCACGATACAGCACCGCAAAATCTCGATAACGTCTGCCGGTCGCCACGCCGTTTTGGATCGTTTCAGCGATAAGGCGCGCTTCTTCATCCTCATTGTCAAGCGTATACCAGCCAATGGGATCGCCCTGAACATTTTCCGTCCACAACGTTTTACCTTTGCGACCGATATTCTTCTCGATCACATGGTTGGCGGCATCAAGAATCGTTTTGGTGGAACGGTAGTTCTGCTCAAGGCGAATGACCGTCGACGTCGGATACTCATCTTCAAAATTCAGAATGTTCTCAATAGTAGCGCCGCGGAATTTATATATACTCTGATCATCATCGCCAACCACACACAGATTGCCGTTTTGTCCCGCCAACAAACTGACCAGACGATACTGCGCGTGGTTGGTATCCTGATACTCATCCACCATAATGTATTCATAACGACGACGGTACTTTTCGAGAATATCGGGGAACTTTTCGAAAAGCTCCACGGTTTTGCAAAGCAGGTCATCAAAATCCATGGCGTCTGCCTTATTGAGCTGTGCTTCATACAGCTCGTAGCATTTCGCTACCTTTTGGAGACGGAAATCCGATCCGACTTGAGCGGCGTATTCCGAAGGACTCATCAACGAATCTTTGGCGTGACTGATTTCGGCAAGCACCGCTTTATGGGTGATCAGCTTTTCGTCGATATTCAGCTGTTTCATGCAATCCTTCATGAGACGCTGGCTGTCCTGTGTATCGTAAATCGTGAAATGAGAAGAAAAGCCGAGTGCTTCGCCTTCACGACGCATAATACGGGCACAGAAGGAATGGAACGTGCTGGCGGTGATTTCATCACCGTCATCACCGAGCATGTTACACAAACGCTCCTTAAGCTCCCCTGCCGCCTTGTTGGTGAAGGTGATGGCAAGGAGCTTCCACGACGGACAGGGAGAAACGGCACACAGTTGACGGAGCTCATCATCAACCGGCACAAGCCCCATCGCCGCATCGCGCATACGAAGCATCAACTCGTCGCTCACCTCATGCGGCACGACATTGCTGTTATACGCTGTGCCATAGCGGATCAGCGAAGCGGCACGGTTGACAA
The DNA here is from genome assembly GCA_045604545.1 of Acutalibacteraceae bacterium. Taxonomy (GTDB): domain Bacteria; phylum Bacillota; class Clostridia; order Oscillospirales; family Acutalibacteraceae; genus RGIG1959. Next base: position 17,274 of record JAZUOG010000013.1, on the reverse strand, counting down.
GAACCGTTGTTTTGCCGCTACCGGCGCCCGCAAGGATCAGCAATGCTCCTTTTGCATGGAACACCGCTTGCCGTTGGCGATCATTCATGCGGGAAAAATCCTTTTCCATGATACGCTTGCGCAACGTGATAAATTCATTGATATCCGGTTTCATGTATTTCATCCTTTGAAAGTAATAAACGGAAAGGGCAGGCAAAGTTGCCCGCCCTTTGGGTGATCTTTAATTATCCGAACAAAGTGATCAAAACGCCTGCGGCGATCGAAGAACCGATAACACCCGCAACATTCGGGCCCATCGCATGCATGAGCAAGAAGTTGCCGGGATCGGCCTCCTGGCCAACCTTTTGCGACACACGTGCCGCCATCGGAACAGCCGACACACCGGCAGAGCCGATCAGCGGATTGACCTTGCCGCCGGTGATAAGGTACATCAATTTGCCGAACAGCACACCGCCTGCCGTACCGAACGCAAACGCAAACAGGCCAAGGCAGATGATCATAATCGTCTTGCCGTTGAGGAACGCATCCGCACTGGCAGTCGCGCCGACCGTTGTACCGAGGAAGATGGTGATAATGTTCATCAATTCGTTTTGAGCCGTCTTGGAAATACGTTCGACAACGCCCGACTCACGGAACAGGTTGCCGAGCATCAGCATACCGACGAGCGGTGCCGCCGACGGGAGCAACAGGACACAAAGCAACGTAACAAAAATCGGGAACAGGATCTTCTCAAGACGAGACACCGGACGAAGCTGTTCCATTCTGACGGAACGCTCTTTCTTGGTAGTCAACGCCTTCATGATGGGCGGCTGAATAACGGGAACGAGCGCCATATAGGAATACGCCGCAACCGCGATCGGACCAAGCAAGTGCGGTGCCAGGAGCGATGTCGTGTAAATAGCGGTCGGGCCGTCTGCACCGCCGATGATGCCGATAGAAGCGGCTTCTTGCTGAGAGAACACGAGACCTTCCCAACCGAAGTTGTCAGCGAGCAAGCCGATACCGCGAGCGCCGAGGAACGCCACGAAGATACCGAGCTGAGCCGCCGCACCAAGCAGGAAGCTCTTGGGGTTGGAGATCAGCGGACCGAAGTCGGTCATGCAACCGATACCGAGGAAAATAAGGGGCGGATAAATACCGAACTTAACGCCTTGGTAGAGATACCACAGAAGTCCGCCCGACTCAAAGTGTTGCCAATAGAAGTGTTCGCCTATTTCCATGACAGGATATACCTGGGCGTTGACACCGCTTTTATACAATTCCACTTCTTCAGCCGTCATGGGAACGAGCATATTCTGCTGGGGATCCATGATGCCCGCAAGCGGGAGATTTGTCAGCAACATGCCGAATGCGATCGGGAGCATAAGCAGAGGCTCATATTCTTTGGCGATCGCCAGGTACATCAACAAACACGCGATGCCGATCATGATGAGGTTTTTCCAGCCGCCGGCTTCAAAGTTGAACAACCTTGCAAAACCGGATTCCGCCCATATCTGGACGATTGCTTGCCATAATGCTTGCATTTAAGGTTACCTTCCTTTCGTTGTTCAACTTAAAACGGTCGCGTATTGTCCGCGATACCGGCCGCAGACCATGCGGAACGTCCATTCGACGCACGGGATACGGATTTTAATGCATAACGCTTGCCTTCGGGCGCCATCATTGCCACCGCCGCCGCGATTGCCGCAACGACTTCGCCGCTGATACCGGGTTCCACAACAGGCACGGGAGCCGCTTTCGGAACAGGAGCCGCCTTCGGAGCGGGAGCCGCCTTCGAGGGTTCCTTCTTTTCGACTTTTTTGGCTTTCTTAGTACCCTTATCCATAACAAAGCCGAACAAATAGAAAATGCCGGTCAAAACAAGCAGAACAAAAAACACGACTGCAAAACCGATCGCAACGGTCATACCATCGGAGACCTGAATGCTGCTTTGCGAAGCTTGCTCAGTCAAATACTCTTTATAGTCCGCGAAAATAGAAAACCAAACGCGGAACTGTTCGGTAACGCTCTCGTAATCGCCTTTGAGCATCTCAACGCCGAACTGTTCGATAAACTCTTCGTACGACATACCCACTATCATCCTCTTTCTATTCCATATATTTAATCGTACACTTGGCAAACCCACAGGCTCACCCACATTAACCGTCTCATATTATAACCTATTCTTTTCCAAATTGCAATGGATTAGAGACAAATTTTTGACGAATTTTTAACAATATTCTTCCCATTTTCAATTTTATCTGCTATACTATTGACTGTTGAGTATTTTCTTTCTGTAAAGGAGTCTGGATACCATGAAATATGTTGTGTTGCTGTGCGACGGCATGGCAGATAAACCGTTTGAAGCACTCGGCAACAAAACGCCGATGGAAGCCGCAAACAAACCGACAATGAACGCGCTTGCCGCTAAATCGGAGCTCGGCCTTGTCAAGACCGTTCCTGCAGGGTTATCCCCCGGAAGCGATGTTGCCAACCTTGCCGTTCTCGGCTATAACGCCGCAGACTGCTATACCGGTCGTTCCCCGCTCGAAGCCGCTAACATCGGCATCAACATGAGCGACACCGATGTCGCGATGCGATGCAATCTTGTCACGCTGTCCGATGATGAGGTGTTCGAAGAGAAAACCATTCTCGATTATTGCGCCGGCGATATCCACACCGCTCCTGCTGATGAAATCATTCGCTCTGTCCAGGAAGCCTTCGGCGGCGGAGAATTTGATTTTTATACCGGCACCGCTTATCGTCACTGCCTTGTGTGGCACAACGGCAAAACCGCCATCGGTAAGCTGACACCGCCTCATGACATCACCGGAAACGTGATCGGCGAGTATCTCCCCCTCGATCCCAACGCCGCACCGCTTCTGGACATGATGAAGAAGAGCTATGATCTGCTGAAAGATCACCCCACCAACAAGGCACGCATCGAAAAAGGTCTCGCTCCCGCCAACGCCATCTGGCTGTGGGGACACGGAACCAAGCCGCAACTCCAAAACTTTGAAGAACTTTACGGCATTAAAGGTGCCATGGTCTCGGCGGTTGATCTTCTCAAAGGTATCGCACGTCTGAACGGTATGACGGTTTGCGAGGTAGACGGCGCAACAGGATACATCGACACCAACTTTGAGGGCAAACGCGACGCGGCAATCCATGCGCTGAAGAACGGTCATGACCTGGTGTACATTCATCTGGAAGCTCCCGATGAATGCGGTCACCGCGGCGAAGCCGCCAACAAGGTCCGCTCTCTCGAAGAGATCGACACCCGCGTTCTCGCGCCTCTTCTTGCTGAGCTTGACGCGATGAACGAAGAGTATACCCTGCTCATTTGTCCCGACCACCCCACTCCCCTGTGTGTGAAAACACATACGAGTGATCCCGTTCCGTATCTGCTGTATCGCAGTAACGCTCCTGCTGACAACGGTATTTCCGTTTTCACGGAGGCAACGGCTTCTTCAACAGGAACATTCATCGAACAAGGCTATACGCTGATGTCGCACTTCCTCGGTAAATAAACGTAAAATTCCCGCTCAATGATTGAGCGGGAGTTTTTTCACTCTTCGAAAAATGTGCTGATATACCCGTTTTGGGTCAGCAACTCAAAGGTCGTTTCCAGTTTCGATTCAAAATCAGGTTGATAGGCACGATAATCCGGATAAAAATACTGTTCATGGATCATCACCTTCATATGATTACGTCCGATAAGAGGTGAAATCGTATCAAGAACACGGTCAAACGGTATCTGATTAAGAATGACATCGATAGCCGAGACGCAGACACCGTTCCAAAACACGCTGTTTCCTTTTCGAAGGCTGTCTCCGTAAGAAAGCGGCACGCTATAGGAAGTCATGGGTACTTCGTCGGTACCGAAAAGACCCAGTAAACCTGTTACGCCATTGTCCTTGAGTGCTTGCAATCCTTCCGCTGTTGTCTGACAATAGTGTACCGTCGTCGTTTTAGCAAGAGATGCCTCACTCGCAAAACGACATATTTCCGAATGCACGCGCTTGCAATCATCAAACACTTCGCTGTAGTCCGCATCGACATAGGGGCACTCGTTCTCGAGTTTTGAATGAAACGACATTTTCAGCCACGAAGCATTTTCTTCCCACTCCCGACGATAGCGGTCAGTCATCATTGAAAGATCAAACCCATCTGTTTCATAAAACATATTCAGCTGCACTTTCACTCCAAAGCGCTCATGTAACCGATGATACATCGCCAAATACGGGTGGTCAAGCAGACGATGGTATGCATTTACGGTAAGCTCTTTAAACGCACGGATATTATCATCAACTGTGAAACAGAATGTTCTCACGGCACAACCCCCTTGCTTTTTCACATAATCAGTATATCATCAGCAGCAAGAACATTCAATCACGATTTCTAAAATTATGATTGACAAACGGTTTTTGTTTTGATATAATACGGACTTGTAAAGAACAGCCATACGCTGGTTTAGCTCAGTTGGTAGAGCAGCTGATTTGTAATCAGCAGGTCGGGGGTTCAAGTCCGTCAACCAGCTCCAAAAGGAAGCATCGATACGCAAGTGTCGGTGCTTCCTTTTTTCGGTTGACGGACTTGAAAGCGCGTTAAGAAAACAGTCCGGTGGACTGTTTTTAGCGCGTGGAGTTGATCAGACTTACGGTTTTACTTGTACCAAAAAAAAGGACACCGGATTTACCATCAAGTGTCCTTTTTCCGTAAATAGATTTTTACTCGATCGAAGTGACTGTGTAGCCTTGATCTTCCACCGTCTTTTTCAGCACGGCGTTCTCAACTTCAGCATTCATCATCACCACAGCCGTTCCGCTTTCGTGGCTGACCTGAGCATTGTCGATATCGGCAAGCGCTTCAAGACATTGCTTGACACGTCCCGAACAATGCGGGCACATCATACCCTCGATATGCATCGTTTTCGTCATCTGTTTCACCTCCTTCGAGTTGGCAAATCGCCGTTTTTGGTCACGCTTGTCACTGTAAATGTTTTTAAAATTCAAGCGCAATGCGTTTGTCACGACACAAAAGCTCGACAAGCTCATCGCCGCCGCGCCGAACATGGGATTCATTTCCCAGCCCAAAATGGGAATAAACGCTCCCGCCGCAAGCGGAATGCCGATAACATTATACACAAATGCCCAAAACAGGTTTTCTCGAATGTTACGGATCACAAAGCGCGACAACCGTACCGTAGCGGGAACATCGGAAAGTGTGCTTTTGGTCAACACAACATCTGCCGTGTCGATCGCAACATCGGCTCCTGCGCCGATCGCTACACCGACATCCGCTGCCGCAAGCGCCGGCGCATCATTGATACCGTCGCCCACCATCATCACCAAGCCGTCACTTTGTAAGCGACGGACTGCCGCTTCTTTTTCGTGAGGCAATACATCGGCAATCACCTCATCAACACCAACGTTATCACCGATGGTGCGAGCGGTCTTGATATTGTCGCCCGTCAGCATGACCACGCGCAGTCCCATATTCTGCAAGGCTTTCACGGCGGCAGGACTTTCCTCTTTGATCACATCCGCAACGCTTATAACACCCAGAAACGTTTCTCCCTTTGCAAACAGGAGCGGCGTTTCACCGCGCAACGCCATCGTTGAAACAGCGTCCTTGTCGCGTTCGGAAATCGACGCTATCGACGATATATACGACAGATTGCCGCCACACAGTTTCCACCCGTTATACTGCGCCGTCAAACCCTTTCCGGGCAAAACACAAAACTCTTCCACCGGTTTTTCGGCGATGTGTCGTTTTGCGGCTTCGGCAACAACGGCTTTCGCAAGAGGATGTTCGCTTTTCGCCTCAAGAGACACCGCCGCTGTCAGCAAATCCGTTTCCGAAACGCCTTCAGCGGTCAACAATGCCACAACAGTCGGTTCGCCTTTGGTGATAGTGCCGGTTTTATCAAGCACAACCGTGCGCACCTTTCCCGCCGTTTCGAGCGAAGCGGCTGTCTTAAACAATATCCCGTTCTTGGCTCCGACACCACTGCCAACCATGATCGCCACCGGTGTCGCCAATCCGAGTGCACACGGACAACTGATAACCAACACGGAAATACCGCGTGCCAATGCAAAGCCGATATTCTCACCCAGCAGCAACCATACCGCCACCGTGATCAGTGCCACCGCCATCACAACGGGCACAAACACCCCCGCTACCTTATCGGCAATCTTGGCGATCGGAGCTTTTGTGGCAGAAGCATCGGTTACCATCTGAATGATTTTGGACAACGTTGTGTCGCTTCCGACACGCGTTGCCTCACAGCGCAAAAAGCCCGATTGATTCGTCGTTGCGGCAGACACTTGACAGCCCGCGCATTTATCGACGGGAATGCTTTCCCCCGTCAAAGCGGATTCGTCCACCGCCGCTGTTCCTTCAAGCACCACACCATCAACAGGTATATGCTCACCGGGACGGACAACAAATACGTCCGAAACCTTCACTTGATCGATCGGCACTTTGATCTCTTGGTCATTTTTCAGGATCGTCGCCGTTTTCGGTCTGAGTTTTATCAAAGATGTAATGGCATCGGTGGTTTTTCCTTTTGAACGTGCTTCCAGCATTTTGCCAACCGTGATGAGCGCCAGAATCATCGCCGCCGATTCAAAATAATAATGCGCCTCATGGACGGCAGTGTGTTGTCCGGTCATCGAAAACAGCACACAGGTGCTGTAAACAAACGCCGCTCCCGAACCGAGAGCCACAAGAGTATCCATATTCGGACTCAGATGAACAAGGCCTTTGAAACCGCTGATAAAAAACCGCTGATTGATAACCATAACGATCGCACTGAGCAATAACTGCAGCAATCCGTTTGCAACCGCGTTATCTGCGAGCACATCCGGAAGCGGCCAGCCAAGCATTGTGTGTCCCATCGAAACATACATCAGTGCCGCCAAAAACAGTAACGACGCAACCAACCGTCGTATCCATTTCGGCGTTTCGGTGTCTGCAAATTCGTTTTCTTTTGAGGTTGATGGGTCTTCTCCTTTTACAGCGGCACGGTATCCCGCTCGTTCCACCGCCGCCATCACCGTCTCCGTCGATGCTGTGCCCTCAACAGTCATGGAATTGGTCAGCAAATTCACCGCACAAGTCTGCACACCGTCGACCGATGATACCGCTTTTTCCACACGAGCCACGCACGCCGCACAGCTCATTCCTTTGATATCGTATTGTTTCACTGTATATCACCTCATCAGCTTTTGGAGTGTCACCACCAACTCATCGATGGTTTCGTCTTTGCCGTTGCGGATATCGTCAGCCACACACGTTTTGATATGTGTGGCGAGAAGTTCCTTTGAAAATGCATGAAGCGCAGCGTTGGCGGCGGCAACCTGTGTGAGAATATCCACACAATACGCGTCGCGTTCCACCATGCCGTTGATACCGCGGATCTGTCCTTCGATGCGGTTAAGGCGCCTGATCAACGCCTCCCGTTCAGTGTCAGTTCGTTCTTTATGAGTATGACAACATTGTGTTTTCATGTTTCCACCTCCAACATCAAGTATATACCCCTGGGGGGTATATTGTCAAGCAAAAGAAGCCCTCGCTTTTCGCGAGGGCTTCAAACTCGTTACAGCATATGAGCGCGAAGTTCATCGGGAGATGCCGCGCAGATATCGGCAGGAGCGATATCAAACACCGTCTTACAGCCATAATCTCCGCGTTGGTTTAGGCGGTAAACCGCTCGTGCATACGCCACCAGCACACTGGCGGTGAATTCTGGATTGGAATCGAGTTTCAAGCTGTATTCGATCACATGAGTGTTTTCAAGATGCGCGCCGGTTTTTCCCGTGCGGATCACCATACCGCCGTGAGGGATACCTTTGTGCTCACGATCAAGTTCTTCCTGAGAGATAAAATGAACCGTCGTGTCATAATCCGCAAAGTACTTCGGCATCGTCTTGATCTCATTTTCGATGCGGGCAAGATCCGCCCCCTCCTTTGCCACAACATAGCAAAGACGAGTGTGTTTTTCGCGTGTCGTCAATTCCGGCGCAGCGCCGCTTCGCACCGCTTCAACAGCAGACTCCACAGGGCAGGTATACTGACGCGCATCCGCAACACCTTCGATGCGTCGAATGGCATCGGAGTGACCTTGACTGACACCCTTGCCCCAGAACGTGTAATCGTGTCCGTCGGGCAAAATCGCCGAAGCATACAGACGGTTGAGAGAAAACATACCCGGATCCCAGCCAACCGAAATAGCCGCTGTGGTATGCGCGGCTTTTGCCGAGTCGTCCACTTTTGCAAAATGAACGGGGATATCCGCGTGGGTATCGAAGCTGTCGACCACATTGAACATGCGGCTGAGCGACGGTGTCATTTCGGGGAGATCGGTCGCGCTTCCTCCGCAGATGATAAGAACATCCACCTTACCGACATATTGCTCCATGTTGTCGGTGGAATATACCGCGGTATCGTCAAAAATCGTTTTCAAGGACGCCGGATCACGACGCGTGAATACACCGAAAAGCTCCATGTCGGGGTTTTGGCGAACGGCACATTCCACGCCTTTACCGAGGTTTCCGTAACCATAAATGCCGATCTTCATACACTTCAAATCCTTTCTGTCCGAAACAATGTCATTATTATGCCACACAGACAGCAAAAATGCAACAAAAAACATATGAAATTTCTTGATTTTGTAAATTTCTTTTCAAAAGCATTGTTTTTGCTAAATATTTGCATGAATAACAAAACAAAATTTCATTTAAAGACCAATTGTTGCTTTTCTGCGCGCGTCATTCTTTTTATCGCACACTCACGCTTGAGCGCTTCGGATTTGGTCAAAAACTCTTCCGTATACACCATTTCTACCGGGAGGCGATGCTTGGTGTACTTCGCCCCTTTCCCACTGTTGTGCACAGCAAGCCGACGTTTCAAGTCCGTCGTATAACCGCAATACAATGTGTCATCGGCACATCTGAGCAAATAGACATAATATCTGTTCATCAGGACACCTTATCAAGACGAAGGCGGAACAGTTCGACATTGGCGGTGGTCAACTCCGGATGGGTCGCCCAGTTGCCTTTTGCCGAAAACCATTCAAGATAATACTGTGTCTGAACGTTACGGACATAGTAAAGTCCGTCGCCGGCATCAACCAGAACCCAGCGGGTCTCGGTGTAATCTCCTCCAAAACCAATGCCGTTGTATCCTGCCTGCATACCAAGCAGTTTGCCGTTATAAGAAATGGTAAAGGTGTTATCATCAACAAAATCAAGTTCCCACACACAGGTGCTGTTATAACCCGCGACCGCATCACCGTCGACGCTTACCGCAACCCCGGCAAGGTAATGCTCTTTGACGGTTTTGTTGGAAAGTGCCACGCTGTCTTGCGGATTCCAGATGACATACTTTCCGTCCGCTTCATCACCGCCAAGCATAAGCAACAGCGTTACCAAAGCCGCAATCAACGCGACGGCAATGCCACCGACAACAGCCCATGTCCGTTTGGAAACGGTGGGTTTTGAGCCGGCGTCTTTATCGATATTGATCGGCTTGTCAACATCGTTCTTTTGAACCCTAGCGCGATAATCCTTGATAAACCGACGCATTTGTTCTTCAAATCCCAAATGGGAAGGATAGCTTTGCTTGTATTGTAACACAAGCTCATATTCATCTTGCATCGGCTCATCGTCAAGACGAAGGATAAATATGGGGCGGTTATTTTTATCGGCAATGCCGAGTTCACGGTGAACCCATTTCGACTCCTGAGCGTCCTTTGACATCACCAGCAAAAAGCACGTGCATTCGCGGATAGCCGGAGGGATTTTTTTCGTGAAGTCCTCTTCTCCTGTGATATCTTCAGGGGCATACCATGTGGAGATACGATTGTCCGCAAGAATGCGACGGATTGCTTCCACTTCGGTTTTGTTCTTTGTGCTGTAACTGATAAACACATCGCGCATGCCCATTACCTCTTTTCTGTTTTATCTTTATAAGATTACAACGAAATCCACCATTTGTCAATCAATGTCGGCGTTCATTTTCTCACATCACGCAAACGGCACTTGCTTCTTTCGAATCCCGTTTCCGTCAGCAAAAAATAAAGCCCACCCGATTGGGTGTCGGGTGTCGGTTCAAAGAGGCAGTTGTTATCTCGTCTTTTGGTACATGTAAAAACGATAATCTGATCAACTCAACGGGACTAAAAACGTGCCCCGGCACGTTTTCTTAACTAACGTTTGCAACAATCGGTTTTTCTTCGCCGCAATGTGTGCGGCTTGCAAAACCGTGTTGCGGCACAGCCCATCGTGCTCGCTCTCCCCGCCCCCGGCGGCGCTCGCACTCGGTTCTTTCGAATCCCGTTTCCGTCAGCAAAAAATAAAGCCCACCCGATTGGGTGGACTTTATTTTTTGGTCGGAGGGTCGGGGTTCGAACCCGAGGCCTCTTGGTCCCGAACCAAGCGCGATACCAAGCTTCGCCACACCCCGATATGAAAAACGGACGTCCGTATTCAGCGGACGTCCATTAGTATATCGGAAAAGATCAAAAAAAGCAAGTCTTTTTCGTAAAAAAATCGAATAATTTTTTATCTGATGGGTTTTTGATCCTTCAAAATCGCATTACCGAGCTTTTCCTTGATCAGATAACGCGGGCGTGCCTTAACCTCTTCGTAAATCTTGGAGATATACAACCCGATAATACTCAAACTGATCATCGTACAGCTGCCGATAAACAGCTGGAGCAGAATGACCGTTGAGAAGCCGCCGGCCGCACCGAGGAAGAAATTGATCAAGGTCTGGATTCCCAGCACAACGCTCGCCAGCAACATGATCATACCGATCCAGAACACCAAAAACAACGGTGCCGCTGTATAAGAGGTGATGGAATTCACCGCCAGTCGCAACAGGCTCTTGAACGTCCATTTCGTCTCGCCGCCGGCGCGCTCAGCTACCTCAAACGGCATCGCATAACGTTTAAATCCGACCCATGCCGACAAACCGCGGAAGAACGTGTTTCTCTCGGGCATCTGCTTCCACGCTTCGAGCGAAGCGCGATTCATAAGTTTGAAGTCCGATGCAACGCCGATATCGATTTTCGTGGATTTTTTAAACAGCTTATAGAAAGTCATGGCGGCAATTTTTCCACCGAGAGACTCCTTGCCGCGATCGGCTTTCACGCCCTCAACGACATCATAGCCCTCTTCCTGCCACAAGCGGACCATTTCGGGGATATACTGAGGCGGATGCTGAAGATCGGAATCCATCACGACCACCGCATCGCCGTCAGCATTTTCCAGTGCCGCACACAAGGCAAGCTCTTTTCCGAAATTGCGGGACAAGCGAATGGCAGAAACCTGCTCATAATCATTGGCGAGTCTGCTCAGCTCGTCCCAGCTGTTGTCCTTCGAGCCATCGTCGACAAGCAGAAATTGATGCTCAATGTTCGCTTCGGCGAGGATCTTGTCCACGGTGAGAACATTTTGGTAAATGAATTCGCCTTCGTTATAAACCGGCATAATGACGGTGATCATGCTTCATCGTCTCCTTTATCTTCAACTACCGCTTTCTTGCTGTTTAAAAACGGGAGAAAGCCTTTTCCCGTGTCGCGACGCTTGACAGAATCAAGCACGACCAACAGTGCGCCCAAAGATACCACACTGATCACAATGCCCGGGAGCAATCCGCGGGGCGAGAACTTCAGCGTGACGGTGTGCTGACCTGCCCCGACTTCGAAGCCAAGCATTGCACCGTAATCGTTGCGGTTGATGTCACCGGCACCGTCACGATCCGCCTCGCCCTGAGCCTGTTCGGCGTTGTCGTTATCGATATACAGGCGGAAGGTTTCCACCTCTTTGCCGTCAACTTCAACCGTCCAGCCGGCATCGTATTCGATAGACATGCACATGACACCATCTGCTTTGGCATTCACGACACCTTCCATGCTGCTGTCATCAAACGAGGTGATTTTCAACGCTTCATCGCTGAGCATTTCAATGTCGCGGTTAAACACGTCCTGATCAAGATGTGAAACGTAGATGTTACCACTGCAACCGTTGTTTGACGTCACACGCACTTCGATTTCGGTGCCTTCATTCAGCACACCGGCGTTGACCATATACGGCTGATGAGTGGTCACATTCCAAGAGGAACCGCCCTTGACACTGACATTGATCGAAGATGCCGCACGGCAATCGACATACACATAGGTTTCGGCAGTCTTGGATACCGTCGCCGTAAACACACCGGTACCGGAGCCGCTCATGCTGAACGACGCATCTCCCGTCACAGAAGCCAGATTCGTCATGCTGGTGGTGATGGGCTCTGTGATCATAATGTTTTCAGCAGTGCCGGTCAACGCCTGATAGAGCGTGTTCTGGCTGACAATGGGGTTGTAATACTCAAATTCATGTTCTTTAATTCCCGCATTCGCCATGAAGCCGACAGGCAGATACGCCTTGTTGCGGTAAATGTGATAGGTGTTGGCACCATCTTCCGACTTCACCGTTTTGATTTTTTCCAGATACGGATGATCGACAAGATCTTTATCAAGTGCAATATAGCGCAAGCTCAACATCGCGTCTGCAGACGGAATGTATTGACGGTACGCCTGACTGTTGACACCGTTGACATCATAGCCGAGGCTGCCCATGAAGCGCGTCATGCTGTAGGATCCGGTAGAAGCAAAGATCTTGATGCCGCGATAGTCAAACATGGCGGTATCAACAAGGGTGTGGTCGGGAGTAAATTCAAAACGATAGAAGTCGTCCCCCATCTCCGTATCACCGATCGCCTGCATCTGCGCAACCAATTCCTGCACGACCTGTGTTTTCTGGTTGTCGAGGTAGCTGTCGTGGTTGGTGTAATGTTCGTTGTTGTTCAACTGTTGCAAGGACAGTCCCGCATTAAACATCATTTCCGCCACCACAAACACCGCGATGAGAGAATAACCGACACGGGCAACCATCTTCTTTTGAGAAACGAGCAACATCACCACCGCATAAACGGCAATCAGCGCAAAGCTGAGGTAAAGAGAATCATAAGAATACTCCTGCGTGCCGAATTGTTCTTCGATGATCAGATAAACCGCAATACCAAACACCGACACGGCAATTTGCGACGGTTTGATGTCCTTGATGCGATAGAGCACTTCAAACGCAATCAACAACAACGCAAAGCTGTAAAGGAAGGAAAAGCGGTACGGCAGATCGTTCGGGGAGTGCAGGCCGTGCCACAGCAAATCGAGCTGATTGATCACAAGGCTGATGCCCATCATAAAGAACAGACCGAGATATGCCAGACGACGGCGAAGCGGAATGGTCGACATCGTCGCGAAAATCGGAAGAGCAAGCACCGCAAGCACACCGCAGTAGGTGTTGGGTAAATTGCCCGAACGCACGGTCGGTTCCACGCCGTAAAGACCGCGACCGATCAGTTCAAATACATTGAAATTAGTGGCAAACTCCGGCATATTGCCGCCTGCCGCAGAGGTTCCCGACAAAGAAATAAACGCGGGAAGCAAAATAAATGCCGCCAGACCGCCGCCGAGAAGCGAACCGATCACAAAACGCACAAAACCGACGCGTTGCTTCACGGGACCGCGTTTGACGCGGAAGAAGAAGGCAACATAATACAACACAAGGAAGATACAGATCATGAAGCCGATATAATAGTTGGCGTACAACACATACGCGAGCGACAACACATACACCAGGTATTTTCCCGTACGCATCATATGCTCAAAGCCCATCACAACAAGCGGCAGGAACATCACGCAGTCGAGCCACATAATGTTCCATGAATATGCCAGTGTATACATCATGAGTGCATACATCACGCCGATGGCAATAAGGCTGAAATCACGGCGTTTGAAAATATACTGCATGCACAGCGCCATCATGGCACCCATCAGCGCCATTTTGATAAGCGTGATCACAAGAACACCCTCAGCAAGCAGATGCTGCGGGAAAAGAAGCAGCAACAGGTTCAACGGGCTTGCCAGATAATAGGCGAACATCGGAATAAAGCTGGTGCCGGAACCGATCTCAAACGAATACAGCGGACTGCCACCGTCGAGCAGCATATCACGAAGCTGTGACAGCATAGGCGTATACTGGTGATGAAGGTCAACGATCATAGCGCTTTCTTCACCGACAGGCCACATACCGATACAAATGTATGCCAACGCGGCACTAGCCAGCGTTACCGCACCCGAAAGCACGGGATAAAACCAGGCTTTCGCTTCTACGGCATCCTCTTTCCGAAGCGTCTGATGATACAGCCACGCCACGACCATCGTACCGACAAGAGCGCCGGCACCCAGAGGATACAGCAGCTTTTGCGCCTCCGTGACAAGTGTCTCCGTATCGGATACCTTGAGATACACCATTACAACCGTCGCCACAAACACGATGGCAATGAGCAATCCGATGAGCAGTCTCTTCATCGCCAGCGAATTGTCCTTGGCTTTGAACACGACTTCCTCCACCTCTTCGGGCGTCGGTACCGTCGTGCTTTCATTCGAAGAAGATCCATCATCTTCATTATGAATAACGCCGGTGATCTTTTCGTCCATATTCATACAGTCCTTTCTGATTGTGTTCTGTTTATTTCAAAGGGAATCGTTATTCCACGATCAATCGTTCGATCGATACCGCTTTTCCGGTCTTATCATCGAGAGTGATAAGTACCGCATTGATAAATGCGTCTCCGGGGGCGGCGGAAAACCGGACAGGAAGCTTGTCCCGCATCTTGGCGATGGATTGTTCGGGACAGATGCCGAGCACAGACGCTTTCGGTCCTGTCATACCGACATCGGTGATAAACGCCGTCCCGCCGGGAAGAATCTGTTCATCAGCCGTTTGCACATGCGTGTGTGTACCGATGACAGCCGAAACGCGACCATCGGCGTAATAGCCCAGCGCCTTTTTCTCGGCGGTAGCTTCCGCGTGAAAATCCACCACACAAAACGTTGGCTTTTCCTGCTCCTTGAGCAACTTATCGAGCGTTTCAAAGGGACAGTGCATCGCTTCCATATACACAACACCGATTAAATTGATCACGACCAATTTGTACCGTCCGCGATCAACCACACACACACCTTTTCCGGGGGCAGAGTCGGGAAAATTGGCAGGGCGTAATACAAACGGATGCTCATCGTAAAGATCATACATCTCACGGCGGCGGAAACTGTGATTGCCGCCTGTGACGACATCGGCGCCGCTGTCGAGAAGCGATCGGAAGGATGTCGGTGTCATACCGTTGCCATCGGCGGAATTTTCTCCGTTGACAATGCACACATCAACTTGATAGTGTTGTTTCAGTTTTGGGAGAAGCTGTCGCAATTTTTGACAACCGGATGTGGCAACAACATCGCCCACGCACAAAACCCGCATCAGAGCACCTCCTTATTGTTTCTTGAGGTTCTCAAGATCTTCCGTCAGTTCATCGAGCAATTCGTCAACCGACGGAACGTTTGGCTGATTACAGGTTGGTTTGGAAGGTGCCACGGGGACAGGACGGGGTGTCACCTTAGCGGGAACAACAGACTGTTCCGAAAGTCGTCCGAATGCCTCGGGATCGATCGGCTCATCGCTTTCTATGCGATGGATCACGGGAATGGCTTCGTCGAGAGATTTCTTTTGAGGCGGTGTCTGTAATTCAGGCATTGTCTTACGAGAAGGAACAGGGGGCTTGCAGGCGTCTTCGGCAAGCATCGGCATGCTCTCAAGCTCTTCCTCTATCTCCGCTTCTTCCTCAATCCGACGTTTTCTCATACCGGTGATCACCACCAACACGATGCCGCCGACGATCAGCATAACGCCGCCCACAAACGCCAGTGCGGTTTGCCAGGTGTTGAAAACATTCAGCATGGCCGCAAATACACCGGGTTGCTCAACCACTTTTTCCGTTTGTGTTCCGAACGCCATCACCGCAAAACTTTGGAATGAGCCGAGTGATAACACGATCGCGCCGTTGCTCGGATAGGCCGCCTTCAACTCGGAAAGCTTTCCGTCTTCACCGATCACGGCAAAGGTCAGCTCTTTTGTTTTTTGCATGGAAGACGGAATAACCATCTCCATATCATATGTCAATTCTGCAGCGTCCAATATTTCCACATTGCCCGCTTCGTCCGTAAACACCAAGCTGATGGCAAACGCCATACCGTTGACATCGGCATCCGCATACGAAGCATAGCGGCTGTCGGCATTTTTGGCATCAAGGAAACGGGTAGTGTCAGCAGAACTCGCCTCATCATAAGTGATTTGCAGATGCAACGTTGCGGCGGTATCGCCGACATAATACGCATAATCATCGGCATTGACATACGCTTTAATGCGGGATTCCAGTTCCGTTTCGGAATATCCGAAGTGTTCCGCAAGGGCCGCATCCACATCAATGGCGAGCTGTTCACGACCGTTTTGAGGGACGCCTGTTGTCGGCATTGTCTCTTCGGGAGCGGTCGTTGCATCGGTTTGTTGAGCTTGTGTTGTTTGTGTCGTTGTCGTCGTATTCACATCGTAACCAAGGGAGGTGAACACCTCTTCGGTCACATCTTGTCTTGCTTCTTCAAACAAAATAACATCCCACGTATACGATGAAGAAACAACCTGAACGGAGGTCGCCGTCGACGGGACTTCCGTATAACGAATTTTCGCCACGGCGCCTGCCACGCGATTGTCGTGATCCGTCGCGTTGACACCGTCACCGAAAGGCTCACCGTCCACTTCAATATACACATATCCGTTCACAGAACCGCCGTTTTCGTCTTTCAATCCGACAACAATCGTTTTTTCGGCAGTATCAACAACACAATCCATCACAACCTTAAGGTGCGTGTATCCATCATCGGGTTGCGTGTTATTTTCGGGTACTGCAAAAACGGGAACAGACATCACCATCAGCAGTAAGCATGCGAGCAGACAAACATATCTTTTCATCAGTGCAGACTCCTTTTTTTCGGGGTATCCGAGCATACTTTCTCAAGTATAATATAATCTTATGTATTTTAACACAAAAAAGAGCTCTTGTAAATCTTTCCTCGCAAATCTTTTGTTAATTTTATGATTTTCTGTATTTTTTTTGAAAAATTGCCATTTAGGACTTGACAAATCGCGTTTTTTGCAATAAGATAGACAAGCACTGATCGGTGCACATCCTATTTGGGGGCGTAGCTCAGCTGGGAGAGCGTACGGTTCGCATCCGTAAGGTCGAGAGTCCGATCCTCTTCGTCTCCACCATCAAAAAGTCCTGAAACCGCAATGGTTTCAGCATTATTTTGTTTTGACAGCAAACACCCCTGCGGCAAGCCGCGGG
>JAZUOG010000012.1:0-25182 GCA_045604545.1 Acutalibacteraceae bacterium | reverse complement strand
GTTAATACTTACTATATCGTAATATTCGTTGGGTAAAACGCCCTTTAAATCCCTTAAATCCCTATGTATCAGATTGACTTTGTCTTTTAGATTATTTTCAGTTAGGGTTTTATTAAAAAGATTTACGGCACTTTCGCTAAGTTCAACACCCGTAATCTCTTTGGGTTGAAAATCACGAATCCACAGTAGGGGAATAATGCCGTTACCCGTTCCAAGGTCGCAGCATTTATCCTTGTGTCGCGGAGCACAGAAGTCAGCAAGAACAATAGCGTCGGATGTGAAAATATGCGCTTCGCTAACATAAATTTTTAAGTTTTTAGCTAAATCCTCGGTTCTCTCGGCTCTTGAAACCATAAACTGCTCCTTGTATAAAATTGATGCATTCGCATACACATTAATTTTAACACAAAAAGCAGTTATCTTCAATAAAAATCCTTTGGAAGATATTCACAAATTAAATATACAACAATTGTTGAATTATTCCTCCATCTGTTTGCCGAGGAATGTTGCGGCAACCTGAGCCAATTTAACCTCAGTGTCCGTAAGCTTTGAGTAGTCGCCGTTACTTAAGAAAATAACTGCACCGCCAATGTCACCCGCGGAAATTATGGGGAAAGCTGTAAGTGCTTCGATATCACAGTTATCAATAGGGTAGAGGCGTTCGTTTTCGCGGGTTTTAATATATTTATCCCTGTTTTCCATAATTTCTTCAAGCTCTTTTGAAATATGACGTTCAAGATAATCTTTTTTAGGAAGACCCGAAACGGAAATAACATGGTCGCGGTCAGTTATAACAACGGGTAAATCCGCCGTACGGCTTAATATGTCCGAGTACTGACCCGAAAACTCCGACAACTCACCCATAGGGGAGTATTTTTTGAAAATAACTTCGCCATCACTGGCGGTAAAAATTTCCAAAGGGTCTCCCTCACGAATCCTTAAAGTTCTTCTGATTTCTTTGGGAATAACAACCCTTCCCAAATCATCGATTCTACGAACTATTCCTGTTGCTTTCATATATACATTTCTCCTTAAATTACAAATTATGTTGTTATTATCTGTAATTTTGGGAGAAATATACCGCAAGATTTACTTTTTGAAAGGAAATATGATATAATAAATTTAAGGTGGTGAGAAAATGAAATCCGAAAATTTACTTGCGGTTGTTTCTCGTGACTTTTTGCAAACAAAAAAGGTTACTAAATATCGAATGAAAAAGATTGCGGATATGACTGATGATGAGGTTATATCAAACTGCCACTTTTACTGTGAAGAAAACAAATTAATTTCCGAATGGAATGAATTTAGAGAAAAAGCCGAAGCGGAATATCGTTATTGTTCCTACTTAGAAGAATACATTGACGATGGTTTGTGTTATGATTTGCAGATGATAACGAGCAACTATATAAAACCATCCGCATTACCTGAAATCAATATTGATAAAGAAAAATGTGCAAGTTGTTGTTCTGAATGTAAATATAGTTTATAGGCGAAAAGCGAGGTGAATTTCACCTCGCTGTTGTTATGTATAGATCAAAATATGTAGTTTTTTGTCAAAAAATTTCGCTCTAAAATCGTCCAAAAGCCTAGTATTTACAAGGCTTTATCGCACTTTATTATAACACGAGCCTCAATTCTTCTCACAATTCCGGTTGCTTTCATAATATATAAAAGCTCCTTGCTTTACAAATTTGTACCGTTAGTCTATTTTATATTATACCAAACTTTGCGGTTGATAATTACAGCCTGTCGGTGCTTTGTGTCCCGCCTCAAGAATGTTGTCGATCGCTTCTTGCGGCAGATGCTCAGGCTTACATTTCCTTACGGAATACCGTTCGGTAATACGTTTTTCACAATCCATTGCTATCTTTCCCCGGGTTTGCATTTAACAATGGCTTTTTGCGATATCCGTTACACAAGCTTGTCCTTTTGACCATACGCTTCAACAGGGCCCTCTAAACTATTTCAATTTTTTCAGTTTTAAAGTGTTAGCAATAACGATAAGCTGCATTCCTTTTTCAAGCGGGAGCGCAGGATCAACCGTTGTACTGATCGTATCACCGTTTCGTATTGCAACAACGTTAACAGAATATTTTTTGCGAAGGCTAAGTTCTATCAGCGTTTTACCAACCCACTCATCTCTGACGTCTATTTCTACCATAGACACTTCATCGGAAAGCTCTATCATTTCGGAAAAGCCCGATGTAAGCAGATTTTTAGCAAGTCTTGTTCCGGATTCTTTTTCGGGGAAAATCACTCTGTCGGCACCCACACGACTTAAAATCTTTTGGTGCATTTCGTTGCCGCATTTCACAATAACGGTGGGAACACCGGCTTCCTTGCAAAGTGTTACCGCCAAAACGCTTGCTTCAAGATTACTTGCCATAGCAACGATAACAACATCGATATTGGACATACCGAGCCTTTTAATCGTCTCCGGCTCAGTAATATCGGCGCATTTGCAAACGGGTATGGTTTCAATGGCATTATTAACATTATTTTGATCGATGTCAACAGCCAAAACTTCTGCACCATTGTTTACAAGTTCTTCCGCAACGGCTTTTCCGTATCTGCCGAGACCTAATACGGCATAGGTTTTATGGATACTCATATAATTTATCCCTTCTTATCCCACACTGATTTCTTCGATTGGGTTTCTTACGATATTTTGATTATCCTTGTTTCTCTTAAAGGCAACGGCAAGTGATATTGGGCCAACTCTGCCAAGGTACATGGTTATGATAATAATGAGTTTACCGATGCTATCGAGGGATACCGTAAGATTTCTTGTGAGACCTACGGTTGCGGTAGCACTAACCGTTTCATAAACAATATCGAGTGCATTTGCATCTGTTACGGCAGAAAGCAGAACCGTTGAAGTAAACATAATGATAAACGACATACAGGTAACGGCAACCGCTTTGCTGACCGCCTGTTTTGTAAGCTGTCTGCCAAACACCTCGGTATCCTCTTTATTACGAATAGAGGCAATCGCCGCCACAATAATAACGGCAAAGGTAACGGTTTTGATTCCTCCGGCTGTGCCAACGGGTGAGCCGCCGATAAACATCAAAAGCAAGCATACAATAGCGCTTGCATTAGTGAGGCTTTCCTGCGGCACTGTTGCAAAGCCTGCGGTTCTCGTTGTAACCGATTGAAACAAGGACACTTCCATTTTTTGAAGTAAGGTATACTCTTTGATTGTTTGCGGATTATTATATTCAAACGCAAAAATGAAGGCGGCACCCGCAAAAATCAAAATGAAGGTTGCTGTGATGGCGATTTTACTGTGCAGGGTGAGATCTCTGAAAAAATGCACTTTCTTCGTTCGTGCATTTTTCAGTATCCTAATCACATCCCACCAAACGATATAACCGATACCGCCCAATATAATCAGAGCACATGTCACAATATTGATGACAGGATTAAGAGCATAATCGCAAAGGCTGTTTTCAGCAATAATATCCATACCTGCATTGCAAAAAGCAGAAACAGAAGTGAACACCGAAATCCATATTCCTTTTGCACCGAATTCAGGTATAAAAACCGTCATATAAAGCAGAGCGCCGATACCCTCAATAACGAACGTTCCTGACACAACTCTTTTTACGAACCGAACAAGTCCCGACAGCGAATTCAGATTAAATGCATCTTGCAAGAGCAGTCTGTCACCGATCCCGATTTTCTTGTGAAGAAGTATCATCAGCCCTGACATAATGGTGATAACACCAAGACCTCCGATCTGAATCAGTATCAATATCACCACTTGCCCGAAAATACTCCAAGAAGTAACGGTCGGCGTTACTACCAAGCCGGTAACACAAGTGGAGGTCGTTGCGGTGAAAAGCGCGTCTATGAAAGGCCTTGCCTTTCCATCAGCGGAACTTATGGGAAGGGAAAGCAATACGGCGCCTATCAATATGGCCGTCAAAAAGCTCAATAATATGATATGTGTTGTAGATACCGGATGCCGTTGTTTTTTCATAAATTCATCATACACCCTACATTTACTGTTATAAAACCAAAAGGAACCAACTTCCTCTGCAGACAACTGGTTCCTTTTGGTTTTATTTTTTGTTTATTATAACATACTCCGTTATTATAGTCAAGTTTTTGTAGAATCTTATCAACATATCCGGCATCATAATATATAGGCTACGCCTCGATTTTCCAATCGAAAAACCGATTTCAGCGGGATTTTGCGCAAATGAAGTTAGACAAAAATCAGCGAAAACCGTGTAGGGGCGGCCGCCGTGTCGCCGGTAGTATCGGTAAACATGGGAGATGTATACTGCGTGAATGTACTTTTTAAACAGAGGAATATCGCTATTTGTGTTATGAAGAACTAAAGAGAAGGCAGTACATAGCAAAAGCGAGGTGAATTCACCTCGCTTTTGTGGTCTTTATTATACTGTGCACACCCACATAAGGCTTCTTATGTGTTGTGGGTGTTATCAAAACGAGAGCCGTTGAACAAATAAAACACGACACCGAGAACGATCCACACCAGCAGCATCACATAGGATTCCGTTCCGAAATGCACGCCGGAGAGACCGGGGATCGGTATCAGCTGAAGAATCATGAACATCACCGAGAAGAACGCACCGAGAGCGGCGGTAACGGACACAAACGGTTTGTGCTCGCGGGAGCGGCGGATCGTGACCAACGCGGAAGCACACGTGAAGAAGAAGCCGATGCTGGCGCCGATGGCGGACATATCCACAAACCAACCGAGTGCTTCGCGTCCCAAAATCGGTCCAAACAGAGAAATGATCAGGCAGAAGAGCATGGCGTTGCGAGGAACGTTATATGTTTTATCCAGTTTTCCGAACATTTCCGGCAGATAACCGTCGCGGCTCATAGAGTACATCAAACGCGAGGAGGCCATATAAAAGCCCATGATACCGGACAAAACGGCACAGGAAACCGCAACGCCGATCAGGATCGTTCCGGGCAACCCCAGCAGGTGTTCGGCGGCTGTCAGCAATAACCACGGGGTGGAGTCCGCATACACGATCAATTCGGGCCAATTGGACAAGGCCGCGGCGACGATCGTATTGTTTGCGACATACACAAAGCAACCGAAAAGAATGGCGATGATCATGATGAAGCTGACTTTTTTGTATGAGAATTTGAACTCTTCCGCCGCTTGAGGAATGGTATCGAAACCGACAAATGCCCACGGGGCAATGGCAAAGGTCGCCAGAACGGAAGAGGCGATACCTGCCGTTCCGCCCTTGGCAAATTCGTTGATGTTGGTATATGTGCCGTTGGTGGCGGCGGTGATGGCGGCGTTCTTGTCAAAGCCCCAAATGGGTGCCATGTGTTCCATGCTGGTTTTGGAAGACAGCAACGCCACGATCGTCAGGGTGAAAACCGATACGACCAAAAGACTTGCCAGTATTGTCTGGACATAGCCTGCTTTTTTGATGCCCATCATGTTGATAACAGCGAACAGAACCAGAATGGACATCGCAAACAGCATTTCGCCGAAATAGACTTCAAATCCGGCGATGGAGTACGAAAACCCGAATTTCAGAATGTCGGCACTGCCGTCCAAACCGTCCACGATCAGTCCGATGGCGGTGGAATTCATGGGGACGTTGGTCAGATAAGCGGCGACCAAAAACCAACCGCAAACATAAGCCGCTTTTTTACCGAAGCAGGCTTTGGTGAAGGTAAATTCGCCTCCCGCTCGCGGGTACTTGGGCACCATATAGGAGTAGCTGAAAGCGATGATGATCATGACCAACGCTCCCAGAACCATCGCGATGGCGGTTCCCGCCACGCCGGAGGTCGGCAGGAATTTTTTGCCGGGGTTGATAAAGGAGCCCCAACCGATGATGCATCCCAAGGCAATCGCCCAGACATTGAGCGGGTTAAGTTGTTTTTGCAGGGTAGCTGGTTTGTTTTCCATCACAACAACTCCTCTGTTGATACAAATACGAGCGTCTGCTTGGGGGTGACAGCAATCGGATCGCAAGAACGCTTTGGCTTGATTATAAGTAGATGCGGCGAGAAAGTCAAGAGATGTTTCAAAGAATTTACACAGAATGTATGTATCAAAACAGAAACGACGCCCCAATCGGCACCATCGATCTATACGTGGTTTAACGGTAAAGGCGAGGTGACCTTCACCTCGCTTTTGTTGTGCGGGAATCGTTTGACGGCGTGGCTTTTGTCAAGATGTCCTTAATCGGAAGGTATGGATTCTTGGTTGGAACAAGCGATATTTGTCAGGGGATTGCGGTTTTAGATGACGTATGATATACTAATGGTAAAGATAGTCGGAGGTGAAACTGATGGAAACAACAATCCACTCAAAAAACTATAACGGCATTGACTTGATGAAGTTCATTTGTGCAATAATGGTGTTCGTGATTCATATTTCGCCGTTTACCGCTGCAATGGGCGGAGAAGTGTCAACGGTTGAATATTATATAAATTTCGGACTACAGGCCGGGGTGTGTCGACTGGCTGTTCCGTTTTATTTTGTGTGCTCCGGGTTTTTTCTTTTTCGAAAAATGGACAGCGGGCTTGTGGACACGGAGAAGGTGAAAACATATTGCTTTAAGATTTTCCGATTGATCGGCATGTGGAGTGTGGTGCTGTTTATCGGTTGGCAAGGTCATTTGTGGTATCTCGGCGCAACCATTGTAGCACTAGTGTTTTTGAGTTTGTTGCTATACTATCGGGTTGATCTAAAGTGGTTGATTGTCATTGCGTGTGTTTTATATGTGTTTGGAATGCTGGGCGATGCGTACTTTGGAATAATCAAGCCGATTGTTAGTGACGGTGTGATGCAACAGATCTATAACATCTACAAATTTTTTGTTAAGGAATCCCGTAATGGATTGTTTATGGGCTACATCTTTATTTTGATAGGATATATGTTTTCTCAAGACAAAATCAAAATAAAACAAAACGCGGCACTTGTTGCGTTTGGTGCATCGGTCGGATGTCTGATCATGGAAGCATTTTTGTTGAAAAAGAATGATATTTCGGTGGATTATAACATGTATATATTCCTTTTGCCGACGGTAATATTTTTGTTTGCGTTTGTGTCATCGCTTACGCTTGAGGATCGACCGATTTACAAAACATTGAGAACAGTCGGCGTGCTTGTGTACTTTTTGCATATATTGATTAAAGAACTGATCGTGTTTGGCACGGACCTTATTTATGGCGCTTTTTCAATCGATTTGCAACCGATGCGCTTTTTTATCACGATGCCGGTGACGTTGCTTGTGGCGTTTTGCATCGAACGATTGTCGCATAAAGACAGATATAAATGGATAACATGGTTTTTAGCGTGACGACCCAGCGGAGTGAATTTTACTCCGCTGTTTTTTGCGTTGATCATACGCCGCACAGAATGTGGCGGTTGCGCACGGCGGGGTCGACGACGGTGTTGTTGACGGCGTAGGCATGCGCCTCCATGTCCGCGCTTTGAACAGTCGACGATTCCTGCTGTCGCAACTCATCGGCGACGGCGGCGCAAATCCGTCCGATCGCCTCTCTCTTTTGTGTCGCGTCCGTCGCGGTATTGCCGACGGAGATGAGCTGTTCCAGCGTCTGTGAAAGCCCGCTTAAGCGGGACAAATCCCGCAGTCCGCGGAAACGCCATTTGTAGTAGGGCGTGTAAGCGTTGTTGAGCAGGTAGATGACGTGAAGCGCGCTTCTGACAAATTCAAACACGGCCAGCTGGGCGGCGGCGGTGTCGCCTCTTGCCACACAGCGAGGGTAGTTATACTGTCCCGCCTGTCCCATCAACAGCAGATGCCCCGCGAGCTTTTTGCGTCGCACATCTTCGGGAAAGTGTGCCAGTTTCCTTCGGATCGCCGAAAACCGTCCGAACGGATCGTCAAACACCGCGCCGCTTGTCGCTTCCAGTAATCCTTGCTCGGGAACAACAAACCACGCGGCGGTTGTCAGCTCGCCGTCGGGAGTGCCCGTTTTGGCTTCGAAAAAATCCGCCATGCGCAGGACACCGTGGCGGTTGCCGCCTACGGGGCTCAAGGGACTGCGGACAAATCCCATGAAGTCTTTCGGGAGCTTCGCGTAAGCCCGCTCGAGCAAAAACGCCGTCTGACGGTCAACGGTGTCCTCATCGGGCAGAAACAGGCAAAATCCCGGCTCAAAATCGTGATCGCGCGACGTGTCGTCGTCATAGCCGAAGCATTCCGAGCCGCTCCCCGCAAGTCCGACCGCCAGAAACGGCATCACATCGGGAAACTGCGTGCAAAGCATCTCCTTGCCGTATGCGTCATAATACTGCCGTGCCAGTTCAAGCCCCTTCATAGATCCTCCTTGCACGCGCGGCAAGCTCGCGTGCGTACTCCTCAAAACCGTAATAGCCGAAAACCGACGCGCATTTTTCGCACACAAACGCATAGTGTCCGTCGGTGCGGTCGCTGCCTGTTTCCATGCACGCCTTTGCCTTTTCGCAAAGCTCGCCGATGACCGCGCCTGCGTCGAACAGTCCGTGTTCGGTTTCGGCGGCAGTCGCCATATTCAACAACGTGATGGCTCGTTCGGGCTCTCTGCCGTCTGTCTGCATCACCCCGAGTGCCTTGCGGTACAGCTCGTCCGCTTGGCGGAATTTTTGAAGATCGACAAGCGCGAGAGCCATGTTGTTGTACAGACCGCCGAGGCGTTCGTCATCGGGGGAGAGGGCGTTTTCGTAAATCGTCTGTGCCTTCTCAAACAGCGGGATCGCTTCGTCCGCTTTGCCGAAGGCTTTGTAAACGGTGGCGCTGTTGAGGTAGGTGGTGGCGGCACCGATGTTGTCGCCGATGTTCATGCGATCGATGCGATCAAGCGCGCGGTTGGCATGGTCAAGCGCCGCCTCTTTTTCGCCCAGCTTGCGGCAAAGCCCCATCAACTCGTTTTCCATCAGCAACGCGCCGTGATCGTCACGGGTGGCGGTCGCTTCCGACAACCAATACTGCAACAGGCGTTTGGCGCTGTCATAGTCGTTGCGTGCAAGCAGGACGTCGAGTTTATCCAGTATCCGTTCTCTCGGGAGCATTCGCCTCACCTCCGTTTTTCTTTTATTGTATACCAAATCCCGTTTCCGCACAAGAAGAATTTACCGCTCGCCCCATCGGTCTTGCCTGCTCGCTTCAAGAGCGGGCGCATTTGGCAAATAATCGGTAAATTCTCACGCGGGACGGTTGTAATCCATGTGGCGATATTATATAATTATGTATTATATTATTTTTTCAACAGAACGGTGGCAGGTGAACAATATTGAAGGAATTATGGGCAAAAATACGGGAGGCGCTGGTGTCGGCGTTGCCGATCACCATGATCGTTTATCTGGTGGCGTTGCTTCCCGGTTTTTCCTTTGACAGCCGCGAGATGATCAGCTTCACGATCGGCGCGGTGATGCTGGTGCTCGGCATCGGATTTTTCAATCTCGGTGCGGACATCGCCATGACGCCGATGGGTACGCACGTCGGTGCGGGACTGTCGAAACAGAAGAAGCTGTGGTTGTTATTGGCGGCGTGCTTTGTGCTCGGTATGCTCATCACGATCGCCGAGCCCGATCTGCAGGTGCTGGCCAATCAGGTCAGTTCCGTCATGAACGGCAAGCTGCTTGTGTATGTTGTCGGGTTCGGTGTCGGCGTGTTTTTGGTGTTTGCTGTTTTACGCATCGTGTTCAGAAAGCCGTTGTCGGCACTGCTGATGTTGTTTTATATGTTGCTCTTTGCGTTGGCGCTGATGCTCATGGAAAGCGGCAACGAGGATCTGCTTCCTATGGCGTTTGATTCGGGCGGCGTGACCACCGGCCCCATCACCGTGCCGTTTATCATGGCGCTGGGTGTCGGTGTTGCTCATGTTCTCGGCGACCGTCACAGCCATGAAAACAGCTTCGGTCTTGTCGCGCTCTGCTCGATCGGCCCCATTCTGGCGGTGCTGATGCTGGGCATTTTTGCGAGCGGCGACATGGATTACACCGTGACCTACGGCGCGGTGGGAGACAGCATTCTCGATGCCTATCTTGAAAATGCCGCCCACGTCGCGGTCGAAGTGGCGATCGCGCTCGGACTGATCGTCTTTTTCTTCCTGCTGTGTCAGATCGTCTTTTTGAAGCTCCCCCGACGGCAGATGCTTCGCATCGGCATGGGTGTGTTGCTGACCTATATCGGGCTGGTCCTGTTTCTGACGGGCGTCAATGTGGGCTATATGCCGATGGGCTATGAGATGGGCACACAGATGTCGGTGATGCATCCCGCATGGATCGTGGCGATCTCGCTGGTGATGGGTGTGCTCGTTGTGCTTGCCGAGCCTGCGGTTCACGTTCTGAACACGCAGGTCGAGGAAGTGACGGGCGGCTATGTCAAAAAGACGTCCATGATGATCGGTCTGTGCGTGGGTGTCGGTGTTGCCATCGCGTTGTCGGTGGTGCGCATCATCTTCGATTTTTCGCTGATCTATTACATCATTCCCGGCTATTTCCTCTCGCTGTTGCTGTCGCTTTTTGTTCCGCCGGTGTACACCGCCATCGCGTTTGACTCGGGCGGTGTCGCGAGCGGCCCGATGAACTCGGGCTTTATTCTGCCGTTTGCGGTCGGCGTGTGCGTCAGTCTGCAGGGAGAAAGCGCGGTACTGCGCGACGGCTTTGGCGTGGTGGCACTGGTTGCCATGGCGCCGCTCATCACCATCCAGCTTCTCGGCTTCAAGGCGATCGTGGAAAACCGCATCAAGGAGAAGCGCGCGATGAAGCGGATACTGGAAGCGGACGATGAGCAGATCATCAACTTTATGTAAGGAGGCGGACGGCATGGCGAATGTTATCAACGAAGCGGCGATCAAAAAGCTCAAGCTGGTGATCACCGTTGTCGACCGCCCGAAGGCGGAGTTTTATCTGGACGTGCTCAGCCAGTTTGACGTGAATTTTCAGATGGCGACCGGCGGCATGGGCACGGCGCAATCCGAACTCATCGATATGCTCGGTCTCAACATTCACAAAGCGGTGCTGATGAGCGTGGTGCGGGAGGATCAGGTGGATCCCATCATGACCTGTCTCACGGAAAAATTCGAGACGATCCGCAACGGCAAGGGTGTGGCGTTTGCCGTTCCGTTGTCGGGAGTCATCGGTGTGAATATGTATCAGTTCCTGAGCAACAACAAACAGAGTAGGGAGGATTGACCATGACGACGAACAACCATGAAGTGATTTTTGCCATTGTGAACGCGGGCTTTGCGGAGGACGTCATGGATGTGGCGCGCGAAAACGGTGCCCGCGGCGGCACCATTCTCACGGGTCGCGGCGTGGCGCGTGAGCAGGAGGCGAGCTTTTTCGGCATCTCGGTGCACGCGGAAAAGGAGATCCTGATGACGGTCGTGGAAAAGGATGTCCGCGATCAGATCCTCCACGCCCTGTATAAACAGATGGGCATGCAGAAGAAGGCACAGGGCATCATCTTCAGCCTGCCCGTGTCCGATGTCGCGGGACTCGCTCCGTCCGTCGAGCCGCAGACGGACGACGCATGAACAACCTTTTTTTGTTGCACTTTTCGACAAATATGTGGTAGAATGGTGACGAGGTGATGATCATGAAAAAAGTATGGTCAATGATGGCGGCAGTACTGATGTTGCTGACGCTTATTCCCGCCGCCGCATCTGCGGAGCAGACCCTCCGTCTTCCTGAACTGAAGCTGGAGGTGACGATTCCCGACGACTGCTATTATTTGACAAGGGACGTTGAAGACGACCACCCGTTTCTGGCGCTTGCGGGCATGACAAAGGAAGAATTGCTGAATGTGATGGAAAGCAGTTATACCTATCTTAACGTTTTTCCCAAGTCGATCCCTGTCAGCGAAGAGATCGTCACGACAATGACGCCGAACACCATTAAGAGTATGAACGATCTGAGCGATGACATGATCAACATGATCTGCGAAGCGATTGATGAAGAGTATACGTCTTTCGGCACCCGTTTACTGGATTATGAGATGCATGATCATCCGCAGATGAAATTTGTCAAGATTCGGTATATCACGGAATCGGAAGAGCAGCACCGTTTGCAATACTACACCATTTTTGACAATATGGCGATCAATTTCACGCTGTGGAGTTATGAAGGCGGGATCTCCCGGGAGCAGGAAGCCTTTATCGAGGAATTTGTGGACAATGTGCGCTTTGACGGCATGGCGACAGCGGAAGAAACGGAGCCGTTTGTATATTCCGATGCGGAGGCGGAGGTATCGTTTACCGTTCCTGCCGGCTGGCATCAGGAAGAACCGACGACCGAATTTGTCGTGAACGATGTCAAATTTGTTTCCAAAAAAGATACTACGTGCTTCGTGACGTATGGCAGTCAGGATGCGTGGACGCTGTTTCCCGCTGAAGAGAAAATCGGGACGACACGTGCTCAGGTCGATAACCGTATGCTCTCCAAAGCCGATGTTGCGGAAATGTTCGGAGTGACGGAAGACAAGGTGTCTGTTGCTACCTATAACGGCCTGGAATATTTCATGTATGAATTAGAGCAAGACGTATTGGGGGTTCCTGTGAAAGTGACAGGAGCTATCCGCGTTTATAACGGATGGATGTTCTTGTTCCAGTTTGGTTCAAGCCGCGACCATGAGTTGTTCTCCGATTTTGAGAAGCTCATTCGCAGCGTGGAATACCCTGTCATATCTGTGCCGACACCGACAAGTACCGCCCGCACGACGGTACGCACCACCGCGCCGACAACAGCTCTTACAGCCTGTGTCACAACAGCGGTGACGGATGCCACCGACGAAAACCAAGGATCATCTTTAAAAACGATTCTTGCTGTTGTGGCGGCAGTGTTGATGGTTGCGGGCATTGCTGTTGCGATAATCGTGTTGTTGTCCGGTAAAAAGAAACCGCCGCAGGAAACGTCACCCGAGCAAGCCGTCGGACACGAACCCGTGTTGCCCGACGAAACCGTCCGGCACAGATATTGTCAGAATTGCGGCGAAAAACGTCCCGATGACGCTCGTTTTTGCCCGATGTGCGGAACGGAATTTGACCGATAAGCGGAGAAATATCGATGCTCCTTTCGGCGCAGAAGCATGGCTTTTGCGCCGCTTTTCTTTCCCCATTTACATTTTTCGACAAATATGCTACAATGACAGCGATTACAGCCGAGGAGGCAATGGTTATGGAACGACATTACAACGCCTTTATTTCCTATCGTCATCATCCCGACGATATTCGTGTGGCGACGGACATTCACCGCTCGCTGGAGCATTTCCGCATTCCCAAAGCCCTTCGCAAACAGAACGAGGGGCCTTTCCGTCTGTTCCGCGACAAGGAAGAACTGCCCGCGAGCAGTAACCTGTCCGACGACATTGCCGCGGCACTGAAAAATTCCGATTATCTCGTCGTGATCTGCTCGGTGCACACCAAGGAATCCGTGTGGGTGCAACGCGAGATCGAGATGTTTTTGCAGACCCATGACCGCGGCAAGGTGCTGACGGTGCTCGCGGGCGGTGAACCGTATGAGGTGATCCCCGAGATCCTGCTCCACGACGAAAAGGTCGACCCTGTCACGGGTGACGTGACGGTGGTGGACCGTGAGCCGCTGTCCTGCGATTGGCGACTTCCTCGCCGCAAGGCGAAAAACGAGGAGCTCCCCCGGCTGGCGGCGGCGTTGCTCGGTTGTCCTTATGACGAACTGCGTCAGCGCCAGCGTCAGTATCGCATGAAACGCCTTGTCGCCGTGTTCAGTGCGGCACTTGTCGCGTCACTGTGTCTGACGGCGTATTTTGTGTACACCACGCTCACCATTCGCGATGCCAATATCCGTATTCAGGAAAACCTGAACACGGCACTGAAAAATCAATCGATGCATCTGGCGACCGCCGCCGAGGAACGACTGGCACAGGGCGACCGCCTCACCGCCATTGCGCTTGCCATGGCGGCACTGCCGTCCGACGGCAACGAACGTCCCTATGTTCCCGAAGCGGAAGCGGCGCTCACCGATACGCTCGGCGTTTACGGTGTCAATGAGGACGTGGCGGCTGTCGGCGTGCTGGATCTCGATGCGAATGTGGCGGTGAGAGATTTCTGGCTGACCGCGTCGGGCAAGGTGCTGTATATGTTTGATAAGCGGCAGATCATGACCGCATGGGACACCGCTTCCATGACACAACTCGGTACGATCCGTACGGAAACGGTCGTTACCTCGGCGTTGACCACGGCGCAGGATACCATCGTATTCTTTGACGGCGACACCGATATCCTGTACTGCTGTTCTCCGCAGGGAGAGCGCTTGTGGGAGGCGGCAAATTGCCGCGACATGGCGATGCTGTCCGACGGCAATACGGTGGCGGCGATCACGCTGAATGACGAACTCGTGTTTTTCAACACCGTCGACGGTGCCATGACCCGTGAGCCGATCGCCGTCGCACCGGTCAAGGACGGCTTTCAATTCTCGACATTTCCGGCGGACGAATATCCCGTTGATATGCCCGTTACGCTGATGTGTTCGGATGCCACGGACGAGTATATCCTGTTCTCGGTGGATCCCGCAACCGGCAAGCAAACCGTGATGGCCGAAAAAACGGCGTTCCCGTCCCATGCCTATCAGACGGCGGACGGCAAACTGCTGGTGATGGTCAACGACGGCACCGGTATGCAGGCGGGCTTCATGGGAGACAGCCGTCTCACCGAAACCGGACGCTATGAGATTGTGTGCTTGGACGTGAAAAACGGCGCGACATTGTGGAAAACCGACATGCCGTTTTATACCTACACGGGCTTCCATCTGATGAAGCAGATCCCTCAGAGCAACCGCGTGCTGTGCGCGGCAGGCAACGTGCTTCAGGTTCACGATCTTCAGAGCGGCGAGCGTGTGGCGCATTGTCAGGCGGGAAGCGGCATTCTCGACATTGAAATCGGCGAGCAGCTTGCCGTGGCGATGTTGCAGGACGGCTACCGCTGTGTGTATATGTACGAAAATATGTGCTATGAGAAACAGATCACCGACAGCGCTTTGAGACAGGCGTGCGTGTTCGGCGGCGACTTCTTCACCCTCGGACAGCTGGAGTCCCATGTGACGGCGTATCGCACCGTGACGGGAGAAGCCCTGTGGACGGTTCCCGTTGACGGAAGCTACATTTCCGTGCAGACCGCTCACGGCGATCTGTTGGCGGGCGGCAGTTACAAAGGCGTGTATTTGTTTGATCTCAAACAGCAAAAGATGCTGTGGCAGGTCGAGCAGGCGTGTCATCAACTGCGGTTCACTGACGACGGCACAAAGCTGTGGTCGATCTCGAACTATGACAACGCGCTGACGGTGTTTGATACGGCAACGGGTGAAGCGGTCACGACGAAGCTCCCCGATGACCCGCAAGCCGAAGGCTATGAATCGATGGCGGGCAGTGCGTTCATGATGCAGGAGCGTGTGTACTACCTCAAGAAGAGCGACGGCAGTCTGAAACTGCTGTGCTGGTCGCCGAACGACGACACCGTGACGGTGGTCGCGAGAATCGACAAGGAGATGCTGGAACAAGAGGACTATTGGAAAGCGGAAATTGCCGCCGCTCACGACAGCACCTTCTGGGTCTGGCTGGATTCGGGCACGCTGTTGGAAGCGGACACGGTGACAGGGGCGGTGCGCCTTGTCGCACAAGGGGCGACGTCCAAGCCCGCGTTTGCGTTTTTGCCGAGCGGCGAGACGGCGATGGCGATCGGCAAAGAGATCCTGGTGAGCCGTGACGGCCGTGAGCCGCATCGCCGCATCGAGACACAGGCGGTCGCGGGTGCGCTGTATTGCCTCGGCGACGAGCTGCTGGCGTTGTGCGACGACGGCGCGGTGCATCGCTTTGACAAAACGGGCACATTGTTGTCCCGCACGATGCTGGACGTGTACGATACGTTTGTCAACAACCTGCTCGGCGGCGGTCCGGTCGGCTGGTATGTCACAAGCGACAACAAGCTGGTCGTCAATGCGTGCGGCTACGGTAACATCATCGATCTTGACAGCTGGAACTGTCACGCAAGCATGTCGGATTTTGTCATGTACTATACCGACGGCAAAGCGTTGATCTGTACCGCCGCTGACGGTCTCAAGGCGTTCCCGATCTACACCGTCGACGAACTGCTCGCCGTCGGCAAAGAACAGCTCGGCGATTTTGAGCTGTCCGATGAGCAACGCGCCGCATATGGTATTGACTGAAGCAAAACCGCAGAATAGAAAAAGAGGAATGCTGTCGGCATTCCTCTTTTTGCGTGTATCGTTACATTTCAAAAATGATCATGGCTTCGTCTTTTTGGGCGTCGGCAATGGCGTCCTTGCCGCGCACCGTCCACCAGGCGATGGCGCCCTTCCACAACGAGCGGTAGAGACGAAACGGTATGTCAGACCTGTGGTCGCGGTTATACGCGACAAAATCGGGGCGGGTGGCGAGGTTGAGCATCAGCGAGGTCAGCACACATTTCAGCGGCCATGCCACATCGTTGCCCTTGAAAAAGTTCTGTGCCAGTTGTCCGCGCAGGATATCGGGGCGGTGCTTTTTGAGCCACAAGAGACAACGGGGATCGAAGCTCTCGATGACGAACGCTCCCTTGTGACCGTCAAGCATACGGCACACCGCTTCGCACAGTGCCGCGTGGTTGCCGCGTTCCGCTTTCAGCTCGATGATGAGCGGCGTCTTTTCAAACAGCGGCAATATCTCCTCAAGCATCGGCACGGTTTCGGTTGTACCTTCGAGTGTGACAGCGGCAAGCGCGTCTCTCGTCATTTCGCACACGCGGCGGTCATCGCCCGCCACACGCGTCAGTGTGTTGTCGTGAACAACGGCGAGATGACCGTCTGCCGTGAGATGCACGTCCAGCTCTGCGCCGAAGCCGTGAGCGGCGGCAAGTGCGAAGGCTTTGCGGCTGTTTTCAGGTACGCCGCTTCCGTGCAGTCCGCGATGAGCATACCCGAAGTTGTAAAACGGACGCATCGCGTCTTGTCGTCCGCTGCCCTTGAGCGCGAACAGATATACAGCGGCGAAAACAAGCAAAACCGCCGCGATAATTCCCACAATCATCATGATTTAATCCTCAACATCAAATGCTTCAAGGCCGGCTTTGACGGTGGGCTTGTTGTCGCCGTGACGCACAAACCACATGGTCAAAAGCGCCAGTCCCGCCGTGAGACCCGCATACAAAAACAGGCTTTGCGGACCGATATGTTCATACAACGCACCCGACAGAATGGGGGTGATGATCTGTGCGGACATGCTGAAGGTGTAATAGAGTCCCGTGAACTTGCCGACATCGTAGCCCGAGCACATCTCGATGACCATCGGGAGCGAGTTGACGTTGATGGACGCCCATGCCACACCGATGAGCACGAACAGCACAAACAGAAGCGGGTGGAACGCGCCCGCAAGCAGGGTGTACAGGAACGCGGTCAAAAAGCCGCCCGACAACAGCAGAACGCCGAATAGGATGGTTTTCTTTCTGCCGACACGGGAGGAAATGATGCCCACGGGGATATAGCTCGCGATCGCGCCGACGGTGGCGATGGTGAGACAGAGCGTCGCTTGTCCGGAGCTTGTGCCCCACTGGTCACGGGCGAACGAGGTGAACCACGTCGTCACCGCGTTGTAGCCGATGAACCACAGTGCCACCGACATCAGCATGAAGATGAGGCTCTTTTTGACGGGCTTCGGAATGATCTCCTTGCCGTCGGCGGTCTTCTCGGTGAGCTGTTCTTCGGGGTGCGCCTTTTCATACTCTGCGCATTCCGCGGCGAGCTTCGGCTCGTTGACGAAGACCATCACCACCAACAGCGCGACAAGCATGATGCCCGCCACCACGCAGAACACGGGGAAATAGTTGACATGGACGGGCTCGTCCGACTTGACATCGCCGCCGGGATCGAGAACGGTGTTGGTGAGCAGGAACAGCACACCGCCCACAGCACCCATCAGATTGATGAT
Organism: Acutalibacteraceae bacterium; assembly: GCA_045604545.1. Lineage (GTDB taxonomy): Bacteria > Bacillota > Clostridia > Oscillospirales > Acutalibacteraceae > RGIG1959. Next base: position 7,264 of record JAZUOG010000012.1, on the reverse strand, counting down.
CGCGTTGCCTTTACTGCGAAGGGGCTTCGGCGTCGCATCGGGCATGAGCGCGACCGCCGGACTGCGGTAGGTACCCATCGCGATGAGCAAGAGTCCCAGTCCCGCGATGAACATCACGGTTTTGACGGGGGAGGGGGAGGCGGCGTAGGAATTGGCAATCGACGGAATGAGCAGCATGAGTGCCACCGCCGCGAGTGTGCCGCCGAGAATGAACGGCTTGCGGCGACCGATGCGGGTGTTGGTGCGGTCGGACAGCGCACCGAACAGCGGCAACAAAAACAGCGCCAGCACATTGTCCGCCGCCATGATGAAGCCCGAACGGCTTTCACCGATGCCGAATGTGCCCGACAGGATCAGCGGCACCAGCGCATCATACATCTGCCAGAACGCCGAGATGGACAAAAACGCAAAGCCGATGAGAACGGTTTGCCTGGTGTTGAGTTTCATGCGGTTCCTCCTAAAAAGCACAGGCGGCAATCTGCCGCCTGTGAATGGTCTTTATTCGATCCGTCGCGTGAAACGCGACTCCTTCACATCGCCGTCAGGCGATATATCCCTTGTCTGCAGGGCAAATATTACTCGCGACACCGTCGCGGATATCGCTGTCTTTATTCGCCGTAGCCCTGCGGATTCTGGGACTGCCACTTCCAGGAGTCGCGGCACATATCCTCAAGGGTCTTTTCCGCTTCCCAGCCGAGCAGTTCTTTGGCTTTGGCGGGATTGGAATAGCAGGTGGCGATATCGCCGGGACGGCGGGCGGTGATCTTGTGGTTAACGGGCACGCCGTTGACCTTTTCAAACGCCTTGACCATATCCAGCACACTGTAGCCGACGCCCGTGCCGAGGTTGATGGGGGTGGCACCCGTCTGGTTCATCGCAAACGCGACCGCCTTGACGTGACCCTTCGCGAGGTCGACGACGTGAATGTAATCGCGCACGCCCGTGCCGTCGGGGGTGTCATAGTCGTTGCCGAACACCGACAGGCACTCGCGCTTGCCGATGGCGACTTGGAGAAGGAAGGGCATCAGGTTGTTGGGGATACCATTGGGATCCTCGCCGATGCGACCGCTCGCGTGAGCGCCGACGGGGTTGAAATAGCGCAGAAGAACAGCGCTGAATTCGGGGTCGGACACGCAGATGTCCTTGAAGATCTCTTCAATGACGAACTTGGTTCTGCCGTAAGGGTTGGTGCAACCGCCCGTGCGCATATCCTCGCACAAGGGGGAGACGTTGTCGTTGCCGTAGACGGTGGCGGAGGAGCTGAAGATGATGCGCTTGCAACCGAACTCCTTCATCACGCGGTACAGCTCAAGCGTGCCGTACACGTTGTTGTCGTAATACATCAGCGGCTTTTCGACCGATTCGCCGACCGCTTTGAGACCCGCGAAGTGAATGACCGCTTCGATGTCGTGCTTGCCGAACACCGCGCGCAGACCGTCGGCGTCGCGAATGTCGCACTCATAGAACGGGAAGTCCTTTCCCGACAGCTCCTTGACGCGGGCAAGCGCCTCGGGCTTGGAGTTGTAGTAGTTGTCGATGACGACGATGTCGTAGCCTGCCGCCAGCATTTCGATGCAGGTGTGACTGCCGATGTAGCCGCAACCGCCGGTGATAAGAATAGCCATGGTGTACAAGTCTCCTTTTCGTAAATTGGTGAAAAATTAGGTCTTTCTTTTTTCAGAGCAATGGTGTATACTTTTATTATACCTGATTTTTTCTTACATGCAACCATTTTTTAACACATCGGAGGAATAATTATGAACAACGTGAAACCGACTCTCGTCGTCATGGCGGCAGGTATGGGCAGTCGTTTCGGCGGTCTCAAACAAATCACTCCCGTCGGCCCGAATGCCGAAAAGCTGATCGAATATGCGGCGTATGACGCCAAGCAGGCAGGCTTCGGCAAGGTCGTTTTTATCATCAAGAAAGCCATCGAAGAGGAATTCAAAGCCAACATCGGCAACAACCTTGCCAAATACATTCCCGTTGACTATGTCTATCAGGAGCTTGACCGTCTGCCCGAGGGTTACACCGTTCCCGAGGGACGCGAAAAGCCGTGGGGCACGGGTCACGCCATTATGTGCTGTAAAGGTGTGGTCACCACGCCCTTCGCCGTCATCAATGCCGATGACTATTACGGCGCGGAATGCTTCAAGCTGATCGCCGATTTCTTCAACAAGGAAAAGGACACCGACAAGGAGCATGTCACGATGGTCGGCTACCGTCTCGAGAACACGCTGACCGAAAACGGTCACGTATCCCGCGGCGTGTGCGTCACCGACGAAAACCACTTGCTTACCTCCATCACCGAGCGCACCCGCATCGAGTGGCGTGACGGCGAGCCCGCCTTCACCGAGGACGGCGAGACCTGGGAGCCGCTCACCCGCGACACCGTCGTGTCGATGAACTGTTGGGGCTTCCCCGCGTCCATTCTCGATCATTTCGAGGCGCTGTTCAAGAGCTTCCTCGATGAGCTTGCCGCCGATCCGAACGCGAACGTCGCCAAAGCGGAGTTCTATCTCCCGTTTGCGGTGGATACGCTGATGAAAAACGGCACCTGCGACGCGACCGTTATGACCACCTCCGACAAGTGGTACGGCATGACCTACAAAGAGGATCACGACATGGTCATCAACGCCATCGCCGACATGACCGAAAACGGCAAATACCCCGCCCCGCTGTGGAAATAAGGAAAAAGGCACCCGTTTTCGGGTGCCTTTTTCAGTGAAATCGAGCGCGATGCGCTCGGTGAAATCCGACCTGCGGTCGGGTGAAATTTGCCCTTCGGGCAAGTGAAATGTTGCTGTCGCAACGTGAAGGAGTCGCGTTTCACGCGACGGATTGTATGAAGGCCACCCGCCGTAGGATTTCGGGAAATATCGCATCACCGCGCCGACAATGTAGGGGACGGCGACCTGTAGGTAGTCCCGTCCCGCAAACGGCGCACGATGTCTGTCATTGCGAGGGCGCATAAGCGCCCGTGGCAATCTTTGCGAAAAGATTCTTGCGCTTCGCTCAGAATGACAAGGTAGGGGCGGCAATCTTGTCAAGAGCAAAACCGCCGCCGATATTTCGCCAACACACGCGCCCTGCATCACATTCCCCACAGACGCATATAGGCGGCGGCAAGGGTGCATTTCGGCAAGCGGGTGATGCCGAGCGCCTCAAAAACAGCGGTGGACTCATAATCCGCCGGTTGTCCCGTGCCCGAAATATACAAAGGGATACCGTGTGCCGTTGCCTTTTGACAAAACGCCGTCAGCGCGGGAGCGGCGGTGGGAAGCGTTCCCGAATGATAGGGGCGGAACAGCACCGCTTTGATGCCGCCGAGGTCGTAAGGATACCCCATTCCCGGCACGGCGGTGACGACCAGTACCTTGGAGTCGGCGGGATAATGCGCCGTCATCGGGTCTCTGTCACGCGGCAAGGTGTCGATCGCCTGCACCTGTCCGTTGGCGAAAACGGCAGCAGGGGCGGTCATGCCGATGACCTCTTCGGCAAGCTCGGGTTGGAGATAGATGCTGTCCGCGTGATGGAGCGTGACGGCGTTCTCGTGCGGATTGCGGTAAGCGACCAGTGTCAGCGGCGGGAGCTTGTCGCGGATATAGGATACCGCCGCCTCAAAGTGCGAATGACCGTTGGTGCGGGGATCGTCAAGGGGATAATTCGCCGACACGACGATGATCGGACAGCGCGGCTTCGGAAACCGTAAGGCGAGTGCCGCGGCCGTGTAGGCGAGCGTGTCGGTGCCGTGAGTGACGACGATGCCGTCGGAGTCGCCCGCTTCTTCTTCGGCGACCGCGTCGAGAAGCGCGTTGATCGCATCGGCGGACAGATTTTCGCTGAGAATGGTATAGGGGGAGCGGGTGAAAAACGTCACCTCATCGCCGTGCTGTCGGCGGTAGCCGTCGATCAGCGCAAAACGCGAGCTGTCATCGAGCGAAATGTGCGTGCCGCTGACGGCACTGCCGATGGTGCCGCCCGTAAAAATCGTGGTGATGGTCATGAAACTGCCCCCCTTTGTCAACGTACAGTCATTATACCACGGTTTTGCACAAAAAAACAGCAAAATTGTAAAAACGCACAAGAATAATTGACATAACACGGCAGGTTGTTATATTATTAGAGTAGATATCGGTCTTTGAAAGGCGGAGATACCATGAAAACGATGAAAATAACCGCAACAAGAATATTGTCGCTGTTGCTGGCTCTGCTGATGCTGACGGGTGCGCTGAGTGTGGCGGCGCCTGAGGCTTCGGCGGCATCGGTCGTTCCGACAAAGCTTGTGTTGCAGAATCTGACCAAGTGGAAGAGCTATACCTACGGCAGCGGCACGCTGTACGACACGGGCTGCGGTATGTTTGCCATTGTCAACGCGGTCGGTTACCTTACGGGCAACACGATGAGCGTGACGGAGGTGGCTTCGTGGGGTCATGCCATCGGCGGGTATAACCCCGGCTCGTCCCATGACGGCACCTATCGCATGACGATCTATCCTCGTCTGCAGGCGAAGTACGGCGCGACCTACGGCTTCACGGTCAACTGCGGCTCGACCAACGAAGGCTACTGGCAGGGTGCGTCCTCGACGACGCTGAAGAATCATCTGGCAAACGGCGGCGTGGCGATCGGTCACGTCCCCGGTCACTTCATTGCGATCGTCGGCTACGATTCCTCCACCAACTATTTCCATGTCTACGACAGTTACCCGACCACCGCGCGCGGCACGGGCAACGGTGACGCATGGGTCACCCAGTCCAGACTGAGCACGGGCAAGCTGAAGCTCGACTGGTTCTGCTTGCTGTCCCGCACGGGTACGGTCATCAACAACCAGACGCAAACGACCAAATACAGCGTCACGTTCGACTCCCGCGGCGGCAGTGCCGTTGCCAAGCAAACGGTCGAAGAGGGCGCGTACGCCAAAAACCCGGGTGCACCTGTTCGTGACGGCTTTGAATTCCTCGGCTGGTACGACGAGAACGGCTGGCTGTTCGCGTTTGATACCACGGGCATCTGGGCAAACCGCCAGCTTCATGCGGAGTGGAAAGCGGTCCAGTGGCCGCAGTCGACCGACTATATGCCCACAACGACCAACACAACCAGAGATTCGATCACCGACGGAAACGGTGTCGCTCACTGGGTCTATCCCTATTTCAACGGGGTCTCCGGCGGCGTGGATATGTACAAGGGCGGCGACGGCTATTACTGGCCGAACATGCTGTGTACCTATCAGACCAGCGTCGACATGTCCAAAACGCCCTATCTGAACATCTCCCACACATCGACGGCGTATCTTGGTGTCGACCTGATCTTCCGCGATGCCAACAATGTGACGCATGAGGTGCGCGTGTCGCAGATTGCAAACGGCACCGATGAGGACTTTGCCCCCGGCAATTATACGATCGTTGCCAACGTCGGCAACTATCTGTATGCGAATTACTCGATGCCGTCAAACAGCATCGTCAACATCGAGGCGCTTCGCTTCTTTGTGGTCGGCGGGACGGATAGCCTCGTAACGCTGAACGCAGTGTGCTTCACGGGCGCACAGAGCCACACCAATCTGATGAATCCCGACACCATCGTGCAGGCACCGACGGCGGGTGCGGCAGGCAGCTACACCTATGACAGCGGCGTGCTGACGATGGAAGGCACGGGTGGCTATGCGGTCGGTTTTGAACCGCAGGCGACCTATGCTCCCGAAACCTATCCCTACTGGATCGTGTCCGCGTCTGCCGACACCTATTTCGATGTGTATGCGATCGTGTCCACTTCCGAAGGTGACCGTCGCGTGTCCCTGCGTGATGACTACTATCCGCAGTTCGGCTTTGACACCTATCCCGACAACGGTCTGCCGTCCTGCCAGTTTACGAAATCGTTCAACATCCTCGGTATGTATACGTGGAACAACATCCTGCCCGCTGACGGCAAATCGGTCGTCAAATCGGTGATGGTGGAGCTTCGCGGCAACGGCAAGGCGAAACTGAGCATGTGCCAGCTGAGCGATGCGCCCGTCGCGCACGCGTTTACGGATTCAATTGTGAAATCCGGCTCGTGGACGGGCAGTGTCGACATCACAAACGACAACTACACACTCGATCCCGAAACCGAGGTGCTTCTCGGCAAGCAGGCGGACATCACCGTTGCCGATGCGAAAAACGGCATGAATCATTCACAGTATATCAAGCTGTATGACGGCGACACGGAAGTCACAAGCGGTGCGGCGAAGACGGGATTGACCGTCAAGGTCGTCAACGGCGGCACATTGCTTTGCGAATACACGCTCGCCATATTCGGCGATGTCAACGGCAACGGCGGCGTGAGCACCGCCGATGTGCGCGAGATCCTGTTGCACATCGTCAACGGTGGGACCTCTTTGGATACCGCTCAGGTCACCGCCGCGGATTTTGATGCCAACGGCGACATCTCCACCGAAGATGCCCGTGACCTGTTGCTCGATATTTTGGTAAAATAAGCGACACATATGAAAAAGGCACCCTATAGAAAAAGGCACCCGAAAAACGGGTGCCTTTTTCAGTGAAATCGAGCGCGTTGCGCTCGGTGAAATCCGACCTGCGGTCGGGTGAAATTTGCCCTGCGGGCAAGTGAAATTCGCACTTCGTGCGAGTGAAGGAGTCGGCTTCGCCGACGGATTGTAAAAGGGCAATGAAAAATGAATTATGAATAATGAAAAATTTCGGAGTCGCGTTTCACGCGACGGATTATATGACGACCGCCCGCAAATCCCGCACCCAACTCTGTCACCCGCGAGTGTGCAACGCACCCGTGGCAATCTTTTTAGATTCCTCACTGCGTTCGGAATGACAAGGGACAAGCGAACTTCCAAAAACGACACTATAAAAAAAACACCCTTTCGGGTGTTTTTTTTAATATCTCCAGAATACAAGGGCATTTTCCAAAGTGGGGAGGAGCTGGGGATACCATTTCTGGACGATGGGACTGCTGCTTGCATAAAACAGGGCGCCTGCCGCGCCGACCAGAACGGTCGCAACGAGCAAAAGAGCAAACACGGGGAAATGATGATGATCGAGCCGCTTTTGCAGGCGACCGTACACTTCCAGCACGAGCGGCAACGCCACCACGATCAGCACACACAACGTATCGGTCGTATAGCCGAAATGCACCCCGCCCGTGCAGAAGGTAAGACAACCCGCCGCCACGCTGAGAACAAGCGCCATCACATACGTTGCACATTTGGTTGGTGCCTTCTTAAAGGCACGGCGAATGACGGCGGGCGCACCCGCGACAG
>JAZUOG010000011.1:0-2815 GCA_045604545.1 Acutalibacteraceae bacterium | reverse complement strand
ATCAGCACAATGGGAAGTGCGGACACTTTATTTCGGTAATACGCATAGTAGGTCACATTTTCTGCACGCAAAAGGGGTTCACCGTCCGCAATGGGCTCGCCTCCGCCGTCCGGCATGGTAAACCAGCCGACAAAGACCTGTCCGTTTTTATCCAGCGGTTCGGGGAATGCCGGCGGAGAGCCGTATGCACAGCTGACCTTATTCTGCATTTCGCCTGATACAAACGTGACCTCGTAGGTATTCGGTGTCCAGACGGCACACAGATCGATGAATTCCGAACCACTGCCCACATAGACCGTCGAATCGTGCTCCCAATCGCATCCGTCCTCATACTGCCAGCAGTCAAACGTGCAGCCTGTCTTTTCATATTCGGGAAGGAGCGGCTGCTCGCCGTATCCCACGGTGACGGTATGCTTCACTTCGCCGTCCACAAGAAAACGTAGGTTGTATCGGAATGTGCGTTATTGCCGACAAGGAAGCGGCCATGCCGGTTGTCAAAGCGATCACCGGCCACACCCCCCAGCACGGCAGAGTTAAGCTCGATGCTTCCATCCAGATGCTCGTACGGATCACCTGTATGAAGTACATCGGTCGCATAGCAATACCGATTGTCATCGGACGGCATCGCCTCTCCGCGGTCTTCGCCGTGAAGGGCGCATCCGAACAGGGACAGACGCTGGGCATCATATTCCTTCATAGCAGGTGTGTTGCCTGACAAGGTGGAAAGAATAAGGAAGGTCTTGCCGAGCCCTCCGCCGCCAAGCACTGCTTCATTTTCGGATATGTAAAGCGCGCCGCCGTCCGCTGCCGTATTGTTCGCAAGTGTGCCGTTGACGATTGTAACGAGATTGTTGCCGTTATTCTCATTCCAGATACCGCCGCCGTTTTCTCTTGCGATATTGCACGATATCACACATCCGTCAAGATCGCTTTCGGTATAGGAAAGAGCCACACCGCCACCGTTTCGCGCTTCATTATCCGTTACATAGCAATTTTTCATCGTAAGCGTTCCGCGTCCCACATAGATACCGCCGCCCTTTGTCAGCGTATCGGGGTAGAAATCCTCAAAGCGGTTTCCGGTGATCCGACAGTTCTCCAGCGTGACCGCTGTCTGATCCGCCCATATTGCACCGCCATAGCCGGCAACATTGCGGGACAGCTCACAGTTTTTCATGGATAAAAAGATGTTGCCTGCCCCGGACAAATAGATTGCGCCGCCGTAGCCGCCCGCATTGGAATTCAAGGAACAGTCCTCAAAGGAAACGGACAGTCGGTATCCCTTGCTGTCGGCAGATGAGTATATGCCGTAAACGGCGCCGCCGTTTGCCATACTGTAGCCCGAAAAATCACAGCGAACAAACGCGGCATCGATACAGCGGGAGAAAAACACCGCCGGACGAACCTTGGTCGCGGTCATGATCTGCTTTCCCGTAAAGTCAATGCTGTCAATATCATTCACACCCGAAAATGTGATATCTTCAAAGCGGATACTTATGACATCCTGCTCGGATGCGCCGCCCATCACGGCAAACGCACCGCCCGAAAAGACCGCAGGCGTGTCCTTTCCGCTTTTGAGCGTCACACCCTTTGAAAGTGTCATACCCATCGGTGAGTAAGCAAATTCAATATCTCCGACAAGAATCGTATCTCCCTCTTTGGCGTTATGAAGTGCTTCCTTCAGTCCTGCTTCGGTGGTGATCAGATCAGGTTCGGCGGCAGAAACACATACGCTGACTGCACCGAGGATCAGCATAATCATGAAAAATACGGAAATCGCGTGTGATATAAGCTTTCTGTGATTCATTCCGAATCCACCTCCTCAAAGTCGATCCCTTTTTCCCGACAGAACGCATAAAATTTGCCAAGAGTCTTCATCCGGGGCTCACGGTCTTCGTTCTCCCATCGGCTTACCGTCGGCAGAGATACGCCGATTGCGTTCGCAAGCTCAGTCTGCGAAAGACCAAGCTTCATGCGGACAAATTTAACAGCATCGCTGAACTTCAGTTCCTCAATATTCATTTGCTCTCCTCACTTGCACACTTAATCATTATTATTCATATTATATCACATTTCATCTCTTTTTTCAATAGGTGAGGGAGTATTTCTTTGTAAAATATATAGCATTAGGACGGTTAGGAATTTCGGCGCGTGACTGCTTTGCTATCTCAAATAAGATTGTTGTGAAATTCGTAATTATCTTCACCGCAGAAAATCATCATTTTACAAGTTCGTGCTTATCAGTATAGTGAATACGGTACACGAAAATGTGGGTGTATCTATCTTTCCGTGTGTTCTCACGCTTTTTCGTTAAGTGAAATATGCCCCTTTTCGTACAAGACATCGTATGAGATAAAATTATCGGCTGTATCCGCCTTTTTTGCAGATACAGCCGATATTGCCATTTTCAATCTAAAGGTTTATACTCCGTTATAGTTTTCAGATATGTTTCGGGATCGCCGTTCAAAATTAGTTCGGCATATTCAAGCGGCGCGTTGTAGATCAGATAATCAAGTTCTGATCGTTCGTACATATTACGGGCAACCTCGTTCTCCGCTGCGATAGTGTCAATCGCAATCATGCTGCCATCAGTAAATTTCAGCTCCACACAGCAGTTATCGAAGTTGTATTCGCAGGATATAAGGCATTTCATAAGAGTTTACCTCCAAAATTGTATTGTTTGGAAGTAATGTAAGCGTGGGTTTTAGTGTGGTATCTTTAAGTTTGGGAAACCCTTCTTTCATTTGTTTGTTCCTCCGTACGTTTTATTTCATCAAAACCGTCACACCGTAAGGGAAAACGCGTACTTGACGGTTAT
>JAZUOG010000010.1:0-3184 GCA_045604545.1 Acutalibacteraceae bacterium | reverse complement strand
GAAGCAACGATCATCATTCCCAAAGATGTGGTGATCGAGTACACCTTCGACGACTCGTATGAATATACCGATTCCACGCAGATCACGATCGTCGGCAAAAAGACGATCAATCTGCGCGGCGAGATCCAATTTTACAACGGTCTGGTGATCGGCGGCCTGTTCAACCTTGACAGCGCAGACGATGACCTGACGATCGACGGCTACTGCGGCAAAATCGTGTATCATCTGCACAACAAGATAGAGGATTATGTGTGGAACGGGGATATGTTCTATCTCACCGACGGCAAGCTGACCCTCGGCGGCAACTGCGATTTTACCATGGATTACGGCACCGACTCCTATACCTTTGACCGTAACCGCGCGGTTGTCGGCGGTACGGGCGGCACGGTCATTGTGGATAAGGCGTTCCTTACCGGTCACACCATCTTCGGCAACGGCACGACGTATGTGTTCCGAAACGGTGCGATCAAGGGTAAGGACAGTGGCTATAACGACGCCGACCTGTATATGCTCAAGGGTGTCGCCAAGTTTGAGGGCTGTCGGTTTGATCGCGGCATTTCCGTTTCGCCCGAAACCGAGGCGACCCTCGTGATGGACAACGACATGATCTGTCTGGACAGAACGGACAAGACGGCATCTGCCGCGAAAAAGACGATCCTGTTTGACACCCCCTGCGCGTTTGTGTGTGTGGATTATGCCCAAATGGATCCCGAGATGCCCGCGCTGTCCACCAACTGTGAGCTCGGAAAGATCGGACTCGGCGCGCCGCTCGAGATTTCTGCGCGCACGCCGAACCAGAACACGGGACTTGGTCAGATGTTACTGAAGGTGGAATATATCCTTGAGGTGATGAAGGATTCCGAGCTGATCCACCGCGATTCCACCACCTACTCAAACGATATTCTCAGCTACGACCTTCAGAACGCGGATCCGGGAAGCTATCAGCTGTGGTTTTACGTGAAGGTCACACAGTACGGCAAGGAGGTCTACTCAGAGCTCTACCGGTATGTCGTGGAAAAATCGGGCAACATCGAGCACGTGGAGATGCATCTCGACACCGCCGATATGAACAGCCTGACGTCACGGGATTCGTATGCGGCGGTCGGCGATGTCGTGTGGTATGAAAAGAGCAAGACCTCGGACACCTGGACGAAAAACCCCACCTCACTGCGCGACACCTACACCTATGCGGTGGAGTTTACGCTGAATACGGTCAACGCGGGCGGATTTACCTCCAACTGTGTTGTCAACGTGAACGGCACCGAGGCGACTTCCATCGCTTACGGCAAATGGCGCTATGAATTCGTCAAAAACGGCACGCTGTCCCGCATTGAAATGTATGACATTCAGATGCCAACCCCCGGACAGACACCCGATTACACTGCGGACAAGGGCAACCCGCCGTATTCGAGCTATGAGGTCCGGTGGTATACGTATGCCAATAGTGACGACGGTGAGCGGATGTCGCCGACCGATACGTTCGAGGAGGATACGCTGTATGCACTGGAAGTGTTGCTCACCGCCGATGACGGGTATGAGTTTGACCACTATCAGAACGATGACGCGTACGCCTATATCAATAATATCCCCGCCTATACGTCGTACCAAGGCAGTAACAGTGTGATCTCGGCGTGGATATTTTGCCACACATCGTCGTGTATCAGTGAGGTGGATATCTACGATGTGCAGTACCCCATCGGCGGCAAAACACCCGATGAGGATGCGCTCGTGTCGGGCGATGTCAACACGGTGGAGTACGCCACCGGCAGCACCATCGAGTGGTACTATGAAGCTGCGGGTAACGCGGGCTTTTCGAAGCTTGACGGCAAATTTAAGTCCGACCGCCGTCATCAGGCATATGTGACGGTGGAAACGTATGCAGATTATTGGTTTGCCACCGACAAAGACGGCAACCCCGCGGTGAGCGTCACGTTTGACGGCGAGCCGATGTCGTTTGCATATTCCACCGACAGCTACACCGATGACGGTATGTGCAATCAGCTGGAGGTTTGCCGCACGTTCGAGCTTGCCAAAGATGTCGACGGCGTGTTTGTCGACGGTATGTGGCTGCATGACGGACGGTACCTTGATAACGACCACTGGGGGGTGCAGACCGAAGATACCGTTGATAAGATTGCGGGCTATGCCTATTATGAGGACGGCGTGCTGACGCTTCACGATTTTTCCTGGAGAACAACGGGGGATTATGACGGCATCGCGTCCTTTAAGCCGCTGACCATCAACGCGGAGGGCGAAAGCACGGTGCTTTCCGCACAGTACGGCATCAACAGCGGCGCACCGCTCACCCTGACGGGTGACGGCACGGCGTCCTTCTACGGCGGACAGAGAGGTCTGTTCGCGGGAAGCACACTGACCGTTGACAGCGGCTCGTGGTATATGAACGGTGAAAATTACGAGGGCGTGTGGCTTTACAGCGACATGACGATGAACGGCGGCACCTTCACGGTATTCGGCGATGACGGCGGTCTTTACGGCGATGACTGGCCGACCGTGACGGTAGACGGCGGCACATTGATCGCGTCGGCGACGACGGAGTATGCCATCAGCTTCTGCGATATGAACATCGCCGACGGCGCGACCGTAACGGTCTCCACAGAAACAAACGGCGACAATGCCGCTGTGTGGGACGGCACGACCGATTTTGCGGACTATGCGTATGTGCAGATCGCGGTTGAAGAAAATCTGCTCGGCGACATGGACCGGAGCGGCACGCTCAACATGCGTGACGCGATGATGCTTTACAGCGGTGTCAGCGGCAGTATAACGTTTACCGAGGAACAGAACGCGGTTGCCGACTACAACGAGGACGGCACCGTCAACATGCGCGATGTGATGGCACTGTATGCGTTTATCAGCGGCAAATAAAAAAGGGGGAGACAGCATGAAAAAGGTTTTGGCAGTGCTGTTGGCGCTGGTGATGCTCATGACGCTTGTGCCGATGAGCATCGTTCCTGTCACGGCGGCAACGGAGTACTATCCCACCACGTGGGAAGAGCTTCGCGATGCGTTGCAGTCATCGGGAGAAGCAACGATCATCATTCCCAAAGATGTGGTGATCGAGTACACCTTCGACGACTCGTATGAATATACCGATTCCACGCAGATCACGATCGTCGGCAAAAAGACGATCAATCTGCGCGGCGAGATCCAATTTTACAACGGT
>JAZUOG010000009.1:0-25875 GCA_045604545.1 Acutalibacteraceae bacterium | reverse complement strand
TAAGCAGACCGATCACTTCTACTGTATACGCCGCCACTAAATGAGGCTGTTCTGTATAAGCCCTCTCAGTCAAAACCTACGGTTTTGACAGCTCTCCCAAAGGGAGAGCCATGTTTTTTACTCATCGGCATAGCCTTCACTGAACCACGCGTTTAACGCGTGGTTTTCGGCACCAAAAAAAGCGCTCCGTTCAAACCGAACGGAGCGCTTGTAAATTACCGATACGATTAATCCTCGTCAAGATGCGCTTCGGCCTCTGCCTGGAGATCCTTGTCATAGGACAGCAGCGGCGACACATCTTTACCCTTGATGCGGCGATCCACAAAGTTTTTGGTGATCTTCACAACCAGCGGGAGCATCACCAGCACGCCGATGAGGTTGGGGATCATCATCAGACCGTTGAAGGTATCCGAAATATCCCAGGCAAGGCTGGAGGTCAGCACCGCACCGAAGATGATGGTGATGACATGAATGATGCGGAAGATGACGGTGGTCTTTTCACCGAAGAGGTATTCCCATGCCTTGGAGCCGTAGTGCGACCAGCCGAGAATGGTGGTGAAGGCGAAGAGGAACATCGCGATGGCGATGAATTTCTGACCGATATCGCCCCAGGAGAACACGCTGTTGAACGCGCTACCCACGAGCGTGGCATCAATGCCTTCGGGAGCGGCCTTGGTGTAGTCATGCACACCGGAGGTGAGAATGACAAGGGCGGTCATGGTGCAAACGACCATCGTATCCGCGAACACCTCAAAGATACCCCACATACCCTGCTTGACAGGCTCCTTGACACTGGAGTTGGAGTGCACCATAACCGAAGAACCGAGACCGGCTTCGTTGGAGAACACGCCGCGCTTAAAGCCGTTGGTCATCGCGATGATCACACCGCCGAGACCGCCGCCGACAAAGGCTTCGGGCTGGAAGGCGTTGACGAAGATGGCTTTAAAAGCGGGGAGAATGGCATCGTAGTTCACGCCGATGATCACAAGGCTGCCGACAACAAACATCACAACCATGAAGGGGACGATTTTTTCGGCAACATTGGCGATGCGCTTGACACCGCCCAGCGTGATGACAGCGGTGAGGATCATGATGACCGCACCGAGAATGATGTTGTACAGCGAGATACCGCCCATCACCTCAATGGAGGAAAGCGCCTCCACATCAAAAGCGGCGGCAACGTTGGCGACGATCTTGTTGACCTGACCCATGCTGCCGATGCCGAACGAAGCGAGCATGGCAAAGATGCAGAACAGAACGGCAAGGACTTTACCGATCCATTTGCAACCCTTCTTCGCGCCGAGACCGTCCTGCAGATAGTACATCGCGCCGCCCGACCATTCGCCGTTTTTATTCTTGCGGCGGAAGTAGATGCCGAGCGTGTTTTCGGCGAAGTTGGTCATCATTCCGAAGAATGCCGCAACCCACATCCAGAACACCGCACCTGCGCCACCGACGCAGATGGCGGCGGCAACGCCCGCGATGTTACCCGTACCGACGGTAGCGGCAAGAGCGGTGCACAGCGCCTGGAAGGGCGAGATGGTACCTTTTTCTTTGCGATGCTTGAGAACCTCTTTGGAGAAGAGGTTGCCGATGGTGTTTTTCCACCATGTGGCGAGGTGGGAGATCTGGAAGAACTTGGTGCAGACGGTAACGATGATGCCGGTACCGATCAGCAACGCAAGACCGAAAATGCCCCAGACCACCCCGTTGATACTGCCGTTGATTTCGGCAATTTTGTCGAGGATCATGTTGACAACTCCTTATGTAAAAATAAAAAAAGCCGGGTCATACGGTTTGCATGACTCGGCAAAACAACAACATAAACTCCACCCGCCAAAGGGGTGAAGAAAATGACTTTGTCCTTTTGCCTGAGAGATTCGCGCGGAAAACACGCTTTGCACCTTCGGCACCCGTTCTTGGGACAACGGGATTCTCCAAAGCTCTGTCAGCTTGCAGTCCCTGTTCCTGTCGGAACACCTGAGAGCGTTACTCCTTCGGCAGCCGCTTTGGCGACGTTCTTCTGCAAGCGTCATACAGATTTCCATATGAAATTCTTATCTATTATAACAGCGAAAAAGGGGATATGCAAGCAAAATCACACAATTTCAATCGATTTATGAAAAATCAACTATTCGTTGCTTGTCAAGACGATAAAACTTGTGCTATACTATGTACAAATCTTATAAAAAGGAGTCGTCTTTATGAACACTACCACCTCTTCGTCCGCATTTATCGCCATTGTCGGCTGTCCCAATGTCGGCAAATCGTCGCTTCTCAACCGCGTGGTCGGTCAAAAAGTGGCGATCGTGTCCGACAAACCGCAAACCACCCGCACCCGCATCATGGGTGTGCTCACCAAAGAGGAAACACAGCTCGTGTTTTTGGATACCCCGGGACTGCACCGTCCGCGCACGCGTCTGGGAGACTTCATGGTCAAATCCATCGGTGAAGCGGTCAGCAGTGTGGACGCCGCGATGTTGGTTGTCGAACCGACGGCGAAGGTGCGTGAAGAAGAGCGTGAATTGATTGCCCAGATGAAGCAAAGCCGTATGCCGGCGGTGCTGGTCATCAACAAGACCGATCTCGTCAAAGAAAAGACCGACCTTCTCGCGGCAATCGCGGCGTATAAAGACGAATACGATTTTGAAGCCATCATTCCCATCAGTGCGCTGACGGGCGATGGCATTGAAGAGCTTGAAATGGCGCTGAAATCCTTCGCGGTGGAAAGCCCTCACTTTTTCCCCGACGACATGGTCAGCGATCAGCCGGAGCGCGTGTTGGCGGCGGAGATGATCCGCGAGCAGATCCTGCGCGTGATGCGCGATGAGGTGCCGCACGGTGTGGCGGTCGTGACCGAGCAGTTCAAGGAAGGCACCACCTCGGCGGGTGAGCCCATTGTCCACATCGACTGCGTGATCTACTGTGAGCGGGATTCCCACAAGGGTATGCTCATCGGTAAGGGCGGCGCACGACTCAAGGCGATCTCCTCGTCGGCACGCCGTGAAATGGAAGCACTGTTTGACACGAAGGTTGACCTGAAAACGTGGATCAAAGTCAAGGAAGACTGGCGCAATCGTCAAGGTCTTCTCACCGGCTTCGGTTACCAGCTGTAATCCGCTTGTCAGGTATAATCATGCTCTCTTTTGCACACAATGTGAATGAAAGGGTGTGCAGGGCATGGAAAAGGATCAACTGTGGCAGGTGTTTTCGCAAACGGGACGCGTGGAGGATTATCTGCGCTACCGCGAAGCGGTGATGTCGGCCGCACAGCCGAAAGAGGAGATGACCGATGGCACTGACAGCCAAGGGTCTGATCATTCGCGAGCATAACGTGGGGGAGGCGGATCGTTTTGTGACGATCCTCACCGACACGATGGGGGTTATCCGCGCATCGGTGCGGGGTGCCCGCCGTGTCACCAGCCGCGCCGGTGCATCGACGCGAATGCTCAGTTATTCTGCATTTTCCCTCGTCAAAGGACGAGACAAATATATCGTCGACACCGCCGCCCCCGAACGCGTATTTTTCGCAATGGGCGGCACGGTCGAACAAATCAGCCTCGCGCAGTATTTTTGCGAGTTGGCGGCGGCGGTCGCACCGAACGAGGAGCCTGCGGGAGAGTACCTGCGGTTGATCCTCAACGCCCTGCATTTGCTTGAAAAAGGCGAAAACCGTGACCGCATCAAGGCGGTGCTGGAACTGCGCATGCTGAGTCTTGCGGGCTATATGCCCGATCTGACGGCGTGCCGTTGCTCGAAAGGCACACCGCCGCTTTACTTCGAGCCGACAAGCGGCACCCTGTGCTGTGCCTCGTGTCAGACCGTCGATGCCGTACCGCTCACCAAAACGGTTTATGATGCACTCCGTTTTATCGTTACGGGCGGAGCAACCAACGGCTTCTCTTTCCGTCTTCCCGATGAAGATACCATTCGGCTTGCGGACATTGCCGAGCGCTTCACGACGTATCAGCTGTCCCGCCGTTTTGCGACACTGGAGTTTTATCACAGCGTCGCCGACATGACCATATAGGAGTTTTTACATATGAGTATACAGATTGCCCCTGCCCTTGAACTGGACAAGGTGCTCGCAAAGCTGGCCGCCAAGGCGTCCACCGCGGACGCCGCCGATGCGGCAAAGGCGTTGACACCGACGCCGTATCTCAAAGAGGCACAGCGCCTGCTTGATGAGACGGACGATGCCTCGCGCCTGATGGCGGGCTATGGTTCGCCGTCCTTCGGGCATATCAAAAATGTCAAAAATGCGCTTCGCCGCGGTGCGGCAGGCGCGATGCTATCGCTTCGCGAAATTCTCGACGTAGCGGCACTTCTGCGCACCTGTCGCGCGGTGTCCGATTGGCGTGACCGCTCTGCGGGTGTTCAGACGATTCTTGACGACCGCTTTTCGGCGCTGTCTCCCAATCGGTTTCTTGAAGATCGCATCGCGATGACGGTCACCTCCGAGGAGGAGGTCGCCGACACCGCGTCGACAGAGCTTGCGACCATTCGCCGCAAGATGCGTGCCGCGTCTCAGCGTGTGCGTGACCAGCTCGACAAGCTGGTGCGCTCGCCTGCTTATCAGAAAGCCCTTCAGGAACCCATCGTCACCATTCGCGGCGGTCGTTTTGTCGTTCCCGTCAAAGCGGAGCATCGCTCGGAGGTGGCGGGTCTTGTGCATGACACCTCTGCATCGGGCGCGACGGTATTCGTCGAGCCGATGGGCGCTGTGGAAGCCAACAACGAGCTGAAGGTGTTGCTTGCGAAGGAAGAAGCCGAGATCGAGCGGGTGTTGTTTGCCCTGTCCGCCGACATCGGCAACTTCGCCGATGCCCTTTCCTTGCAATACGACGTGATCGTGGAGCTTGATCTGATTTTTGCGAAAGCCTCCCTCGGTTACGAGATGAAGGCGATGAAGCCGCGGCTGTCGGACGACGGCGTGATCGTTCTCAAACGCGCGCGTCATCCGTTGATTGACAAAGACAAGGTCGTGCCGATCGATGTGACGCTCGGCGAGACCTTTGACACACTCGTCATCACCGGTCCCAACACGGGTGGTAAGACCGTCACACTCAAAACCATCGGCTTGCTCACGCTGATGGCGTGTTGCGGTATGATGATCCCCTGCGGTGATGAAAGCAGGCTTTCGGTGTTTGACCATGTGCTGGTCGACATCGGCGACGAGCAATCCATTGAGCAAAGCCTGTCCACCTTCTCCGCGCACATGACCAATGTGGTGCGCATTCTTGACACCGCGAACGACAAAACTCTGGTGCTTGTTGACGAGCTCGGTTCGGGCACCGATCCCGTTGAGGGTGCGGCGCTTGCCACCGCCATTCTCGAACAGCTTCGTGCACAGGGGGCGCGCATTGCCGCGACGACCCACTATGCCGAACTCAAAGCCTATGCCATTCACACCGACGGTGTGGAAAACGGCAGTTGCGAATTTGATGTCGCATCGCTTCGACCGACCTATCGCCTGATCGTCGGTGCGCCCGGTCGCTCCAACGCCTTTGCGATTTCGGGCAGACTCGGTATGAGTGAGGAAATCATCGAACGTGCTAAGGTGCTTGTCAGCGGCGATGACCGCCGTCTCGAGGAAGTCGTTGTGCGCCTTGAGGAACGCCGTCAGCATCTCGAGGAGGAACTGCGTCAGGCGAAGGAATCCCGTCGTCGTTCGGACGAAGACAGCCGCAAAACGCTCGATCAGCTTGCCAGAATGCGCATGGAGCAGGACAAGGTGCTCGAAGACGCCAGACGAGAGGCAGAACGCATCACCGAGCGTGCTCGTGTGGAAGCGGAAAAACTGCTGGATGAGCTCGAAGCCCTTCGCAAGCAAAGCCGTCAGGGTGTATCCGCCGCCGGAGAGGCGAAGACCGCCCTCCGCCAAAAGCTCAAACAGCTTGATGAAGCGCGCGACCCCATTAAAAAGCAACCCGTCAACAGCGGCTACAAGCTGCCGCGTCCGCTCAAAGCGGGAGACGATGTACTCATTGTTGACATCGATAAAAAAGCGACCGTGTTGTCGGTCGCGGGAGCGCAGGTCGAGGTGCAGGCGGGTATTATCCGCACACGCGTGCCGCTGACCAATTTGCGCCTCATCGAAAAGAAACAGCCCGCCGCCCCCAAAGGACGCATCGAACGCTCGATGCCATCCCGTGCCGAACGCTCCGCCGCGACCGATTGCGATCTGCGCGGCATGGCATCGGATGAGGGCATTGTCGAAATGGATCGGTTCATCGACAACGCCGTCATGGCGGGTCTGCCGCAGATCACCGTCATTCACGGCAAGGGAACGGGTGTGCTCCGCGCCGCGGTGCAACAGCATCTGCGCCGTCACCCGTCGGTCAAAAGCTATCGCCTCGGTACCTACGGCGAGGGTGAGGACGGCGTCACCATTGTGGAGCTCAAATAACCAAAGGAAGTGGTACTTCATGACCATTCGCAGAGCGAATGCTACTGACCTCGAAGGACTCAACCGCCTGCTGTTTCAAGTGCTCACCGTTCATCACAACGGCCGTCCCGATCTGTTCAAGGGCGGTGTAAAAAAGTATACCGATGAAGAACTTCTCGCCATCGTTCGTGACGATAACCGCCCCGTGTTTGCGGCGGTTGACGACGGCGGCGAGATGCTCGGCTATGCCTTTTGCGTAATGGAGCAGCACGTGGATCACCACATTCTGACCGATATCAAAACGCTGTACATTGACGATCTGTGTGTGGATGAGACCTGCCGCGGACAGCACGTTGGCAAAGCGCTCTATGAGCATGTTCTCGAGTTCGCGAAATCCATCGGTTGCTACAACGTCACGCTCAACGTGTGGGCGTGCAACGAAGGGGCAAGACGATTTTATGAGGCGTGCGGTCTTTCGGTACAGAAGATCGGCATGGAAACGATTCTTTGAAATGATTGTGTCGGAAAGCGTTGTTGTGAAGAGCTTCTTTGAAGCGCGGATCGCCAACGCTTTTCGTCTGTGAAATCCGTTTGCCGAAAGGATATGATGTGTACATGGCAAACAACAAAAAGGAACCGAAAAAGAAGGTTCCCGTTCTCAAAAACCTGTTCTATATGTTGTCCATTGTGTGGAAACGGGAGCGGTGGTATCTGATCGGCGAAGCGATCACCCAATGCATCAACGCGTTTCTGTGGGCGTTTTTCGCCGTGGTATTTATGCGATATCTGTTCGGCGACAACAACATTGAACGCTCCTTCACGGAAGCGATGATCTTCATCTGGACGGTCGTTGTGGTGCAAGGTGTCTTGTATGCGTTTCAGTGCTATTACTGGAATCACCTCGCGCCGCTCGCCCGTATCCGTCTGCGCTATGCGCTCCACCGACAGCTGTTCGAAAAAGCGTCGACGGTGGACATCTCCTGCTACGAGACTCCCGAATTTTACAGTACATACACGATGGCGGCGAACGAGGCGGGCGACCGCGTTGAGAAGATCGTGCGCCAGAGCTGTACCTGCGTGGTGTATTCCGTGGCGGCGGCGTATACCGTCGGCACGATGATCGCGATGGCGTGGTGGTCAGTGTTTTTCATGCTGTTGCCCATTGTCGGCAATCTGGTGTTCGGCCGGATCGTCAACAAGCTCAGCTACGAACGCGATCAGAAGCACATTCCTTTCCAGCGCCGTTATGAATATGTCAACCGCGCGGCATTTTTGCAGAAATACGCGGGCGAGATGCGCATGACGCCGTTGTTCGCCGTTCTCAACAGCACGTATGATGACGCGTATGACGGTGCCTGCCGCAACATTGACGAGACATCGAAAAAGATGGTGCGTTGGGCGCAGATCCGCAACATGGTGCTTTATCCGCTGGCGTTTGAGGGAATGCTCCTTGCCGTGTCCTATGCCGCCATTGTCCACAAGGTCATTCCGCTGGGCGATTTTGTGGTGTTGTCCTCCGCCATCATGAGCGCGGGCACGATGATCCGTTTCGTCACCAACACCGCCGCCGAACTGCACAAGAATGCGCTGTTTGTGGAGAATTTCAAAAAATTTCTCGAATATGAACCGAAGATCAACGAGAAGCAAAGCGGCAAGTCCGTCGCGCTTCCCGTTAACACCATCGAACTGCGCGATGTCAGCTTTCGCTATGAGGGGCAGGACAAGAACGCGCTGTCCCACATTAACATGACGCTCAGAAGCGGCGAGAAGGTCGCCGTTGTCGGCTTCAACGGCAGCGGCAAATCCACTCTTGTGAAGCTGATCATGCGGCTGTATGACCCCACAGAGGGCGTGATTTTGCTCAACGGCGTGGATATCCGCGAATACGATGTTCACGAATACCGTATGCTCATCGGCGCGGCGTTTCAGGACTTTGCGATGTTCTCCTCAACGGTACTGGAAAACGTGATGCTGTCCCGTGTGAATGACCAAAACCGCGATGCCGCTGTCAATGCACTGCGTGAGAGCGGGGTGCTTGACCGCATCGAAAGGCTCGATAACGGCGTCGACAGTGTACTCACCCGCGAATTTGACGACAACGGCGCGGTGCTGTCGGGCGGCGAAAACCAGAAGATCGCCGTTGCCCGCGCATTCGCCAAAGCCTCTCCCGTGGTCATTCTCGACGAGCCGTCGAGCGCGCTCGATCCCATCGCCGAATATATGATGTACGAAACCATCATGCGGTTGTGCGAGGAATGCGACCCGAAAAAAGGCAAGATCGCCGTTATCATTTCCCACCGTTTGTCTTCGGCGGCGCTGTCCGACCGTGTGTATATGCTGTCAAACGGCGAGCTTATCGAACACGGCACCCACACCGCCCTGATGAAGCAGAACGGTGCCTATGCCGATATGTTCCGCAAGCAGGCCGAGGCGTACCTCGCGTCCGTGAAGGAGGTGAGCGCCGATGAATGACAAGAAGAAAAAGCTGTCCATGAAGGACACGGCGCGTCACACGTGGTTTGCCGTCAGATGGCTGTTTTCCATCAGTCCCTATTACGTCATCATCACGGTCGTGAGCTCCATTCTGTCCAAGGTGCTCCTCATCATGGAAAACACCTTCCTGCTCGCGTACATTGTCGACTGCGTGCAGTACGAGCGTCCCTTCGTTGACATTCTGCCGATGTTCATTCCTGTCACGGCGGTCGTCGTGTTCAACATGATCTTTTTCGCGTGGGCAGAACTGAAGGCGACGCCCAAGGCGGTCGAAAAGGTGGACAAGGTCATGCGCATGACGTTGTATGAAAAGGCGGCGGGCATGGACATGGCGCGGTATGACGATCCCGAATTTTACAACGATTTTGTGTGGGCGATGCGCGAAGCCCCGACCCACATTCATGCGTGCCTGAAGAGCTTTGCCGATTTTATCGGCACGATCGTGCTGGTACTGCTCATGGGCGGCTATGTGCTGGCAACCGATCCCGTCGGCATTCTGTTCGTCATCGCCACCCTTGGACTGACCGTGTGGCTCGGGTTCAAGGTCAACAAACGCCGCATGCAGAAAAACGAGGAATGGCTTCCCGTGTCCCGCCGCGGTGACTACATCAAGCGTGTGTTTTATTTGAACGACTACGCGAAGGATCTGCGCATGGGCGAGATGAACGACATGCTGTTTGATGACTTCGACGAGTCTTGCGAAAAGGAACAGCAGGTCGTCCGAAAACACAGCAAAACGATCGCGGTGCTCGACTATATCCGCGGCATGATCTGGGACGTGCTGTCGTTTGACGGCCTGTACATGACCTATCTGCTGTTCAAAACGCTCGTTCTCGGTCAGCTCAGCTACGGCGCGCTTCTGGCACTGTATAAATCGTCCTCCAACCTGCAGTACGATCTGTCGTGGATCACGCGCGTGTTTCCCGAATTTCAGGAGCACGCGATGTACATCGAAAAGATGCGCACCTTCCTCGACACCGAAAACGCTCTGCCTGACAACGGCACCGCCGCTCTGCCCGCGCACGGCGGCTACACGCTGTCTCATGTGGATTTCGCTTACCCGAAGGCGGAAGCGCTCACCCTGCGCGATGTCAACATCACCATTCCAAAAGGCGCTAAGGTGGCACTTGTCGGCTATAACGGTGCGGGCAAGTCAACGCTTGTCAAGCTGCTGATGCGGTTGTATGATCCCACAAACGGCACGATCTGCTACGGCGACAACACCCTGCCGGCCTATCCGCTTGCCGATTACCGCCGCAAGGTCGCCGTTCTCTTTCAGGATTATCAGATGATCGCCGCTACCCTTGCCGAAAACATCACGATGGGCGAGCCTCTTGATGAGGAGCGTCTCATGACGGTGCTTTCTCAGGTCGGCTTCGATGACGCACTTGCCGCTCTGCCGCTCGGCATCCACACACCGCTCACAAAGGAATTTGATGACAGCGGCGTCAACCTGTCGGGCGGTGAGGCACAAAAGATCGCGATCGCCCGCGTGCTGTATTCGGGAGCGGATGTGCTGATCCTTGACGAGCCGTCCAGCGCGCTTGATCCGCTGTCGGAATACCGCCTCAACGAAACGATCCGCGAGCTCGCCTCTGATAAAACGGTCATCTTCATCTCTCACCGCCTGTCCACCACCCGCATGGCAGACACCATCTTCATGCTGGAAAACGGCACGGTGATCGAGAGCGGCTCACACGATGAGCTGATGGAACAAAACGGCAAATACGCCGAAATGTTCACCCTCCAAGCGGAAAAATACCGCTGATAGGATGTCGTCACCGACACAAAGGGCAAATTGTCGCACCGATGTCGCGGCATCGCACCGACAACGTAGGGGCGGCAACGCTGTCCCGCATGGTTTGCACCCAACTTTGTCACCCGCGAGGGCGCATTTGCGCCCGTGGCAATCTTTTGACGAAAAGATTCTTCGCTTACGCTCAGAATGACAACAAGGCATATTTCACGATGAAACGGCTGTCACTTCTCGTGACAGCCGTTTGCTGTTGACAAGGGTTTTGGGCGGAATTATAATAGAAACAGAGGGGAGGAAATGCATTATGATCATGGATTTTCGAAAAACCGCCTCGAACATGGCGCAACGGTATGAGATCGCATCGGATGGCTATCATTATGCGCAACTGGGACGGTTTTGGCACTCACAACCGATCACGGTACAGAAAAAAGACGGAACGGTATATACCGCAAGATTCACGTCGCCGTGTGATGGCATGAGAAATCGGTTTGTGATGTATTGGGATGGGGAAGAAAAAGCCGTTTTCGGATGCAACAGCCGTTCGGTGATGAAAAAATCAATATGTGATGCATATCGGGGATAAGACATACGATGCCTACTGCTATGCCAACGGATCACCGTCGTATTTTTCGGTGTATGACGGAGAGACACAGATTGCTCTGCTGGAGACACCGCTTGAAACGACCGCCTATCTGTATACCCACACGCTGTATCTGTTGGATGAATACGCCGACATCCGCGATGAAATGATGATGTTTGTGTTGTATTATTGCAATTTCGCGTTTACCCGGCGGTTTCACATGAGCTTCAAGGAAACATCGGAAAAACGGTATATCTCCGGCGGACGATTCGATTCCGCATGGAAAAAGCAGCATTTTTCTTGATTTGGCGTTTCGCCGAAACCGTTATCGCACCGATGTTGCGGCTATAGCTGTTAGGACAATCTTTATGAACTAGGGCCAAAGGAGGCTTCTTATGCCTAAAAAACCGTATATAATGCTTTATAATAGCTATCTAACTTTACAGATGATTATACTTGTTATGTTTTTAAATATTGCGGCGATAGTTTTATGTTGTTGTTTGTTTTTTATAAAACCATCCTCTACACACTATGCTGTTATAGCGTTGATAGTCGGAATTATGATCATTATAGATGTTAGTTTGGTTTTAAACAACGCAGGAACACGATTTTTGATTCGATGCAGAATAGATCAAGAGGGAATTCATTGCTCGTTGTTTTTGAAAAAGTGGTCAATAAATTGGTCGGATATTCGCGTTTATGGAGGGACAGGCTATGAGATTTGTCCGCTTCTGTTTTTTTCTGCCGATGCGTCCGAACAAAATGATGCAAAAACCATGGTAAGCATTAACAAAAAGCGCATTGTTTTTGAGGATCGGGAAGCGTTTTGGACTATAGCAGAAGAGCATATGCCAAAAGATATCAAGGTGCGTTTGAAGGAGTTTGGCAGAACAAAACAACCTTGTTTTTACAGAAGATAAATCAAGAGACTACAGATGTATATTTTATCGATTGAGAGGAGCACACAGTAAGTGTTAAAGCACAGGGGACGGTTTCTTGTGTTGAATGAACCGTCCTCACGGCATCGTTGACAATTGCATTTGGAGCATCAATAACGATTCTTGCGCTGACGCTTTGGAATGACAAGGGCAAAGATTCTTCGCTTGCGCTCAGAATGACAGGAGAAATGTCTGTCATTGCGAGGGCGCACAAGCGCCCGTGGCAATCTTTTCAAAAGACTCCTCGCTTGCGCTTAAGAATGACAAAATACAACACCCGCTGTGAACATTCACAGCGGGTGTTTTCGTATATTACAGTCTCACGATGCGGGCGTTGTCGGCGGCGCGGCGGAGCATCGGCTCATAGTCCCATGCGCTTTCGGCGGCCTCGAGCATCTCGATGGTGGGACGGGTGCGCGGGTGACGCGGGGTGAACACCGTGCAGCAGTCCTCATACGGCTGAATGGAAATATCAAAGGTATCGATCTTGCGGGCGATACGGATGATCTCTTCCTTGTCCATGCCGATGACGGGACGGAAAACGGGCATCGTCGCGACCGCATCGGTGCAGGCGAGTGCGCCGATGGTCTGGCTGGCGACCTGACCGGGGCTTTCGCCCGTGATGAGCGCGCCGCAGTCCTCGCGCTCGGCGATCATCGAGGCGATATGCATCATCATGCGGCGCATGACCAGCGTAAACAGCTCTTCGGGGCAATTATCACGAATGGCTTCCTGCAGTTCGGTGAACGGCACGACAAACGTGCGGATAAAGCCTGCATATTGTCCCACCTGACGGAGCAACTCGCACACCTTTTCCTCGGCGCGCTCGCTGGTGTAGGGCGGGGAGGCGAAATGGATCGCCGTGAGTGCCAGACCGCGCTTGGCCATCATATACGCCGCAACGGGCGAATCGATGCCGCCCGAAATGAGGATCGCGGCTTTGCCGGCGGTGCCGACGGGCATACCGCCCGCGCCGGGAATCTGACGTGTGTGGATATAGGCACCGAGATCGCGGATCTCCACGTTCACCACCACATCGGGGTCGTGCACATTCACGCGCAGGTGCGGAAACGCGGTGAGAACCGCCGCACCGACCTCACGGCTGATGACGGGGGAGGGCTCGGGGAAGGTCTTGTCGGCGCGCTTGGTTTCCACCTTGAAGGTTTTCGCGGTGGAGAGTGCGTCGGCAAGATAAACGGGAGCCGCCTTCTGAATGGCTTCGAGAGTTTTCTCCACCACCTTGGCACGGGAATAGGCCGCAATGCCGAACACGCGGGACACACAGCGACCCGCTTCGTCCATATCCGCCCATTCGTCGAGCGGTTCGACATAGATGGTGGACTGGGATTTGCGCAGTTTAAACTGACCGATCGCCTTCAGACGATGACGCAGGTTTTTGAGAAGGACGTCTTCAAAGGTGCCGCGATTGAGACCTTTGAGGGCAAGCTCACCGTTTTTGATGAGAATGATCTCGTCGGGGGTATAAGACATAACAGCGTGATCTCCTTGTTTTCTTCATGGTTGTCTCAGGGGGAGACGGGCGTGTCCGATACGGCAGAAGCGCCGGTGGCGGGCTCGGCATCCGACGGCTCTGTCGGCGGCGCGGTCGGCTCGGGAACGGTCGGACGCGGTACCGTCGGCGGCAGTGTCGGTGCCGCGGAGGTGGTGGTTGTGGTGGTGACGGTGGTCGTTGTCGGAGCCGTCGTCGTCACCGTTGTCGTAGGAGCGGTAGTCGCGCGTGTCGTGGTGGGACGTGTTGCGGTCGGACGCGGCGGTGCGGTGCGTCTGGTGGTCGTTGTCCGCGTCGTGGCGGTCGTTTCGGCCGCTTCGATGACCTGAATGACAAAGCGGTAGGACAGATCGCCGTAGTGAATGCCCACGGCACGTTGTCCGATGGTGGAGGTGTCAAAGCCGCTCAGTCCGCAGGAATAAATGTCCAGCTGTTCCACCGTACCGTTGGTGTACACACCGTTGACGACGGTCTGGGACGCCTTGAACTGTTCACCCACGCGGTACACCTTCGGGGTGTATTCCACATAAATGCTCTTGAGATATTTGGACGCCGTTCCCGTGACAACGCCGGTGGGACGGGTGGTCATGTGGGACGGTGCGGAGACGGTCGGCAGGGTGGTGCCGGTAGGATCGGTGAGCGATGTGCCGATGGGTGAAGTGGTGACATCGGTGTCAAGCGGCGAGGTAGAGGTCGCGATGAAATCCTCGAGCGTGTCGATCGGTTCGATGTAATAATCGGCATCAAGGTAGTACGGATGCGGCTCAAGGCGCTGATTGACATACCAGCCGTAGGGCATGATCACATCATCGTTTCGGATGATGGTCGTGGGGTCAACGGCGGGGTCTTCGCCTTCGCGGATCTTACGTGCCACAAGGACGGTACGACCTTCGGTGAAGTGCACCTGACCGCTGGAGGTACAGGTGGACAGCATGACGATCTCGTCGTCGGGACGAAGCTCCACACCGGTGTAATCATACACCGAACGGGCTTTGATCTCTGCGAGGAATCCCGCAAAGTCGATGTTGTCGTTGAAATCGGTGCGCAGATAGCCGAACGGATAGCCGTCCTTCTCCTCGGTGTTGAGCACCATCAGCGCAAACACCTTGTACTCTGCTTCCTCATACAGCGTATTCATGGTGAGGGTGGTCGCGTTGCGGGCGTAGCTGATGCTGTTGAGAAGGGTGTTGAGTCCTGCGAGCATCTGACCGCTGAGCATATTGTGACCGTAGATAATGGTGTTCTTGTTCAGGGAGTTTTCCGAGATGAACATATTACGGTAGTCATAGAACAGCGAGCCGTTTTTGTTGTAGTTCTTGTTGAAATCGCGCATCAGATAGAAATCGTTGTCGGCGCTCTGAAGGACGGGATATTCGATGTCGATGATTTCGTCATCGGTGGAGTGGAACGACAGCCAGCCGCGGGTATCGCTGTTGTGATAGTACAGCTTTTTGAAGCTGTCGTTGATGCCCTCGGGATAGACGAACGCCTCTTCCTCGGGGGTCAGCACGGGGTTATAATACATTTCTTCGCGTTGCTCGGACTGAATCTCATAGTCGCGCGGAATGAGAACGAGATCGTCCACAAGATACGTCGCCGCCGCGACAAACACGATCACACCCGCGATCATGATGATCTTGCGAACGATGTCGAAGGCATTATCGCCCACATGGGGAACAAAGCCGCCCAAGAAGCGCATGAAGATATTCTTCTTGCGCTTTCTGAACACCGGTTTTTGCACCTCGGGCTCTGCGGATTCTTCGGTTGTCTTTTGCGGTGCTTTGAACATCGTCGAGCGGGTTTTCTTTGCCGTGGGAACGGCGGTAAGCGCGTCGGCGGTGCCCGACTCGATCGGCTCGACGATCTTTTCGCCGGGCTTTACCGAACGGAATTCGTCCACCATGCTGTCGATGTCGGGCGCATCGCCGCTGACATCAACAGGTGTTGTTTTGGGATCTTGATTCGCCATAGTGAGGTCCTGCCTTTCTTTCGTACATCTACAGCGGGAATTTACGGTTGGGAAACGGTGCCGGCGAGGGTGGCGACGGCGTCATGCAGTGCGTCAGCCAATGCATCGATCTCCTCGGGGGTGTTGTCTGCGCACAGACTGACGCGCAGTGAGGAGGCGATCTGTTCGGGCGGCAGGCCGAGAGCCTTCAGTACATGGCTTTCGTGTCCTTTCGCGCAAGCAGAGCCGGCGGAAACGAAAATATCGCGTTCGGCAAGGAAGTGGACAAGCGTCTCACTGCGGAAGCCGACAACGGAAAAATTGAGAATATACGGCACGCCCTGCTTCGGCGTGTGAATAACGACATTGTCAAAGGCGCTGAGCTTGTCGATCAGGCGCTCACGCAGTGCCGTAAAGCGAGGCATCTGAACGGGGGTGGGGGCAAGAGCATTGATTGCTTCGCCGAACGCGGCGATGGCGGGTGTCGCTTCGGTGCCCGAGCGCAGTCCGCTTTCCTGACCGCCGCCGTACTGACGGGGAAGAAGACGTACACCGCGTTTGACATACAGCGCGCCGACGCCCTTGGGGGCGTGAAGCTTGTGTCCGCTTACGCTCATCATATCCACATCGAGCGTGAGTACCTTGAGCGGAAGCTTGCCTGCCGCTTGCACAGCGTCGCAGTGGATAAGCGCGTGCGGCGCTTTTCGACGGATCATCGGCACCGCCTCGCGAATGGGAAGCAGCGTTCCCAGTTCGTTGTTGACGAGCATCGCCGACACAAGAACGGTATCGGGGGTGCACGCGTCGGCAATTGCCGCGGCGGAAATATCGCCGTTTTCGTCGGGAGACACGATGGTCAGCGAAAAGCCTTCGCTTTCGAGATGCTTCATCGCTTCCAGCACCGACGGGTGCTCGATGGCGGTGGTAACGAGATGCTTGCCGCGGCGTCTGAGCGCGTAAGCCGCGCCGAAGATGGCGAGGTTGTTTGCTTCGGTACCGCCCGAGGTGAAGGTGATGGTGGCAAGATCACTGCCGCCCGATTGCAAACCGAACAACTTTGCCGTCGCGCGTCTGGCGGCGGTCATTTCCTGTTCGGCGCGAATGCCCAGCGTGTGAAGGGAGGAGGGATTGCCGAAACGGGTCGTCATCATCTCCATCGCCTTGCGGCAAGCCGCTTCACAGACGGCGGTGGTGGCACTGTTGTCGAGATAAGCTCCCACGGCAAATCCCCCTTCTTTGCGAAGTTCATAGATATTCATCTTATTATACAATATATCGACCGCAAACACAATGGTGGATTTTGAAAATTTTTTGTAACTGTCGGGCGGGATTTGTCGGTTTTTTTACAAAAATGTAAAAATGTATTTCAAAAAAAGGTGGAAATCGTCGAAAACCTGTGTTACAATGATAGTATCAAAGACCCGAAAGGAGAAGATGAACAATGAAACAATTGATCGGTATCCTCCTCGGCGTCGCTGCGGTTGTCGCCGTGGTGACGGTTGTTCTGCAAAAGGTGTATACCCCCGCAGAAGTTCGTGAGGATTTTATTTGCGGTGAGGAATAATCACAATCAAAAAAGAGAGCTGTTCAGATGAACGGCTCTCTTTTTTTGTTTCTTATGCGTTTTGTTCGCGCTCACGGATACGGCGGTTGATGTAGTTCTCAATGACGTCCGCCGTTTCCTCATAACCGATGTAACTGCTGTTGATGGACAGCTCATAGTTACGGGAATCACCCCACTGCGTTTTGCAGAAGTGGTTGTGGTATTTCTTTCTTTTGCGGTTGGTGGTTTGCATGAGCGCTTCCGCATCCTCGTGGTTGAGGTTGTACAGGCGCTTGATGCGTTCCAGCTTGTGAGAGTGTTCGCCGAGAACAAACACCGACACAAGAGCGGGGTGTCCGCGCAGAACCTCTTCGGCACAGCGACCGACGATGACAAACGATTCGCCCTCTTCGGCTTTTTTCTTGATAAAATCGAATTGCATCTGGGCGATGTTGATGGAGTTGGAGCTGGCGTGACCCTTGACGGTGCGATGGAAAATGCGCATACGCGGCAGCTCGTCGTATTTTTTGAGTGTAGAGACATCGATGTTTTTGCCGGCGGTGATTTCCGCAAGAAGGTTGTAGTCGTAAAGCGGAAGTTCAAAGCGCTCTGCCAGCATTTCGGCGATCAGGTGTCCGCCGCTGCCGAACTCGCGGCCGAGGGAAATGATAAGCTGTTCGTTTAACATAACGGAAGTCCTCCTTGTAATCAGATCAAGCCGTAACGAAGCCAGATGATTGCCGTGGAAATAACCATCACAATGACGGTTGCAGGAGCCATATAAAGACAATATTTACCCCAGCCGATGGGATATCCTTCGCGGGCGGCAACCGAGGTGCCGACAACGTTGGCGGATGCGCCGATGGGGGTGGCGGAGCCGCCGATATCGGTGCCGATGGCGAGGGAGTACGCAAGAACCAGAAGAAGGCGCATACCGCCGTCAACCTCCGCTTCACCTGCCAGCATGGTGATAACGGGCACCATCGTGGCGGCAAACGGAATGTTGTCGACGAATGCACTCGCCACCGCCGACACCCAGATGATGATGGCGACCATCAACAGCAGGTTGTCGCCGCAGATGGCTTGGATCGCACCGGCGATCAGTTCCAGAACACCGGTGATCTGCAAGCCGCCGACAACCACAAACAGACCCACGAAGAACAGCAGGGTCTTGTAGTCGACAAGCTTGAGAATGTGTCCTGACTGCTTGCCGTTGGCGATGAGTGTCACGATGGCGGTGAAGGCACCGATCGCGGCGACACTTAAATAGGTCATGGAGTGGGTGACAAGAAGTACGACCGTCACAAGGAAAATGATCGTGCTGATGATAAAGCCGCGTTTGTCGGTGATGACCGATGCGGGATCGGGCATCGTGGAGGGATCGACCGCCTCGCCCTTGGAACGGTATTCCTTGCGGAAGCAGAGATAAAAATACAGGATAACAAACACAAGTGCAATGCCTGCCACGAGACCGGTGTTGACGAGAAAATCGAAGAAAGACAGATGCAATGCCGAGCCGATGATGATGTTGGGCGGGTCGCCGCACATGGTGGCAGAGCCGCCGAGGTTGGCGCAGAAGATTTCCGCCAGAATCATGGGGATGGGGTTGAATTTGAGCAGGTGGGCAAGCTCGATCGTCACAGCGGCAAGGAACAGAATGACGGTAATGCTGTCGATGAACATGGCGAGCACCGCCGACATGACCATGAACACAAGGAAGATCGGGGTGGTTTTGTATTTGACGAGCTTTGCCAGTGTCATGCACAGCCAACGGAAGAAACCGACCTTCGCCATACCCTCGACCATGATCATCATACCCGCAAGGAAGATGATGGTCGCCCAGTCGATGCCGGCGGAATGTCCTTCCTCGACGCCTTTGGTGTACCAGAAGCCGAGGTGTGTCATGGATTCGAGATTCAGCACGCCCCACATGGACGAAAAGTCCCAGCCGAGACAAAACCCGAACACAATGAGAAACATCGCGCCGCCGCATAGCAGTGTGGTGATGTGTTTTTCGATGCGCTCTGTGATCACGAGTCCGAACATGATCACAAAGATCGAAATCGCCGCAATTTGTGCCACCATAAAGGGTACCTCCTGCTCTTTTTAGAAAGAGAGCCTCTATATAAATATGAATAAATATTAAACCGTGTTCATTATAGACTTGTTGAAAGGGAAAATCAATGGTGGTTTTGACGGTTTTTCGGCGGTTTCGACAATAAACATTGTGGATTATGTAACATAGTGTTTGACGACCGACGAAATATGCGTTATACTGTTGAAAAAAGCGACAAAGAGGGAAATACGTATGATCGACGGTGCGATTTTGGATATGGACGGCACGATTCTGGAATCTATGGGCGTGTGGGCGACGGTGGGGGAGGATTACCTCCGTCGTCGCGGTATTATCCCTTGTCACGGTGATGCCGATTCGCTGATGTATCAGGGAATGCGCGGGATCGCCTCGCATTTTCGCACCGCATACGGCATTGCCGACGAGGATATGAAGATCATCGAAGATCTCAACGAGATGGTCAAGGAGGATTATGCGAACGTTGTCACGCCGAAGGACGGTGCGATCGGTTTTCTGCGGATGTTGCGTGAGCGGGGAATACGGCTCTGCCTCGCAACGGCGACAGACCGCTGCATCGTTGAACCGACACTGGCACGACTGCAGATGCTGGAACTGTTTGACGGCATTGTCACCTGCACCGAAGTGGGAGTCGGCAAGCATAAGCCTCTCGTGTTTGACACGGCACGGCAGCTTCTCGGAACATCTCTTGACACAACCTGGGTGTTTGAGGACGCCGCTTATGCCGCTGTTACCGCCAAAACAGCGGGATATCACGTATGCGCCGTGTACGATTCGTTTGAACGCCGTGCGGAAGAGCTTCGCGCTCATGCCGATGTGTACCTTTTGGGGTATCACGAGGCGTCAAAGCTTCCTTTTTGGCGGTGATGACTTGCAAAACCGCATAAATCATGCTACACTGACAATATACAGATTGTGACTGTAAAAGGAGGACTTTCGATGAAACGTTTTCTCGCGCTGGTATGCGCTGTGGTCATGCTCCTGACGGTGATTCCCGTCATGTCTGCGGTGGCGGTTGCCACCACCTATGACTTCGCACAGCTGAAGGGCTATTTCAAGACCCAAGGTCGTGTCACGGTCGGCACCAACTATCTCGATATGGATACCTCTTCGTCCGGCTTTGAATTCTATTTTCAAGGCGGCGGCGATGTGCTGATGGGTGCAGATGTCAAATGCACCTATACCAACAATATGTTCCTGACGGTGATCGTGGACGGCGTGAAATCCCGCGTGGAGATTGCGACCTCCTCCACCAACGTTGCACAGTATAAACAGATCACCCTTGCGACCGGTCTTGCAAACGGCTATCACCACATCGAAGTGTACAAGCAGACGGAAGCCTCCTCTGCCATCATGACGGTGTGGGGCGTGACCTTCGACGGCACTCCCGTTGTCGCTCCTCCCGACGATAAGATCGTCATGGAGGTGGTCGGCGACTCCATCTCGGGCGGTGCGTCCAACCTCGCCACCAATTCCACCCCCAACGCAAGCTACCCTGTCTATCAGGACGGCACGGCAACTTATGCCTATGTGGCGGGCGAAGCGCTCGGTGCGAATGTCCGTGTAACCCAGACCAGCGGCTACGGTTGCTGCGGCGGCTGGAACGCGGACGGCACGGGCCTCAACCTGCAGCACATGTTCCCCTACACGTCTTACTGGCGTGATCACACCGACGCGGGACTGTATGACTTCAACCCGCCCGCCGATATCGTGGTCATCAACCTCGGCACAAACGACTACTCTGCCGCGAAATACGGCAAGATCAGCCTCACCAATGCCCAGTTCAAGGCGGGTGCGATCAACCTGATGACTATGGCGAGACAGAAGAACCCCGGTGCGAAGATCGTGTGGTGTACGGGCATGATGGGCATCACCTATCAGACCGAACTGCAAGCGGCGGTTTCCGAACTCGGCGGTGCCGCGGGCGGCTATTTCTTCTGCATTCTCCCCGAAGGTACGAGCGGTGGCGAGGGACACCCGACCGTGGCTCAGCACGCGACAGCGGCGGCGACACTGGAAAACTTCCTGCGTGAAAACTGCCTGCCTGCTGACTATGCCGCCGATTTCGCAACAGCGGATGAGCTCAAAGCAAAAATTGCCACTGCCAACACCGTGTCCGACAAGAGCGCGGCTCTTTCCGAGGCACTGACTCTTGCGCAGATGGAGATCGACTGCGGCACGACCGACAAGTATCGTCTCGGTTATCGTCTGAATGCGCTCACAAACGCCATCTACGGCACCACCGTGGCGGTGGATTTCATGCCTGTGCAAGGCGTGACGACCGCCCCCAATACAAACGGTCACTATGTGTGGCCCTATTATGCCGATCCGGCGTCCGTCACGCTTTACAAAGGCGGCGAGGGCACCTATTGGCCGTATGTCCACACCGAATATTCCGTGACGGTCGATCTTGATGCGACCCCCTATCTGAAGCTGGACACGGTCGGCACTGCCGAATGGAACATTCACATTGCCTATGTCGATAAGGACGGCATCCGTCGCACGGTTACGGCGGCGGATATTGCGGGCGTCGGTGTCAACTTCCCCGTTCCCGCCACCCGCACCGCGCAGTATGTCGATTTCGGCTCTTACATCAAAAACCTCGGACACGCCGATGCCAACGGCAATATCACCGTTGTCGGTGCGGATATCTATGTTGTCGGCAACACCGACACCTATGTGAAGCTGTTTGCGTGTGCGCTGACGGAAGATGACGGCAAAGCCGATGAGCCTCCCGTTGTGGAGCTGCCCACCGCCATCAGCGGCTCTTACACCGTCGAAAACGGTGTGCTTGCCGATGTGGCTGTCGGTGTTACCTCCGATGCGCTGATTGCCGCGATGAACGACAGCGGCTATCTGCGTGTTATCGCCGCGGACGGCTCTGCTGTTTCGGGCAAACTTGCCACCGGCATGAAGCTGCAGCTTGTTGTGAACGACAGCGTTGTTGACGAAGCGACGATTTCCGTGCTCGGCGATGTCAACGGCGACGGTGACATGACCACCGCCGATGCCCGTGAGGTGCTCATGGCGGTCGTCGGCATCGAAACGCTCACCGAAGCACAGCTCAAAGCCGGTGACCGCAATGGCTCGAATGCCGCGGAATCCTCCGATGCCCGCGACATTCTGCTGACGATCATCGGTCTGTAATGATGTAACCAAAAAGACCTCTTGTTCATGTGAACAAGAGGTCTTTTTTACTGGGATGATCAACCTTCGAAAAGCGGAGTGGAGAAGTATCTCTCCGCCGTGTCGGGGAGAACGGTGACGACCGTTTTGCCGCGACCGAGCTTTTTGGCGAGCTTGATGGCGGCGGCGACATTGGTGCCGCTGGAAATGCCGCACATGATGCCTTCCTTGGTGGACAGCTCCTTGGAGGTGCGGATTGCTTCCTCGTCTTTAATGATGCAGATGTCGTTGAAAATGGACTGGTTGAGAATGGCGGGAATGATGCCGTCGCCGATGCCCATCTGCACGTGCGTGCCGATGGAGCCGCCCGACAGGATTGCCGCATCTTCGGGCTCGACCGCCCAGATCTCGATGTCGGGATTGGCGGCTTTGAGCGTTTCGCCGATGCCGGTGATGGTGCCGCCCGTGCCGATGCCCGAGCAGAAGCCGTGAATGGGGCCGTCGACCTGCTCAAGGATCTCCATGCCGGTCTGCTCACGTTGAATGGCGACGTTGGCAGGGTTTTCAAACTGTTGCGGCACAAAGACGTTGGGGTCTTCCCGTTGCATCTTCAGCGCCAGCTCCAGACATTCCTCAATACACGCGCCGATATCACCCGCGTCATGCACAAGGATCACTTCCGCGCCGTAGTGGTTGACCAGCTTGCGGCGTTCCTCGCTGACCGAATCGGGCATGATGATCTTCACCTTGTAGCCACGCACCGCGCCGACAAGAGCAAGCCCGATGCCTTGGTTGCCGCTGGTCGGCTCGACAATGACGGTGTCTTTATGGATCAGTCCGCGGTTTTCCGCGTCACAGATCATATTGTAAGCCGTGCGGGTCTTGATGGAGCCGCCGACGTTCAGTCCTTCGAATTTCACCAGAATATCGGCGCTGTCCTCATCCACCATGCGAGACAGACGAATGATGGGAGTACGGCCGATCGCTTCCAGAATGTTGTTGTAAACCATTGTGCAGTCACCTCGGTTTTCTATTATATCAAACTTTTCCGCATTTTGCCACTATTATTTTTGAACCATGTAAAATTTATAGTTTTTGTGATATTTGCGAGAAAAAACTGTGTCAGTTGACAAAACAGCCTATATTGTGGTACACTTGTATCGGTAAAAGCTGGATTTTTTTGAAAAGGAGAACGATAATATGAAGCAATTTTTGAAAAGAAGCATCGGCCTTGTGTGCGCGTTGATGCTGCTTGTCAGCATGCTCGGCGTGCTCCCCGTCTTCGCCATCAGCGGTGGCGGCAGTGCCGGCACGGGCAGTATCCATGCGTGGGGCTGTGATATGTCTTTCTATAACACGCAGGGCTCGTCCGACTTCAGCCTTGTCAACTACAGCCTGATGAAAGCGGACGGCTGCGAGTATGTGATTCTGCGCGTTGGCTACGAAGGCAGTGCCTCCCGTAAAAACACGCTTGATACGTCGTTCGTCAAGCTGTACAACATGGCACGTGAAGCCGGCATGAAGGTCGGTGTCTATTTCTACGCCCTTGCAAAGGACTATGCAGGTGCTGTAGAGGATGCGCAGTGGTGCATCGATGTGTTCGAACAGAACAATATGTATTTCGAGTACCCGATCTACTACGACGTGGAAGATCCCGGCTCGTCCGACCGCGTGAGCCACGAATCCCTCACTTCCGCACAGACGACCTCGCTGTGCCTCGGTTGGGCGGAGACGCTGGCAAACGCCGGTTATTTCCCCGGCGTCTATGCGGGCTACTATGTCCTTGCCGATCTGCAGTCGTCCTATACCAACAATTACGATACCTGGATCGCCTCCGTCAAGAGTGCCACCACCGGTGCGCAGTTCAATCCCTGGTCGGATAAGACCTCGTGGCGCTCCACCTACGGTATGTGGCAGTACAAATGGTACAACCAGGGCGGTACGCAGGTCTACAACGGCGCTTACTGGAAGGATTCCTACGGCTACCCCCTCGACTGTAACGTTGCCTTCAAGGATTATCCCACCATCATGGCGAATTACGGCTACAACAACATGGCGGCAAAACAGACTGTCACCTTTGAATCGAACGGCGGTTCTGCCGTTGACCCGATGAAGGTCACTGCGGGCAAGGGCTTCACGCCCCCTGCCGATCCCTATCGTCAGGGCTTCAGCTTTGCGGGTTGGTTCTCGAACCCCGAGCTGACCGATGCCTATGATTTCTCTGCCCCTGTCCCCGAATACGACTTCACGCTGTATGCGAAGTGGACGGAAGCGTACTGGCCTGCGGAGACCAATCTGATGCCCAAGGAAGCCTCCCTCGGCTACAGAAGCTACAATGATGCCGGTGAACGCATCTGGGCGTATTGGAACGCCGAAACGGGTGCGGTGTCGATGTACAACGGTGTCACCGACGGCGGCTGGCCGTCTGCGTATATGCTGTATGAAAACAGCGTGGATATCAATAACGATTCCTATCTCTATTTCAAAAAGGAAGGCGACGCCCAGTTCAACATCGAGCTGACCTATATGGATGACACCGGCAAGCTCCATTCCATCAAAGCCTCCGAGATCGTCGGCCTTTCGACCACCGACTTCCCTGCGGGGTATGTCGAGGAGTTTGTCGATGTGCGCGGTTATCTTATCAGTCAGGGGCATCTCCCCGCCAGCGGCAATCTGAAATTTACACAGGTTGACTATTATGTCATCGGTGCGAAGGATTCCGCCGTTTTCCTCTATGACGCGAAGTTTACCCCGAAATTTGCGGTTTCCGATCCCTATGTATCGCTGTACAACAGCACTCCGACCCAAAGCGGCGTGTCCGGCAACTTCACTTATAACAACGGTGTTGTCAATATGACCTCCACCTCCAACGACTACAGCCTCACCTTCAACGTGAACAAGAGCTTCAGCCCCACCGAGATGGATGCACTGATGCTGGACATCCATTCCACCGTTCCGTTTGATGTGTACCTCAACGTGACCGCCAACACCGGCGATGCGCTGATGAATGTCCGCACTGAGTTCTTCAACGTGTTCAACTTTGAGACCTGCCCCGAAACACTTCCCGCAGGCTCCTGGAAGATCAACAACATGAACCTCTACGGCTACTATGAATGGAACGGCGGCGTTCCCGCTCAGAGCACCGTCAAGAGCGTGACCGTCAAGATGTACGGACAAGGCACGCTGACCATGTCGGCTCTGCAGGCGTCCCGTTCCTATGACATTGAATATGTGACCGATTCGCTGTATAACAGCGGTTCGCTGTCCAACACCGATACACCCACACCTCCGCCCACTCCGTCCTATACGCTGGGCGATGTCAACAACGACGGCGAGATCACCACCACCGACGCGCGCGATATCCTGCTGTTTATCGTCGATCAGAACCATTTCTCTGCCGCACAGATTGCGGCGGCCGACTTCAACGGTGACGGCGAAGTGTCCACCTCCGATGCCCGTGACATTCTCCTGTCCATCGTCAGCTGATCAGATCTGTTTAAA
>JAZUOG010000008.1:0-57035 GCA_045604545.1 Acutalibacteraceae bacterium | reverse complement strand
ATTTTGAGGAAAAGAATCCCTCCGTCACTCGCATACGCTCGTGCCACCTCCCTTTAGGCAAGGGAGGCAACGGCTTTAATATATTGGTCGATGAATTCACACACACCGCGGAAGTTTTGTGTGATGTCGTTGTTGGGAATGCGAATGACAGTCAGGTTTCGGGATTCCAATTTTTCGGTACGGATACGGTCTTTTAATAATCCGTTTGGTTCGAAATGCTGAGAACCGTCAAGCTCAATAATCAATCGTGCCCGATGACAATAAAAATCCACAATATAGTGATCAATGACCTTTTGTCGCAGAAAACGCACAGGGTATGTGCGAAGAAAATCATACCACAAACGACGCTCTTCTTTTGTCATGTGAGATCGGAGAACTTTCGCATTAGGTGTCAATTTTGAGTTGTGTTTTCGATCCATCATGAGTTCCTCTGAATCAAATGCTGTTCGGACAAATGCCCCCTTGCCGAAAGGGGGTCAAATGGCGGTTTCGCTGTCGGGGGGATACCGTTTGCACGACATGGGTGTGGAAAAAAACCTCCGTCACGCGCATACGCTCGTTTAGGCAAGGGAGGCAACAGTTGCGCCAATCTCACGGCGTGTGGTCTACATGACCCCCTTGCCTAAAGGGGGTCGACGGCGCGGAATGCGACGGCGGGGGGATACCTATTCTCTGCAAGATTTTGAGGAAAAGAATCCCTCCGTCACTCGCATACGCTCGTGCCACCTCCCTTTAGGCAAGGGAGGCAACGGTGATGCCGGAGAGTGCGGTTGTTGATAACGGCAGAGCTGTCAGGAGTAAAACAAATATCAGAAGAAAAGAAACCAACTTTTCATTGCCCTTATCTCACCTGTCCGTTGCCGTAGACGATATATTTCACGCTTGTCAGCTCGGAAAGACCCATCGGGCCGCGGGCGTGGAGTTTTTGGGTGGAGATGCCGATCTCGGCGCCCATGCCGAATTCACCGCCGTCGGTGAAACGGGTGGAGGCGTTGACATACACCGCCGCGCAGTCGACAAGCATGGTGAAGCGTTCGGCGGCAGAGTGGCTGTCGGTGATGATGCATTCACTGTGACCCGTGCCGTAGCGCGCAATGTGGTCACACGCGTCCTCGAGAGAATCCACCACCTTGACCGCCATGATATAGTCGCCGTATTCCGTCGCCCAGTCGTCCTCGACGGCGGCAACCGCGCCGTTGCACAGCGGCAACGCCCGTTCACAGCAACGAAGCGTCACACCCGCATCGGTAAGAGCCGCGGCAATGACGGGAAGGGCGGTATTCGCGATGTCGGCGTGAACAAGCAACGTCTCCGCGGCATTACACACCGAGGGACGGGAGGCTTTGGCGTTGACGGTGATGGCAGAGGCCATGGCGATATCCGCCGCTTTGTCGACATAAACGTGGCAGTTGCCCACACCCGTCTGAATGACGGGAACGGTGGCGTTTTCCACCACCGAGCGGATCAGTCCCGCACCGCCGCGCGGAATGAGCACATCAATATAGTCGTTGAGCTTCATCATCTTGGCGGCCGTCTCGCGGTCGGTCAGCTCGAGAAGCTGAACGGCATCGGCGGGAAAATCGGCGTCCTTCAAGCCAAGACGAATGGCGGCGGCGACCGCCGTGTTGGAGCGGAGCGCTTCCTTGCCGCCGCGCAGAATGACGGCGTTGCCGGATTTGAGGCACAGTGCCGCCGCGTCGGAGGTCACGTTGGGTCGCGCTTCGTAAATGATGCCCGCAACGCCCAGCGGTACGCGGGTTTTTTGAATGCGCAGACCGTTCGGGCGGCAATAGCCGTCAACGATCTCACCGACGGGATCCGAAAGGGCGGCAACATCTCGGACACCCTGCGCCATGGCGGCGATACGGTCGGCGGAGAGAGAAAGACGATCGATCAGGGATTCGCGCATACCGTTCTGACGCGCGGCGGCAATGTCCTGCGCGTTGGCATCAAGAATGGCGTCGGTCTGTTCGATCAGACGGTCGGCGACGGCAAGCAACGCCTTGTTTTTGGCGGCGGTCGACGCGGTGCGAAGATAGGCGGCGGCCACCTTGGCGCGTTTGCCCATATCGATAAGCGGCATGAAAACCAGCTCCTTTGAAAGCAATTTATTCGATGACGATCTCGCCGTCCTTCAGCTCCACACGCAGGGAGGTGGGGGCGGCATCGCCCTGTTCAACCAGCATCATCGCAATGCGGTTTTCCACATGACGACGAACGGCGTTGCGCAGATCGCGCGCGCCGCGCTTACCGTCGGCGGACAACTCGGCGAGCTTTTCGGCGGCGTCCTTGCTCCACGAGAAGGCAATACCGCGCTCGGACAGGGGAGCGGTCAGTTCCGAAAGCATCAGCTCGGCGATGACGGTGAAATGCTCCTTGGTAAGCGGCGCGAAATACACCACCTCGTCCACACGGCTGATAAATTCGGGACGCAGGAACTGCGAGAGCGCCTTTTCCGCTTTGTCGCGGGAGGCGGACGACGCCGATTTGCCGAAGCCGAGGAGATTTTCCTGCACCTGACTGCCGGCGTTGGAGGTCATGACAATGACCGTGTTTTCAAAGTTGACGACACGACCGTGCGCATCGGTCACGCGACCCTCGTCGAGGATCTGCAGTAAAATGTTGAGCACATCGGGGTGAGCCTTTCCGATCTCGTCTAAGAACAGCACCGAATAGGGCTTTCGGCGCACCTTTTCGGTCAGTTGACCCGCCTCGTCATAGCCGACATAGCCGGGAGGCGAGCCGATGATGCGGGACACCGCGTGTTTTTCCATGAATTCGGACATATCCAGGCGGATCAGCGTATCGGGAGTGTCAAACAGCTCCTTCGACAGCACCTTCACAAGCTCCGTTTTGCCGACGCCCGTCGGACCGACGAAAATGAAGGACGCGGGACGACGGCGGGAGCTGATCTGCACGCGGGAACGACGCACCGCGTCTGCCACGAGCGCGATCGCCTCGTCCTGTCCGATGATGTGGGATTTGAGAACGTCTTCGAGATGCGCGAGCTTCGACAGCTCGTTTTCGCGCACCTTGGCGGCGGGGATACCCGTCCACAGCTCGATCACCGCGGCAAGATCGTCCGCTGTCACGGGTGCTTCGGTGGCGGCTTCTCTGATCTGCTCGGCGGCTTCCTGTGCTTTGAGCAGTTCGGTGTGAATGATCGCCATCTGTTCGTAGTCGACCGTTTCCTGTTCCATGTGAGAGCGCTCGCGCTCCTGCAGAGCGGTGATCTCCTCGACAAGCGCCGCATAGCGATCGGCGGTCTTATTTTTGAGTGCCGCCGCCGCGCACGCTTCGTCCAGCAGGTCGATCGCCTTGTCGGGCAGGAAGCGGTCGGTGATATACCGTTCGGAGAGGCGCACCGCCTGACGCACGATGCTGTCGGGCAGCTTCACACCGTGGAACGACTCATAAAACCCGCGGATCCCCAAAAGAATGCCGATGGTATCCTCGATGGAGGGCTCCTCCACCGTGACGGGCTGGAAGCGGCGTTCGAGTGCCGCGTCTTTTTCGATGTGTTTGCGGTATTCGTTGAAGGTGGTCGCGCCGATGACCTGCAGTTCACCGCGGGACAGCGCAGGCTTTAAGATGTTCGCGGCGGACATACTGCCTTCGGAATCGCCTGTGCCGACGAGATTGTGTACCTCGTCGATGAACAGAATGATGTTGCCTTCCGCCTTCACCTCATCGATGAGACCCTTGATGCGGCTTTCAAACTGACCGCGGAACTGGGTACCTGCGACGAGTGCCGTCAGGTCGAGCAGATGAAGCTCTTTGTTTTTGAGGCGGGCAGGCACTTCGCCTGCGGCGATGCGCAGGGCAAGACCCTCCGCGATGGCGGTTTTGCCGACACCCGGTTCGCCGATGAGGCAGGGATTATTCTTGGTGCGGCGGGACAAGATCTGCACCACGCGGTAGATCTCGCGGTCACGCCCGATGATGGCGTCAAGCTCGCCTTTGCGGGCGCGGGCGGTGAGGTCGGTGCAGTATTGGGTGAGAAACTTGCGTTTTTTCTCTTGTTTTTTCGCTTTCTTATCCGCCTTTTTGGCATCGGCGGCATCGGGGGTGGGAACGACGGCGTTATCGGCATCGGCGGTACCGCCGAACAGGTTTTTGAAGAACGGGAAGGTGGCGGCTCCGCCGGGGTCAAAGCCATCTTCGTTTTCGCCGTCCTGCAGCTCGCCCATCATCGCGCCGAGCTGTTCGTCCATCTGTTCAAGCTCCTCGTCGCCGATGCCGAATTTCTCGAGCATATCGTTGACGGGGCCGATGTTCAGCTCCTTGGCGCAGGAAAGGCAGTAGCCGTCATTGACGGTTTTATCGCCCTCGGTGCGTGCGATAAACACGACGGCGGGGCGTTTTTTGCAACGTGAGCAAACCATGGGGGTATATCGCTCCTTTCAGAAACAAAGGGAAATTCAGGTGGAAGAGGTGTCGGTGCTTTGCTGACGCTCCTTCACTTCGCGGGACACCTGCAAATACACCTGTGCATAGTGGACAAACGCGAAGATCATGAAGCCCGCCACGATGACGACGAGGGTAATGAACAACCACAGCGGCATCGTCCAGCCGAAAAGCAGCGGTTCACTGCCTTCGAGCGGGAACGCGACAAACATCGCCATGCAGAAGTAAAAGACAAAGGTGGAGACCTTGCCGTACCAACGTGCCGGCTGGGCATCGGCTTTCTTGCGGAACATCAGCAGTGCCGCGCCGATGGATTGCAGTAATTCCTTCACAAAGCAGATCGCAAACAGCGGAAACAGGCGCGGGTTGTCGATCGCCAGACACAGCATGACCGTCACTTGGGTCAGCTTGTCGGCGACGGGGTCGAGCACCTTTCCGATCTCGGTGATCTGGTTGAAGCGTCGCGCAATATAGCCGTCAAACAGGTCCGTTGCGCCCGAGAGTGCGAGAACGCCGATCGACCAGGGAAGAAGATCGGGATTGTCGTCACTGTAGATGTAAAGCACGGCGAACACGGGGATCAGCGCAATGCGGATCAGCGACAGTATGTTAGGGATCGTCCATTGCCATTTCAGTTGCATACTGGTTACCTTCTTACTAAATGATGTTGAGAGGAGCTGTTAAACGAACAGATCCCAGAAATAGTGATAGATAAAGGTGTCGTCTGCGGGAACGACGGTGTCGGTGCCGAGGGCGTACAGGCGCAGGATCATCGTCAGCACCAGCACCAGCAGAGCGCCTTCACACGCGCCGAACGCGCCGCCGAGGATCTTGTTGAGGGCGCCGATGACGGGGATCTTTTCAACGAGGGCGTTGAGAAGCGAGCCGATGGCGCGAATGATGATCTT
Source organism: Acutalibacteraceae bacterium (assembly GCA_045604545.1). Taxonomy (GTDB): domain Bacteria; phylum Bacillota; class Clostridia; order Oscillospirales; family Acutalibacteraceae; genus RGIG1959. The sequence goes on along the minus strand of JAZUOG010000008.1, from coordinate 51,720 downwards.
GGCGACGATGAACAGCACAATAAACGCGATCACGCGAATGATAAGCTGAATAAACTCCGAATCCGTGGAGGTTTCGGTGCCGATGGCGGCGGCGACGGGCTCGCTCACGATATACGCGATCAACAGCGAGAGGGCCCAACCGGCGGTGTTGGCGAGTTCTTTGACAAAGCCGCGTTTCACACCGATGAAAACGAAGAGCGCAAACACGATAATTGTGATCAGGTCAAGGACTCCGGCGGATAAGAATGACATAGGTATTTCCTCCTTTTATGGTGAATGATCACCACATAATTTCACTCAGTTCGGTCAGTCCGAGCACGACCACGTGACCGACCACGGCACCCGTCATCAGGCTGTCTGCCTCGACGGGCGTCTGATGGGAGACGGCAGTACCGTCAAGCTCATAAATATACTGATCGGTGAGCGCGAGAACGCGTCCGCCGACGGTACTCAGATCGCGGAATTCGCCTTCGATGGTGTGGGTGGCGCGAAGGTCGCCCGACGAGGAGAAGATGTGCACCTGATGGGCGTTTTGTGTACCGTAGGTGCTCGTCGCGACGGCAACGAGATTGTTGCCGAAGGTGACGCCGCTGACCTTGCTGTCGGTCATGTCAAATCGCGCGTCCAGACTGCCCGTCGGGTTCACGAAACGGCAGTGGGTGTCGCCGATGGCGACCACCGTACCGCTGTTCATATAGCTGACAGAGGTGTACAGCGTACTGTCGGCGAGGTATTGCTTCGGCTGGGTATCGGCACTGCGCAGATCAAACACCAGCAGGGTCGACTGCATCGAGCCGCCCTGTGTTTTGCAGGCGGTGACGGCGAGCGAGTTGCCGTCTGTGGAGAAGGCGCAGTCCAGCACGATCCAGTCAGAGCTCAGCCACTGATACCGTTCCTTGCCCTTGGCGGAGAACACCAGCACCTCCGACAGGTGGCTTTGTGTCGATTCCAGCACCACGGCGACGTCGCCTTTGGCGGAAACGTTGCCGGTGACGATCTTGCCGGACAGGGTGTGATCCAGTTCCACATCCGATCGTGTTTCGAGACGGAAGCGATAGCCGCCCGTTTCCAGCAGAAGCACATATTTATCCTTGACGCGCAACAGCGGTCGGGCATAGGAGCAGGTGCGTCTGACCGATTCGCCGCCGTGTTCGTTGTAGTAGACGGTGGCGGTGTCGGTGAGCATGACCAGATTGCCGCCGACTTCTTGCATATCGACGACGTTGTCACCGGTGATGGACACGGGATAGGTGCCGCCGGTGGTACCGCCGACAACGTCCTCCACCCACGCCACAAAGCTGTCGGGCGCGAGATCCTTCCAGTTGATCGCCAGCGCGATGAACGCCGCCAGCACAACCAGCACCAGCATGACGCGCACCAGCATTTTCAGTCCGCCGCCGCGCTTTTTTGTTTTTTTACGGGGAGTGCTTTCCTCCTCCTTATCGGTGGGGCGGGAATAGCTTTTTTGAATTCTGTGTCGCATCGGGAAATCACCTCTTTTTGCGGGTTAGGAATGACAGGGCTTCAGTAGAATACCTGAGCCAGATGTAAGCCGTGAGCCGGTGCCGTTTTTCCCGCACGGGAACGGTCGCCGGAGGCAATGATGGCGGGGAGCTCGTCGGGGTCGATGCGCCCGTCGGCAATGTCGAGCAACGTGCCCGCCATGATGCGCACCATGTTGTACAAAAAGCCGTCGGCGGCGACCGTGAAGGTCACGCGGTCGCCCTCACGGGTGACGGTGGCTTCGGTGACGGTGCGTACCGTGTCCTCGACGCTGCTTCCTGCCGCACAAAAGGCGGCGAAATCGTGCGTGCCGAGAAAGGCTTTGGCGGCGCGGTCCATGAGGGCGTCGTCGAGCGGGCGGTTGACGTGCACGGCGGTGGTCAGAGAGAACGGGTCGCGCACGCGACCGTTGTAAATGCGGTAAATATAGCGTTTGCCCTTCGCATCGTAGCGCGGGTGGAAATCGGCGGGGACTTCCTTCGCGTCGGTGACCGCAATGTCAAACGGCATCACCGCGTTGAGCGCGCGGCACAGCTTGTCGCCGCGAAGGGGCGTTTCGGTGTCGAAGGTACAGCAGAACATCATCGCGTGCACGCCCGCGTCGGTGCGACTGCAACCGATGACGCCGCTTCGTACGCCTGTGATGCGTTCGATGGCGTCCTGCAACGTTTGCTGGACGGTGACGCCGTTGGGTTGCACCTGCCAGCCGTGATAGTGCGTGCCGTCGTAGCGCAGTGTCAGCAGAATTCGCGTCATGATGTCGCCTCCTTACAGCACCGCGGGAAGAACCATGTTGAGAGCGATCATGCCCGCGATCAGCAATACCGTGACGGCGAGCGACAGCCAGTCGCGCGCGTGCATATGCAGGGTGTTCATGCGGGTGCGTCCCGCACCGCCGTGATAACAACGGCACTCCATCGCCATCGCCAGTTCATAGGCACGGCGGAAGGAGGACACAAACAGCGGAATGAGAATGGGTACGAGCGCTTTGATGCGGGAGAAGAGTCCGCCGCTTTCCATGTCGGCGCCGCGCGCTTTCTGGGCGGACATGATCTTGTCGGTTTCCTCGATGAGCGTCGGAATAAAGCGAAGGGCGATGCTCATCATCATCGCGATCTCATGCACGGGGACTTTGATGTATCCGAGCGGTTTCATCAATCGCTCCAGCGCATCGGTCAGTGTGGTGGGACCGGTCGTATAGGTGAGCAGGGAGCTGCCCGCGATGAGGCACAAAATGCGGATCGCCAGAAAAGCGGCGTTGACACAGCCCTGCGATGTGATCTTGAGAAATCCCCACTCCCACAATGTCACGCCGCCGCTGACATAAAACAGATTCAGCAGTGAGGTGAACAGCACGATGGGAACGATGGGTTTGAGGCTTTTGAGAATGAGACGAAGAGGGAGCCGCGACAGCAGGATCGCGACGATCAGAAACACGATTGCCGCGAGAAGACCCGCCCAGTTGCGCGGGACAAAGACCGCCGCGATGAACAGAACGGTCAGCAGGATCTTGACACGCGGGTCAAGGCGATGAAGAAGGGAATGTCCGGGGAAATACTGACCGATGGTGATATCGTTTAACATACCGTTCCCTCCTTTTTGAGCAGAGGCAACAGCCGCTCGACCGCCTGATCGACGGTGAAGGCGTTGGTGCCGACGGGAAAACCGCGACGGCGAAGCTCCGAGAAGATACGCGTCACGTCGGGCACGTCCAGTCCGATGCGATGAAGCTCATCGGCGTTGGAAAAGATGGCGGGGGTGGTGTCGTAAAACGCGAGACGACCGCCGTTCATGACCAGTACCTTATCGGCGTTGTCGGCGACATCTTCCATGCTGTGGGAAACGAGGAGCACGGTCGCGCCCGTTTCCTTTTTCCATGCGGCGATGCGCGAGAGGATCTGTTCGCGACCCTTGGGGTCGAGTCCCGCGGTCGGCTCATCGAGAATGAGCACCTCGGGCTCCATCGCCATCACGCCCGCAATCGCGACGCGGCGTTTTTGTCCGCCCGACAGGTCAAACGGGGAGCTGTCGAGAAGCTCGTCGCGGATCTCCGCGAAACGGGCGGCACGGCGCACGCGGGCGTCGATCTCGTCATCGGATAATCCCATGTTTTTCGGGCCGAACGCGATGTCGCGATAGACCGTTTCTTCAAACAGCTGATGCTCGGGGTACTGAAATACCATGCCGACGCGAAAGCGCACGGCGCGGATCTCTTTCGGCTTTTCCCAGATATCCTTGCCGTCGAGCAGTACCTGACCCGACGTCGGTTTCATCAGTCCGTTGAGGTGTTGCACAAGGGTGGATTTGCCCGAGCCGGTGTGACCGATGATGCCGACAAAATCGCCCTTTTCGACGGTGAAGGACACGTCGGACAGCGCCGCTTTTTCAAACGGCGTTTTCGGCGAGTACACATGATTCAGTTGTCGCACATCAAGCACGGACATGGGGTTACGCCTCCAGTAGTTTTGACAACGCTTCGATCGCTTCGTCTTCGGTCAGAATATCATCGGGAACGGGAACGCCGTTTTGGCGGAGTTTGAAACACAGTTCGGTTGCCTGCGGCACGTCCAGCCGCAGTTCACGCAGACGCTCCACGTGGCGGAACACCTCGCGCGGTGTGCCGTCGAGCAACGTCTTGCCTTTTTCCATCACGACGACGCGGTCGGCCTTGACCGCCTCGTCCATATAATGGGTGATGAGCACGATGGTCATGCCGCGGTCGCGGTTGAGGCTCATGATGGTGTCCATCACCTCGCGGCGACCCTGCGGGTCGAGCATGGCGGTGGGTTCATCAAGCACCAGACAGTCGGGCATCATCGCGAGCACGCCCGCAATGGCGACGCGCTGTTTTTGTCCGCCCGACAGCTTGTGGGCGGCGTGGTGACGGTAGTCGTACATACCGACGGTTTTGAGGGCATCGTCGACACGCTGACGGATCTCCTTCGGCGGTATGCCGAGGTTTTCGGGACCGAACGCCACGTCCTCTTCGACAATGGTGGACACCAGTTGGTTATCGGGGTTTTGCAACACCATGCCCACCGTGCGGCGGATATCGAGATGGTGCGCTTCGTCGGCGGTGTCGAGCTCGCCGACAAAGACCTTGCCGCCTGTCGGCAGGAGCAGGGCGTTAAAATGCTTGGCAAGGGTGGATTTGCCGCAACCGTTGTGACCGAGAACGGCGGTGAAGCTCCCTTTTTCGATGGTCAGGTCGATGCCGTCGAGGGCATTCTTCGGGGTCACCTCATCGGTGTCATACATAAAGGTGAGCTGTTCGGTTGTGAGGATCGGTTCGGACACGGAAATCCACCTCCTTTTCGTCGGATTCAGTCGGCTGTCCACACGGCGGTGGAGCCGCAGGGAAGCACAAGCCCGCTTTGGGTGACGGGCAGGCCGATCTCATCGGCGGTCACCTTGCCGCCCTTGATGAGACTGCCGAGAATGTAATGCATGACCGAGGGGGACAACCCCGCGGTGTAGGAATTGATGACCACAAACAGCGGGTCGTCGGACAACAGCTTGACACATTCTGCGACAAAGTCGTAGATCATGTCTTCCAGCTTCCACACCTCGCCGCCCGGACCTCTGCCGTAGGACGGCGGATCCATCAGGATCGCGTCGTAGGTGTTGCCGCGGCGTTGCTCCCGCGCGACAAATTTGGCGCAGTCGTCCACCAGCCAGCGGATCGGCTTGTCGGCGAGTCCCGAGTCGGTGACGTTTTCGCGTCCCCATGTGACCATGCCCTTGGAGGCGTCGACATGGGTGACCGATGCGCCCGCTTTCGCGCAGGCAAGCGTCGCACCGCCTGTGTAGCCGAACAGGTTGAGCACGCGAACGGGACGACCGGCGTTTTCGATGAGAGAGCTCATCATGTCCCAGTTGACGGCTTGTTCAGGGAACAGTCCCGTGTGCTTGAAGCCCATCGGCTTTAAGCGGAAACGCAGATCGCCGTAGCCGATCTGCCACACGTCGGGAATGGGCTTGTACACCTCCCACTGTCCGCCGCCCGTTTTGGAGCGACGATAGCGTGCGTGGGCGTTTTTCCACAGCGGGTGGCGGTGACCGGTGTTCCAGATCGCCTGCGGGTCGGGACGAATGAGAATGATGTCTCCCCAGCGTTCCAGACGCTCGCCGCCCGAGGTGTCGAGCAGTTCGTAGTCTTTCCAGTTGTTGGCGGCCCTCATGGGGTGTGCCTCCTTTTATCAGGTAAACAGCGATTGCTGTCCGTTTTGGTTGTCGATGGGCGCAAGTCCCAGATGTTCGTAGGCGGCAGGCAACACCACGCGTCCGCGCGGCGTGCGGCTCAAAAAGCCGATCTGCATGAGATACGGTTCATACACGTCCTCGATGGTGATCGCTTCCTCGCCGATCATGGCGGCGAGTGTCTCAAGACCGACAGGGCCGCCGCGGTAATGCTCGATCATCGCTTTGAGCATACGACGGTCGGTCATGTCCAGACCCAGCTCGTCGATGTCCATGCGCGACAGGGCGATGCGTGCGGTTTTCTCGTCGATCTCGCCGCCTGCCAGCACCAGCGCGAAATCGCGCACACGCTTTAAGAGGCGGTTGGCGATACGGGGCGTGCCGCGGGAACGCGACGCGATCTCCAGCGAGCCGTCGACGGTGCAGTCTGCACCGAGGATCCCCGCCGAGCGGCGCACGATCTGTCCGAGTTCTTCGGGGGTGTACAGTTCCAGACGCATCAGCATGCCGAAACGGTCGCGAAGAGGAGCGGACAGCTGTCCTGCGCGGGTGGTCGCGCCGATGAGGGTGAATTTCTGAAGCGGCAGGTGGATACTTGCCGCACCCTGTCCCTTGCCGTTGATGATATCAATGGCGAAGTCCTCCATCGCGGGATAGAGAATTTCTTCGACGGTACGGGGCATACGATGGATCTCGTCGATGAACAGCACATCGCCCTCGTCCATGTTGGTCAGCAGTGCCGCGAGATCACCCGGTCGCTCCAGAGCGGGACCCGAGGTGATGCGGAAGTTGACGCCCAGCTCATTGGCGATGATGGCGGCGAGGGTGGTTTTGCCAAGTCCCGGAGGGCCGTACAGCAACACGTGGTCAAGCGGCTCCTTGCGGATACGTGCCGCGTCGATGAAAACCTTGAGGTTTTCCTTGACCTTTTCCTGTCCGATATAGTCGTTGAGGGTGCGGGGACGAAGGGGGTTGTCGCCGTCGTCCTCCGGCAAAAACTCCATCGAGACGAGGCGGTTTTCATAATCGAGGTCTTCCATGTGGCGTCGTCTCCTTTCGTGTTATCGTGCCAGACTGCGCAGTGCTTGCCGCACCAGCTGGTCAACGGGAAGGGTTTCGTCGAGCTTGCCGACGGCGGCGGCGGCTTCGCCCTGCGAGAAGCCGAGGGCGGTGAGCGCTTTGACCGCTTCGGCGGCATTGCCGATGGATACGGCGTTGCCGGTGGGAAGTTCGATGCCCGCCACGCTTGAGGTGAGGGCTTGAACCTTGTCTTTCATTTCGAGGACGATGCGCTGGGCGAGCTTCGGACCGACGCCCTGCGCGCGGGTGAAGGCTTTGTGATCGCCCGAGGCGGCGGCAAGCGCCACCTGATCGGGAGACAGCTCCGACAGCACCGCAATGGCGGCTTTGGGACCGACACCCGTGATGGATAACAGCTGCTTGAAGCAGTCGAGCTCTTTTTGTTCGGCAAAACCAAACAGCTCAATGGCGTCCTCGCGCACGTCCATCATCGTGAACAGCATCGCTTCATTGCCGACACGCGGCATACGCCGCGCCGTGTTCATCGTGATGCGGCAACGAAACCCCACACCGCCGCAGCAGATGACCGCCACGTTCGGTTCCAGATGGATCAGCTCGCCTTTGACACTGTATAACATAACGGTTCCTCCAGAAGGGCAATGAATAATGAATAATGAATAATGAAGTCGGTTTTCTATATTAACAATAAAACCGATCTTCTTTCCACTTTCGAGGGTTATTGTCAATATAGGTCCAAATGTCATCATAATCGGTTTGGTCACGGATGACATGGTCATAGGAACGCGCTTGCCATATGTTGCGACCGTATTCACGATCACAAAATCGTTTAAACGTTCCGATAAACCGCGATATATCGGATAACCGCGTAGGGACCACCGTCCGCGGTGGTCCGTTTTCTTTTATGCGAATCAAAAGATGAATGTGATTGGGCATGATCACATATTTCTCAATGGTGATATGTGTGTAAAAATCAGACATAACGCGGATTTGGTTATCGGCAATTTTTCCGTATCGGGACAAGGTTATCTGTGGACCGTCGGGGACGACGGTCCCTACATCGATACGGGATAACAACGGCATCCGATTTTTGGTACAAATCGTGATAAAATACGCACCGGGTGTGCTGTAATCGTATTGTTGCAAGCGGGTACGTTTTCGATTGGGATAATCCATTGTCTATTCTCCGTTTAAGGAATGGTACCCACTCACGGCATTGGCTTGGTGGTAGGTCACATCAAACCGTTTAATCTCCGTTTTATGTCGGAAGCGCCGCTTTGCGCATGGCAGATGGCGATCGCCAGCGCGTCGCAGGTATCATCGGGGCGCGGTGCTTCCTTGAGATGAAGCAGTCGCCTTGTCATTTCCATCACCTGCGGCTTTTCCGCCTTGCCGTAACCGGTGACGGCGCTCTTGACCTGAAGCGGGGTATATTCAAACACCTCGATGTGACGTTCTTCGGCGGCAAGCAGGATCACGCCGCGCGCCTCGCACACCTGAACGGCGGTGGTTTTGTTGGTGGTGAAATAGAGCTTTTCGATCGCGATCGCATCGGGCTTTACCTTGTCGAAAATGACACAGGCATCGTGATAGATCTGCAACAGGCGGCGGTTGAACGGGACACCCGCTTCGGTCGTGATCGCGCCGAAGCACAGCGGTTGATACCGTCCGCGTTCATAGCGCACAGCCCCCCAACCGACGATCGCATAGCCGGGATCGATGCCCAGAATGACCATAGTTTCCCGCCTCTTTTCGCAGTTTGGATAAAATTCCCGATTATCCATATAAGTATACCACATTCCCGACGAAAACGCAAACGGGAAACGGTATATTTATAAAATATTCATACCCTTTTTTTGCAGGAAACATAAAAAAATCGGGATACACCGTGTCGTATATCCCGTGAGCGGCAAAAGAAAGTGCCGTATGGTTGCATATGATGGATTTTCCCATGTCATTCTGAGCGGGGAATCTTCTGCGATGCCGTAACTTGATGCGTGAAATCCCGCGGAACGCTAAAACCGATACACCATGATCGGTTTACCGCAGGTCAGGCAATAGTCAATGACATATTTGGTCCCACGAGAATGACCGTCCCAAAGCGCAACGACAAAATCCGCATCATCAACGATCATGCGATTGCGTACAAGAGGTGCTGCCCGTCCGTACTGTTCGTAATCAGGCAGGTATTCTGTTATCGGCAACCCTGCAGCGGCGCAGTACCGTTTTATGCAGAGGTCGATTCCTTTTGCACCGCCGCTGATGATCGAAGAGGTATCTGCAGGGAGATAGGCGGAAAAGTCATGAATTTCCAAAGAGCGAGACCCGATGACGGCAACTTTCATAAACACACCCCGCGTGTCCTATCAATAGGACATAATTTGCATATCTTTAGTATACACTAAAAATGTCCTAAATCAAGACACAAAGGTGTATATATGAAAAGAATTATTGATTGCGAACAAAGTAATATCATCGGACCCAATATCCGCAAAGCGCGTATAGCGGCAGGAATGAGCCAAAAACAATTATCCGAAAAACTGGAGTTGATGGCGGTGTATACCTGTCGCGGGTCGATCTCGCGAATTGAAAACGGAAAACGCGCCATCACCGATATTGAAATCGATGCGATATCCACCGTGCTTCAGGTATCGCTCGACACCTTATTCGGCCGGGAGTGATCCGGTACATGCGCGACATCTTCAAACGTATGGTCGGCGATAAGGACAACGATGTAATGTGATTTATGCGAAACATTGGATTTTCGCACCCTGCAGGGCGTGCCCTCGCGTGCTGTGCCGTATAAAACCAACAATAATAAACCACCCGTAAAACGGGTGGTTTTTCTTTTGCGGTCATAGCCCTCTGTTCCGTAGCCTCCGCGTAGAACGCGTAATACGGTCTGCCAGCCGCGTATTTAGTTATTTCTTGCCTCTCCCTCTGGAAGAGGTGGCATGGCGTAGGCCATGACGGAGAGGGCTTGTGATAACCATCAACATATTGAGTGGGGAATTTAAGCAGACCGATCACTTCTACTGTATACGCCGCCACTAAATGAGGCTGTTCTGTATAAGCCCTCTCAGTCAAAACCTACGGTTTTGACAGCTCTCCCAAAGGGAGAGCCATGTTTTTTACTCATCGGCATAGCCTTCACGGAACCACGCGCTTAACGCGTGGTTTTCGCTACACAAAAAAGAGGCAGTTCAAATGAACTGCCTCTTTTGCTGTTATGGGAGTATGTTATCCGTTGTTGACGATATACAGCAGGATCTGGCGGACATCGGCGGTGGTGATGTCGCCGTCGCCGTTGAAATCGGCGGCGAGCTTTTGCTTTTCAGTGAAGGTGCCGCCGGCGAGAATGATCGATTCGAGAATCGTGCGGGCATCGAAAGTCGTGACGGTGCCGGTGCCGTCGACATCGCCGAGAAGCACGGACAGCGACTGATCAAACTCTTCCACGTAAACGGGCGAACTGCCGAAGTAGAAATAGTTGACGATGACATCGGCGCCGAGCTGGTTGTAGAAGTTGATCTGGTTGATGGTCATGGTCGTTGCCGACGAATCGGTGAGATACTGACGCATATCGATGCAGCCCGTCTCGCTCACGGTCGAATACTGCTCGCCGTTTTTATAAGCATCCCAGTTGTCGGCACCCGAGTTGAGCGTGGCTCCCGACTTGGTCGCGTCGCGGAACAGCAGGAACGGGGTGGTGGACATATCGGTGTGGAACGCGAAGGTGAAGCGGGAGCTTTCGGCCTTCGGCTGGGTGAACGAATAGTACAGATACGGGGTCTTCGACAGATCAATGGTATAATCCATCGTCATGTTGCCGTAGGTGAACTTCTGAGAGGTAACGGTGAGCGGACCGTCATAGCGCATCACCTCCAGCAGATCAACCTTGCTCGCCACTTCGGGACCGTTCACAGCGGCGTGCTGATAATAGGGGTTCGAAGGAGTCGCCGCGGTGCCGTAGTTTGCATAGCTGTAATCCCAGTTGTAGTTGATATAATCCGCCAGGCGGTACTTGCGCACGGTGACGGTGTTGCTGCCGGTTTTGCCGACGGAGAAGATGCGCACATCCGACACCTGCGTCACGGAAGAGCCCTTGAGCTCGGTGATGGAGGACAGCGGAATGGTCACTTTGTAATCGCCTGCGGCAAGGTCGTTGTCGCTGTTGGTCTTGGCGGCATCGATATACTTGGAGAGCGAGATCTCATAGCCGTTGGCGTTCATGAGAATGTTCGCCGCACTCTGAACGGAAATGTCCAGAACGACCGCATGGTCGGCGGTGGTGACGACCTGTGCAGGGGACACATCGGCGCGCACGCCGCCCCAGCTGCCGCAGGTGTTTTTGACGACCGTGTTGCCGTTTACGATAGCGGCATCGGTGGTTTGCGCATCAAAGCACAGCTTCCATGCGGATGCACTCGAGGGAAGCAGGCTGACGGCCGGCGTGGTCGTCTTGGCGGGATCGCCGAGGATCTCGATGCGGTTAACGGTGGCGGGACCGGGAACAACGTTCAGCGCGGTGTGGGTGATGAGGATATCCTTCGTTACGTCAAGACCCGCGCGCTTGAAGGATTCCGTGACATCGTAAACACCGTTGTAATCGCCCGATTCTGCGTCGCACTCCGTGTCGTGGAAGGAGTTGCCGAGTTCCTGGTTGAAGCGGACTTGCACGTTCTTGACACTGCCTTGTGTGGCGGTCAGCTTGAGGCTGAATGCGCTGTTGGCGTCCATATCAAGCGCAACATAAATTCTGTCGCCGGTGGGATAGATGGTGTAGTCGGTCTCATAATACATGGCGGGCCATGTGTGGGTGCACAGCGACGAGCGGGAGATGGCAAGACCGCCCGAAGAGGTCTGCGTACCCTTCAGCCAGGATTTACCCGAGTCGAGGGCTTCCGTCGTATCCATGTCTTTCCATTTGGCGATGTTCATGCTGTAGTTATACAGCGAGGTCATCTTGGTGCGGTCGAGCTTGTAAACCTCTTTCGCCAGAGCACCCTTGGCGGCGGCAAGCGCGGCATAGGTGTCGGATACCGCTTTGGCATCGCTCTTGTTGACGGCGGAAGCGGCGGCGATGGCGCTGTTAAGCGCGTTGACGGAAGCGGCGGTGTAGCCGTTGGTGTTGAACGTTTTCGCGTCGGCGATCAGATCGGACAGAGCGGCGAGATCGTTCGGGGTATTGTCGCCGCTGAGACCCGTGGTGATCGGCGCAGAGCCGAGGAACAGGTAGCTGAACACCACGTTCTTGCCGGTGGAGTTGTAGATCGTCAGACGGTTGAGGATCCACGACAGATCGGCGGGATCGTTCGTCAGCATACGCATATCGACACAGCCCGTCTCGCTTTTCGTGGCATAATGCTCGTGGTTTTTGTAGGTATCCCACACCGATGCACTGCGGTTGAAGAAGGCGCCGTCGCCCGTTGCGTCGCGGAACATCAGCCACGGGGCGTTGCCCATGTCGTTGGTGAACGCAAAGTTGAAGTTGGCGCCTTCGGGCATCGCGAAGGAATAGTAGAGATAGGGAGTCTTGCCGAGATCAAGCGACAGGCCGAGATCGGTGTTGTAGGTCGTCCAGCCGTTGAAGGTCTGGCGCTCGGCATAGCCGAAGGCGGCAAGCAGGTCGACCTTATTCGATACGGCAGGGGCGTTCACTGCGGCGTGTTGATAATAGGGAGCATCGGGAGTTGCCGCCACGCCGTAAGCGGAGGTGGTGGGCCAGATGCCGGTGGGAACAAACGCCGTGTAAGGCGCATCGGGAACAGAGGCGTAGCTGACGGTGGTGTAGGTGGTGTTGCCGTTCTTGGTGATGACGCCGATGGTATCACCGACGGCGGTCGTCACAGCCTCACCGACAACAGCCGCCGAGAAGGCGGTGGTCGCGAAGGTGCGGTCGGCTTTGCCGCAGTTGAGGTCGATGGAGAATTTCTCGCGGTCGCCGTAGGGGTTATAGCGTTTGGTGACGGGAGAGTAGGTGATGGAGGAAAGGGTGTCGCCTTCGACGGTCAGAATGCGGATATAGCCGTCGCCGCAGCAGTGCGGGACCTTGCCGATGTAGTGCTCGTTGGCATAGAAGGAGGGATCCTCCGCTTCAACGAACTGGTAGTCCGACAGGATCTCATAGAAGGTGCGGCCGTCGCTTGCCTTCTTCTCGAGCATTACCGAACCGTCGTCGTGACCGCACAGCACCATCTTGACGTTGGCGTTGGGGTCGACGATGTTCTGATAGATCATTTCGCCGCGGCCGGTGTCGGCGCGCACAGAACTCTGGGAATCGAGATATTCGTGGGTGACGATGATGCCGGTGCGGTGGCTGTAGGTGCGAAGCGCCTGGTTTGCCCACGCAATGGTCTCATCGGTTGCCTCCACGCCGTAGCCGAGGAACACCACGATGAAGTCCACGTTGCCGATGGTGATGAGGTCGTAGTGGGAGGCGTTGTTGTTGATACTGCCGCCGTACCAGCGCTCACTGTTGAAGCGGGAGGCAGGGAAGGTCTGCGTAAACAGCGAATAGTCCACGGGATTGGCTTTGGAATAGTCCTTGCTTGTGAAGGTGTTGACGTCGTGGTTACCCGTGACGAGACCCTGCGGCATACCGACCGCTTCACCGTAGCCGATCGCGGTGGAGGACACCTGCCACTGAGAGGGCGCGACGGAGGCGGCGGGAACGTCGTCGACAAGGTCGCCCGAGTTCATGACATAGCCGATACGACCCGCGGTGTATTCCTCGGCGGCGTATTTGTAAATTTTGTAGTAGTATTCGTTGAGGTCTGCAAACTTGGTATAGTGCTGGGGGTCGGTCATCCAGATCATGGAATCCGCGCCGTTGGTGACATAGTCAAGCGTCGCCGCCACGTGGATCTTGCCGCCGTCGTTGTAGGTCGCCACGTCGAGGGCGGCGGAGATACTGCCGCTGCCCGTGAAGGTGTCGATGACGTCCCACTTGGCGGTGTGCGGGTTGTAGGCTTTGAGCGCCATGCGCTCGCCGATCTTGGTGTAGCCGCTGTAAGCGACGGCGACCTCGCCGCTCGTTTTGCCGGCAAGGTTGATGTCGAAGGTCTGATAGGGAATGCCTGACGCAGAGGACACTTCGACGGGCTTGTCATCGTATTGCAGCTGATAGGCGACGGTGCTTGTGTAGCCGTTCACCTTGGCAAGGTCGATGTTGCCTTTGGCATCGGTGCCGTAGCCGGCGGTGAAGGTCAGCGGTGTGGCGGCGTGAAGGGAAACGGATGCCCCCTCCTCGGCAGTCACATTACCGCCGTTTACGGTATAGTCCGCATCAGCGCTGTTGTCGACATAGAAAGTCAGCGGCGTGACGGAAACCAGTCCGTTGCTGTCCTTGGTTTCGACAACGACGGTATACATCGCGTTTTCCGCCAGCCCGCAACCGGCAGGCGTGAAGGAAAACGGCAGGTAGTCGGTGCCGAGTATTTGTCCCTCAAGACGGACGGCAGTGGAGGCGACGGTGGTGCCCTCCTGCGGCGTCACGTTGACGGTGATGGTGTCGGTGGTGGACACCGTCGCCAGATGGGGAATGTTGAAATAAATGATGGGTGCAAGGCCGTCGGAAACGGCACTGTCGTAGGCCGTGTCAGCCGCGAAAGCCAGTACGCCCTCGAAGGGAATGGCCAGCAGACACAGGCACACAAGGATGCTGAGAGCCTTTTTGATCATGACAAGCTCCTCCTTAAAATAAAATAATATTCATTATACCTAATTTATGTGAAAAAAACAATCGCTTGCACGCATTTTCTATAAATATAACAAAAAAGAGGGCTTTTCACATGGAAAAGCCCTCGAAAAATTCGGTTATTTTGTCATATACAGGATACCGAGACAGCCGGGACCGCAGTGCGCGGTGATGGTGCAACCGGCGTTGGTGACGTAGATATTTTCGAAGTTCTGATACTTTTTGACGGCGGCGACCGCCTTGTCGACAAAGGCGTTGTCGATGGGACTGTGGGTGACGAAAATTTTGTCGAGACGAATGTCGTCGCGACCTTCCAGCTCGTCGCGAATGTAATCCTCGATCGCTTTATCGAGCGCGCCGCGGTATTTTTTGCCGACGCCCATTTTGCTGTCGGTGTTATCCACACGGATGCAGGGCTTCAGGCGAAGCAGGTTGGCGCCCATCATCGCGAGCGCCGAGCAACGGCCGCCCTTGTGAAGAAATTCCAGGGTGTCAAGCACAAAGCTGGAATGCACTTTGCTTGTCAGCGCGGCGAGTTCTTCGGCGATCACGGCGGCGGAAAGTCCCGCTTTGATGCGGGCGGCGGCTTCGAGAACGAGATGTCCCGAGCCGGTCGAGAGGTTGCCGCTGTTGATGGCGAACACACGACCCTCCAGCTCTGCGGCGGCAAGGCGGGCGTTCTGATGAGAAGAAGAGATGCCCGAGCCGAGGGAGATGTGGATCACGTCGTAGCCGTCGTTGACGAATGGGGTGAAGAAGTCGAGATATTCCTGCACGTTGATGGCGGCGGTGGTGGGGAGAATTTTTTTCTCTTTATAGGTTTTCACGATGTCGGCGGTGGTCAGGTCGATGCCGTCGCGGTATGTTTCGCCGGCAAGCACAATGTGAAACGGGTACAAATTGACGTTGTGCTCCCGAATCAGCTCAGGCGACAGGTCGCAGGTGCTGTCGGCGCACAGGATCACAGGGTTGCTCACGGGGTCATTCCTCCTTGCATGGTTGCAGAATCAACTTTTCCTCAGTATACCACAATTTTCACGATTCTGCAAGCGAAAATCACTAAACCAAATGTAACCATTTCGTAAAAGAGTAACAGGGAAAAAAACTAGACAAAATTCATAAAACATGGTATACTGTTATGGAGAGTATTGTGAAATGTTAAAAAACGGAGACCGATTAACATGACTAAGTGTCATTTCCTTCGTCGCTTGGCGGCGATGATACTGATCGCCGTGTTGACGGCGACGATGATGCTCCCGATTTCGTCGCAAGCGAGCGTCGCGGGAGACCTTGACGAAGACGGCGTTCTGACGATGTATGATGCGTTGATGCTTTACGGGTATACCTCGGGACGCAGTGAGCTGACCCCCGAACAGGTGGTGTCGGCGGATTACAACGGCAACGGTGCGGTGGATATGCTGGACACCCGTGCGGTGTATGTCGCGGTGTCCTACGGCGTGCCCGACCCCGAACCGACGGTGCTTCGCGGCATAGATGTATCCTATGCACAGGGGACGATCGACTGGGCGACGGTGGCGATGGGCGGACAGGTGGATTTCGCGATCATTCGTTGCGGTTACGGTCAGGATCAGACCGACCAGGACGACGCGATGTGGAATGTGAATACCGCCGCCTGCGAACAATACAACATTCCTTACGGCACCTACTTCTTCTGTTATGCCCGAACGCCCGAGGAGGCGGCAGGTGAAGCGAGACACGCGCTTCGTCTGCTGGAGGGCAAGAAGCTGACCTATCCCGTGTTTTACGACATGGAGTATTCCAACTGGCAGGGCAACCTGACGAGTGAGCAGTATGCCGCCATCGCGCAGGTGTTCTGCAACACACTGGAAGAGGCGGGCTATGCCGTGGGCGTCTATTCCAACCTTGACTGGTGGCGGAATCGCCTTGTTGATCCCTGCTTTGACAACTGGTATCGCTGGGTCGCCCAGTATAACGATACCTGTGACTACACCGGCACCTACCATCTGTGGCAGTATTCCGACAGTGGCAGGATCGACGGTATTTCCGGTGAGACAGTGGACATGAATCTGTCTTATGTGAATTTTGCAACCATGATGCCGCTCGGTGATCATGAGCAATGAAAGGTATTTGAGAAGGTATGAAGCGTTTTCGGACATGGATCGCCGCGTTGATGACGGTGATCGTATGTTTGTCGGCGATGCCGACGACTGTCCTTGCGGCGTGGCTTGGTGATGTCACCCGCGACGACAGTGTGAATATGCGCGACTGCATGAAGCTGTATCAAGCCATCAGCAACGGTACGCAGACGGATGCGGATTTTCAGCAACTCGGCGATATCACGTGTGACGATGCACTGAATATGCGCGACTGCATGAAGTTGTATCAGATCATCAGCACCGGTACCGCCCTCACGGAAATCACGCTTGATTCCGAGCTTCCCCAAAACACCTTGACTCCCGTTCCCCTTGAAGACTACTACGGCCGCACACAACTTGCCGCGGAAAACGCGAACTATGTGAAGGCCTACGACTATATTCACGAACAGGTCATGGCGATGAGCACGACCATCAAACTGCAGAAGTACAAGCTGACGCTGACGGAGTTTGAACGCGTGCTGTGGCACTATCGTGAGGACCACCCCGAGGCATTCTGGCTCAATCGCACCTATTCGTATCTCTACTACTCCATGGGTTCGAACGATTATATTTACAGCATGGATCAGAGCTATCTGTTCTCCGAGGGTGAGGTCAGCGCTTACAACGTGAAGCTGGAAGAAGCAGCGAACACCTTCCTTGAAGGCATCACCGACGCGATGCCGAAGCCCGAACGTGAAAAGCTCATTCATGATCGCCTTGTCAAAAACGCCGCTTACGACATCACCTACAATGCCGATCACACACACGATCTGATCGGTGTGCTGATAAACGGCACCGGCGTGTGTGAAAGCTATGCCCGCGCCTTCCAATACCTGCTTTATCGCGCGGGGATCCGCTCGTCTCTCGTGACGGGCACGGCCAACAACGGCGAATACCATATGTGGAATGCGGTGGAGCTGGACGATGGTTGGTATCAGGTAGACGTCACGTGGGACGATCCGGTGTTTTCTTCGCCGCTCCCCGATTATATCACTTACCATTATTTTAATATCACCACTCAGCAATTACTGCTTGACCGCAACATCGAAACGGTGTACAGTAATTTTGACAGCTCCTATCGCATTTCGTATGAGATGCCTGCCTGCACACAGACGAAAGAAAACTATCAGCTGAACAATGCGGTCGCCATCAGTGCGTTCGATCCCGAAACGGTCGGTCATCTGGTTGCCGAAAGCATCAAAAACGACACGGTGGTGATGCTCCGTCTGACAAACGGCCTCACCCAAAGTCAGTTCCTTTCCGCATTCGGCGATGCAGTCGATTTCTGGATCATGATCGACTATGCCAATGACGAACTGCCCGCCGATCAGCAACTGGTTTCTCCGGGGTATGTCCCGAAGTTCAACAGCACGCATCAAGTCTTTGAGATCTACCTCAGAAACATGTAATTTTGTTGATATTTCGCCTTTTCGGCGAATACCATATTCAATCACAAAAAGGAGATGTTCGACATGAACACAATCATCAAAAGCAAGCGCGCAATCGTTTCGCTGTTGCTGACCGTGGCAATGATCCTCGGAATGTTCCCCATGGTGATGGTCGGCATGACCGCTTCTGCGGCTATGCAGGGCGATATCACCCTGGACGATACGGTCAATATGCGCGACTGCATGAAGCTGTATACGCAAGTCTCGACCGGCTCGGGTCTCACCCCCGACGAGTATGCCAACGCCGATGTCAACGGTGACGGCACGGTCAACATGCGTGACGTGATGGCGCTGTATAACTACGTCAAGGGCGGCGGCGATCTGCCCGAGACCACGACGTCGACCACCACGACGACCACGACCACTACCACTACCACAACTACTACCACGACGACCACGACCACGACCACCACCTCTGTTGCGGATATCGACTTGATGGTGTTCAGCAACCTCGTGTCCAACGAGAATGCGACCGTGACCGAGATGGAAGACGGCACCTGGTGGATCGAAGCGACGGCGGCCGGCTCTGTCGGCATCAAGGGCCCCGGCACCTATGACGCCGACGCTCTCAAGTATACGCACATCTGCCTCCGTTCGGACGTGCCGTTTGTGGTGGCGTTCTATGACGGTGCCAACAACAAGTGGATGACCTCTACCGGCGACTTCTATCCGAACTTCGGTTGTGCAACGGGCGATACTCCTGCGGCGGCCGGTTATTACAAGCTGTCGCTGTTCACCAACGGCTGTTATACCTGGGACGGCTCTGCGCTTCCCGAAACCGTGAACTTCGACTCGATCTATATCGAGCCCAAGGCGGCGGGTAACATCGTCATCGGTCACATGGCGCTCAGCTCCAAGGTTGACTGCACCTGCGACATTCCCAATGTGACGCTCCCGACGCAGACCACGACCACCACCACCCGCGAGATGATGGGTGAGGTCGTCACCTACTCCATCGCTTCCGCGACGGCGTCGGTCGGTGACACCGTGAACCTGCCCATCTCTGTTTCCGCGAACCACTATATGGTCAACGGTCAGTTTGCCATCACCTATGATCCCGCCGTTCTCGAGCTGCAGGTCGTGTCGGACGATCCCGACTATCCCTACTTCACCGACGGTATGTACAACTACGGCATCTTCAAGGCGGGCGCATTTATGTGCGCGGCGGCTTCTCCCGAACCCGGTCTGTTCCGTTTCGCATTTGCAAGTACCGCGGCGGAAGGCAGCAGTAAGGCAGGCGATTTGTTCGACCTGACCTTCAAGGTCATCGGCGAGGGCGACGGCACGGTCACTCTTTCCATTCCCGAAATGGTGTCGAGCAGTGCGAGCGTCAATGATGGTGAGGACTACAACACCAACGTGGCGGTCGTCAGCGGCGGCGTAACCATCGCATAATTGTCTTTAAAACCACGAGCGAGTATCTTCGGCGGCGGGCGATTCCTGCCGCCGAAGATTTCCGCATTTTTTGACCCCATCGATTGAAGAGGAGACATGATCATGCAACCCTATTTATTCCATTCTCAGCGCGAGGAACACCGTTCGCCGCGTGGAGCGGTCACGCCCCACACGTCGGTCTTTTTCCGCGTCCGCGTGCCGAGAGAGTGGCGTTGCACTGCCTGCCGGTTGCTTGTGAACACCGATGACCGCCCCATCATGCGGTCGGATATGTTCTGGGCCGGTATGGACGATGATACGCACGAGTGGTGGGATTGCCATTTTGCCCCCGCACAGATCGGACTGTATTTTTACACCTTTGAACTGGACACCGCCAAGGGCACGCTTGTTCTGCGCCGTCAGGCAGACGGCTCGGCGGCTCTTTCGGACGTGGGACTTGCTGCGGCGCGGTGGCAGTTGACCTGCTATGCCGAGGAGTTCAAGACCCCCAATTGGCTGGCGGGCGGCGTGATGTACCAGATTTTCCCCGACAGTTTTGCGCGCTCCAAGCAGAAAAAGGCGAACGTGCCCGCGGATCGCAACATGTACGACAGCTGGGACGAGCCTGTGCGTTGGAAGCCCGATGAGCAGGGTGTTTATCGCAACATCAACTATTACGGCGGCGACCTGCGCGGCATCGAGGAAAAGCTCGATTATCTCAAGGATCTCGGCGTTACCTGCCTGTATCTCAACCCGATTTTCGAAGCGCATTCCAATCACCGCTATAACACCGCGTGTTACCGTCGGGTGGATCCGCTTCTCGGAACGGAGGCGGATCTGCGCTCACTTTTGGAATCGGCGCGTAAGATCGGCATCCGTGTGTTGCTCGACGGTGTGTTTTCTCACACCGGCTCGGACAGCGAATATTTCAATCGTGAAGGCCGTTACGGCACGGTGGGCGCCTATCAGTCGCCGTCCTCGCCGTACTTCAATTGGTACAATTTCAAAAAATGGCCCCATGATTACAAATCCTGGTGGGGCTTCGAAACGCTCCCCGAGGTCGACGAGGTCAACCCCGAATTCATGGAGTATATCAACGGTACCGACGGTGTCACCCGTCACTGGATCAACGTCGGCATCGGCGGCTGGCGACTGGACGTTGCGGATGAGCTTCCCGACGAATTCCTCGAGCGGTTGCGTCTCGCGGCAAAATCCGAGGATCCCGATGCCATCGTTCTCGGTGAGGTCTGGGAGGACGCCAGCAACAAATTCAGCTACGGTCATCGCCGCAGTTACCTGCTTGGGTATCAGCTGGACAGCGTGATGAATTATCCGTTTGCAGACGCGGTTCTCGGTTTTTTGCGCGGCGGTCACAGTGAATGGTTCAATGCGACTGTCGCCACGATCGTGGAGCATTATCCGCCGCAGGTGCTTCGTCTTTTGATGAATCACATCGGCACCCACGACACCGAACGCGCCATCACGGTGTTGGCGGGCGAGCCCAGTCACGGACGCGGTCGTCCGTGGCAGGCGGAGCAGAAAATGACCCCTGCTCAGCGTGCCCGCGGTATTCAGCTGATGCGTCTGGCGTCCGCGATCCAATTCTGTCTGCCCGGTGTGCCGTGTATCTACTACGGTGACGAGGCGGGCGTTGAGGGCTATCGCGATCCCTTTAACCGCTCCACTTTCCCGTGGGGCAAGGAGGACAAGACGCTCCTTTCGTGGTACCGTCGTCTCGGACAGTTGCGCCGCGTCGCAGAGGCACTCAAAGAGGGCGATTTCCGTCCTGTGCGCACTTCGCCCGATGTGGTGTGCTTCGAGCGCTTCTCGCGTGACAGCCGCGTGCTGTGCGCGGTCAATCGCAGTGAGGAGGAACGCGTCATTCCGCTTCCCGAGTACTGGGACGGCTACACCGTCAATCTCGGCGGTGCCTGCATCGACCGCGACGATATGCTGCATATTCCGCCTCTCGATTGTGCGATCATGATCGACAACGGAGAATAATCTGACAGGAAATACACAACGCGCCATGAATTTGCTCATGGCGCGTTGTTCTTATGTTCTCTTGATCAGCATTCTCACGGCGTTGAGGACGGCGATCACCATAACACCGACATCGGCGAACACGGCGAGCCACAGATTGGCGATGCCGAAAGCACCGAGCAGTAAGCAGATGCCCTTGATGCCGATGGCGAGGACGATGTTTTGTTTGACGATCGCCATGGCGCGGCGCGCCAGACGAACAGCGTTCACGATCGACGCGGGATCGTCATTCATCAGCACGACGTCTGCCGCTTCGACGGCGGCGTCCGATCCGAGCGATCCCATCGCCACGCCGATATCGGCACGGGACAGCACGGGAGCATCGTTGATGCCGTCTCCCGCAAACAGGACGATCTCGCCGCTGTCAAGCAGGCGCTCCACGTTGGCGACCTTGTCGGCAGGAAGGAGCTCGGCGTAGGTCTCGTCGATGCCGACCTTCTCAGCAACCGCATTGGCGGTCGTTTCGTTGTCGCCTGTGAGCATGACGGCTTTGGTCACACCCAGCGCTTTCAGAGAGCGGATCGCTTCGGCGGCGCTGTCCTTGACCGTGTCGGCGATGGTCAGGCAACCGCGGTAACGGCCGTTCACCGCGACAAACACATGGGTGCCGACGGTGGTAACAGCGGGAGTGACGATGCCAAGCTCCTTCATCATCGCTTCATTACCGCACACGACCGTTTCGCCGTCCACCTCCGCTGTCACGCCGCGTCCCGCCGTTTCGGTGATCTGTCCGAGACGGTCGCGTTCGATCGGTCTGCCGTAGGCGTCAAGAATGCTTTTGGCGATGGGGTGGGAGGAGGCGCTTTCGGCATACGCCGCCATCATCAGCAGGTACGAGGTCGTTCCCGTTGCCGCTTGCCTATCCACAACCGAAAACGCGCCTTTTGTCAGCGTTCCCGTTTTGTCAAACACCACGGTTTTCACACGGGTGAGCGGCTCGAAAAAGTGGGAGCCTTTGATGAGAATGCCGTCGGCACTCGCTCTGCCAAGCCCCGCAAAGAAGGTCAGCGGAATGCTCACCACCAGCGCGCACGGACAGCTGATGACGAGGAAGGTAAGAGCGCGGTAGATCCAGTTCATGATGTCGGTGTTGCCGCAAAACAGCCATTGAATGAGCGGCGGAACGGCGGCAAGCACCACCGCGGCGCCGCACACGATGGGGGTATAGACTTTGGCGAATTGGGAGATGAATTGTTCGGGACGGGATTTGCGCGAGGACGCATTCTCCACCAGTTCGAGAATCTTCGACACGGTCGATTCGGCGAATTCCTTTGTGGTGCGCACGGTGATCTCGCCGCTGAGATTGATACAGCCGCTGATGACTTCGTCGCCTTCTTTCACATCGCGCGGCAGGCTTTCGCCTGTCAGTGCGGCGCTGTTCACGGCGGAATGACCGCTGATGACAATGCCGTCGATGGGGATCCGTTCGCCGGGGCGGACGATGATGGCGGAGCCGACGGTCACCTCGTCGGGATCGACCTCTTCCGCCTCGCCGTCAATGACAAGGTTGGCGTAATCGGGGCGGATATCCATGAGGGCGGCAATGTTGCGGCGGCTTTTGCCGACGGCATAGCTTTGAAACAGCTCGCCCGTCTGGTAAAACAGCATCACGGCAACCGCTTCGGTATAGTCCCCCGTGCGCAGTGCCGCGAGCACCAATGCGCCGATCGTGGCGATCGCCATGAGGAAGTTTTCGTCAAACACATATCCGCTCACGATGCGTTTCGCCGCGCTCCACAGAATGTCATAGCCGATGAGAAGATACGGCACAAGGTACAAGCAAAGCTTCACGATCCCGCTTGCAGGCACAAACAACAGGGCAACCGTCATGGCGGCACTGATGAGAATTCGCACGAGCATGATGCGTTGTTTTTTGGTCATGGCTGTCACCTCATCAATCGCGCACGACAATGTCACAGTCGGCCACTTTTTTGCACGCCTTTATGACCTGTGGCATCACGTCTTTCGGGTCGGCACCGTCCTCGAAATCCACGATCATTTTCAGAAGCATGAAGTTGACGGTGGCTTTTTTGATGCCGTCGACCTTTTTCGCGGCATCTTCCATATTCATTGCGCACATGGCGCAGTCCACATCGATCTTATAGGTTTTTCTCATCGAAACCATCTCCTTCGCAAGAAAGTATACTCTTTTGGTATAGAATTGTCAATAGTCCTTCGGAAATTCAACGGAGATTCTTCCATTTTTATGGTGGGTGTGCTATACTGATACCAAAGGAGTGATAACCATGAAGGGTTGTTTTGCGTTGCTGAGTGTGTGTCTGGTGCTGGTAATGACGGCGTGCGGTGCCGATGCGTCCTCCCCGTCAACCGATGAGACCGCGTCCACCACCGCGTCACCGACGCGTCCCGCCGCATCGGTGGTGGAGGTGACCGATGTGTACACGGGTGAACTGACACTGGAAGGCGACGTTTGTACGTTTCATGTGCCGCAGGTCCGTGTGAGCGGTGAGCCGCTGACAGCGCTCAACGAGACCATGTACCGCGAGTTGTATGACGGCGTGCTTGTCCATCAGGTGTTTGCCGAAGAAGGCGAAAGCGCGTGGTCACGCATGAATTATGTGTGGGGCGAGAACGACGACATCGTGTCGGTTGTTGTGGGAATGACCTCCCGCGTGACGGGTAACGATACCTATCTTGCCTTTTCCGCGTCCAAGAAAACGGGCGAGGTGATCACCGATCGCGGTGAGGTGGCGGCTTACTACGGTCTGACCGAGGAACTGCTTGATGCGCAGATCGCCGCCGCGCTGGAAATGGAATATGTCATGAGTTATCAGTCGATGATCCCCGAGATGGGACAAGAGATATACGATGAAAAGCTCGCGTTGATGCTCGACGAGATGGTGTTTCGTGCCGAACCGTTCGTGAGTGCCGCGGGAGATTTGTGCGTGGTTGCAGACCTCGCATCTTTTGAAGAGGCGGATTACTACAAGGTGCTCCTCAACGTCACCGGCGGCGGCGATGTGCAAGCACCATAAAAGGGCCGTGATATACGGCTCGGCGCTGTGAGATCGGCAATAATGCCGCGCCTTGGCTCTCCCTTCGGGAGAGCTGTCAGCGAAGCTGACGGAGAGGGCAAAATCCGCACCGGCCTGTCACCTATGAGGAGCGCGTCGGTGCGACGTGACAAATGATACAAACACGCCGAACGGTCGGAAAATCCGACGGTTCGGCGTGTGTTTTTATACATCAATATTTCTTTGAAAACATCTTCCATGCGAAGAGACCGGCGACGGTCAGCACCGCAATGCCGGCAATCAGCAGCATCACCCATGTGGAATAGGGCAGAGAGATGAGCGGTGCGGCGGCGAGGACGGCGGTGGTGGTTGTGGTGGTGGGGGAAATGCCGTTGTGTTCAAAACCCAGTGTGCCGTCATCGATCACCAGATCGGTCATTTCGTATTCGCCGATGAGGGCTTGGGCTTCCTGATGCTGGATCGTGTCGCGCTTGTTGAAGATGTCGAGAATCTCGTCGATATCTTCGCTGTAGATGCCGTAGCTGTCATTGACGGCGACGCCGTTGTCATCGTGATAGCAGTGAAACACATTGACATAGTTGAACGAGGAGTCGGCCGCCGCAATGGCGCTTTTCTTTTCGGCGGTGAGTGTGCCGCGGGCGTAGACGTTGTACATCGTGCCGTAGTTGGCATACACGATACCCGAAACGGCGGTGGCGGCGGTGAGCTTGACGTCAAACAGGCAGTTGATCACGTTGCCGTACAGCGTGCGGACAGGCTGAGCCTTCTCGTTGGAGGTGATCTCGCCTTTGAGGATCAGGTTGCAGACCGTGCCGTAAACGACGGGAAACACCGAGCGTTCGCCGCGGCCGTGAATGTTGACGGTGATGGTGTGTCCGTCGCCGTTGTAGGTGCCTGCGAAGAAGTACGGATCGCTTCCCGAAGACACCGTGCCGTTGTAGCCCGCAATACTGCGCATATCAATATCGGCGGTCTGGCGGAAGAATTGCCCGTTGCCGAACATCTCGTTTTCCTTGGCGGCTCGGGTGTTGAAGGAATCGGTGAACAGCTTGAAATCGGCGGCGTCCTCGATGAGATAGGGGTCCTTTTCCGTGCCGCTTCCGCGAAGCGTGTCATACAGGTCGGCTTTGCCGCTGTTGTCGGCGGGGAACGCCTTGACAGGGAGAAGGTAGCTCGCCGCCGGAATGATCTTTCCCGTCGACAGATTGCGTCCGATGTACACGATGTAATCCTTGTACACGGTGACGGTGTACGCCTCACTGCCGTAGGTGGGGGTGACGGTGCGGCGACCGTCGGTGGAGCGCTCCAGTGTGAGTCCCGTACCGTAAGAGGTGGGCTGACAGCCCGATCCGAGATGGATCATGCGGCAGGAGGTGCCGTCTTCGTCGGAGTAGTTTTCAAGGTCGTACAACGACAGATGGGTGTGTCCCGACATGACGATGACGTCCTTGTGATTTTCCAGAATACTTTTCAGACGCATGGTCTGGGGGTAGGTATCCTTGAAGGTGACCGAGGAACGGTAATCGCCGCCGTGACGGTCACCGGGACCGTAGTCGACAAACGGCGCATGCAGAACGATGAAGATGTTGGTGTCGGTGTGCTGATAGGTGTCCAGCAACGACGCCAGCCAATCGATCTGCTCCTTTGAAAAGTTATCGCCGTTGGCGCTGTCACCGGGGGCTTCCAGCTCCTGTGCCATGAAAATAAAGAGGTTATCTCTGGCATCGGCGGTCTTCTTCTTTTTGAGAACCGAGAACCATGCAGAACCGTCGATCGGGTGCTTTTCGTCCGCACCCGCGGTGTATTCGACGAACAGCTCGCGTCCGACGGCGGTGTTGCCGTGGTTGCCGATCGCTTCATAGATGTTTTCAAGGGGATAGGTCGATTCGGCAATGAGGTCAAGATATTTCCGATATTGCGAATCGAGAGGAGAATCGGAGGCGTCCCCCGTCATATCGCCCGCCACGATCACAAAATCGGTTTTGCGTTCGGCAAAGACCGAAAGGGCTTTTTTCCATTTTTGATAAGCGCCGCGGTTGTATGCCTGATAGTTCATGTGCACGTCCGCGATCGCGCCGAAGGAGGCTTCCGCCGCGCCGAAAGAGGGGCGTTTTTCGTTCGGAATGGGAATGAATGCCACCGCCGTGTCGATGGCGGGAGCGTCCTTGACAAAACGCTCGTCACTTTCAAACACCGCCAGACGCGTTGCCTTCGGGGGAATCAGAGTGGCTTCCTTCACCTGATGGGTGACGGTGTGACCGGTGATGGCGATGGAAGCAAACTCGTCATAGCTCGGCAGGATCGCCGTATCGTTTGCAAAGTACAGGAGGTAATAGCCGTCCGTGCGACCGTCTGCGGGCGGGGTGATGGTGATGAGTCCTTCGGCAAAGCCTGCAAGCTGTTTTTCACTTCCCGTAAAGGTATAATCCACGGTAAACGCCTCCTGTGCGGTTGTCAAAGCGAACGACATGGAAAAAAGCGATAACAGCAGAAGCAGTGAACACACGCCGCTGACAAGTCGATACATCATGATGGAACTCTCCCCTTTCGGTCCGAGACGGTCTTCGAATACCCCTATTATAGCACAAACAGTGGCATAATGCCACTGTTTTTTGCGTTAATAGTGATAGCGTCGTTGTTTGATAACGAGGAATACGACAGACGCTGCCGCCGCCATCGCTTCCGCGACAACGACCGACAGCCAGATGCCTGTGATACCGAGAAACAGCGGCAACAACAGCACCGCCGCCACCTGAAAGACAAGGGTGCGCAAAAAGGAAACAACGGCAGACGTCAGACCGTCGTTGAGGGCGGTGAAAAAGCCCGAGGAGAAGATGGCGACACCCATAAACAAAAAGCTGAAGGAATACAGCAAAAACGCGTCCTGTGTCATCTTGGTCAGCGCCTCGTCATAGCCCACAAACAGCCGTGCCAGCAGCCCTGACAACAACAGAGCAATCACCACCATGCCCACGGAAGTCATCATGATCAGCCGCAGGCTTTTGCGCCGCAGATTTTTCAGTTCGTCGTGATTTTCTGCGCCGAAATGGTAGCTGACGATGGGAGCACTGCCGATGGAATATCCGATAAAGGCGGCGGAGAAGATGAAGCCGACATACATCAGCACGCCGTATGCCGCGACGCCGTTTTCCCCCGCATAATGCAATAGCTGACGATTGTACAGCATCGACACGAGCGACATGGAAATGTTGCTCATAAATTCCGAGGAGCCGTTTGTAAGCGTTTTGACAACGGCCCGTCCGTCGAAACGGGTGCGACCCAGCTTGATGGGGCTGTTCTTGGTGAAGATGAAATACACCAGCGGCACACAGCCGCCGATAACCTGTCCCGCACCGGTGGCGACAGCGGCACCCGCCACGCCAAAGGACGGAATCAGAACGGCATCGAGGATCATGTTGGTGACACCTGCCGCAATGGTGAAAAACAGCCCGTATTGCGGTTTTTCGGCGGTGACAAAAAACGTGTGAAATTCCAGCTGAAGGACCCATGCGGGAAGGGCCATCATGTTGATGCGGCCGTAGATGACGGCGTCGCTGTGCATCGCGCCCGTCGCGCCCAGCCATTCGGCGATGGTCGGCATGAACATATAGCCTGCCGCCGCGATGAGGATACTCAGTACGATCGACAGATACACCAGCAACGAAAAGGTGCGGTTGGCACGGTCGCGTTGTCCCTCGCCGAGATAGCGTGCCACCAGCGCACAGCCGCCTGTGCCGAACACAAAGCCGATCGTACCCACCACCATGAGAAACGGCATGACGATGTTGACCGCCGCGAAGGCGGTCTCCTTGCAATAGTTGGAAATGAAGAAGCCGTCCACCACGCCGTAGATGGAGGTGACGATCATCATGGCGATGGAGGGAAGGGTGAAACGGAGCAGCTTGCGGTAGGTGAAGTGGTCGGAAAGCTGAATGGTCATGGGACACTCCTTTTTAGGACGGATCAAAGGTGATGACGGGAATATAGCGATCGGGATCGGCGGCATCGAGCGACGCGCGAACGTGTTCGATGATGGCGGTTTCCTCGTTTCGCAGACAATCGGGAAGGGTCACATCGAACAGCAGGCGGATGCGGTCGCCGTCGGCAACCATGCGAAAATCGTGAAGCGTCAGACGGTCGTGATAGCGTTGCAGGAATCCTTCCACCCGACGACGCAACAAGAGCAGTTCGTGATCATCGGTGGCAATGGGATCGTGATGAATGACGAGGTGCACGCCCAGTGTGTCGAGGCAGGTGTGTTCGATCTCGTCGAGTAGTTCATGACATTGCAGAGCGTCCTCGTGACAGTCCATTTCCACGTGAATGCTGGCAAAGCAGGCGTTCGGTCCGTAATCGTGAAGAAGCAGATCATGACAGCCCACCACACGTTCGGAAGCGGTGACAAGCGCGAGGATCTCCTGACGAAGGGTGTCGCTTCCCGCCACGCCGATGAGGGGGTTGACGGTTTCTTTGAGCAGCATCACGCCGCTGTAGAGAATGAACAGGGCGACCCCGAGTCCGATCCATCCGTCGAGACGATATCCCGTGGCGGTTTCAATGATCATCGCCGCCAACACGGCGCCCGTCGCAAACACGTCGTTTCTCGCGTCATCGGCGGTGGCCTTCAGGGTGGTGGAGGCAAGCGTTTTGCTCAGCCGCAGGTTGTACAGCCACAGTCCCAGCTTGACGGCGATCGATATGATGAGCACGACGATCGCGGCGACGGAGAAGGCAATACCTTCCGGCTCCCATATTTTGGACACGGCACTGCTTGCCAGCTCGAAGCCGACAAACAACACGGTCGCGGCGACGACCGTTCCCGCGATGTATTCAAAACGGGCGTGACCGTAGGGATGCTCCGAATCGGCGGGCTTTTCGGCGATCTTGAAGCCGACGAGCGTCACAATGGCACCGGTCGCGTCAAACAGGTTGTTGACGGCATCGGCGGTGACGGCGATCGTGCCGCACAGCAGTCCGATCACCAGCTTGGAAACCGCCAGCAGCAGGTTACACGCGATGCCGACGACGGCGGCACGCTTGCCGCGGCGCAGACGATCGTGAGCGGTGGTGTGAGCCATGATGCGTCCCTCCCTTTCGGTCAATAAAAACGTAGGGCGCCGAAAGTGTGCGCCCTACGTTGGTGTTCGTTATCAGTATAGCGGGAATCGAAAAAAATGTCAATAGAATTATTCGGTGCGAAGCGCCACGACAGGATCTTTCTTGGCGGCACTTCTCGAGGGGATCAGACCCGAAATGAGCGTCAGACACACGCTGATCGCCACCAGAATGAGCGCGGCGGGAAGCGGAAGGATCGCGCTGAGGTTGTGGATGCCCGTGGCGCTGTGCAGAATGAGATTGATGGGGATACACAGCAGGTAGGTGACGACCACACCGAGAAGTCCCGACGCAAAGCCGACGATCATCGTTTCGGCGTTGAACATGCTCGACACGTTGCGCTTGGAAGCGCCGATGGCGCGCAGAATGCCGATCTCCTTGGTGCGTTCCTGCACCGAGATGAGGGTGATGACACCGATCATGATGGAGGACACGATGAGCGAGATGGACACAAACGCGATGAGCACATAGCTGATGGCGTTGATGATGGTGGTGATGGACGACATCATGATGCCCAGATAGTCGGTATAGCGGATCTGCTTGAGTTCCTCGACCGTCGTGTTATACTTGTCAATTGCCTCGACGATAATATCCTTGTTTTCAAAGGAGGAGGCAAAGATGTTGATGGTGGCGGGGGAGTCGAGATCGATATGACCCATTTTCAGCAGGTTATCCTCATAGGTGCTGTCCGAGAAGGTCATGATCTCGTCGTAGTACAGCGCGCATTGCTCGGTTGTGTAAGCGGGGGCGCTCATGTCGAAGGCACCGACCAGCTGTTCAAGGCTCATGGCGCTCATCTGCGCTTTGACCTGTTCGGCATACTGCACCTTGATCTGTTCGGTCATGATCTGTGTGAAGAACTCTTCAAAATCCTCATCGCTCATCGACGCGAAATAGTCCGCGATCTCCTTAGCGGAGACGTTGACCTGCGCACCCATGTTTTCCACCATCATGGCTTCGATCTCTTCACGGGAGGTGGAAGCGAGAATGCCGCTGATCTGTTGTTCAAGGAACTCCGCGGTGGGGATACTGTTGATGGCGATGTAGGTCTGCGCCTTGCCCGCGCTGTCCAGTGTCGCGAAATAGTCGCGAAGCGCCGTTTCCTTTTCTTCGTCGGTCAGCGAGCCTGTCGTGGTGTCGAAGGGAAGACCCGTGAGAACGTCGATGTCGGGGTTTTTCAGCTGATCTTCAATGACATCACGACCGTCTGCTTCCTTGATGAGATGCTCGGTCAGTGCATGGGTATAGGCGATCGCACCCGTGAGCATGGTGGCGTCCGCGTCGGGATTGGGACGAAGGATACCCGACACCTTGAGCGGCATCGCGTTGTCGTAAAGATAGCGCAGTCCCGCTTCGGTATCGCGCAGGTCGGTGTATACGCCCGTCGCATCGTCCTTGGCGTAGCAGTCCGCATTGAGAATGACCTTGTATTCGGTGTTGCAGATGTCTTCATAGCTCCAGCTGGAGGTGGTTTTCTCGTCCAGCGGTGTTCCGCTCAGAGCGGTATTGGCGAGCATATCGATCTCTTCCTCGGAGACAAGACCCAGCACATACAGGGTGATGTCGTCGATCTCGTTGTGCTCGTTGAGCACCAGCACGACCTCGTCGTGGCTGTTGGGCCACGAGCCGTACACCACGTCATATTGCTCAAACAACAGGTCGTTGACGGGTGCGCCGTTATCCCCGGGGAGCAGCTCCTGCCACAGCTTCATACCCATGGTGGATATGGAGCTCATGGAGGACATCGGGCTCAAGCTTTTGAGTGTTTCCATGGAGGTCATATCGATGCCGATATATTGGGTGATCAGCTCGCCCATGATCTTCTCGAGATTGGAGTGCATGATGACACCGTCGACCGTTTTGGTGTACACCT
Source organism: Acutalibacteraceae bacterium (assembly GCA_045604545.1). Lineage (GTDB taxonomy): Bacteria > Bacillota > Clostridia > Oscillospirales > Acutalibacteraceae > RGIG1959. Next base: position 20,314 of record JAZUOG010000008.1, on the reverse strand, counting down.
GCATATCGAGGGCATAGCCGTATTGCACACCGTTGACCGCCTCGGCGAGAGGGGAGTCAGGCTTTTGAATTTCTTCGTCGAGATAGGTCTTGAAGGCGGCAAGGTCGTTTTTCGTTTCTTCGAGATTGCTCATCGCCTCGATCATATCATAGAGCGCCGTGCGTTCATACACCGCGTCGTTTTCATGATCGGATTCTTTTTCGGCGGCGTTCATGAAGGTGCTCATCAGCGCCGTCATGTCGATGGTGGTCGCTTCAAGGGTGAGCGGATACGCGGAAAGCGTGCTTTCCTGCACCGAATTGATATAGGTCGTCATACCCTGCGAGATGGCGAGGATCAGCGCAATGCCGATGATGCCGATGGAGCCGGCGAAGGCGGTGAGGGTGGTACGGCCTTTTTTGGTGAACAGGTTTTTGAGCGACAGCATGAAGGAGGTACCGAAGGACATGGAGGGCTTCTTCGCCTTTTTGACCTTCTCCGCCGTCGGAGCGGGGAGCTCCTGTTCCTCCTCGGTCAGCGGCATGGAATCGGCGGTGATGGTGCCGTCGAGCATGTTGATGATACGGGTGGAATAGGTTTGTGCAAGGTCGGGGTTGTGGGTGACCATGATGATGAGGCGATCCTTGGAGATCTCCTTGAGGATCTCCATGACCTGCACACTCGTTTCGGTGTCGAGGGCACCCGTCGGTTCGTCGGCAAGAATGATATCGGGGTTGTTGACGATGGCGCGGGCAATGGCAACGCGTTGCATCTGTCCGCCCGACATCTCGCCCGGCTTCTTTTTGAGCTGATCGCCGAGTCCCACCTTTTCGAGTGCTTCTGTGGCGCGGCGGCGACGCTCGGCTTTGGAAACGCCCGACAGCGTCAGTGCCAGCTCCACGTTCTGAAGCACGGTCTGGTGGGGGATCAGGTTGTAGCTTTGGAACACAAAACCGACCGAATGATTGCGATAGGCGTCCCAATCACGGTCTTTGTAGGATTTGGTGGAGATACCGTTGATGACGAGGTCGCCGTCGGTGTAGCCGTCAAGACCGCCGATGATGTTGAGCATGGTCGTCTTGCCGCAACCCGACGGGCCGAGAATGGACACGAATTCCGAACGACGGAATTGCAGGTCGATTCCCTTGAGCGCTTCAACGGTGCCGTTGCCGGCGGGGTAGACCTTACGGATATGGTTGAGTTCGAGCACAGTGGTATTCCTCCTTATCAGGTGGACGAGTCGGTGTGGCGGACATTGTTGACCATTTTCAAGAGATAGCATTCGATCTGACGGTGTTCTTCTTCGGTGAAGCCGTTGAACAGCGTGTGTAAAAAGTGTTCTCTGGCAAGCTCTGCGTCGCGGAGAATGGGGCGGCACGCAGGGAGCAGGTGCAGATGGATACGGCGGCGATCCGTTTCGCCTTGAATGCCTTCGACGAGACGTCGTTCGATCAGCCGTCTGAGAGCAGTCGATACATTCGGCTTCGCGATACCGCGCTTTTCGGTGATGTCGGTGGCGGTGTCGAAGCCCGGATTCTGGTGAAGAAACATGATGATATCCAGCTCGATGGTGGACAGATCGTGGGTTTTGGCAATGGGATCAAAGCAATGGCGGTAAAACCGTTTTCCCAAAGAAAAGGATTCCCAAAATTCTTTCATATATGTCAGCTCCTGTCGAAACTTGGTTATAATGCATAACTTTAACGGTTATAGTATATCACGAATGCCGTATGCGTCAAGAGGAATGCGGGATATTTAACAAAAAATTCTGTTTTTGCGGGAGACATGCTTGACAACGAGACCGACAGCGCGTATACTATATTTAACAATTGTGTTAAATGTTAAAGGAGGGCTGTCCGATGGCGATCCAGCAAACGATCAAAGCTTTGTCAGACCCCATTCGGCGCGATATTCTCGTGATGCTTCGCGGCGGACGCATGGCGGCGGGCGAAATCGTTGAACGGTTTCCCGTGACGGGAGCGGCGATCTCGCGACATCTGTCGGTGCTCAAAGACGCGGACCTGATCCGCGACACCCGTGAGGGAAAATATATTTATTATGAATTGAACACATCGGTGCTGGAAGATGTGATGTTGTTTCTCAGCAATCTGAAGGGAGCGGACGATCATGATGAAAAGATATAAATGGCAGCTGCTGGTGTCGTCGCTGTTGGTGCTTGCCCCCATGGCGGCGGGAGCGATATTCTGGAACGACCTGCCCGACCTGATGCCGCATCATGTGAATATGGCGGGAGAGGTGGACAACCGGGGCTCAAAGGCGTTTGTCGTGTTCGGCATACCGCTCATCATGCTGGCGATTCATTGGCTGTGCTTGGTTATCACCGGCAAGGACATGAAGAATAAAGACCAAAGCCGCAAGGTGATGTCGGTGGTGATGTGGATCTTGCCGGTGATGTCGCTGTTTGTGAGCGGGCTTGTGTATTCCATCGCGATGGGCGAGGTGCTGTCGGTCTACCGTCTGTTGCCGTTGTTGCTCGGCGCCTTGTTTATCGTCATCGGCAACTATCTCCCGAAATGCAAACAGAATTTCACCATCGGCATCAAGATCAAGTGGACGCTCATCAGCGAGAAAAACTGGAACGCCACTCATCGCTATGCCGGCAAGGTGTGGGTCGCGGGCGGCATCGGTATGCTCGCGTGTACGGCACTGCCGATGAGCCTGGTGATGTGGTTTATTCTCGGGATCACGGCGGTGATGGTGATCCTGCCGACGGTCTTTTCCTATCGTATGTTCAAAAAGCAGGTACAACTCGGTGAGGTCGATGCCGATGCGAAGACCCCGTTTGAGAAAAAGCATCTCGTTTTCACGTTGGTGATGACGGGCATCGTGCTTGCGGTGGTGGCGATCATCATGTTCACGGGCAATATTTCCGTTGACTGCGACGAGACGACATTCACCGTGAACGCCAGCTACTACCGTGATCTGACACTTCCTTATGACAGCATTGTGTGGGTGAATTACAGCGAGGAAACCGACGTCGGCTCGCGTATGAACGGTTTCGGCTCGGCACGGTTGCAGATGGGTCATTTCCAAAACGAGGAGTACGGCGACTACACGTTGTACGCCTACACGGGCAGTGAAGCGTATGTGAGCATCGGTGTGGGCGAAGAGGTATTTGTCATTGGTCTTGACAACGCCGAAGAAACCAAACAGCTGTTTGACATACTGACGCAGAAAATCGCATAAAAAAAGCACCCTTGAGGCGCACTCCGTAAGGAAGTGCGCCTCAGTTATATTCGCCTGACGGCGAGTTATATGGCTTCGCCGTTATAGTTGGCTTTCGCCAAGTTATATTGTCCTTCGGACAGTTTTGTGGCGAATATACTATAACGAAAGCCGCAAGGCTTTCATATAACTTGACCTGCCGAATACGATATTCTGTATTTTCGGCAAGTATGTACTCTTCTTAACGTATGTAACCCACTATGACACTTTCAAAAACGGAAAGTGTCTTTTTCTTTATATAGAAAAACGGAGACTGCTTCTTTACGAAGTGTCTCCGTTCCGGGTGCTTTTTTTTCATGGTATAAAACGCGGATCGGTACCGCTTATTCCAAGTTGCCGTTTGCGACATAGCAGTCCCAGCAAAGACCGTCAAAATGCTCGTCGCCGCCGGCGATTTCGCAAACAGGGCAGAGCACAAAGCAATCCTCGCAATAGCCGTCCTTGTAAACCTCTTTTTCGCAGATGAGGCAGTGTTGGTCATAGTAGCAGTAGCCGCACAAGCCGCCGTATCCCTCATCGCCTTGGTTAACGGTGCAGACGGTGCACGGCATAAAGCAGTCTTTGCAGTAGCCGTCCATATACACGGGATTACCGTCATCGTTGAAGCAGAAATGATCATAATAACAGCTCCAGCAGCACATCAGACCGTTTTCCTGATAATCGGCATAGGAGTCGCAGAACTCGCACGGGGTGTAGCAGTCCTCGCAGTAGCCGTCCATATACACGGGATTGCCGTCCTCGTTGGTGCAAAACCGCTCGTGATAGCACACAAAGCAGTAATCCACGCCGTTGTTGGCATAATGCGCCATCTCGCCGCACACGCTGCAGGGCACAAAGCAGTCCTCGCACACGGATTCCTCGGGAGAAACGGGCGCCAAACATATATCGCAGTGATACATATCGTAGCATAGCTCACAGTATCCCTGATACACCGCCGGATCGAATTGGCATTCGCGGCAGACGGTAAAGCCCTCGTTGGCTTCGATGACGGTATCCTTGAGCGCGTCGACATCGACGACGGTGTTGTTCACATCGGTGACAGTGGCGTCGACGGTGCAGGTGAGATCGGGCGCTTTGAGGGACAGCGACATCAGCTCGGGAACGGTGCCTCTCATGGTGAGCGAGGCGGTCAGCGTGTAGTCTTTGTACTCTTCGGCGTTCATCAGCACGGCATCAAGAACGGACGTGGTTTGTTCGCCCAGTGCCGGTGTGATCTCCTTTGCAAACGCTTTCATAATGACCGCCAGATCGGTATCGATGCTGTGAACGGTCAGTTTTTCACTTTCGGTTTTGGTATAGCCGAAGGTTTCGGTCAGCCATTCCTTGTCGCGCAGTACCGTCATCAGATTGCGCACCGCTTCTTCGAGGCCCTCGATGCGGATGACCCCTTCTTCTTCATAGGTGTACAGTTCAGAAAGCTCGTCGTATTTGTCGATGAAGGTCTCGATGTCGAAATCTGCAGGATCGGTCTCGATCAATTCATCGAGCATGTCGTAATAGACATTCTCCTGATCATAGGTAAGATCGTTGATGTCGATGATGGTGGCATACGGCGGATAATGGGGAAGCGTTTCGGTGAGAACGGCGATGAAGAGATCGTCTTCGGAATCCAAGTTTGCCAAGCCGATTTCCATGGACAGCGGCATCTCTTCATATATCCCGTTTGTCTTCAGCCACATCGCGGAGGCAACACCGTCGACCTTCATGGTGATATCCATATCCATATCGGCGAAATCGGATGTCATGGACGCCACGATATCCATCGTGAGGTTTTCCGCCGACTCGTTGGCGACAGGCACCTCGTTGTCAACGGGAACGGACGGCGTGTTCGTACCCCACCAGTCAAACACAAAGCTGCACGCGACGACACCTGCCGCAAGAAGGGCAAGAACGGCGATGATCAACAGCGCGATGCGCTTCTTTTTGACGGGCGGCGCAAAGGCGTTTTCGGGCTCCGCCACGATCGTATCTTCCATCGCGGGAGCGGTTTCGGTTTCAGGCGTCGTTTCCGTTTCGGATAACACAGCGCCGCAGTTTTGGCAGAATCGGACAGTCTCCGGTTGTTCTTGTTGACAATGCGGACAGATCATAACAGAATCCTCCTTAAAGATACTGTCTTCAGTATAGCACAGTCTGTCGACAAAAACAAGTACAGGAAAGAATTGGGAGCCGTCTCATGAGAGACGGCTCCTTGTGGGATTATCAGAGAAAAAACCTTTCACATAATATCAAATTCCGCGGTGACCGTCGCTTTGTCAAAGTCGCCGGGGGCGCGGTAGAGCATGATCTCCTTTTTCAGGCGGTAATGCCCCTTCGGCAGTGTGCCGTAAAGCCATTCCCAGTGGATGGTGTCGTTCATGGGAACACCGATGCCTTCGGTGGTGAAAATCGGCTCATGAAGGGTGGGAAGTGCCTGCCACTCGCCGTTTTCGAGGCGCTCGATCGAATAGGAGCGTCCCGTGAGGATATCGACGGTTTCGGTGGTCATCGCGTAGGACAGTCCCGTCGGAGAGATGTCCGTCACGGTCATGACCGTCCCCCATGCGTCCTCGGTCGTCTCACCGCAACCGACAAGCATCAGCAGACACAGCGTCAGAGCGAATACCCGTTTCATCGCTTGTTCCTCCTCACATAGGTAAATTCATCAAACCGTGTTACACCCATCGTCTGAAGAAGCTGACGACTGCGCCGACGGTCGGCGTCGGTGTTGATGTCGGGAATGAGCGGCAGTCGGACGGTTACGCGGTCACTGCCGACAAGGTCGAGCAATGTGCGCAGGTTATCAAGCACAAGGGCGTTGTCCTGTCCCGTGTAGCGTCGGTAGACGGCGGGGTCGGTGTCCTTGATGTCGACAATGAAACGATCCACACACGAAGCGGCGGTCAGCACCGCCTCTTTGGGCACGTGCAAAGAGGTTTCCGCGTATAACCGCCAGTCGCTCCCGCAAAGGGTGCGGAATTTTCGGATAAATGCCGCGTGGAGCAGTGGCTCGCCACCGCCGAAGGTGACCCCGCCGCCCGTGGCGAGAAAGTACAGCTCGTCCACCTTCACAAGGGTGTACAGCTCTTCGGGGGTCATCGTCTTTCGCGGCGTTTCGGGAGCGAACGAAAACGGATTGAGACAGTAGCGACAGCGAAGCGGACAACCGTGAAATCCCACAAGTGTCGTCACACCGTCTCCGTCGGTCAGCAGACGATGGCGGTTGACCGACAGCACGGGCGCGGTGAGCGGGGCGCTCACGGCGTCACCATCACGCCGTCGAGGCCCTCGGTGACCATGTCCTGCGACCATGTCGGCTCTCCCTCGAGCGGAACAAGGCCGTCCGGAACCTCCTCAAACGGCACTTCTCCCACCACCACGTCGCCGTCGAGGACGTACTCTTCGGGAACTGTGGTGGTGCAGGTGGCGCTTGTGGTGCTTGTGGCGGTTGTTTTTGTGTTGTCGGGCGGTTGCGGTGCTTCACCGCACCCTGCGGCGGACAGCATCACGCACGCGGCAACGCCCGCAAGCACGACCCGCTTTCCCGCTTGTTTGCGGTTGTTGATCGCCGATTCGAGATAGCGCACCTCCGCTTCGCACGCGGGACAGGTGCCTTTGCATTCTCCTTCAAAGGTGCACTCCCTTGTGGAAAACGGGATATCGTTTTGGTCGGCGATGCGCTGACGGATCTCTTTGAGAACGTTACAGGTTCGTTTTCCTTTCATCTTGTGTTCCTCCTTACGCAAGGCTCATCAATGTGCCGATGAAAATGGGGGTATCGGTCTCGCGGTCAACAAGCATATACACAAACGGGCGATCAAGCGTGACGGTTTTCGGCTCTTCGACGAACGCCGAGCCGCACCGCATTTCCACCGCCGTGGCCGCGCCTGCTTTGGTGCCGCGTTCGGTGACGGCGATGTGCGTTTTGTGAAGCACGCGGCTGATGAACAACCCGCCGAGATCGGAAGTGCCCATCGCGGAGAAATCCGCTTTGTCGGGGTCAAAGGCGTCGGGCATACCCATGCCCTCCAATATTGCCGCGAGATCGACGGAGAATTCGCTTTCGAATTTCGGCATGGTGGCAATGACACGCCCGCTTTGCGGTGAGGACAGCAGTGTCGTCAGCTTGTCGCCGTCAAGAGAGGCAACGAGCTCATCTACCGTCACGCCTTCATCGGGCAGGAGCGCCGCGAAGGCATAGTCATAGCCCTTGTAGTATTTGAGAAAGCCGGTGGCGTTGTCGGTTTCGAGATAATGGGATTCCGAGGAGAGCATCATGTCGGCCGTTTGCTCTTCGCCGTTTTCGGTGGTAAAAACACCCTCTGTGACACGGGACTCCTCGTACATCTCGTCCCATTCGGCATCAAAGGTCAGCGCATTAACGAGATACATCATCGCATCGGCGGGGATATTGTCGAGGATCTGCTCGATCATGCCGTCGGTGTGCTCGTTGACCCAACTGTTGATATCGTCGACGGTGGTGTCATCAAATGCCGTCTTGAAGGCCTCGGCATCGTAATAATCCGCGCAGGTTTGCAAAAAGTCGTCGTTGACATCGAAAAGTCCGCTTTGTGAGAACCACAGCGAGTTGGCAAGATGCAGGGTCGCGTCCTCTTCGGGGAGCGAGGACAGATAGGTATATACCATGTCGTTGAGCTCGCCGATCGGCAGACCGAGCGTCTGCTCCATCTGCGAAAGCGTGTCGCCCTTTGCGCCGTTCGCGGTCATCGCCAGCGCACACATCACGGACAGCGGAGAAATGAGGGTGTTTTCGCCGCTTTGGTTGGTGGCTTTGAGAAGGGACACGGCAAAATCCGTCATCGTGTTGTCATCGATCGTTTCGGCGATGACGGGGACAGTCTTTTTCACATCGTCCGTCAGACTGACGGATTCAAACGGCTCCTTGCCGCATGCGGCAAAGGACAGCAGCATGGTCAACGCCGCAAACGCGGCGAGAATGCGGTTACCGATACACATATCCGGTTCCTCCGTTCTTGAGATTGGTTTGACTGACGGACGCGGCATACACGCCTGTCTCGTCACGCTGTGATACGATCACGGTCACATAGGTGCCGATCGGGAGATCCGCCGCTGTCGGGGGGCGAATATAGTGGGAGACGATTTCACTGTCGGTTGTGGTGAAGACGGTGTCCTCTGTCAGGGTGACAAACACGTTGCGGCGCTCGTCCGTTTCGGAAGAACCGCCGACGGTGAGACTGAAGCCGTTTTCTCCCCACAGGAGAACGATGCCGCTTATCATCTCGGTGGCGGGCTCGTCGGCAACATCGCCGACAGACGGAGGATACAGCTCAAATTCGTCCCCGCGCATGCCGCCGTCGACGAGCTCTCCGACATAGCCGTAATCGTGTTCTTCGGAGGTGCTGCCGACGTTGACGCAGGTGTCATCGGTCGTGACGATACTGCCGTTGGTCAGTTGTGAAAAATGAAGCTGCGGAGCAGTGTCGTTTGTTTTGTCATCGGGTGTCATCAGGTGAAACGCGGACAGACCGACGACCGCACACACGCACGCCGCCGCACCGACACGGCAGATGAGGGGGAGAAGACGGCGTGGGCGTTTCGGTTGTTCTCTGACGATGGCTGTCTCTTCGATGAGATCGTCATCGAGATTGGAAAACGCATCGTGAAGCTGATGGACATTCATACAAAAAATCCCTCCTGTTGCAGGTAGGCTTTGAGCTCGCGTCGCAAACGAAACAGCAGGCTTTTCGCCTTGGCTTCGCTCATGCCGCAGTATTCGGCGACGGCGCTCAGCGGATCGAGGTAGAAATAGCGTCCGATAAAGACGCGGCGTTTGTCTTGGGGAAGTGCGCGCAAAAAGGCGTTGATCGCCTCGCTGAGGGCTTTGGCGTCAACCTCTTGTTCGGGGCTGTCGGTATCGGGCAGACAGTCGGCAAGCTCGTCGAGTGAGAGGGCATATTCCGAAGCCGCCCGCTTGTCGCGATGACGGCGGCGAAATGCATCGATGGCGATGCGCCGTGCCAGCTTGCCGAGGAAGGTTTTGAGGTTTTTCGGTTTGTGAGGCGGTATGGCGTCCCATGCCGCAAGAAGGGTGTCGTTGACACATTCGTCGGCATCCTCACGGTCACCGACGATGTTGACCGCAACGGCGGTCAGATAACGGTCGTATTGTGCTTTGGATTCTTCGATGGCGCGCTCATCTCGTTCCCAAAACAAACCGACGATGGCTTCGTCTGTCATGCCTCACACCTCCCCTCAACAGTCATCTCGTCAAAAATTGTCGTTCGTTTCATCTTTCAAGAAAATTGTACCATATTTTTTGGTTCTTGACAAATCGGTCGCTTTCGGGTATACTGTCGCTCGTAAAAACAACATACCGTTAAAACTGCCACCGGGTAGTGTAATGCGATTAAAAAAAGCATTCGTTGACACATCGTTAGGTCTTAGAAGATGTGTACGCGAATGCTTTGTTTTTTGGGAGGTCATCATGAAACAAAAGCTGGCATATTTCACCGCCTTTGAATGGGGGCTGTGGATCTCGTCGATGGTGCTGATCGTTGCGTCGTATGTGCTGTTTGACAGCGGGGAATATCTCACGCTGTGCGCCTCGCTCATCGGTGTCTCCTCGCTCATCTTCAGTGCAAAGGGGCACCCCGTCGGCCCGTTGCTGATGATCGTGTTCAGCATTCTTTACGGCATCATTTCCTATTCGTTTTCCTATTACGGCGAGATGGCGACCTATCTCGGTATGTCGGGACCGATGGCGGTGTATGCGCTGGCGGCGTGGCTGAAGAATCCCTTCAAGGGCAACAAAAGCGAGGTGACCGTCACCCGCCTCCACCGCAAAGAGGTGGCGTTTATGCTGTTGCTGACGGCGGCGGTGACGGGTGTGTTCTGGGCGGTGCTGTCCGCCCTCGACACCGCCAACCTGTTTTTCAGCGTCGTTTCCGTCGCGACGAGCTTTGCGGCGGTCTATCTGACGGCGCGTCGCAGTCCCTACTATGCGCTCGTGTATGCGATGAACGACGCGGTGCTGATCGTGCTGTGGGTGCTCGCCGCCATGGAGGACAGCTCCTATGTGTCGGTCATCATCTGCTTTGTTGTGTTTCTTGTGAACGATCTTTACGGCTTTTTCAACTGGCGAAGAATGGAGAAACGTCAGCACACCTCTTGATTTCACGGGCGTTTTCCGTTATGATAAAAGAAAAGGAGAGATGCGTTGTGAAACAAATTCTGATGATGATACTTTGCTGTGTGCTGATGCTGACGATGATCGGTTGCGGTGAGGACACACCGAAAGCCGACGAAACGGCTTCTTCGACCGCTGTGACGACCACGACCGTCGCACTGACGGGAGAGGCGGCAAACGGCGAGGACGCGCCGTCCGCGCTCACCACCGTTATTACCGCTGAAACGGTGACAGAGCCGACGGCGGAAATGTCGCGTGCGGAAATGACCGAGGCAACCACCGCCAAAACGGCGGCTGTGACGACGATCATGCCGACCAAGCCGACCAAAGTCCCCACAACGGTTGCCAAGCCGCCCGTCACCACCAAAACGTCCGCACCGGCAAAGCCCGCAACGCTCATCGTTCGCGATGCAAGCAGTGCGGATATCGCGTCTGTTGATGAGGCGCACGTGTACCGTCTCAACGAATCGGAATACGCCTATCCCGTGTATCTCCGGGCGGACGGTCAACTGCAAAAGGTGAGTATTCTCGAACTGGAGATCAGCTTTGACGACGGTATGTACGACGTTGTCGGGGAGCGCGCATCGCTTGACGGTGTTGCCGACGGTGAAAGCGCCGTTGTGTGGCTGGATTTCCCCGGCGACTTTTCGGCGTGGGGCGTGTCGTATACGACGGTCTCCGGCAAAACGGCGGACTTTACGTTGTCCATCAGCGGTATGGACGGGTCTCTTGTCGTGCAGGAAGGCATTGCGTGAGTCCGATGAATACGATTCTGTTTCACGATGACGATATCGCGGTCGTTGTCAAGCCGACAGGGCTTGATGCGGAGCATGACCTGCCTTCCCGGCTTCGCGAGCAGTTGGGCGGGGAGATTTTCACCGTTCACCGCCTCGACAAAAACGTCGGCGGTGTGATGGTGTACGCCCGCCGCAAGGCGTCTGCCGCCGCGCTGTCGACGGCGATTCAAAACGGCACGATGATCAAGGAATATACCGCCGTTGTGCACGGCGTACCGCCCGAAAGCGGCGACTGGACCGACCTGCTGTTCAAGGACAGCCGCAAGAACAAGGTGTTTGTGGTGAGGCGTGAGCGCCGTGGCGTCAAAAAGGCACGGCTGACCTTTGAGCGGCTGACCGACACCGATCCGGCGACGGTGTTTATCCGTCTCTACACGGGACGGTCGCATCAGATCCGTGTGCAGTTTGCCTCCCGCGGCTTTCCGCTTGTGGGCGATCACAAATACGGCGCGCGGGACGATGAAACGCTCCCGCGACTGTTTTCCTCCCGCCTCACCTTCCCGCACCGCGGCAAAACCGTCACCTTTGAAGCGGTTCCGTGGTGGGAAGAGGACAGTGAAAAGGGCAGTGATATCCGCGACGGTGTCGCGGGTGATATTCGCACGGCGTGCGAGTGATATTTGCCCTTCGGGCAAGTGAAATTCGCACTTCGTGCGAGTGAAGGAGTCCGCTTCGCGGACGGATTATTTGAAGACCACCCGCCTTGAGAATTCGGAGAATATTGCAACAACGACGCCGTAGGGAAAGCACTATGTGGCGTTGTGTATGTTTTACTGTAAACCAAAAAGCGGAGCAAGACCGGACAATGCCGTGTCTTGCTCCGCTTTTATTAAAAAGGAGAAAACTTATCGTTTGTTACCGAGGAAGAAAAGAGCGATGGTGCCGGGACCTGCGTGAGAGCCGATGACCGCGCCGAGGCAACCGAACAGCTGTACCTTCGCGCCCGTGTGCTGTTCCACATAGGCGGCGGTTTTCTGCGCGTCCTCGAGGCAGTCGCCGTGGCTGATGAACACGGTGGCGTTTGCGGGGTCTTCGGTCATGCTGTCCTTCATGCGTTTGGCGAGCGCTTCGAGCGCGTTGGCGCGACCGCGCACTTTGTCGATGTTGATGAGGTGTCCCTCGTCGTCAACGTGCAGAACGGGCTTGATGCCGAGCAGAGAGCCCGCGATGGCGGTCGTTTTCGACACGCGTCCGCCGCGATGCAGGAACATCAGATCGTCCACCGTGAACCAGTGACAGATGTGCAGTTTGTTGTCCTCGACCCACTTGGCGTTGTCCTCGAGCGACATACCGTTGTCGCGGTTGTTCGCGGCGAAATGGAGCAGGAGTCCCTGACCCAGCGACGCGCACAGCGAATCGATGACGATCACGCGGCGATCGGGATACTTCTCGTTCATTTCCTCCGCCGCCTGGCATGCGGATTGATAGGTGCCCGACAGACCGCCCGAAAACGCGATGTGCAGGATATCCTCGCCGGCTTGCAGAATCGGCTCAAATGCTTCGACAAAACGGAAGGCGTTTGCCTGATTGGTGGTGCAACGCTCCTTTTTGCGCATCAGATCGTACACTTCTGCGGAGGAGATCCCTTGATCGGGGCCTTCGATGTATTCGTTGCCGTCGATGACAAAGCCCAGACCCGTCATCAGAATGTTGCGCTCGGCATAATAGGAAAAGGGAAAATCACAGGTGGATTCGGTGGAAATACGATACGCCATGGGAAAAACCTCCGTCACTATTGTTATTGCCTATAACCGTTCATCTAGTTTTCAATACTATGTTACGGCAAAAGACGTGTTTTGTCAAGCCTTTTTTGAAAAATCAACATTTTGCAAACAACTCGCGGCACAAAGCGGCGGCGTTCGCGCCGTCGAAGCCACCGGGCACACGCGCATAGTGCGGCAGGTTTGCAAAACGCTTCTCACACGCGGCAAGCTGTTCCTCGGTCATGGTGACGTCGACGTTGACAAGGGTATCGAGAACACGGCGAAGGGCCTCTTCACCGCCGCAATGAGCGAACAGCCGCTCGGCGCGGTCGGGGGTGTGGGTGACGGCGCGGTCGATGAGCGCGGGCATAAACACCGCGCAGGCTTGTCCGTGGGGAATGCCGTGCTCTTCCGTCAGCACATAGCCCATCGGGTGAGGAAAGGCGGTGCCGCAGGCGTTGAGCACCATGCCCGCAAGCAAAGCGCCGTCAAACAGCAGATCGCGCTCGTGCTTGTCGGGAAGCTCCTTGTCACACAGGGCGCTGAGTCCCTTCATCAGCATCGGGAGCGCCTTTTCGGCGAACATGGTGCTGATACCGTCGCACGCGGGGTTGAGAAAGCCTTCCACCGTGTGTGCCAGCGCGTCGAGCGCGGTGGACACCGTGACCGCGCGCGGCATGGTGTCGGTATAGCGCGGATCGGCGAACACATAGCGCGCATAGCAATAGGCGCTTTTGACAGAGCGCTTTTTGCCGTAATCATCGGTAATGACGGCGACCGCCGACACCTCACTGCCCGTGCCGGCGGTGGTGCCGCACAGCATCAGCGGAAGGGGAGGGCGTTTGAGTGAGCCGTCGAACAGCTTTTCGGGATCAATGATGAAATTTTCTGCCATCCACGCCGCCGCTTTGGCGGCGTCCATCACCGAGCCGCCGCCGATGGCGAGAACGCTGTGAGCGTGGGCGGCTTCAATGGCGTCACTTGCCAGGCGGCATTCTCCGATGGTGGGGTTTTGCGAAATGTGCGGAAAGACGATGGCCTCCACGCCCGCGTTCTTCATGCTGTCGAGTGCATCTGAGAGGGCGTGGCTTTTTTCCGCCGCTGAGGCACTCGTGATGATCAGACAGCGCTTGCCGAACGATGCGGCAAGCTCACCGCATCGGCGAAGGGCGCCTTCTTCGCGAAAGATTTCGGCGGGCATATACGCGTGAACAGGTTTCATGGGCGGCTCGCTCCTTTGTTAAAAAAGTATCAAATCTTGCAATTTCGACGAATTAACGGTATGATAGAATATGTATATATAAACCATACGTTCTGTTTCTTTCAGTATAGCATATCGCGAAAAAAAGGCAAGCGCTTTTGAGCGGGAGGTGATCGCGTCGTGACAAAGACGAGCATGCTGAAATGGCTCGATCTCGTTCCCGTGGTACTCATTCTCGCGGTGGCGGTGTTGTGGTTTTGGTGGCAGTTTTCCGCCCCTGCGGGAGCGGTGGCGGTCGTCACCACCGATGACGGACAACGCGCGATCCCTCTGTCTCAGAATGCAACGACCACCCTTGTCGGACGCGACGGTCTGACGCTGACACTTGTTGTCAAGGACGGCGAGCTGTCGGTGACGCAGGCGGATTGCCCCGATCAGCTGTGTGTTCACACCGCACCGGTCTCGAAAGCGGGCGACACGGTTGCCTGCGTTCCCGCGGGTATCGCGGTGACGGTGGAGGGAGACGCTGACGAAGCGCCCGACGCCGTGGCACGGTAAAGGGGGACGGCAATGAAAACGAACGCGATTTCCAAAACCGTTGCTCTCGTCGGCATCATGGCGGCGATGGCAACAGCGTTGGCGTTTCTTGAAAGCCTGTTGCCGCCTGTCGGTATCCCCGGGGCGCGTCTGGGTCTTGCGAACATCGCCGTCACGGCGGCACTGGTGTTGATCGGTGTCGGCGGCGGCACGGCAACGGCGGCGGTCAAGGTACTGTTCGTGTTGCTCACCCGCGGCGTGACAGCCGGCTTCTTGTCGCTTTGCGGTACGACGGCGGCGGTGGCGATCACGCTTTTGCTGATGCCGCTGTATAGGAAACAGACGATGACCTTTGTGGGGATTTGCGTATCTGCCTCGGCGATGCACTCGCTCTTTCAGCTGTTGGGTGCCTCGGTGCTGCTTACGGCATCGGTGATGAGCTACACGCCGCTGATGCTGATCGTCAGCGTGCCGACGGGTATTCTCACGGGGGTGATTTTAAACGGTATCATGCCGCGACTGACTCCCGCCTTGCGGCGGTCGGTTGAGAAAGGATGAATATAAATTTATGTCTTTGTTTTCTGCAATCAAAGGCGGCGTTCATGCGCCCCATCGGAAACATACGGCGGAATGTGAATCGGTGGTGATGCCTGTTCCCGAAACGGTCATTCTGTCGATGGCACAGCATATCGGTCCGCCCTGCAAGCCGACCGTGGCGGTGGGAGACACCGTCGCTGTCGGACAGATCGTCGGCGACAGCGATGCGTTTTTGTCCGCTCCCGTTCACTCCTCCGTGTCGGGCACGGTCAGCGCGATCACCGAGATCCTCATGCCGTCCGGAAAGCCTGCGCAGGCGGTCGTTGTGACGACGGACGGTGAACAGCGCGTGGCGGAAGGCATCGTTCCTCCCAAGGTGGAGACCTTTGAGGAGTTCATCGCCGCTGTCAGAGCGTCGGGACTTGTCGGTCTGGGCGGCGCGGGTTTCCCCACCCATGTCAAGCTCCATCCGAAGAACCTGAACGAAGTGGACACCCTGGTCATCAACGCCGCCGAGTGCGAGCCGTATATCACCGCCGACTACCGTGAATGCATGGAAAATTCGTGGGAGATCGTGTCGGGCTTGCAGGCGGTGATGGAGTTTCTTGATCTGAAACGCGTCATCATCGGCATTGAAGCGAACAAACCTGCCGCGATCAAGGAGCTGTCCGCGATCGCCCGCACCGTTTCCACCCCCGAACACAAGGTGACGGTCAAAAAACTCCCCGCGATCTATCCGCAGGGCGCGGAGAAGGTACTCATCGCCCAGACAACGGGCCGCTGTGTCCCGCCCGGCAAACTGCCGGCAGACGTCGGTTGCATCGTGATGAATGTCACCTCCGTTGCCGTGCTTTCCCATTATCTGAAGACGGGTATGCCGCTGGTGACAAAGCGTCTGACCATCGACGGCTCGGCGGTCAAAACACCGAAAAACGTGATCGTGCCGCTGGGAACGCCGATCAAAGATGTGATCGCTTTCTGCGGCGGACTGAAGCATAAGGCGGTCAAACTGCTCATGGGCGGCCCGATGATGGGCGTGACCCTGCGCGACGAGGAGCTTCCCGTCCTCAAACAAAACAACGCCATTTTGGCACTTGCCGAGGAAGACGCGGTGTTGCCCGCGCCGTCGGCGTGCATTCGTTGCGGCAAATGCGTGGGCGTGTGCCCGATGCGGCTCACCCCGCCCGCCATTTCCGCCGCCTTCAACGCGAAGGACGCCGCGGCTCTTGACAAGCGCGGTGTGATGGTGTGCATGGAATGCGGCAGCTGTGCGTTTGTCTGCCCCGCCAACCGTCCCATCGTGCAGATGATGCGACTGGCGAAGGATGTTGTGCGTAATGCCGCCAAGAAACAGTGAAAGGAGGAATCGTTGTGACAGATAATAAGATCGTTTCATCTTCACCCCACTTGCACAGCGGTGACTCCACCCGCCGCATCATGCTCGATGTGCTCATTGCGCTTCTTCCTGCGGCGGTGATGTCGGTGTGGTGGTTCGGCTGGCGGGCGCTTGCCGTGACCGCTGTGTGTGTGGCATCGTGTGTCGCGAGTGAATACATCAGCCGACTGGTTCTCAAACGTCCTCACACGGTCGGTGACCTGTCGGCGGTCGTGACGGGCGTGCTGCTCGCGTTTAACCTGCCGTCCACGGTTCCGCTGTGGCAGGCCGCCATCGGCGGCGCGGTGGCGATCGTCGTCGTCAAGCAGATGTTCGGCGGCATCGGTCATAACTTTGTCAACCCGGCGCTTGCCGGTCGTGTTGTCATGCTGCTCAGCTTTGCGGACAGCATGGCGGTGTATGAAAAACCGCTCCATGTGGATGCCGTGTCCTCGGCAACGCCGCTTGCGGGCAACGAGGCCATGCCGTCCACGTGGGAGTTGCTTATCGGCGCGCACGGTGGCTCGCTCGGCGAGACCTGCGCGATCGCGTTGCTTCTCGGTTTTGCCTATCTGCTGATCCGCCGTGTCATCTCGCCCGTGATCCCGCTTGTCATGACGGGTACGGTGTTTGTGTTGACATGGATCATTGAGCTGTCGGCTCTCGAGGCTCTTCATCATGTACTCGCGGGCGGTTTACTGCTCGGCGCGATTTTTATGGCGACCGACTATACCACCTCGCCTATTACCCCTGTCGGCAAGGTGATCTATGCCGTCGGTTGCGGCGCACTGACGGTGCTTATCCGCCAGTTCGGTTCTTTGCCCGAGGGTGTCTCGTTTGCGATCCTGATCATGAATGTGCTTGTGCCGCTCATCGAGCGCGCAACCTATTCTCTGCCGTTCGGAAAGCGGGGTGCGGGGCATGCGTAACGTGAAATCCATTCTGGTGGCGGCGCTGGCACTGACCGTTATCTGTGCGGTGGTGGTGGCGGCGCTTGCCGCAACGAATAATCTGACAAAGGGCGCCATTGATGAGCAACAGCGCGTGGCGACCGAAACCGCCTGTAAAGAGGTGCTTACCGCTCAGAGCTATGCGACGCTTGACGGTGACTGGGCGGACGGCGTGATTGACGTATATGAAGGCAAAAACGGCGATGAGGTCGCGGGCTATGTGATCAAGACCTCGACCACCGGTAAATCCGGCGGCCTTGTCGTGATGACGGGTGTGAACACCGACGGTACCGTCAGCGGTGTCGCCGTCATCGATAACGCCGAAACGGCGGGCTATGTCGACAAGGTGATCGCCGACGGTCTGCTTGACCGTCTGGTCGGTGTCGATGAGACCGCTTCTGTCGCCGGTATGTCGCAGGCGACCAAAACATCGAACGGCATCAAAGCAGGTGTGGCACTGGCGCTTGAAACGGCGAAGGAGGTGACGGGTCAATGAGTACGTATTCGCAAGCTCTTACCAAGGGCATCATCAAGGAAAACCCCGTCCTTCGTCTGGTACTGGGCACCTGCCCGACACTTGCCGTTTCCACGGCCGCTGGAAGCGGTATCGGCATGGGACTCGCGGCGACGTTTGTGCTTGTCTGCTCCAACATCGTCATCTCGCTTCTGCGAAAAGTGATTCCCGATAAAGTCCGTCTGCCCGCCTACATCGTGGTTATCGCGGGCTTCACCACCATTGTGCAGATGTTACTGCAGGCGTATGTGCCGTCGGTGTATGATATGCTCGGCATCTACTTGCCGCTTATTGTTGTCAACTGCATCATTCTCGGACGTGCCGAAGCGTTTGCCAGCAAAAACGGCGTGGTGCTGTCGGCACTTGACGGCATCGGCATGGGCATCGGTTTCACGGCGGCGCTCACATTGATGGGTGCGATCCGTGAATTCTTCGGCACGGGCAGGGTGTTCGGCTGGCCCGACGGCGGTATCCACCCGGGCATCGGCATTTTCGTGATGCCGGCGGGCGGTTTCTTCGTGTTCGGTCTGATGATCTGGGCGACCAACAAGCTGTCGAAGCGCTTTGACAGTGACTTCGAGCCGAAGTCCTCCTTCAGCTGTGAAGGCTGTCCTCACGCCGTGACCTGCGGCAAGGCGAAAGAGGGAGGTAGCTGTGATGAGTAATCTGTTTTTTATTGTGATCGGCGCGATGCTGGTCAACAACTTCGTGTTGTCACAGTTTTTGGGTATCTGTCCCTTCCTCGGCGTGTCCAAAAAGCTCAGCTCGGCGGTCGGTATGTCGGTGGCGGTCATCTTTGTTATGCTGATGGCGACGGCGGCAACCTGGCCGATCCAGACCTATCTTCTCGACCCGAACGAGCTCGGTTATCTGCAAACCATCTTGTTTATTCTGATCATCGCGTCGCTGGTCCAGCTCGTGGAGATCGTTCTCAAAAAATTTGTGCCGCCGCTTCACAAGACGCTCGGCATCTACCTGCCGCTCATCACCACCAACTGTGCGGTGCTCGGCGTGACCATCATGAACATCGACAACGGGTATTCCTTTGCGGAATCGATGTTCAACACGCTCGGCGCGGGACTGGGCTTCCTCATTGCGATGGTGATGTTCGCGGGTGTGCGTGAACGCCTGGAAACAGCGGATATTCCCGAAGGTCTCAAAGGTATCCCGTCGACACTGATCGCGGCATCGCTTGTATCCGTGTCGTTCATGGGATTTCAGGGACTGTTCGGACTGTAAGGGAGGGTGAACACAATGTCGATCTGGTTTCCCGTGATCGCCGCGGCGGTGATCGCGCTGATCGCCGGTCTGATTCTGGCGATCGCCTCGGTGGTGTTCGCTGTCCCGCGCGACGAAAAAACCGAAGAACTCAAAGAATTGCTCCCCGGCGCCAACTGCGGTGCCTGCGGCTACTCCGGCTGTGAGGGCTATGCCCGCGCGATGGCGCACGAAGGCGCGGCGGTGGGACTGTGCTCTCCCGGCGGCGAAGAAGTCGCCAAGGCGACGGGTGAGGTGCTCGGCGTGTCGGCAGAGGTCGTCAAAAAGGCGGCGATGATTCACTGCGCCGGCTGTGAAGCTCTCACCGAAAAGACGGTCGATTATCGCGGTATTCCTTCCTGTAAAGCGGCATCGGCGTTTTACGGCGGTGACAAAAGCTGTACCTACGGTTGTCTCGGCTACGGCGACTGTGCGGCGGTGTGCGACAAACACGCCATTCGCGTGGAAAACGGCATGGCGGTCGTGGATTTTGACGAATGCGTCGGTTGCGGTGTGTGCGCATCGGCTTGCCCGCGCTCACTCATCACCATCACCGCAAATCTCGACACGGCGTTTGTCGCTTGCTCCAGTCACGACAAGGGCGGTGTGGCGAAAAAGCTGTGTAAAGCGGCGTGCATCGGCTGCATGCGTTGCCAGAAAGCGTGTGAGCACGGCGCCGTCACCGTGACGAACTTCCTCGCCACCGTCGATACCGACAAATGCGTCGGTTGCGGCAAATGCAAGGAAGTATGCCCCACCGGCGCGATGACGCTGGGACAGTAAGGACGGTGATATCCGCGACTTTTGTTGCGGGTGATATGCGCACGGTGTGCGAGGAATATTTGTCCTTCGGACAAAGGATATCCGTGGCAATCGTAACCGTTTCTTCATCAAAGTAAAAAACAGTACGGTTTTCAAAACCGTACTGTTTTTTGTATACCGAAAACCACGCGTTAAACGCGTGGTTCAGTGAAGGCTATGCCGATGAGTAAAACAAAAAAACTCCTTTGTTGTATAATGAAAATGCGGTCTGCCAACTGCACCAAGAACAACAAAGGAGGACATTCACCA
>JAZUOG010000007.1:0-36423 GCA_045604545.1 Acutalibacteraceae bacterium | reverse complement strand
AGTCGGCTTCGCCGACGGATTATAAAACAACAAACCGGACGAGCATTTTTGCTCGTCCGGTTTTTGCATATTGATACGTCTGTGTTTGCGGTAGGAAGAATATAAACACGGCTATGTAGCCTTATAAACATTGTTGTATGGGGCAAACCTTTTCGCACAAACGGCAGTGAACGCATGTTGAGTTCTTAATTACGGGATAGAAAAAGCCCTCACTGTCTTTTTTTAGGTGAATTGCTTTTGTAGGACAAGCGGAAATACAAGCGGAACAACCACAACACAATTCTTTCTTTTTGTAGATCAAACGTTCACTTTTGGTTGTCAATCCTTTGGTGGAAAAGGATGCCGGTATATACGAGTAGGCTTTATTGAGAATACGGTTGACAATATGGGGGCTGATTAATGATTCTATTAACTGGTCAAAATCGGCGGAGTGTTTATAGTTTTTGAAAAAAGCACGTCTGAAATAAGGACGCTTTGCCGATGAATCGAGAGCACTATTGCTTTTCGCAATATCGCGGTACGACACTTCGAAAAGTTCAAGATCATTTCGCACACGAGAAAGGCAGAGGCGGCCTTTTTCCGTGCGTTCGATGATACAAGAGACACCGTTTTGAAAATCGATATCACGAATTACGGATCTGACACCCCAAAAATCGCCAATCGTCAAATCAGCAAAGCTTTTACCTTTCATTTTACAGGAGTAGCACGAAGGCCTCAAATATAAGTCCGCAAGAAATCCTTTCATATAGGAAACAGACGAAATAGGGAGCAATTGTTGGGAACCATTCATAAAATGTATATCCCAAGAAAATGTACCGTTGTTCCAGCCGTTTGTTTTGTCCCGCATATTTAAGTGCGTACATGTTCCGCTATATCGCTCCATATATTTTTGAAACACATCTTCGCCGGGCACACCGTGACAAATAAAATCGATGAGTAATACGTTTTCGGTATTACATTTGAGAGATTCTAAGTAAAGCTTGACACCTGCAACCTGGCAAGGCGTACCGCAGAATAACACGTTGCGTCCATCTTGCAGATCAGCTTGTATACTTTTTAAGGAATCGTTCATTCGACCTTGCACATACTTCGAACAAAAACTTTTTGTTAAATCCGAAAGAGAAGAGATTCTTTTGCAGGTCACGTGAAAGTCTTCGTCATAAACAAAAGCATACACAATATGGTTGTCTTGTATATATTTTGTAGATATTACAGGAAAGATGCCGCCTGATGAGCCGGTTGTTCTAATGGTGTTATCTTTTGCAAAAGCTGCATAACAAGTCATGAAGACACCTCCGATTACGTGTTAAAAACATCTTTCAAGAACATGGCGGCTTTTTCCTTTTCAGCCTCAAAGATAGGCATGATGTGATCCGTGGATTGTGTCTCAATTTCTTGAAGTAAAGACAGGTGCGAATCATTCAATTTATTGTCTTTGATGTTGATGAAGTTGCGCTCTAACTGAAAAGTTTTCAAGACTGTGATGATTCGAGAAGACATATCACACTCGTTGTTTCTTTGGAAAACGGCAAAGTTTTTGTTGAAGATTATTGAAAATGCAGTGCCGTGGAAAGAGTCTGTAAAAACAAAATCCGCATTGGCTAATAAGTAAATAAACTCCAACGGACCGATATGATCAAAATATTTTCCGTTAAGGTCAACAACCTCACAATGATGGGCAGAGGCATATGTGTCAATAAATTGTTTTTGTTCTGCGGTTGTTTCACTTAAGAAATATGTCGTGACATATTTCTTAGGGATCTCAACAGTTGGCTTTTGCGCAATTTCAAGCCATGTCGAGGCATCTATAAGCAAGGTGGGATCTAATAATACGACAGAATCTCGATTAACCATATCCTTTATGAGATCCTGTACCTCAGTTTCTCTGACAGAAATTTTCCCAATATGGTTAAGTCCCTCAGTGTATACATGGCGAAACTGCTCGGGGATTTTGAGGTTTCCCATACTGGCAGAAAACGAGAATGTCTTATCCGAATCTGCAAAAAGCAAAAACGGAAGACCATGATCTTGAACGAATCCGGCTGTCCAAACCTGATCACTTCCTACACAGAAGTAATCAAAATCGGCTTTGTGCTTTTTCATATGTTTTGTTTTAAAAAAGTATTTTGTTGTTGAATGAATATAACGATTATCAAAATCACGCAAAAGCCAAGAACGAGGGCTATGGTGTACGTGAAGCATGAAGTACTTGGTTGTATACACTCCGATTTTTTCAAGAACATTCTTAATAAAATCGGAAACTTTTCTGGGGAAAGATCTGCCGTACTGATACCGTGCATAGCGAAGAGTCGTAGGTTTATGACCATATTTTTCAAGTATGGTTTGTACGGCATAGTTTTGCAATCGATTGCCAATGTTTTGATATCCGGTTAGTGTAATAATTGCGACTTTCATAACATTTCTCCCTTGCCAAATGAGCAACATCATATGCGATGGTGTTCAAGCGGCTTTTCGTTTTACATATAAAAAACATCATTTAAGAGTGATAAGAAACGCTCTCCAAATGTGGAGACGTCATGCATTTGTGCCCAATCTTTGGCCTTTTCCAATGAATATTTGTAGTTTGAACGAGAGGAAGACAAAGAAAGAAGTTGCTCTGTTAATTCGTTGCTTGAGTCGCTGTTATCAATCATGCAGGCGACAGAACCGTTTTGTGTGGCATACATTCCCCCCAGCGTTGCGGTTGAAATGACAGGCACACCTAAAGTCATGGCTTCAAACATTGTAAGGCCAAAACTTTCGTCTCTTGAGGGACAAACAAGCAACGATGCTTGCTTTAAATAAGGATAAGGGTTCGTTTGTATTCCTAAAAAGCTAATAGTGTTATTTAAGTTGTTTTGTTCAACCAATGCTTCGTATTTGTTTTTCTCGAGACCTCCACCGATGAAATAAACGTGGATATTTGACGTTTTTATTCTGTCATCCGAGAAAGCCTTGATTACTCTGTCGAAGCCCTTTTCGGGGCTGAGACGACCTATACATACAATATTAAAGCGGTCTTTGTCAAAAGAAATATCGCACGATTGCTTGGATTTTTCGATAATTTCGGAACAGTTTACCGGATTTGGAAGAGCGTATACATTATGTAAAGAAAACGTGTCTTGGAGTTTTTCTGCGATTGAAGAAGATACGGTCCAAACCATGTCGTTTTTTTTGAGTCCCCATTTTAAAATTAACTTTTTCATGCGGTCAAAAAAGGTCACATTGGCGCAATCGCTGTATTTCAAATACGAGTCCGCGTGATACCAATGTATTTTTTTGCGGGACATCGGAGAATATGCGACGCATAAGTATTCGGGTTTCAACGATATGACGCAATCAAACTTTTTGCCGTTAAAGATTCTCTTGTAGAAGAAACGCGAAATATAGGGTATGTTCATCAACAGGGCTTTGAATGAGTTGTTTGGAAGATTACATTCGATAATTTTAACGTTTGGAGGAATCATCTCTGCGATTTTTTCGTTCACATAATGTAACACATAAACATATATTTCCAAATCATTCTCAACGTGCAGATTGTTATGGTAAATATATTTCAAAGAATCAATCAGCACCTTTTCAACGCCGCCCATAATGATTGCATCCGTTATAAAACAAATGCTTTTTTTGGATTTGTTACAGTTCATATAAATCTCTCCATCGTAAAAATTGCGTTGCGGTATTTATACGGTATGGCAGGTGAGTATACGTTTGCGGCAGACACTATACTTGTTGCAGCGGTTAATTGTTTGTTGAAAGCATCCACATAGTGACTGCATGTTTGTGTGGCGATATATTTTATTATATCACATAGGATTGAGTATTCATAGAGGTGTTTTATAAAAATTTAGGAGATTTGTCAACACTTGTAAAAAAGAGAGGAATTTTGTTTAGAAGGAGGCTTAAGGAGAGAAAAGTTACAGACGTAAAAAGCGGGAGACTGATGGTATAAGGCAAGGAACGGACAGGGTTTTGCGTTGGTGGGATGGCGCGTGTTTTCGGGGGCGTCTCGTGGCCCCTACGGTGTCGGTGTGTCGCCTCAGTCGCTATCTGTATGCTTTGTCATTCTGAGACGTTAGCCGAAGAATCTTTTAAGATTGCCATGTTGCTTCGCTCCTCGCGGGTGACAAGGTTGGTGCGGGATTTGCCCTCTCTGTCACGGTATTTGCCGTGCTACCTTCAAGCCAAGGCACACTTTCCACCGGCCAAAAGAGGTTTTGGGGCGTCAGACACCAAAGGGAGAGCCGGAATTGTCGGTGCGATGCCGCGGGTTTGTGCCAATCTCACGGCGGACTCCTTTTATGATTTCATTTTTGGCAAAGCGGGATCTGTCAAAGGCGCACGGGATCACGCATATATGCGGCTGCCGATACATTGACACGAAAAAATAAGCGTGATACAATATTCTCAAAGATACCCGTTCGGACGGGGAAAGAGGCGAATACTATGGGGAAAAAGAGTGATACCGGACATCGGATAGTGCGGCGGATGGTAAGCGTCGTGTTAGCTGCCGTGTTGCTGTTTTCTGTCAACACACCGACCGTTGCGCAGGGATCCGTTCAAAACGAAACACCGCCGATGCTGACAAGCTCGGGTGAAGCGGCGCTTGAGACGATGATGGCGTTGGATCAAAAAGCGCCGGCAGGTCTTGCCCGCGCGAAAAACCCTTACGGTTATGACGAGGGCGTGCCGTTTACGCTGTCTGTCGGTCATGAACTGTTATATTACGGCGGCTGGAACGGCAGTTCGGAGCGCAAGGTCCTCAACGCCGGAAATATGGATGCATTGAAGACCTTTGTGGATGCGCCCAACAAAAACGGCGCGGGAACGAGCATCCCCATGCCGGACGGGACGTGGAACTGGATCGAAATGGTGGCGTTCAAAAGCAATCCGCAATCCGCCAAAAAAGACAAGCTGCTGTTTGTCGGTGTCAATGGCTCCAACCGTCGTTTGTACGCGTGGGTGACGGATTACAACGCCAACACGATGACGGACACGGTGGATCTGGGCGACATGACGTGGATTGACAAAGGCTATGATCAATATTCCTCCACCTCTCTGTTAGAAGCGGCGGCGGGCGATTTTGACGGCGACGGCGTGGATACATTGCTGGTGTATGCACCGCTTAAGCTCAACGCTGCCTCTGATACGGGTTGCGTGTTATTCGAGTTGTCGTATAACGGTACCGTTCTCAAATCAGCAGGAAAAGCCAACCAATTGCTGATGGATCAGTATATGTCCGATCAAAGCAAGGCGACCTATACCGATTCCACCTGCGATCAAACCGCCCGCGATAAATTAGCGGTGTCGATGCAGGTGGGCGATTTCAACGGCGACAACCGAGATGACCTCGCTGTCTTATCCTATTCGCACTATCGTTCTTCCAAAGGCAACACCGCCTATTACAGCCCGCAACTGAAGCTGTGCTACGGCAAGCCGGATTTTAACAGTACAATAGGATACCCTGCAGATGAAACGTTTACGATCGCTTCGCAAAGCGGTTCGACGTTGACGTTCCCCGTTGCTGTCAGCCTTGCGGCCGGTGATTTCAACGGTGACGGCTGTGATGATCTGTATGCGGTCGGTGTCAAAGCAACGGCGACTGCCGGCGACACGATCACCTCACTGAATGTGTCGGGCAACACATGGTATCTGCATCGTCTCAACGGTACGCTCGTATCCGCCATGAGCAACGCGGGATATACAACGATCGGTGCGAATGCGTGGTTTGAGGACGGCTTTTATGCCGATGATCGATGCTACGGCGAAACGTTGGCGGCGGGTGTTGCCATGTCGGGCAACACCGCTCCCGAGGTGTTGTTTATCGCAGGCAGTATCTATGATGTTTCGTCGGGCACACCTGTTCACAAGCTGACGGGAAGTTATTTTACATCGGGCGATCAGGGACTCGGCGGCGTCACTGCCACAAACACCTATATGCAGTCGGTACAGGTCGGCAATTTCGACAATAACGGCGCAGGACGCGAGCAGATCGCCTTTATTGTCGGCATGAAGGAATCGGGCGCTGATGACTATTGGTTTGAAGCGGGCATGGCGTGCGGTACCGATTTTGAGGATACCCGCTACGAAGACGGTTCAACGTGCTACGGTACAGCGAAAAATTACTACTGTACCGATCTTGATGCATCGGAATATATCCATAAAAACAAAGGCGACGACTATGACGAGGGGCTCAACTGCTTGTTTGTGTCACTGGATTATGACGATGACAGCGTGCAGGCGAAGTATCGCGGCGTGAATTATATTTACACCGATCCCGCTGTAAATGTGGTGTTGCAAGCGGCGCCCTATTTCGGCGATATTTCCGGATCGGGACTCAACACAACGGGCTACACCCTGCAAACGGAATATGTGGACGCGACCTCCGCCATCAATAATCTGTCGGGATCGGTCGGCTTTGCCGCGAGCGGCAGTATTCCGTTTTCCGAAACGACAAGCGTTTCGGCGGGGATAAAGCTCGGGTTCAGTGCTGCGCACACGACCTCATACATAACAAGCTATTCCGAAACCTTTGAAGCGGGCGGCTATGATGTCGTGGTGACAAGCCGTACGCCGATGCTGATCTACCAATATGATGTGCTGACAAACGGTCAATGGACGGGCAAAACGCAAATGGAGTTCACCGTTCCCGAAGGTCCTGTTTATCAGTTGATGCAGGTAGAGCAATATAACGAGTTTGCTCAGGCATATAACGCGATGATGAAAAATGCGGGTGCCGACGGCTATCATGAGCTTAAGCCGATCGACACCGTCGCCAACCATTTGCACGATAACGAAGGCAACCCGTACGCTTACAATCAAAACGGCTGGTCTGATCGGGAGATCGAGGCAACCCAGGTCAATAAGGGGAACGGGTATGCTCTGGGAACAACGGGCGGCAGAACGGTCGTCAGCTTGTCGGAAGGTTCCGCTGATGAAGAGAGCTTCACCGGTGAGCTGGGTTTTTACGTTCAGGTGTCTGTGCTGTTCGGGCCGAAATCGATCGCCAATTACGGCATCGAGCTGGGCGGAGAATATACCCATGGATGGGGCATCTCTACCACCACGACCAACACGAGCGCCAGCTCCTTTGCCGTGCAGGATCTGGACGGTAAAGCGTTGATCGCAGGCGGGATGGATGAAGACCGTCTTGCGCAGTACGGCTTTACCTGGACATGCGGCACATGGAAACAGGATCTCGGCATGATCAACGGAGACGGCAAATCGGTGAAAACGCTGTTTTTGGGCTATGCTTTAAACGATATTACATCGCCGCCCGCTCAGGAGATCATCACCGAAGCCGAAGTGACCTTTGCCGATACCGTTCGCGATGCGCAAAACAATGTTGTCGGTACGGTGTCGGCGCAAGTGCAGGGGATACCTTTGTCAAGCGGTGCGATCGTATCCGAGCCCGTTACCTTCACCGCCAAAGCGGCAGACGGCTATGTACTGACCTCGTGGATCGTCACGACTGACGGCAAAACCGAGATATATGAAACCAACGATGAAACCGCGTTTGTTGCGGAACTGAACGGTCATTGTATCGATGTGAAGGCAACCTTTGCGCCGCAGTCGACGGTGCTTGAAACGCTTCACCTGACGCAGCCGGCGGAGGGCGGCAAGCTCCGCGTATACACCGCCGACGGCACAGAGCTGATCCCCGATGAAAACGGCGATGTGACGGTTGGCTACAACACGGCGGTCACCTTTACCGCTGAGCCGCAGACGGGCTATGTGTTAAGCGCTTGGACGGGTGATGCTGTCGGGCAGACCGATGGTTCATTTACCGTGAACGTTACGTGTGATATGACGGTGGGGGTCGCCTTTAAAGCGCCTGTCAAATATGCGGTGCATTATGCCGAAACAGATGATCTGGGTAACACGATCACCGCCACCCCGTCCGTGAAAAACGGCGGTACGGTCGCCGCAGGGACAGAGGTAACCTTTAAGGTTACCGCCCTGAGCGGATTTTAC
Source organism: Acutalibacteraceae bacterium (assembly GCA_045604545.1). GTDB lineage: Bacteria > Bacillota > Clostridia > Oscillospirales > Acutalibacteraceae > RGIG1959. The sequence continues at coordinate 28,449 of JAZUOG010000007.1, read as the reverse complement.
GTTCGGAAATGGACGGTCACAAAGGGCGGTGTGGCCACTGACTATGTTGTAGACGGTAATCGTTCCACGGCTACGCTGACCGTGACGATAGATGCCGGCACCACCATTGAAGTGGACTATAAATTCGCGGGTGTGATCATGGGATCAACACCGACTCCCTCCACCACAACAACATCGACGCGAGCCACTGCTCCGACATCACAGACGATCACATCGCCGCAAACGGGTGGTACCTCCTGCGCGGCACTTGCCTGTCTGGTGGCGGTTCTTTCGCTGGCTGCTGTGCTCATCATGCTGAAAAAGAAGGCGTAAAACGGTGATGCTTTGACGGTGAATAACAAAACCGGCGCCCCGTATTACTTGTCCGTTGCCCTTGTGAGGCAAGGCGGTTTCCTAGGCGAAATAATAAGGGAAGTGATATCCGCGACGATGTCGCGGGTGATATTCGCACTTCGTGCGAGTGGTATTTGTCCTTTGGACAAGGGATATCCGTGGCGTTGCCACGGGTGAAGGAGTCGGCTTCGCCGACGAAATTGTAAAGAAAAACGGACGAGCTTTTTTGCTCGTCCGGTTTTGCGTATCGGAAAGGTTATGCCCGATTATTTTTTGTTTTATTTGACAATATATGCTGTTAGGATTATAATAAAAGGTAAGAGAAGAATGCACCCCGAAAACACGTGGAAATCCAAAGGAGGAACAAGGAATGGAACTTACGAAGATTCGTCAGGAGATCGACCGCCTGGATGCGGAGCTGGTGCGGTTGCTGTGCGAGCGACTGGATTATTCGCGCAAATCGGCGGCATATAAAAAAGAACACGGACTGGATATTTTCCATGAGGAGCGTGAGCGCGAGGTGTTGGAAGCGGTCGCGGCGGCGGCCGACGAGCTGGACAAGGACGGTTATGGCTACGGCATTGCCAACCGCCTGATCTATTCCACGGTGGTGGAGGTGTCCCGTTCACTGCAATATAAGATGCTCGGTGCCGGTCAGGAGCTTCGCAACATCCTCGAAGCGGCGCCGATCAAATGGGCGGACAATGCACGGGTGATCTGCTGCGGTGTGCGCGGCACATTTTCCGACGAAGCCGCACGGGCCGTTTTTCCGAAAAGCACCCCGACCTTTGTCAATCGCCTCGGTGATGTGATCGAGTCGGTGAAGAGCGGACAAGCCGACTACGGCGTACTTCCCGTGAGAGGTCCGTTTTACAATATGCTGGACTTTGTGGCGGAAAACGGTTGCTATATCGCGGCAAGAGTCCATGTGCAGGTGGATAATATCGTCAAGGGTAATGTCACGGAATTTGTTGTGATCAGTCCCGTGTTGATGTCCATGCCGGACGCGAATCACACCACCCTGCGGTTCTATCTGCCGCACAAGACGGGTGCGCTGTATCACACGCTCGGTCGTTTTGCGCTCGAGGGACTCAATCTGACAAAGGTTCACACCCGTCCTCTTGATAACGAAGAATATGACGGTGCGATTTATCTGGATTTTGACGGCAACGTGAAAAACCCCCGTACCGCCGATCTGCTGTGTGCGCTCAGCGAGGAGCTGGGACAGGTCGTGCTGTACGGCAACTACCACGAATATGTGATCTGAGGATAAGAAGAGAAAAAAGGTTCGGCGACGATGCCGAACCTTCTTTTTTATGATGTCGGTGATGGTCTGTGTGGGCATACAGGGGGATATCGTTGCTTCGCAAAAAGCGGCTCCCTTGACAAACGCAAGGGAGCCGGGAAATATTATTTCTTGAACCAGATGACCTGCCAGGGCTTGAGGGTGGATTCGACAGAGTCATAGTTGTTGAGAAGCACGTCGGCATCGGCGGGAACACAATCGGGCATCGGGGCTTCACGGCCGTCAAAGCGGGATACGACATACACCGTCTCGTCGCCGAGGGTACGGGTGTAGACGGAGGTGTTGTCCTCGTTGAGCAGCAGGGCGAACACGCCGTCCTGCAGGCAGGGCTCACTCTTACGAAGAGCGAGCATACGCTGATAGAATTTCAGAACCGACTTGTCGGCGGCCTCCTGTTCCTCGACGGTGAAACCGGGATCGACCTGCGTCTTGATCCACGGGGTACCGGTGGTGAAACCACCTTCCTTGCCCGTTGTCCAGGGAATGGGGGTACGTCCGCAGTCGCGGCTGCCGAACTGCAGGCGGGCGAGGATCTCTTCCTCGGTGTACAGACCGGTTGCCTTGAGCTCTTTATAACCGTTGAAGGTCTCGATGTCGCGGTATTCGTCCAGTGTGCGGAAGGTGGGATCGGGCAGGCCCAGCTCCTGACCTTCATAGATCACGCAGATGCCGCGCATGCCGTAAAGCATACCACCAAGCATCGTCGCACTTTCATAGGGGTAGTTGTCGCGGTCGCCGAAACGGGACAGCGAGCGGGGCTGGTCGTGGTTTTCCATCACCAGCACGGGATAACTGTCGTTGGCAAGACCGTCCTCCCATTTGGCGAGAATGTCGACATAGGCTTTGCGGTCGACGGGTTCGGGCATCCACTTGTCGCCGCCGATGCGACCGAGCAGGAGATGCTCGAACTGGAAGGTGGCGGTCAGCTCGCCGCGCTCTTCGCCCGTCAGAGCCAGCGCCTGCGCGGGGGTGAGGCCCCATGTTTCGCCGATGGTCAGCGCGCCGTGCGGGCCGAGGGCTTCCTCATGAAGCTGATGCAGATAGCTGTGCAGGCGGTCGCCGAAAAGGATATTGCCGTTCTCGTCTTTGGCGAGATTGTTGATAACGTCACAGCGGAAGCCCGCAACGCCCATATCCAGCCAGAAATTGATCATATCGACGATCTCTTGTCGAACCTTCGGGTTTTCCCAGTTGAGGTCGGGCTGTTTTTTGGAGAAGAGGTGCAGGTAATATTGACCTGTTGCCTCGTCGAATTCCCAGATACTGCCGCCGAACGCCGCTTTGAGGTCGCTGGGGGCATGACCGTCGACGGGATCGCGCCAGATGTAATAATCGCGGTAGGGGTTGTCGCGGCTTTTGCGCGCCTCTTTAAACCATTTGTGTTCGTCGGAGGTATGGTTGACGACAAGGTCGAGCAGGATACGGATGCCGTGATCCTTCGCGACGGCAAGCAGCTCCTTGAATTCGTCGAGCGTGCCGTATTCGGGGCCGATGTCGCGATAATCCGCGATGTCATAGCCGTTGTCGTCGCCGGGAGACGGATAGCAGGGGGACAGCCAAATGGCGTTCACGCCGAGCTTTTGGAGATACGGGATCTTGGAGAGGATACCCTTCAGATCGCCGATACCGTCGCCGTTGGTGTCACAGTAGCTTTTGGGATAGATCTGATAAACGATCGCTTCCTGATGCCAGCGTTGCATTACAAAAACCCTCCGTTATGTGTGATTATATGTCTATTGTAGCAGATAGTGCCGCGGTTTTCAAGAAAGAATTCGCTTAAAAACGCAGGCGGTTGTGATAGCGGGTGGGGAGCCCCTCGCGGTAAAGATGCGAATCGTTCGACAGCTGGAGCATACGGGGAATGACGATGCCGTTTTGCGGCTTGAATTCGATGACCGTCATGCCCGAATGACCGATGTCAAAGCGGGAGCAAAACTGCGGATAGGGGATATCGAGCACACAGCTCAGGAATGCCAGTCCCATCGCCTGATGGGCGAACACCGCCACGCGCTCATCGGTGTGATGTTCGGGGATATAGGCGTGTTTGTCGGGATCGCGACGGTAGCCGAGTGAGGCAAAAAACGCGTCGGAATCCGCCTGAATGCCGCGAAGCGTTTCGGGGAAGGAGGTGCCTTTGAAGGCGGCATGTTCGCCCCAGTCATAGCCGAGGGACGCCACTTCGTGCGACGCGAACAGGGCGCGGGTATCGGGGTCCTCAAACACATAATCCCGCCGTCCGTCCTCATAAAATACGCACAGATTTTCCCACGCGCGGTTCTCGTTGATCCACGGCAGTTCCGTGGGGGTGATGTTCAACAGCTCGCAGGTGGGCTGAGCGGTCAGCTTGGCGCGGTTGGAGTCGGAGGTGAACACCTTGTCCAGTCCGTAAAGACCGAAGCGCTTGGCGAGTGCCGCCGCCTGCAGTTGCCCTTGCGGCGTGAGGCTGTCGGGGTTGTAGATCGGGTCTCCGTGACGAACATAGTAAAACAGCATGAGGAACGCCTCCTTTGGTTTGTCGATTCCTTGTGGTTATTGTAGCATATCTGCGACGCTTTGCAAAGCGGTTTTTAAAATTTTGCTTGACAAACGACGCAAACGGGCGTACACTTAATGCATAGTTCAAACCGATGAACAAGAGTAGTAGCACACAAAGCGCCAGCTCACAGAGAGTCGCCGGTGGTGGAAGGCGACAGCGAAGCGGGTGTGTGAATGGACTTGTGAGGGCGCCCCGAAACCGAACGGAGTAGGCGGCGACGGAAACTCTAACCGTTATGATGAGAGCGCATGCTGGTGCGTGAAAAATACCATTTGGGTGGCTGACAGACTTCTGTTCCTATGTGGAGCGGGGGTTTTATTTTTTTCAAAAAAGGAACGATGACCTATGTTTTGTTCGGGATTCCGATGGCGTTGACCGCTTTTTGACAACCATTTCACATTTCGACATATAAAAGGAGACATGACCTATGAACAACTACAGAGAATTTGACAACTATCTGAAGGAGTATCCTTCTGCTGACGGCTATTTCGGTGAATTCGGCGGCGCGTTCCTGCCCCCCGAGCTGGAGCCCGCGTTCAAAGAGGCGAACGATGCCTATGAAGCGATCTGCCACTCCGCGCAGTTTATCAACGAACTGCGTCGTATCCGCAAGGAGTTTCAGGGCCGCCCCACGCCCGTTTACCACTGCGAGCGTCTGTCGAAGCTGTTCGGCAACTGCCAGATCTACCTCAAGCGCGAAGACCTCAACCACACGGGCGCTCACAAGCTGAACCACTGCATGGGTGAGGGCTTGCTCGCCAAATACATGGGCAAGAAAAAGCTCATCGCCGAAACGGGCGCGGGTCAGCACGGTGTTGCCATCGCCACGGCGGCGGCGTACTTCGGCATGGAGTGCGACGTGTACATGGGCGAGGTGGACATCGCCAAACAGCATCCGAACGTGATCCGCATGAAAATGCTCGGCGCGAACGTGGTGCCCGTCACCCACGGTCTGAAGACGCTCAAGGAAGCGGTCGACGCGGCATTTGATGCCTATCTCAAGGAGTCCGACAACGCGATCTACTGCATCGGCTCGGCCCTCGGCCCGCATCCGTTCCCGAAAATGGTCCGCGACTTCCAGTCGGTCATCGGCATCGAAGCGAGAGAGCAGTTCCTCGAAATGACCGGCATCATGCCCGATGCGGTGTGTGCCTGTGTCGGCGGCGGCTCCAACAGCCTCGGTATGTTCACCCCGTTCCTCGGTGATCCCGTCGAGATCTACGGCGTGGAGCCTCTCGGTCGCGGCGAAGCGATCGGCGATCACGCCGCCACCATGCAGTACGGCACCAAGGGTCAGCTTCACGGCTTCAAGAGCTATCTGTTGCAGGACGACAAGGGCGAGCCGCTTCCCGTGTACTCCATCGCGAGCGGTCTGGATTATCCCGGCGTCGGTCCTGAACACGCGTTCCTGCGTGACCGCGGTCGCGTGAACTATGTCACCGCTTCCGACGAGGAAGCGATGGAAGCGTTCTTCCTGCTGTGCAAATACGAAGGCATCATTCCCGCCATCGAAAGCTCCCACGCGCTGGCATATGCCATTCGTTATGCCAAGGAGCATCCCTCGGGCTCCATTCTTGTGTGCCTGTCGGGACGCGGCGACAAGGACATCGACTATGTCTATGAGCAGTACGGCTGCGGCGAACAATTCAACATCGAACGATAAGAAAACACCCCATAGAAAAAGGCACCCTATAGAAAAAGGCACCCGTTTCGGGTGCCTTTTTCAGTGAAATCGAGCGCGTTGCGCTCGGTGAAATCCGACCTGCGGTCGGGTGAAATTTGCCCTTCGGGCAAGTGAAATTCGCACTTCGTGCGAGTGAAGGAGTCGGCTCCGCCGACGGATTGTAAAACGACCGCACGCCGTGAGAATGGCACCGTGTCACATCAACGCACCGACAACGTAGGGGACGGGTCTCCCGTCCCGCCAATCCCGCACGCGGCTTGCGTTTCCAAACGGCAAACGGAATCTTGCGAAAGCTGTCGGAACATGGTATACTGAAGCTATCATCGAGAAGGAGAGGATATCATGGCAGAAAATGTGTTTAAAAAGGCGCGTCTCAAGGCGGCTCAGACGAATGAACGCCTGAAAAAAGCGGAGAGTGCGGCGGAAGAACTCGCGGTCATCTCCCGTGAACGCATGTACATGATCGAGCAGGAGGATCCTCGTAAACGCACCGCCGATCCCACGCCCTATGAGGTGACGGAGATGGCGAAGCTCTATGGCGCGCCCGAGTTGTGCGACTATTATTGTTCTCATTTGTGTGCGATCGGCAAGGGGAGGTCTCCGCTGATGCACAACGACCTCGGCGAGATTTCGGCGCGGCTGATGTCGGCGATGCATTTTCTTGAAAAGGTGAGCGACAACATTCATGAGATCCTCGCCGACAGCAAGGTCACCGACGACGAAAAGGCGCAGTTCGTGCAGATCGTTCGCACCCTGCGCGAGCTGTCCTACAGCGCCGATTCGCTGGAACTGTGGGCGAAAAAGAACGGCTATATGTAAGACAGGGAAAAGGTAACAGGTAAGACGTACAGATTTCCCATCGCCGTCGGGCGATATTTCACTGAAAAAGGCACCCGTTTTCGGGTGCCTTTTTTCTATGGGTTACAGCATGCCTTGCTGATCCATTCTCATGATGATGGTGGCGATCTGGGCGCGGGACGCTCCCGACAGCGGCGAGATGTTGCCGCTCTTGAGGCCCGAAATGATGCCGTTTTGCACCGCCCACGCCATCGCAGACTTGGCATACGGGCTGATCTGTGAGCGGTCGGGGAACGGCTTCAGTACGCTGTTATCCGCCGCGGGCGAGCTGCAGAAGCGATACAGGATCGTCGCGACCTGTTCACGGGTGATGGTATCGCCGACACCGAATTTGCCGTTTTTGTAGCCGGTGACGATGCCCTTATCCGCCGCCCACGCGACAGCAGGGGCGTAATAGGCACTGCCCGCGACATCGGTCATGCCGCCCGTCTTGCCGGTGTACGCCACCAGATCGGCTCCCGCAATACGGGCGAGCGTCACGACAAAGTCCTGACGCTGGAGACTGTTGACCGCGCCGAAGCCGCCGGTCTTGTAGCCCGTCATAAACCCGCGCTCGGACACATACATCACCGCATCATAATACCACGCGGCTTTGGGTACATCGGGATAGCGGGTGCCGGAGGTCGAACCGGAAACGATCTTCACGCCGCCTGCCACGGTCGACACCTTGTGCTCAACGATCTCATGGGTCGTCGCAAGGGACTGCCCGACCGCATACATTGACACATTCGAGGTGATATCCGTCAGCGCCTGGAAGGTGATGCTCGCGATCACTTCGCCTTTGGCGGATTTTTTGCCCGTGAGCGAAATACCCGTGATCCACACCTCGCCCGTCGAGGTCTTGCCGTCCTTGTCACCCTTGGGCTCCACAACAACGTCCTTCATGTCCATATCGGACAGATAGCCGCTGACATGACCGCTGACCGCCTTCACCTTGGCTTTGTCATACGCGACCGCCAGCTCCACGAGCGCGATGTTGTTGATGGCGTTGGTGGACACCTTGACCGTGAAAGTATCCCCTTTTTTGAGGGCAGTCGTTTGCACTGTCGAGATGGTGTACACCACATTTTCGGCGGTTTTGCCGTTTTCGTTGGCGGCACTGACCGACAGCGGCATCAGCATCGTGACGATAAGCACCGCAACAGCCAGCAGACTGATACATTGTTTCATAAAAACGATCTCCTTTCAGCGGTTTGCTCACGCTCGGTTCAGCAGTGCGGCAAACGCCTTGTGCGCCTGATACACATCGAGCTTGGAGACGACCTCAAACGGTGCGTGCATCGACAGCACGGGCACACCGAGGTCGACCGTGTCGACGTTCAGGTTCGCGATATATTTTGCGACGGTACCACCGCCGCCGACATCCACTTTACCGAGCTCGCCGATCTGCCAGATGACGCCCGCGTCGTCCATGATGCGGCGGAATTTGCCCATCAGCTCTGCGGTAGCGTCGGAGGTGTCGCCCTTGCCGCGCGCGCCCGTGTACTTCGTCAGCACCACGCCGTTGTTGAGGCGGGCGGTGTTGCGGGCTTCGGAAACCTCGGGATAGAGCGGATCCAGCGCGCAGTTGACGTCGGCGGAAAGGCAGATGGAGTTCGACAGCACGCGGCGACCCTTTTCGCCCATCGACTCGGCGAGTTCCTCGATGAAGTACGGCAGGAATGCCGACTGCATACCCGTTGCGCCGTCCGAGCCCGTCTCTTCTTTGTCGGCAAGCACTGTCACCGCCGTGTAGGTCGGCACGGAAAGCGAGAACAGCGCCGTCAGCGCGGGATAGGCACACACGCGGTCATCGTGACCGTAAGAGCCGATCATACTGCGGTCAAAGCCGACATCGCGCGCACCGAACGCGGGCACGATCTCCAGCTCTGCCGAGAGGAAATCCGCCTCGACAATGCCGTATGTTTCGTTGAGGATTTTGAGCATATTCAGCTTGACGAGATCGGCACCGTCTTCTTCGCAGACGGGACGCGAGCCGATCATCACATCGAGATTTTCGCCGTCGATCAGCTTCGCCGCGGTGCGTTGCATCTGATCCGCCGCCAGGTGCGGGAGCAGATCGGTCACGCAGAACACGGGATCGGCGGGGTCTTCACCGACACACACGTTCACCGTGGTGCCGTCCTTTTTGATGATGACGCCGTGAATGGCGAGCGGCGTTGCCGTCCACTGGTATTTCTTGATGCCGCCGTAGTAATGGGTGTCAAGATACGCGATGTGCTGATTTTCATACAACGGATTGGGCTTGAGATCAAGGCGGGGAGAATCGATGTGCGCGGCGGCAATGGAAACGCCCTCGCGGATGGGCGCCGAGCCGATGACGGCGAGCATGAGCGCTTTGCCGCGGTTGTTCTGATAGATCTTGTCGCCTGCCTTGAGCGCCATGCCGGGAACATACGGCACAAAACCGCGCTTTTCGGCTTCGGCGACAGCGAAGCTGACCGCTTCGCGCTCGATTTTGACGGTATTCAAAAACGCCTTGTAGCCTTCGCAGTACTCGTCCGCCTGCGCGATTTCTTCGGCGGTCATGGCTTTTGCCGCCTCAACGGGCTGATAGCACAGCTGCTCCTTGAGTTGATCGATCTTGCTTTTTTCTTCCATGATCAGAAAATCTCCTTTCATATCATCTGCGCATACAGCGCCTTGAGTAATCGTATACGAAACACATACTTCGATGTTTCATCAAAGGGAATGCGATACAGCGTCACCCCGTCTTGGGAGTATGCGCTGTCGGCAAGCCACTCATTCACGATGCCGACTCCCGCGTTGTAGGCGGCGGCGACGGTGAGATCGTCGGAAAACTGCTCTTTGAGAAGCGAGAGGATAAACACGCCGCAACGGATATTGTTTTCAGGATCAAACATATCGTCAATGGTGAGGGTGTCGAATTCATCTGAGCGGATTTTTGCCCAGTCGAGTCCCGTGTCCGTGATCTGCATGAGACCGCGCGCGTCCACTCTCGACACAGCGTTCGGGTTAAACTTGCTTTCCGCACAGATGACGGCGAAGGCAAGAGACTTGTCCACGCCGAAATCCGCACAAGCGGCGGATACTTCCTCGATATAGCGCGGCTCCATAAACACCGGTTCGTCCGTCTCGTTTGGTTTCTCGGGCCCGCCGAGTTGATAATAGTCCTTGTAGATCGCTTTGGAGGAGCGAACCCGCTCCACATAAGCGGCGGTCTCGTCGTAAGGTATGGTGTGGAGCGTCACACCGTCGTGAGAATAGTCGGGATTTGCCAGCCACTCGCCGACAATGCCGATGCCCGCATTGTAAGCGGCAACGACGGTGTCCTCGTCGGCAAACTGCTCTTCGAGAAGCGACAGTACATACACGCCGCAACGGATATTGGTTGCGGGATCGTACATATCGTCGATGGTGAGGTGGTCAAATTCGTCCGAACGGAGCTGAACCCAGTCGAGCGTGATCTGTGTGATCTGCATCAGTCCTCTGGCATCGGCGGAGGAATGCGCCTCGGGATCGAATTTGCTTTCGGTGCGAATGATGGCGTAGGCAAGGGCTTCGTCCACGTCAAAATCCGCGCACGCCTGTGACACCGTATCGTAATACTGCAATTTATAGGTCGACTTGACATACACGTCGTATCCGCCGCCGAGCATGAAGACGATCAGCACGACCAGTCCCGCCGTCAGCAAAATGAGAAGCGTGTACAACAACGAACGTGAGCGCTTTTTGCGGCGCTTCGCCATCACATCACCTCCTTGATGAGGGTGTCGCAAAGTGCCTCCATGTGGGCAGGATCGCGGTCGTTGACAAGACAGTAGGTCGCACGATCGCGGTAGTAATCATCGGGCTTTTGCGCGGCGATACGCTGATCGGCCGCGTCGCTTGTGAGACCGTCCCGTGCCATGATACGCGCTTTGCGAACGGCAAGCGGTGCGATGACGGCGACCGTGCTGTCGCACAGGCGCTCCATGCCGCTTTCAAAAAGGAGCGGGGCGTCGATCACCGCCACGGGTGCTTTGCACGCCGCCAACAATTCTTCACTGCGGGCGATGACGCGCGGGTGGGTGATGTCGTTGAGTGCCTGCCGCGTCTGAGGGGTGGCAAACGCTTTTGCGGCAAGGGCGGCGCGGTCAAGCGAGCCGTCCTCACACAGAATATCGTCGCCGAAACGGGCGGCAAGCTCCAAAAGGCACGGGTGTCCCTTTTGGGTGATCTCTCGTGCGAGTTTGTCGGCATCGATGATAAACGCGCCTGCCTGCTCGAAACGGCGGGCAACCGTGCTTTTTCCCGAGCCGGTCGGTCCCGTCAGTCCGATAACGGTCATGCCGTCACCTCCCGAAATCCTGCCGCGCGGAGCAAGCGGTTATACACCGCCAGTCCCACGCCGTCAGCAGAGGGTGCGGCGGCGTAAAGGGTGGTGATGCCGTTGTCGTCGGCGGTACGCAACGCTTCAAACAAGCGTCGTCCCTGTTCGGCGGCATCGTCACGCGCACCGTAAGACACACACGGAACAAGAAGGTCGCCCATGTCCTCGTCAAAGCACAGCGCACCGACGCCCTCTTCTTCACGATGCTCGTTGACAAACCGCATATAGTCCTCCCTCGTGCCTCTGACAATGGTGACGGTTGCACGGGGGGCATAATGCTGATATTTCATGCCGGGGGAGGCCGCCGCCGTATCTTCGGCGAGCGGCGCGAGGATCGCGTCATCAACGACGATCTCGCCGATGACGGCACACAGCTGTTCGGGGGTAACACCGCCCGGGCGAAGCAAACGGGGCGGTGTCTCGCACAGCGAAATAACGGTGGACTCCACGCCGATGTCGCACGCACCGCCGTCCACAATGGCGGCAATGCGCCCGTCCATGTCCGCCGCAACTCTGGCGGCGGTGGTGGGAGACGGACTGCCCGACAGATTGGCCGACGGCGCGGCAAGCGGCACGCCCGCCGCGTTGATAATGGCGCGTGCCGCAGGGTGAGACGGCAGACGCACCGCCACGGTGTTGAGTCGCGGCGACACCACCGACGGCACTTTGTCGCTTCGCGGCACGATGATGGTGAGAGCGCCCGGCCAGAAGCTTTCGGCAAGCTTCCATGCCGCTTCGGGCACTTCGCTCGCCAACTCGCGGAGCGTGTCGGGGTGGCTGATGTGCACGATGAGCGGGTTATCCTGCGGTCTGCCCTTTGCCTCAAACACCGACGCGACCGCACCGGCATCATAGGCATTCGCGGCAAGACCGTACACCGTTTCGGTGGGAATGGCAACGAGCTGTCCGTTTCTCAGCAGTTCGCCTGCTGTGCGGATATCCTCGTTTGATGTTGTTAAATGACGTGTCGTCATGATGAAAAGTCACTTCCTTTGGGGTCAGCCTTCCGCCGCCATGGCTTCGGCGCGGTCGGCCGTGAGAAGGGCGTCGATCAACTCGTCAAGATCGCCGTTCATCACGGCATCGAGCTTGTAAAGCGTCAGTCCGATGCGGTGATCGGTGACGCGCCCTTGAGGGAAATTGTAGGTGCGGATCCGTTCACTGCGGTCGCCGCTTCCGACCTGTGCGCGGCGGTTTTCCGCAAGAGAGCGGTCTTGCTCTTCGCGTTCGCGTTCGAGTAACCGTGACAACAGCACCCGCATCGCCTTGTCGCGGTTTTTGTGCTGGGAACGTTCGTCCTGACATTCCACGACGAGTCCCGTCGGCAGATGGGTGATACGCACGGCGGATTCGGTTTTGTTGATGTGCTGACCGCCCGCGCCGCTGGAGCGGAAGGTGTCGATTTGCAGATCGCTGCGATCAATGTGTACGTCCACTTCCTCCGCTTCGGGAAGAACGGCGACGGTCGCCGCCGAGGTGTGGATACGTCCGCCGCTTTCGGTTTCGGGAACGCGCTGAACGCGGTGGGTGCCGCTTTCGAATTTCATGCGGCTGAAGGCGCCGTCACCGTCGACGGAAAACACGATCTCTTTGCAACCTCCGAGCGGTGTGCGGTTCTGACTGATGATGTCAACGGAAAATCCGTGACTTTGGGCATACATACTGTACATACGAAAGAGCGACGCGGCAAACAGCGCCGATTCCTCGCCGCCCGTGCCGCCGCGGATCTCCATGATGACACTGCGGTCGTCGTTGGGGTCGCGCGGCAAAAGCAGAATTTTCAGCTCTTTGGCGGTCTCCTCAAGCGTCTGTCGTGCGTCTTCCTCCTGCATGGCGGCAAGCTCCAACAGCTCCGCGTCCGTCTCGTGCGCGGCGATCTCCTTCGCATCGGCAAGCGCCTTTTCGGCATCACGATACCGCAAAAAGCCTTCGGCAATGGGCGACAGCTGTTTATGCTCGCGCATCAGCTCGCGGTATTTCTCCGCGTCAGCGATCACCGTCGGGTCGTACAGTCGCGCTTCGATCTCTTCAAATCGCCGATATATCTGTTGTAACCGATCAAACACGACCGTCATCCTTCCTGCGTGATTTTAGGCGTCCCGCTCGATACGGCGGATAAATCGTTCGATCTTCGCGCGCGGCACCAGCATTTCGTGTCCGCAGGTGTCACACTTGAGACGGAAGTCCATACCTGTGCGAAGCACCTCAAAGGTGTGCCCGCCGCAGGGGTGCGGTTTTTTGAGTTCCAGACGGTCGCCTACCTGCACATCCATCGTGCCGCGCCTCCTTTTTCGTGATAATCAAAATCATTATAACACATTTTTATGCATTTGGCAATTATCTTATCAATTACGAAAAATTTTTGCTTTTCTCTTTACGAACGGGAAAAGATGGGCTATAATACAAGTATATATGACCGTTATAACATTTTACTTTCCGAAAGGGGTTTTTCACTATGGTACGAATCGGTATTGATCTTGGCGGCACCAACATCGTCGCGGGTGTTGTCGACGACGAACAGCGCATCATTGCCAAGGCTGACTGCAAAACCAATCTTCCCCGTCCCGCCGAAGTCATCGTTGCAGACATGGCGCGCCTCGCCAAAGAAGCGACCGAAAAAGCGGGTCTTTCGATGGACGATGTCGAATCCATCGGCGTCGGTTGCCCCGGCACCTGTAACGTATTCACGGGTATCGTGGAATATTCCTGCAACCTCGATTTCAAAGAAGTGCCTCTGCAGAGCATGCTCAGCGAGGCGACCGGCAAACCCGTCTATGTTGAAAACGACGCCAACGCCGCGGCGCTCGGCGAAGCGGTTGCGGGCGCGGCAAAGGGCGCGCAAAACGCGCTGTGCATTACGCTCGGCACCGGTGTCGGCGGCGGTATCATCATCGACGGCAAGATCTATGACGGCTTTAACTGTGCCGCCGCAGAGCTCGGTCACATCGTGATCGTTGTGGACGGCGAGCCGTGCGGCTGCGGTCGTAAAGGCTGCTGGGAAGCCTATGCTTCCGCCACCGCGCTCATTCGTCAGACCAAAGCGGCAATTGAGAAGAACCCCGAGTCGGGTCTTGCGAAGCTTGCCGCTGAAAACGGCAAGGTCAGCGGCCGCACCGCATTCGACGCGATGCGCGCAGGCGACGAAGTCGGCAAGGCGGTCGTCGATCAGTATATCAAGTATCTGGCGTCCGGTCTGACCAACATGGTCAACATCTTTCAGCCGGAGGTGCTGTGCATCGGCGGCGGTATCAGCCACGAGGGCGACACGCTGGTCAAGCCCGTCATGGAGCACATCGAGCGTGACCGCTACAGCAAATACAGCAAGCACCAGACCCGCGTGTGCACCGCGACCCTCGGCAACGATGCCGGTGTCATCGGTGCCGCCAACCTCGGCAGACAATAAGAGGGACACGCCATGAAATTCATTGGCGATGCCAATGGGTGCCACACGTCTGATGACGTGTGAATCGGTTTCTTCATAAACAGTAAAAAACGGACTGTTGCGATAGCGGGATAGTCATAAAACAGTAAATCCTACCTGCGAACACCACGCAGGTAGGATTTTTGCATATTTCTTCAGTGCAGCAACATTCAGGGCTCCCTCTGACGAGGGAGCTGTCAGCGAAGCTGACTGAGGGAGAGATACACCGGAAGTTCTTGTTTTTCGGTCTCTTCCTCCGCCTTTTGCTGCGCAAAATCCACCTCCCTCGTCAGAGGGAGGCTTTTTCTGTGATCCCAACAATGACACGATGAGCAGTATGGTCGGTAAAGCTTGTTGCTCATCGTATGCGCAGGGATAGCCGCAGGCGCAAGGGATGCAGTACCTTGTTCGGAGCACAGCGACGCAAAACGCCCTCGGTACATCAATGCCGAGGGTATGAAAACCTCGCAGAGCGCACATACGAGGGACACCCGTATAGAAGTGCGCCCTTACCACTCGACAAATTGGAATTTGTCAAATTGTTCTTATCGGAAAAAACATATAATTCTTTCCATTCAACGGACAAGTAAAATCATGGACAGCACCTACCAAGACGATGCTGTTTGTATTCATATAGTCCAGTACATCCGAAAAAGTGCTTCCGCTTTCAACCTCTACACAAATATACTCATAGCCTGGAATTGTCCATTTTGTCCATCCCTCGGGTGCTTCTGCATCATCAACACATTCAACGCCTGCAAGGTATAGTCCTTTGCTGAAGTTATCTTCCCAAGGCTTATATGAATGGGAATAGTCGGACATTGCACCCCAAATACCAACTAAATTGCCATTTTCGTCTTTCTTGGCTAACGGCTGAACTTCGCTAAAATGAGAATTCGCATCAGACCATAATCTTTGAATAAAACCTTGACCATCCAAAGTTGAACCTTCTTTTCCAATCACAACAAAAGTATCCTTCATGCATTTTTCAATCGTCATACGAACCCCTCCAAATTCAAGTTTATCGACCTGTTTCAATCATACCACAATTGGTCCACTGATACAACAACAGGCACAGCAGTTCGAACCAACCTGCTGTGCCTGTAACTGTGTTATGACTGCCGCCCTATGGCAACAGTCCGTTTTTCATGTTCGTATTGTGTGTAAGCAAGGATCCCGTGGTCACCGTTCAGGAGAAGCTGGAGGCGTTGCCGCTGACAAAGCTATACAGCTTGAGGCAGGTGTTCATGTTGACGGGAGAGGTGCCGATCGCCTTGAGCTGTTCGGCGGTCAGGTCGCCCTGTCCCGAAATGTGACGATACAGCATCAGACAGTCGATGGAGTTGACCGCGTTGTCGATGTTGACGTCGCCCGGGGAGGACACATTGCCGACCGTGAAGGGGAACTCCCATTTGTGGGTTTGTCCGTCCGCCTTGACGGTGATGACGTAGGTGTAATGACCTTGTGTCAGCGAGCCGAAACGGAAACCGCTGTCCAGCTTGGCAATGGAGAAGGAGGTGGCGGCAGGAGCGGTGTTTTCCGAGGTGATGACCGCTTGTCCGTTGCTGTTGACGGCGCTGATGCCGACATACGTCAAGGGCTTTGAAGCGGTCACGGTGCCTTTGACCGAGAAGGAGGCACCGACCTTCAGTGCGGTCGGATACACCGCGTCCGTCAGCTTGAAGTCGACGGCGACACCCGAGGATACCGCGAAGGGATATTCCCAGCTGTGGGAATGTTCCCCCGCTTTGACGGCGATGACATAGGTGTATTCACCGGTCGTCAGCTTGCCGAAGGTCATCTTGCTGTCAAGGGTTGCCAGCGAGAAGGTGGCGGCGTTGGGTGTTGCCGAGGCAGACAGCTTGACCGCACCGCTTGCGTCCTTCACCGAAAGGGTGACATTCGTCAGCACCTGCGTGGCGGTGACGGAGCCTTTGACGGAAAAGCCTTTGCCGACGGTGAGCGTCTCGGGAATGGTTTGTCCGCTGATGTCGAACACAATGGCGGGCTTGGTGACTTTGAAGGTATATGTCCATGTTTTCGCGTTTGACGCGGTGTTGGCTTCGATGGTGTAGGAATAGGTTCCCGCAGGAAGCGAGGTGAACGACAGCTTCGCGTCCAGTGTCGAGAGATCGAACGAGGCGGCGTTTGGTGCGGCGACGGCGGAGGACATGACCTTGCCGGTTTGTGCCACGACGGACACCGATACCTCTGTGAGGGGGTCGGCACAGTTGACGGAACCCTTCACATCGAAATCGCTGCCGATGTCGAGGGTGGACGGAATGGTCGTACCGCTGCCGAGCGTGAAAGCACTCTGTTCTACGGTGAACGCAAAGGGCCACGATTTGGAGCCGTTCGCGCTGTGCGCCCAGATGCGGTATTTGTAGGAGCCCGCGGGAAGCGTGTGGAAGGCGAGAGCGGCGTCAAGCTCGGCGATGTCAAAGGTAAGCGCGTTCGGCGCGGCAACCGCTTCGAGCACGGTTTCGCCGCCGTCGAGGGTCAGCACCATGACCTGTACCTTGGTCAGCGGTTCCGAGCAGGTGATAACGCCTTTGACGGAGAAATCCTCGCCGTTTGCGAGCGTGGTCGGATAGGTGCGACCGGCGATGGAGAAGGTGGCGGTGGGCGGCGTCACCGTAAACAGATAGGGCCACGATTTGGAGCCGTTGGCGCTGTGTACCCACACGCGGTATTTATAGGTGCCCTCGGCGAGGGTGTTGAACGCGAGGCGATCGTTGAGAGCGGCAAGATCGAAGGTCTTGGCGTTTGGCGCGCTTTCGGCGGACATGATGACATCGCCGGTGATCTGATCAAGCACCATGGCTTGCACCTTGGTGAGGTTTTCCGAGCAGGTGACCGTGCCGCCGATGGTGACGTCCGTTCCGGTGGCAAATTCCTTCGGACGGACATGGTCCGTGATGGCATAGGACGGCGCGACGGTGAAGGGGTATTCCCATTTTGTCGAGCCACCCGCCGATTTGGCAACGACGGTGAGGGTGTAGCTTCCTGCCGCCAGCTTGCCGAACGCGACGTAATGATCCACGCCGCTGATGTTGTAGCTTTGGGCGTTGGGGGCGGCGGTACCGCCGGTTTTATAGGTGCCGTTTTTGTCATAGACACTGACCGACACGACCGTGAGCGGTTCGGGGGAGGTGATGTTACCGCTGATCTTAAAGGTACTGCCGAGTGTGAGGGTTTCGGGAACCTTCACGTCCTCGATGAGCATTTTGATGGAATCGACCACCGCAAAGGGATAGTCCCACTGCTTGGTTTGCTTGGTGTCGGTGGCGATGACGCGGAAGGTGTAACTGCCTTCCGCCAGCTTGCCGAACGAAAGCTTGGAGTCGAGGGCGTTGATGTTGAAACCCTTGGCGTTGGGGGTGCCGGCGGCGGTGATGGCCGTTTTGCCGTTACCGTCGATGATGTTGACAGTGACTTTGGAAATGAGGTTGGGAGAGCCGATGTAGCCGCTGACGGAGAAGCTCTTTCCCGCAACGAGCATGACGGGCGTTTTCATGTTATACGCGGTCAGCTCCGTGAGCGAGGAGGTGTAGAACGGGGTCACAAAGCCCGCAACCTCGGTGTTGGACAGGGTGGTGGAGTGAGAGGAGACCTTGTCGCTCCAGTTGCCGTCGAGAACGTGCACCTTGCCTGCCGCCGTGTCGTAGTATTCCACGATGCTGACGTGGTAGGAGTCGCCGTAGCTGCCGTACAGCATGATGTCACCCGCCTGCGGGATATAGCCGCTGGTGCGGGCGTGGTAGGTGCCGATGGAGAAGAAGGCGGTGGAGCTTCCGGAGGAGGGAATGACCGTCGGGGGAATGCCCGCCTGACGGGCACACCACGAGATGAAGTAGCCGCACCACGGGGAATAGGGGTTGCCGAAGGATTCGGCGTATTTGTTGTAGTTGTTGGCACCTTCCGCATAGCCGAGCTGGGTCTTGGCGACCGATACGAGGTCAAGCGGCTGATTGCCGGTGTTGACGTGCGTGTTTTCGTACGCCGCATACACAACGGGCGCGGTGATGCTCACAGCGGAAAACATAAGCACAAAACACGCCACCGTCAGCACGGTCGCGGTCAGTTTTTTGATGAAACGAGAGATCGTCATGTGGTCCTCCTTTGATGAGGTCGGGGGTGAAATCAGATGAGGGATCAATACGTCTACATACTATCATACCAATTTTCGACGATATTGTCAAATTCACGCCAAAATCGGCGGTGTTGTCCGCATGAAAAAGCCGCTTTCACGGCGACGAACGGTCGGAATGAAGGCGGCTTGGGGAAGACAGCATCACACCGCGGTCGGGCGACGGACAAGCGGATCAACGGAATAATCCTTCAGCTTGCCGCGATACACGCGACGGGTGTCTTTGAGGCGAAGAAAATCCATGGGTTTCACAACCTTGGGGAATTCGTCGGCGGCGGTCACGCCGCTGTTGATGAGGACGTGACGCACAAACTCCGAGCAATAGAACTTGTAGGGCCCGCGATAGGACACGCCGAAGGCGGCGAGAGCCAGTCCCGTGAAATTGTAGTGATAGCGGTCCTTGATGCGGTACATACCGTCGAAATGTTGCTTGATGACGCGGTATTGCTGTTCGGTGATGGGGCGGCGAATGACAAGCGCTTCCGTCTCGGGAAACCGCTGAAACGTGCCTTTGCGCGGCGCTTCCATCACAAAGCCGCCGATAAACGGATTGAACGGACGACGGCGACCGAACGAAAACATTTCGGACAGGTCGGGCTTGAGACTGAGGGATACGTGGTTGAACGGCGCATGGGTGACCTGCTTCAAAAAGCCCGACAACGCCGAACCTGTTTGTGTCAGAACAATGTAGACATATCGTTGATTGCGGGGCATCGCCGTTCCTCCTTTCTTTATATATCCGATATAGTATATCAAAACACGACAACATCGTCAAGCGGCAGACATCAGGAAAGTAATCCCAGCAGGTCTTCCGCCGTCATACCCGACAGAATACCCTCGCCCTCGTGGACGATCGCATCGGCAAGGGCTTGCTTGCGCTCCTGCATCGCGAGGATCTTCTCCTCGATGGTGTTTGAGGCGATCAGCTTGTACACCTGCACGGTTTGGGTCTGTCCGATGCGGTGGGCGCGGTCGGTTGCCTGATTTTGCGCGGAGATGTTCCACCACGGATCGAAATGAATGACGACATCGGCACCCGTGAGGTTGAGACCCGTGCCGCCCGCCTTGAGCGAAATGAGGAACAAGGGGGTGTCGTCCTTGTTGAACGCCTCCACCATGGCGGTGCGTTGTTCCTTCGGGGTGGAGCCGCGCAGCTCGTAAAACGCCACGCCCTGTGCGTTGAGGGCGTCGCCCAGTATGTCGAGAAGAGAGGTGAACTGGGAAAACAGCAGGACTTTGTGCCCGCCGTCGATCGCCTGAGCGATCAACTCGAGGCACACATCGAGCTTGGCGTTTTCGGCGTGGTAGTCGTCGTAGCACAGGCTCGGCGAACAGCAAAGCTGGCGCAGTTTTGTCAGCATGGCGAGCACCGTGATGTGGTTGCGGGACAGACCTTTTTCATTCAGCTCGTCACGGAGCAATTGCACGTTCGCGTTGTACAGGGCGAGTTGCTCGCCGTCCAGCGGCACCTTCACGATCGATTCGTGCTTCTCGGGAAGCTCGCGCAGGACATCTTTTTTCAGGCGGCGCATGATGAACGGCGACACCAGCTTGTCGAGTCGTTTGAGCGCGGCGGTGTCTCCCTGCACGATGGGTGTCTCCAGTCGCTCGCGGAAACGCGCATAGCTGTACAAAAATCCCGGCATGAGGAAATCGAAGATGCTCCACAGCTCGGAAAGGCGGTTTTCGATGGGGGTACCCGTCAGTGCAAAGCGATGGTGACTGCGCACGGATTTGTTGGCGCGGGCACTGTGGGTGGCGGCGTTTTTGATGTACTGCGCTTCGTCGATGATGTGAAATGCGAAGGTGTGCGGCGCATACAGCGCGATATCGCGTTTGAGCAGATCATAAGACGTGATGTACACATCGGCACCCGTCAGATCGCTCGAAAGGATCGCTTCGCGGGACTCTTTGTCGCCGCTGATCGCGCACACGCGCAGAGCGGGCGCAAAACGCGCAAGCTCTGCCTGCCAGTTATATACCAGAGAGGCGGGACAAACAACGAGTGACGGTAACGGCTCACCCTGTTGTTTGGCGTCAAGGAGCAGGGAGATCATCTGGACGGTTTTACCCAGACCCATATCATCGGCGAGGATACCGCCGAAGCCGTATTGTTGCATGGTCTTAAGCCAACGGAAACCGGTTTTTTGGTAATTGCGCAGGACGGTGTCCAGAGTTTCGGGGGGCGAAAAAGCGTTGTCGGCGACGGCGGTCACGTCGCGAATGAGGCGACGGAAGCCCTCGTCACGCCGCAGACGAATGGCGGGATCGTCGCGCAGGATACGGTCGATGTACAAGGCGCGGTAAGCCGGCAGGGTGACCTGCTGTTGCAGACCGTCCTTTCCCGAGGCGGCGAATTCCTCCGCAAGAGCATACAGTCCGAGGAGAGAGGGGTCGTCGAGCTTCAAAAAGCTGCCGTTTTTCAAGCGGTGATAAGGACGCTTCTCGCGGTAGGAGGCAAGCAGTGCCTGCAGTTCGGCACGGTCAAACACGTCGGTGTCGAGCGTGATATCCAGCAGATCGCTTTTCAACCGCACACCGACGGCGATTTTCGGGGGAGGCGCCATGCCGACGGCTCTCACGCGGTCGGTGGCATAGATCGCCGCACAGTCTGACAGGTCGGCAAGGTCGGATGTCATGAAACGGAACAGCCCTTCGTCGTCGGTCGTGAGGGTCATGCGGCCGTCCCGTTCGCTGATGACGGGGAAGGTGCGGCGCATCAGCAAGGACAGGCGGTATTCCGCAAGAGTATCGCGGGTAACACCGTCGAGCGGTTCATCGGTGAACGCCGTTACGCGGCGGTCGCCGTAGCAATACAACAGCTTGGCGACGATGGTCTGTTTGTCGGTCGCGTCGAGATACAGCTCTGCCTGCATCGGTGCAGGGCGGTAGTCGGCAAGAGACTCGAGATCGCCCGAAAGGGTCAGATGTTCGCCGACCGCCTTGAGGGCACCCGCACACAGCGTGGGCATATCCTTGTCGGCGACAAACAACCTGCCGTGGGACGCCTGAAGCGCGTCGAGCAGATGAGAAACGGCGTCGCAAAATGCCGACGAGCAAGCATGGATCGTGTCCGAAAGCAGGACATAGCGACGGCGGTTGCCGATGACGGTTTCGGGAGACTCGTTGTTTTCGAGGGTATAGCCGTGATCTTTTTTGGTGATGTGCACGGTGAGCGCGGGGTCTTCGCGACGTATCGTCACCACGGAGGACAGTCCGTGACGGTGACAGATCACCGTGCGGTCGCGCATCAACGACATAAACGCGTCGAGCGCCACAGGCGTGAGCGTCAGCTCGCGGATCGCGTGACCGCCCACCGTTCCGCGGGGGACGGGCGGGATCTGTCCGATGAGAAAGCGAAGAAGAGCGCGGTCCTCGGCGGCGAAGCTGTCGGGGTGATGATAAAAGGACAGCTCTTTGCCGTAGGACACGGTATCGTGACGGTCAACAGCGGCGGCAAATGCGCGCAGATCGCGCAGGACATAGTCCCGCGAGCCTCTCAGCGAAAAGCACAGCCGCACACTTTGTCCGTGAAAATGGATTTCGGGAATGAGACGAATGGGAGCGCAGGGGGAGGTCGCTTCGGCGGTGAGAGATGCCGCCTCGCGGTCCATATAGCGGCGGATCATGGCGCTTGCGATCTCGTCGGTGCGGTCGGCAGGCGGCGCGACACGCACGGTGGGAGCGGACGTCAGCCCCGAAACCATGTCGGTGTAGTATTTGTGTACCATCACCGCCACCAGGTGCTTGCAGGCGCCGTCGGCGGCGTTGTAGACGGGACAACTGCAGTCCATCTGCACCGGCTTGCCGTCAAAATCGAAGCAGATCTCACAACGGTAGCTGTCGGTGCGGTGATCGTCGCCCACGTCGGCGGTGACGATCTCGCTGTAAGCGCCGCTTCGCACGCGCTCGACGTGCCGGACGTTTGCCCCGTTATAACAAGCCACGCCGCGCAGGTAGGTTTGTTGAGAAGCGGCGACGGCGGCGATTTTTTGCAGATTGAACAGAGCCATGATCCGGGTGTCTCCTTTCGTGATATCGTATCAGTTCAGTATACCACGATTTTTGAAATCCGTAAAGGGGGC
Source organism: Acutalibacteraceae bacterium (assembly GCA_045604545.1). Lineage (GTDB taxonomy): Bacteria > Bacillota > Clostridia > Oscillospirales > Acutalibacteraceae > RGIG1959. Next base: position 5,743 of record JAZUOG010000007.1, on the reverse strand, counting down.
AAAAGGATACAAAAAATGCACGGCAAAACGGGAGGCGGATGGCGGACGATCATCCGAAAAGCGGCAATTTTTATAAAAAATTCATAAAGAAAAGCGCAAAAGCCTTGACAAGAAGTGGTAAAAAGTTATATAGTATATAGTAGGTATAGCGGTATATTTTTTGAGAAGAGCGACAAAAAATGCAATCGCTGTTCCGACAGATTTATGGTACAACTTTCTCAAGTTTTCTTGAAAAGGGGAGCGTTAACCCTCGCTGCGTGTGCGGCCGGGTTTGTAAACCTCTCTTGTATGTTTGATGTCGCCGTGACGGATACCGTTCCCGTGAAGGAACGTGCGACCGTGTGATTTTCACGGCACGCCGCCGCGACATATTCGTGCAAAATTGCATTTACATAATCCATAAAGGTTAACACCCCCTACCGAAAAAGTTTAGGAGGTGCAAACGAGATGACGGTACCTATTTGGGTGGCGGTGATCATCGGCGTTGTCGCATTGGTTGCGGGCGCGGTGGTTGCGGCTACGATCGCCTTCAAGAAGGGCATCGAGCATCGTCGCCGTGAGGCGGAGGCGACCATCGGATCCGCCGAGGCGGAAGCCGAGAAGATCCGCAAGGAAGCCAACGAATCGGCTGCTCGCCGCAAGAAGGAAATGCTTCTTGAAGCGAAGGACGAGATCCATCGTCTGCGCAACGAAGCGGAGCGCGAAAACAAAGAGCGCCGCAAGGAATTGCAACGTCAGGAAAATCGCCTGCAACAAAAGGAAGAAACTTTGGATCGTAAGATCGAAAATTACGAGAAGAAGGAAGAGCAACTCGCCAGAAGACAAAAAGAAGTCGAAGAGCGTCTTGCCGATGCCGAAGCCCTCAAGAAGGGGCAGTTCGAAATGCTCGAGCGCATTTCGGGCTTCACCGCCGAACAGGCGAAGGAGTACTTGCTCAACATTCTCAAAGAAGAGCTTGTTCACGAAAAGGCTGTGCTGATCAACGAACTGGAAGCACAGATGAAGGAAGAGGCGGACGCCCGCGCCCGTGCGCTGATCTCGCAAGCGATCCAGCGTGTGGCGGCGGATCAGGTGTCCGAGGCGACGGTCTCCGTTGTGCCGCTTCCCAACGACGAGATGAAAGGCCGCATCATCGGCCGCGAGGGTCGCAACATTCGCACGATCGAAACGCTCACGGGTGTGGACCTCATCATCGACGATACCCCCGAAGCGATCACGCTGTCCTGCTTCGACCCCGTGCGTCGTGAGATCGCGCGCATCGCGATCGAGCGTCTCATCTCCGACGGTCGTATCCACCCCGCCCGCATCGAGGAAATGGTGGAGAAGGCTCGCCGCGAGGTGGAGCAGACCATCAAGCAGGAAGGCGAGCGCGCCGTTCTCGAAACGGGTCTGCGCGGCATTCACCCCGAAATCATGCGACTGCTCGGTCGCTTGCATTACCGCACCAGCTACGGACAGAACGTCCTCAACCACTCGATGGAGGTTGCCTTCCTGTCGGGTATCATGGCGAGCGAGCTCGGCATCGATCCCGTTGTGGCACGCCGCGCCGGCTTGCTGCATGACATCGGCAAGGCGATCGACCATGAGGTGGAAGGCTCCCACGTCGAGATCGGCGTGGACGTGGCACGCAAGTACAAAGAGCACGAAGCGGTCGTTCACGCCATTCAGGCGCACCACGGCGACGTGGAAGCGCAGACGGTCGTTGCCTGTCTCGTGCAGGCGGCCGATGCCGTGTCCGCGGCTCGTCCCGGTGCCCGTCGCGAGAATCTCGAGAACTACATCAAGCGTCTTGAGAAGCTCGAAGAGATCGCCAACGAGTTTAACGGCGTAGAGCGTTCCTTCGCGATCCAGGCGGGTCGTGAGGTGCGTATCCTCGTCAAGCCCGACGTGATCAGCGACGATCAGATGACGCTCCTTGCGCGTGACATCGCCAAGAAGATCGAGGAAAACATGGATTATCCCGGTCAGATCAAGGTCAACCTCATTCGCGAGAACCGCGCCGTCGACTTTGCAAAATAATGAAAAATCCTGCACCCTCGGGCGCAGGATTTTTTTGTGTCTTTAGGTCCAATAATCCCCGGTTCTACCGGGGGACAAAGACCGTTTTAGCGAGAAACGCCTTCCCCTTGAGGGGAAGCCTTGTTGCGTGTATACCCTCTTATAGAAGCCGAGTAAACCACCGGCTTAGCCGGTGGTTCCGATGGTTGCCTGAAAAATCGGCAGACGGCGACATTTTTCGTCTCTTTTCGGAAAACTTCCGACTGACAACGTCGAAAAGGTGTGATACAATATACCTATCGCAGGATAAAAAGGAGTGAGAGCGATGCCGTCTTATGTGATCCACACGGCGATTGCCGAGGTGTATGCCAAACACCACGATGAGGAGGATCGCGCGGCGCTGATGAAGGGCGTCATTGCGCCCGATTTTCTCGAAAAGCCGCCGTCGCATTTCGGCCCTGCCAGCAGTCAGCCGGACCTTGCGCTTTGCAGGGCGACGATGGGACTTTCCGACAGCTACGCCAGAGGGTATTATCTTCATCTGCTGTCGGACAAGCTGTTTTTTGATGTGTTTCTGTCGGCGTTTTCCAAAGAGCTGTATCACGACTATGACAAGGTGAACGCCGATCTGATCGAGCGGTACGGTGTGAAGCTGTTGCCCGAAACCGTCAGCACGGTGGCGTTTGCCGATGGGGAGCCGACCCTGTTTGACAGAGAGGCGCTGTATCGGTTTATCGACGCGGTCGGTGCGGTAAATCTCGGAGATGAGTATACCGCCATCGCCCAAACGGTGGCGGCGAAGTTGGCGTGCGGCTAAAATAGGCGGTTTTTATTGACATTATTCTACAGCATTTGTATAATAAAAATAACATGATTCTCGAGGAGGATGTTGGTTATGGAAAACAGTGCTCTGCCCGTTGTTCGCGCAAAAGGTGCGACCAAAAAGAAGAATTTTCACGATATTCCGGTGCCGTTTCCCGCGCACACCGGCGAAGATCCCTATCTGTTTGTGAGCTATTCTCACGAAGAGAAAAAAGATGTGTATCCCATCATCAAAAAACTGCACGACAGAAAATTCCGCTTCTGGTACGATGCCGGCATGGAGACCGGCAACGATTTCCGTCAGGAGCTTTATGACCGCATTGTCAATGCCGAAGCGATTTTGCTGTTTGTTTCCAAAACCTCGATGGCTTCGCGCTTTTGCGGCATGGAGATCATTGTTGCTTACCAGCACGGCAAGCGCATTTTCCCCGTCTTCCTTGACAAGGACGAGGGGGACTATGAGGAGATCATTCCCGCGCCCATGAAAATGGTGCTCGAACAGCTGCAGTATGTCAACAGCAACGACCCCGATCTGGTTGACAAGATCCTGCCGTATCTGCCCGCCGCCGCGATGGACCGCATCGAGGAATCGGACGGCGTGCTGATGGCGTGCGAGGATCACGGCGATGTTGTCGAAGTGAAAGAGGGCGTTTTCCGCATTCGTCACAACGCGTTTGAAAACAAGCGCTCGCTCCGCCACATTCGTCTGCCCGAAACGCTCGAGGTCATCGAGACCGAAAGCTTCCGCGGTTGCAGCAGTCTCGAATCGATCGCGATCCCGCCGCGCACCACGAGCATCGGCGAAAGCGCGTTCCGCGATTGCACCAATATGCATACGCTGACCGTCAGCAACAACACCATCAAAATCGGCGAACGCGCTTTTGAAAACTGCGCGAAGCTGGAAAATGTCAGTCTCCCCGAGGGGCTGACCGAAATCTACGGCGGTGTGTTCAACAGCTGTAAGTCGCTGACGAGCATCGAGCTTCCGTCCTGTCTGACGATCCTCGGCGAAAGCGCGTTTTCGGACTGCGATCACCTGAGAATGATCGAGATTCCCGAAAAGGTGACCAAGATCGACGATCTGGTGTTCAACGGTTGTACCGCCCTTGAGAGAATCACGCTCAACGAAGGTCTCAAGAAGATCGGCAAGAGTGCGTTCAAGAACTGTTGCAATCTGACCGAGATCGTGTTGCCGCGCTCGCTGTCCTATTTGAGCGATGCGCCCTTCCGCGGTTGTAAAAAGCTCCACTCCATTCGCGTGGACGCGAAGAACAAGTACTATAAATCCGAGCCCACCCGTCGTGACGGCAACGATCACGTGTTGTTCAACAAGAACAAATCGGTGCTCATTGCGTATCCTGCCAACAGCGCGCTTGTCGAGTATGAAATTCCCGACAGCGTGGTGTCTGTCTGCGAATGGGCGTTCTGTGAAAGCCGCGAGCTGTCGCGTATTACCATTCCCGACAGTGTGCAGGAAATCAACGAAGGTGCCTTCTCCAACTGCCAGAAGCTGAACCTTGTCACCGTTCCCGACAGTGTCACGAAGATCGATGACTGTGCGTTCCGCGGCTGTTCCAGCCTGAGCTGCATCACCATTCCGTCCTCCGTTTCGGAGTTCGGCTGGGGTGTGTTTGACGGTTGCGACGAGCATCTGGTGGTGTACGGTGAGGAAGGCTCGCTGGTTGAAGAATACTGCATGAACAACAAGATCATGTTCAAACCTATCGACGAGAAAGAAGCAGACTGATGACTAAGATAACAAATGCTCTTTTGACGTTTGTCAAAAAGAATGTGGTGATGACGGTGGCGCTTGTTGCCGCCATCGTCACGAGCTTTATCGTTCCGATCGACAAAGCGTATCTCGACTATTTCGATTTCAAAACATTGACCTGCCTGTTTTGTGTGCTGGCGGTCGTGTGCGCCCTGCGCAATATCCGCTTTTTCTATATCCTTGCCAAAAAGGTCGTTCAGCTGTTTAAGAATGCCCGTATGAGCATTCTGGCGTTGGTGTACATCACGTTTATCGGCTCGATGCTGATCGCCAACGACATGGCGCTGTTGACCTTCCTGCCGCTTGGTTTCTTTGTGCTGACCACGACCGGCAAGGAAAAATACATGGCGTTCACCTTTGTCATGCAGAACATCGCCGCCAATCTCGGCGGTATGCTCACCCCGTTCGGCAATCCGCAGAACCTGTTTCTGTATACGAAGTTCGAGATTCCCAGCGGTGAGTTCATGCTGATCATGACACCGCCGTTCCTGTTATCGGTGGCGTTGATCACGCTGTGCTGTATCCTGTTTGTCAAGCCCGAACCGCTCTCCATCGAGGAGGACGGTGCGACGCTTCCCGTGGGACGCACCGTCCTGTATCTGAGCCTGTTTGCGCTTTCGATCGCGATCGTGTTCCGCGGCATTCCCTACTGGATCGGACTGATCGTGATTCCCCTTGTGCTGATCTTCGCCGATCGGAAGGCGCTCGCCGCGGTGGATTACCCGCTGTTGCTGACGTTCGTGTTTTTCTTCATCTTTGCGGGCAACATGGCGCGCATCGATATCGTGCAAAACTTCTTCTCGATGCTTCTCGACAAGAGTACCCTGCTGTTCAGCGCGATGTCCTGTCAGGCGATCAGTAACGTGCCGTCGGCGATCCTGCTGTCGCAATTCACCGAGAATTATCGCGATCTTCTCGTGGGTGTCAACATCGGCGGTGTCGGTACGCTGATCGCGTCGCTGGCAAGTCTCATCACCTTCCGCGAATACACCAAGCATAATCCCGGAAAAGGCGGCTACTACATGAAGGTGTTTTCCGCTTTTAACTTCAGCTTCCTGTTGATTCTGATCGTGTTTATGTTGGGTGTGAATGCCCTGTTATATTAAGAGAATACAAAGAACACAACTAACTACGCGCGGAGGCACGCTGTTC
>JAZUOG010000006.1:0-19019 GCA_045604545.1 Acutalibacteraceae bacterium | reverse complement strand
CCCAGGGTATTCACCATTTGACAAAAAGAAGTAACTAAACACGCGGCTGGCAGACCGTATTACGCGTTCTACGCGTTGCGAGGAACAGAGGGCTATGCCCGCAAAAGAAAAACCACCCGTTTTACGGGTGGATTATTATTTATACCTTTTCAACCCTTGACACGATATAGGGGAGCACGTTGTCACGCGGAATGTTCAGCACCACGCTGAACTCGTCATACAGCAGGCTTTCCGCGTCCTTCATCATCATCTCATCGCTGTGATGCAGTTTCCTGCCGTTCTCGCGCTGCTCCTTGCCGTGTTGCCAGATCGCCTTGATCATCGCGATCAGGCGACGACGGTCGCCCGACTGCAGAATATCCCGAAAGTGACCGCGCCGCGCGTTTTCATCGACGATCCAGTTGTCGCACGGCTCTTTGGCGATGCTATCGATCAGAGCGACAAGCTCTTCGGCGCTCAGCACGTGGCGGATTTTGGAAAGAAGCGTGTGGTTGGCGGTGGGGACATAGATCACCGATGACGGTTCCTTGACAGGAGACAACACCAGGTATTCCTGCTTTTCCTTCCCGAAAACGCGGGTGGTGATATCGCGGACGGTACATACGCCGCTCATACCGTAGATAACGGTATCGTTGACGTGAAACACGGAGGCTCACTTCCCTTCATAAAGCTCATATAGCGTTATTTTACCATAAAAACCGCCGTCCTCGCCATAGGAGAAAGTGACAAAACAAACGACGATCTCATGCGCGTTTTGCGCAGAGTGAGCCGTGTGAGGTGCTTGTCAGAAACAACACACACAACAGCATCATCGTCAGCAGACCGATGGCGGAAACCGCATCATTGCCTCCCGTGACCGAGGACAGTGCGGTCATAGCTTCGACGGTGCCGAGTTCGGGATCGACAACATGAAACAGCAAAAAGGATAAACAGCCGCCGAGCAGTGCGTGGAGCAGACGACAGGCAAAGAACGCCTTGGTCATCAATCCCCGCTCGGCGGTGACAGCGGCGATCTGTCCGTGCACCGACAACCCGCCGAACCCCAGCGCCGCTCCGACAATAAACGGCATTAACACGCCCGTTGTTGCCGCCTCCATACACCCTGTGCTGACCTCCAGAAGACAAGTGAAAACGATGCGGATCGGCGAAGCGCCGAACGCCGCACCGCCCATCGCGTCGGTGAGCGACACCACCGTGCAGGCGGCAAGTACAAAACCGCCCATCGCGATGAGGGAATGGCAGGCGGTGTGAATGCTTTCGTTGACGGCCGTGCCGAGGGACACGGGTGTCGGCGTGGTGGACACGGGGGTGACGTGTTGCCGTTTGCCGCACATGAGGATGACCGATGCTGTCCAGTGGGCGACAAGCAGAAGCAGTCCCGCTTTTGCCGATCCCAGCATGCCCGCACCGATACCGCCGATGATGAAGGCGGGTCCCGCGTTGACACAACAGCACAGAAGCCGCTGTGCCTGCTTTTTGTCGACGGCACCGCTGTCATACAGCTGTGTTACCGCCGTGCTTCCTGCGGGGTAGCCGCCCACCATCGAGATCAGCACCGCCACCGCCGCACACCCCGAAAATCCGAACAGCTTTTCCATGACTCCCGCAAGGTAGCGACCGATATCCTGCGCGATCCCGCCGCGAATGACAAATCCCGACAGCACCATAAACGGAAACAACGACGGAATAAGCAGTTGCCCGCAAATGCCGAGACCTCGTTTGACACCGGTTGCCGCCGCCGCGGGAAACCGGAGCAGGAGTATTCCGAACACTACCACCGCCGCCAGCAGTGCCGCTTTGCGACACCGACGTGCCGACCAGACCATCACACGCATAACATTCGCCTCCTTTTTTATCATGTATACGCCTTGTCCGTCGGAATTATTCCCGTCGCCTCCGCATAGGATACCTAACAGAAAAGGTTGGTGAACGCTATGTCATTTGTGCAACGGGCAGAACAGTTTCTGGAGCTTCCCGACGGTTCTCTCAGCCGTGAGCCGCGTATGGAAATCGTGGGGGCACGGCGGCTGACGCTTGACGGTGTGTGCGATATCCTCGCGTATGATGCCGATTGCATACGGCTGAAAACGCGGTCGGGAGAACTGCGCATTGTCGGCGAAGAGCTGAACATAGAGCATTTGTATGCCGGCGGTGCGACGGTGGGCGGACAGATCCTGTCTGTGGAATTTTTACAGTGACGGGAGGGCAATGCGGTGTGGATCAGACGGTTGTGGCGGTATGTCAGGGGAGAGGTGCGCTTTCACGCCGAGGGAGGACTGTGTGAGCATTTTCTCAATCGGCTTTCGGAGGGAGAGCCGCCGATACGCTTGTGGGATATCGCGGTCGGTGAGGGGGAGGTGACCGCCTCCTGCCGCACGGCGGATTACGGACGGCTTCGGCCGTTTGCCCGCCGCACGGGAACACGTGTGCGTTCGCTGTCTCATCGCGGATTGCCCAAACACACCCGCTCGCTCCGCCGTCACCCGGGCTTCGTGATCGGAGCGGTGTTGGCAACGGTCGTGTATCTGTGGCTCGGCAGTCACATTTGGGTGGTGGAGGTGACGGGCGTTGATGATGCGCTTCGGGATACGGTCGTTCAGGTGCTCCGTGACGGCGGCGTGGGTGTCGGTATGCCGATGAAGGGAGCGGATCTGACCGCCGTCAGAATGACCATGATCGCCGCCGTGCCGCAGGTGCATCATGTATCGGTATATATCGACGGGTGTGTGGCAAAAGCGGAGATAACCCTCGCAGATGACGAATGGACACCGCCCGATGACACCCCGACAAATCTGGTGGCGAGCAGGGACGGTCTGATCGTGTCGATGCGGGTGTCCATGGGAGAAAAGGTGGCGAAGGTCGGCGAGGCGGTGGTGGCGGGCGATCTGTTGGTGTGCGGCATGACCGAGACCGAGAAGGGCGTGATCCTTCATCATTCGCAGGCGGTCGTTATGGCGCAAACGGAGCATCGCATCACCGCTGTTGCATCGAGGAAGGAAACCGACATCGTCGGCGGTCGTCGCGTGGTGTGTCCGACGGTGCACTTCCTGTCGCTGTCGTTGCCGTTGTACTCTTCCGGTGCGGCGGTGGACGGCTGGATGCAGACAAGTGAGCGGCGGGAGGTATCGCTGTTTGGCGTGACCTTGCCGATCGGTGTGACGACGGTGTGCTATACCGAGCCTGTGGAGGTGGCGGTGAGCCATACCGATGAGGAAACCGAAGCACTGGCATCGGCGCGGCTGCAGGAGATGATCAACGCCCGCCTGCCGTCGGCGGACATTGTCGATATGGCGGTGGACACACGGTGGGAGGGAGATGTCTGCCGCATGACGGCGCGGGTGACGACGATCGAGGATATCGCCGTGGAACAGAAGCTGTTGTTTGATACGGAATAAACGTTGTTTACCGTGCATATACTGGGGTGAATCGAATGAGAAAGGACGGACGGTTTTATGAAAAGGTTTGTTCCCGAAGGATTGCTGACAGACGATATGTCGATGACCGCGTTTTTGCGCTCTCCTCTGGCACTCATGAATGCCATGGAACGGGAGGAGGTGCTGGAGGCGACCGTGACGCTGTGCGACAGTGAGCATAATCTGCACGTGAAGTTGCCGTGTATGAAGGGGATCATACCCCGTGAAGAAGGGGCGCTTGGCGTGAGCGACGGCACACTGCGGGACATCGCGCTGATTTCCCGTGTCGGCAAGCCTGTGTGCTTCACCGTGACGGCGATCGATATTGACGAAAACGGCGAACAGGTGGCGGTGTTATCCCGCCGTCGCGCGCAACAGCTTTGTCGGGAACGGTATCTGCGGTCTCTTCGCATCGGCGATGTGATCACTGTTAAAGTGACGCGGCTCGAGAGCTTCGGTGCGTTTTGCGATATCGGTTGCGGACTGGTGGCGCTTCTTCCCATCGCGTGTATGTCGGTGAGTCGTATTTCTCATCCCCGTGACCGCGTCAGTGTCGGTGACACCCTGCGGTGCGTGGTCACATCGTTGCAGGAAGGCCGCATTTGTCTGTCGATGCGGGAGCTGCTGGGAACGTGGGAGCAAAATGCCGCCCGTTTTGCCGTCGGCGAGACGGTGCTCGGCGTTGTCCGTTCGGTGGAAAGCTACGGCGTGTTTGTGGAGCTTGCCCCCAATCTGGCGGGGCTTGCCGAGCCGTTTGAAGGGGCGGCGGTCGGTCAGAGCGCGTGCGTGTTCATCAAGAATATCCTCCCCGACAAAATGAAGATCAAGCTCGTGATCATTGATACGGGAGAACCCCCGAAAACGGTCATGCCGTTACATTTTTTCGAAGATGCCCCCCACATATCCCACTGGAGCTATGCGCCGAAAACCAGCGGTCGGTGCATCACGTCGTCGTTTGACGCATCTCTTGACAATCCTTCCTGCGTGTGATACCATAACTCCTGCCGGTTCGAAATCCATCCCGGCAGAGCGATGCTTGCTTGTCGCTCAAACCAAAACTAGGAGTGAATCGTATCATGAAACGCACATCTTTACTGCATCGTCTCACCGAAACCGGGCTGATCGCCGCGCTGTACGCTGTTTTGACACTGGTACTGCCGGTTGCCTCGTTTGGGACGGTGCAGTTTCGTTTTTCCGAGATGCTCACGGTGTTGCCCGTGTTTTCCAAGAACGCCGTTGCGGGACTGACCCTCGGCTGTGCGATCGCGAATGCGATCGGTGTCGCGATGGGGGTCAACATCGCCGGTGTGTGGGATATTCTCATCGGCGCGTTCGCCACATGGCTTGCCGCCGTCGCGACGAGAGCACTCCGCCGCGTGACGGTCAAGGGGCTTCCCGTGCTGGCGGTGTGGCCGCCCGTGCTTGTCAACGCCGTGATCATCGGCGCGGAGCTGTGTGCGGTGACGGTGGGGACGCTTCATTGGCCGCTCTTTGGCGTGATGGCACTGCAGGTTGCTCTCGGACAGCTGTTGCCGTGCGTGGTGGGTGGAATATTCTTACATTTTTCTCTCGAAAAAACACAAGTAGCGGCAAAAATCTTCCGTAATACCTAAAAAACACGAAAAATGCGAACAGTATCTTGTGGTGTTTTACCGTTGCTTTTTTGCTCCGTGTTCGTTACAATAGTACATCGGAAAGTAAATTTGAGACTTTCCGTTGCGTTTCCCCTGATCGGTGCCAAGTCACCGAACGAAAGGAGTAAAAAAGACTATGCAGAAGATCATTCGTAAAAACGTGTGCGATACCGAAACCGCCACCAAGATCGCCGGCTATGTGAACGGCACCTACGGCGACCCCGCCGGCTATGAGGAGATCCTGTTCCAGGCTCCCGAAGGCCACTACTTCGTGTACGGTATCGGCGGCGAGACCTCTCCCTATCCGGAAGAGACCATCGCGACCCTCGCGAAGACCAAGGTTAAGGCTTGGATCGCTGAGCGCGCCTAATCAAGCACAAGAAAAACCGCATCGGTTCGCCGATGCGGTTTTTTCACCATGAAAGGGAAGTGGAAACATGAGACTGCAATATATGGGTACGGCCGCCGCGGAGGCGATGCCCGCGCTGTTTTGCGAATGCGATACCTGTCGCCGCGCCCGTGCGGCAGGCGGCAAAAATATCCGTATGCGTTCGGGACTGCTCATCAACGACCGTGTGCTCATCGACTATTGCCCCGATGTGTATGCGCTGTCGATGAAATTCGATCTGCATCTGAGCGGGGTGACCGATCTGTTCATTACCCATTCTCACCACGATCATTTCGATGCGGAGGACCTGCTGATGCGTCGCGCACCCGTGTTCTGTCACGCAGAGGACAAGCTCAGACTGTTTGTCAACGAGGCGACGCTTGCCCGTCTTGACGAGGCGGTGAAATACGATCACGAGGGCTATGAAAGCTATCTCGACATCACGACGCTTGCCTATTTCAAACCCTATCAGACCGTCGACGGGCTGACGGTGACCTACCTTCCCGCCAACCATGCCCCGAAGGAAAACGCGGGATTTTACATGATTTCCGACGGCGAAACCACGGTGGTGTATGCGCACGACACGGGTGTGTTTCCCGAGGAGACGATGGCATTTCTCAAAACGCAGTCGATCGATCTCATAAGCCTCGATTGTTGCTACGGTCGTCGCTCCAACCGCAACGGTCACATGGGTATGCCCGAAAACCGCGAAATGGTGGCGGCGCTTCGCGAGGCGGGTGCGCTCAAAGCCGATGCGACCGTGATCGTCAACCACTTCTCCCACAACTGCGGTCAGCTTCACGAGGAACTCGAAGCGGAGGTTGCCGAGGACGGCTTTGTCGTGTCCTATGACGGCATGATCGTCGAACTGTAATACATATTATGTATTCATGCGAAAGTCGGCGTTTGCCGACTTTTTTTTCATGTTTTTCGGCAAATTCCCGACTGACAACGACGGATTTCTGTGCTACAATGATGACAGACCCGCAAAAGGAGGAATCCCATCGTGGCAAAGCTTATTTACAAAACCCGCGGCAACGCATCCGCACAAGGCAAATCAAAGGTGTACATCTGCTGTCATCCCGATGATGCGGCCGTCTTCACGGATACGATCGTTTCCGAATTGCTCCAAAAGCAAAATTGCGCGGTGTGGTATCTCGAAGATCCCAAAGCACCGCGTGATGCGGAGCTGCTTGATGATCTGAAGACGATGCAGCTGTTTGTGATGCCCGTCACGCGGAAATTGCTTGAGAGCGACAATGTCGCCATCAACACGGAATTTCACTTGGCGATGAAGGAGCACATCCCCGTTCTGCCGCTGATGCAGGAAGAGGAGCTCGACACGCTGTTTAATGAGCGGTGCGGCGATCTGCAATACTTGAGCCGCTTTGTCACCGATCCGACAGCGCTTCCTTATGACGAAAAGCTCAAAAAATATCTTGAATCGGTGCTTGTCAGCGATGAAACGGCGAAAAAGATCCGCGATGCGTTTGATGCGTATGTGTTTTTAAGCTACCGCAAAAAGGACAGAAAACACGCGCAGGAGCTGATGCGCCTCATTCACAAGCACGACTTCACCCGCGATATCGCCATCTGGTATGACGAGTTTCTCACCCCGGGCGAAAACTTCACTGAGGCGATCCGCAAGGCGCTGCGCGACAGCGAGCTGTTTGTGCTGGCGGTGACGCCGAGCCTCAATGAACAAAACAACTATGTCATGACAACGGAATACCCGCTTGCCGTTGAGGAGGGCAAGACGGTCATTCCCGCCGAGATGTGTCCGACCGATCGCGCAGCATTGGAAAAAGGGTATAAGGACATTCCTGCCTGCACCGATGCCCACGATGATGAAGCGCTGTCGAAGGCGTTGCTTGAGGGGCTTCGGGCGGTGGCGTGCCGCGAAAACGACAGCGACCCCGCGCACAATTTCTTCATCGGGCTTGCGTATCTCAGCGGTGTGGATGTGGAGGTTGACCGCGACCGCGCTCTCAAACTCATCACCTCCGCCGCCGAAGCAAGGCTCACCGAAGCCCTCGATAAGCTCGTTGAGATGTACCAAAACGGCATCGGTGTCAAGCGGAATTACCACACCGCCATTCAGTGGCTCGAGAAAAAAGCCGCCTTCGCGAAAGAGCGATATGAAGAGGATCCCACCTCCGGCAACGGGCATGACCTGATCCGGAGCTTTCTTGAATGCGGTGATGCGCTGAAATCGGTCGGCAAGCTTGACAGAGCAAAAGCATACTATCTGCAGGCTGAAAGTGCGGCAAAACCGATCGCTGATGCAGAAGGAACGGTTGAATCCCGCCGCGACCTGTCGGTCAGCTACGAAAGGCTCGGCGATATCGCGAAGGCACAGGGTGACCTTGACGGCGCAAAAGGGTACTATGAGCAAGCTCTTGCGCTTCGTCTTGCCCTTGCCGAAGAAACGGGAACGGTTGAATCCCGCCGCGACCTGTCGGTCAGCTACAATCGCCTCGGCGATATAGCAGAGGCACAGGGTGACCTTGACGGCGCGAAGGGGTACTGTGAGCAATGCCTTGCGCTGTTTCTTGCCCTTGCCGAAGAAACGGGAACGGCTCTGTCCCGCCGCGACCTGTCGGTCAGCTACAATCGCCTCGGCGATATTGCCACAGCACAAGGCAATCTTGACGGTGCGAAGGGGTACTATGAGCAAGCTCTTGCGCTTCGTCTTGCCCTTGCCGAAGAAACGGGAACGATAGAATCCCGCCGCGACCTGTCGATCAGCTACGAAAGGCTCGGCAATACCGCGAAGGCACAGGGTGACCTTGACGGCGCGAAAGGGTACTATGAGCAAGGCTTTGCGTTGGCGCTTGCTCTTGCCGAAGAAACGGGAACGGCTCTGTCCCGCCGCGACCTGTCGATCGGCTACGATAAGCTCGGCAATACCGCGAAGGCACAGGGTGACCTTGACGGCGCGAAGGGGTACTATGAGCAAGCACTTGCACTTCGTCTTTCTCTTGCCGAAGAAACGGGAACAATCGAATCCCGCCGCGACCTGTCGCTCAGCTACGAAAGGCTCGGCGATATCGCGAAGGCACAAGGCAATCTTGACGGTGCGAAGGGGTACTATGAGCAAGCTCTTGCGCTTCGTCTTGCCCTTGCCGAAGAAACGGGAACGGTTCTGTCCCGCCGCGACCTGTCGGTCAGCTACAATTGCCTCGGCGATATCGCGAAGGCACAGGGTGACCTTGACGGCGCGAAGGGGTACTGTGAGCAAGTTCTTGCGCTGGCGCTTCCCCTTGCCGAAGAAACGGGAACGGTTCTGTCCCGCCGCGACTTGTCGGTCAGCTACAATCGCCTCGGCGATATCGCAAAGGCACAGGGTGACCTTGACGGCGCAAAAGGGTACTATGAGCAAGCTCTTGCGCTGGCGCTTGCCCTTGCCGAAGAAACGGGACGTGCCGAAAGTGTAGATGATCTGGCGGTCTCGTATTACAAGCTGGCGTTTTGCTGTCAGGGAGAAGAACAAACACGGCATCTTCGCGAGGCGTTGCGACTGTGGGATATGCTGTGTGAGCATTGTCCGCAGGTGCCGCGATATCGCCGTAACCGCGACATTGTGAGAAAAGCGCTCGGGGTATAACCGTCAACACCACATAAAAAAAGCAGTCTGCGGGAAAGGGGAAGGAAACCGCGACTGCTTTTTTCGATGGGAACGACCGTTATGATGAACGGGACGGATCGTCCGAAGGGGCTTCGGACGCTGACGACGAGTGTCCCGCGTCGTTCCGCTGATGATAACGAAGACATTGGGTGAGCAGATATTCGATCTGCCCGTTGACCGAGCGGAAATCCTCTTCCGCCCATTCACAAAGCGCATCATATAACGAGGGGGAAATGCGAAGGGGAATTTGCTTTTTGGGATTGTCAGCCATCGGCTGTCATGATCGGTGTCGCCCGACACGCCCTTCTTGATGCTGTTTCATCGCTGTGATCCCCTCGAATGATATGATTGTGATATCAAAAGTATATCACACGATGCGGAAGTTGTCAACTGTTAACTTTCCCTCTTGCAACATGGGGAATAATTGTGTATAATGTAAGTTACGGGAATTTTGGATTTTTTTAAAAGGAGGTGAGATCCATGCAGTACACCTGGGAAGGCAAGTGTGCGTTTGAGATGGCGTCCATTCCCAAAGCGGCGGCGCAACAGCTTCGTCTGGCGAGCGCGCCGCAACTGAGAGTGCTGCTGTGGCTGTGCTGTGTCGGCGGCGGTCGGTTTGATGCATCGGCGTGTGCGGTCGCGTGCGGTCTCACCTATGACACCTGTGAGGAAGCGATGCGGTATTGGCAGGACGCGGGTCTGATCCGCCTTGATGAGGAGCCTGTCGTGAAAACACCGACACCGGCTGTGATCGTGCCGCCTCCCGAACCGATATCGGTACCGCCTGTGCAGGAGGCGGACGTGCCCGCTGTCGATGTGACGGTGGCACCGACACCCGTCGGCAACGACCGTCCCTCGAGAGAGCAGGTGCTTTCCACCTGCGCATCGGACGAACGGTTTGCGTTTTTGCTGGAAACGGCATCGGCGAAGCTCGGCAAAATGCTGTCGCCTGCCGATATGTCCGTCTATTTATATCTGTATCGCGATCTGGCATTGCCGCCCGAAGTGATTCTGATGATCATCGGTTATGCCGTGAAAAACGGCAAAGCAAAGCTCGCCTACATTGAAAAAACCGCCATCGGATGGGTGGAGGACGGCATCACGACCATTGCCGCCGCCGATGAGCATCTGTGCCGCCTCGAACGCAATGAGCAGGCATGGACACAGCTAAGCGAGTGGCTGGACACAGGCATCGCCCGTCCGACCGTGGCGCAAAAGACGGCGGTATCCCGCTGGATCTACGAATGGTCGATGACGAGGGAGGTTATCCTCGCGGTGCTGACCTACACCATCGAGCGTAACGGTAAGCTCCAGATTCCGTATGCCGATAAGATCCTTGAACGCTTCCATGCGGAAGGGATCGTGACCGAGCAAGCCGCCAAGGAGGCGCTTTCTCCGCAAAAGAAGTCCCCGAAAGCGTCCAAAAGCCGCATGAAGACGGCGAGCGATCGTCCGCCGTCGTTTGATCTCGGCAAGCATGAAGAAATGGCGTTGCGGCATCGCCCGCAGCCCCCGAAATACACAAAGAGGTGAAGCCCCGATGGCCTATTCCCCCGAAGTATATGAAGCGGTTGACCGTCAACTGTCGCAGCGTCGTATGCGCGCGCAGCTGACCGCGTCGGAACTGCGCGAGCGGTTTCGCCGCAACGACCGTGTCAGAGAACTGGAAACCACGATGGCAAGCTCGGCAATGAAGCTGGCGACGGCCATTGCGAGAAAAGAAAACTATGAAACCGCCGCCACGGCGATCCGCGCGGAAAACGAAGCCGCGCAGGCGGAGCTTGCCGCCATTCTGGCGGCGGCAGGGGAGACGGTGACCAATTTTGCGCCGCAGTACACCTGCAAGCAGTGTGATGACACCGGCTATGTCGGCACGAAGGTGTGTGACTGCCGTAAGGCACTGCTCCGCGAGGAGGCGTCCCGTCGCCTGCGCGAGAGGATCGGCATGAAGCTGACCTCATTTGATGACATCGACATGACGTTTTACGACACCGCGTATGATGAGCGACTCGGTTGCTCGGTGCGTGAGCATATGGACAGCGTCATTGGCTATTGCCGCTGGTATGCCTCGGAATTTGATACGACCCGCCCGAGCCTGCTGATGCGCGGCGCGACGGGCACGGGCAAAACCCACGTGTCCCTGTCCATTGCCGCTCTTGCCTGTGAGCGCGGTGCTCATGTGGTATACGGTCCCGTTCAGCGCTTTTTGCATGACATGGAGGCGGAGCATTTCGGTCGCGCAAACGGCAACACGGAGGACACTCTGCTGTCCTGTGATCTGCTGATTCTCGACGATCTCGGCACGGAATTTCCCTCGCCGTTTTATACTGCCGCGCTGTACAGCATCATCAACGGGCGACAGATCGCGGGACTTCCCACCGTCATCAGCACCAATCTCGATGCGACGGCGATCTTTGACCGCTACGGCGAGCAGATCACCTCGCGCCTGATCGGCACCTATGAGCCGCTTATGTTTGTCGGCAGCGACATTCGTCAGCAACAGCTGAACCGTCGCTTGCGTGCCGACGGATAAGGAGGAAAGAACCATGGCCAACACCTTGTTTTGCATGGGCTGTATGCAGCCTATCAGCGAGTTTTCCGATAATTGCTATCACTGCGGATATCCTGCGGCAGGACAGAATCCGGCGGGCTATCTGCCCGTGCGCACCGTGCTGTGCGACCGGTATGTCGTCGGCAGAGCGCTCGAAAAGCGCAACGATGCGATCGTGTACATCGGCTACGACAAGACCGCGCGCAATGTGGTGCTGATTCGCGAATTTTTCCCGGCGGGATTGTGCGACCGTCTGTCAAAACAGGTTGTTGCCACCGCCGACAACGAAGAGGCGTTCAACACCTGCTTTGAAGCCTTCCGCAACCAATCCCGCATCATCGCGCGTATGCGTGAACTGCCCGCGATGATCCCCGTTTACGATATTTTCGAAGAAAACGGCACGATCTATACCGTGTCCGATCATGTGGACGGCATGCCGCTTCGTCGTCATGTGCAGGCACTCGGCGGTCACATGAAATGGGAGGAAGCGCGGCCGCTGTTTGTGCCGCTGATCAACTCGCTCATTTCGTTGCACGCCACGGGCTTGTTCCATCTGGGCATTTCGCCCGATTCCATCATTTACGACAGCAACAAACGCCTGCGCATTGACGGATGGCAGCTTGCCGATGTCCGCAATGAGGGCGGTGTGCTGAAAACCAAGCGTCCCGTCGGCTATGCCGCTCCCGAACAGTATCGTTCGGGCGGTGTGGAATCCAATCACGCCGCCGATGTGTATGCGATCGCCGCAACGATGCTGTATGTTCTCACGGGTGAAGAACCGCCCTCGGCGGTCGATCGCCTGAACAAAACGGCGACATTGCAGGTGCCTGCCGATGTGGCGGAAAAATGGCCCGCTCATATCGCGCCGACGCTGTGCGAAGCACTGGCACTCGATGTGAACAAGCGCATTCAGACCGCCGAACTGCTTCGCGATCGTCTGACGATCGCTCCCGTGGTGGAGGCGCTTAAAGAAGACGGCCCCGTTGACGATACCCCGAAAAAAGCGGCGACAACGGCTTCGCCGAAAACCGGCGGCATGAAAACAACGCTGATCATTCTGATCGTGCTTTGCGTGCTGTTGGCGCTGGGGATCGGCGCTGTGTTCCTGTTCGGCGATCCCTTCTCGTCGTCCGATGACCCGACGACGCCCGTTGTGCAGGAGGATACCGCTCCCACTGCGCCGACACTGGCGAATCCCGTTCAGGCACCGAGCGTCTACGGTCTGACATCGGGTGATGTGGTCGGTCAGAGCTTTGACAACGGCATCACGGTGCAGGTTGTCGGCACCGTGTACAGCGATCAGCCGATCGGTCAGATCGTCAAGCAAGAACCCGATGCGGGAGAGACCGTCGAAGCCGGCACCGTCATCTCGGCGTACCTCTCCGCAGGCCCTGCGCAGACCACGCTCATCAACGTGACGGGCGTGAATGTTCATGTCGCAAAAATGCTGCTGCAGGCACGCGGCTATGTAGTCGAGACGGTGTATCTGGACGTGGCGACGGTAAAAGCGGACTGTGTGGACCATTCCGTCCCTGCCGCGGGTGAGGACATTGCCGTCGGCGATGAAGTGGTGCTGTATGTCAGTCGTGTGGATCCGCCCGTTCAGATCGGCGGTTAATCATAAGATGAATTGTGTGAAATGGAAAGGAGCTGTCCGTGATGCCCGATGACCCTGCCGCGATTTGGTGGAGTGTTGCCTGGATCGCAGGATTATTATTGATCAATGTCTTGATATCGGTCTCGCATATGGCGATGGTGTCCATGAGCGACGCGAAGCTTGCCAAGCTGTGTGACGAAAAGGATAAAAAAGCCCTCCGCGTACAAAAACTGCTTGACCGTTCGGTTCGCTTTACCGAGTGCACGCGCCTTTGCAATGTGTTCCTCGGATTTGCGTTTGCCGCCGTGTCGTTCAAAACCGTGTATGCGCCGCTGTGGACGTCGTTTCCCGCCACATGGCCGCTGTTTGCCGCCAAGGCCCTTGCCGCCGCGATCACGGTGGTGTGCGCGGTGTTTGTGTGGATGCTGGTGACCGAGCTGTTGCCGCGTCGCTTTGTGGTGAACAACGCCGAAGCCATCAGCTTTTCGATGGTGGGCTTTTTGTCGATGACGGTGGCGCTTGTGACTCCGTTTCACGCGATCATGTCGGCGATTGCCAACGGTCTGTCCCGTTTGTTCGGTGTGGACCCCAACGCCACCGACGATGAAGTGACGGAGGAAGAAATTCGTCTTCTTGTCGATGTCGGCGAGGAAAAGGGCGTCATCGAAGGCAGCCAGAAGGAAATGATCAACAACATTTTCGAATTTGATGACCTGACGGTGGCGGATATTATGACCCCCCGTATCGATGTGGAAGCGGTGGAAGCGGACGACAGCATCGATGAACTGCTGGTATCTGCCGTTGACAACGGCAAATCCCGTTTCCCTGTTTATGAAGAAGACATCGACCATGTCATCGGCGTGCTGTACATTAAGGATTTCCTGCCGTACATCGGCAAACCGCTTCCCGAAGAGGTGACGGTGCGCTCGATGCTCCGTGACGCGATGTTTGTGCCGGAGGCGAAAAAGTGTGTTGAACTGTTCGCTGAAATGACCGCGGCACACGTGCAGATGGCGATGGTCGTCGATGAATACGGCGGCATCGCGGGACTTGTCACGATGGAAGACCTGCTCGAAGCCATTGTTGGTAATATGCAGGACGAATATGACAATGAGCAAGAGGAAGTCACACAGCTCGATGAACATCGTTACACCGTCGAAGGCTCCACCGACATCGAGGAGGTCGCCGACCTGCTGGATATGGAGATTCCCGAAGGCGACTATGAAACGCTCGGTGGTTTTTTGATGTCGCATATCGGACGCGTTCCCAACAGCGACGAGCATCCGACCGTGACCTTCAAAAACGCG
Source organism: Acutalibacteraceae bacterium (assembly GCA_045604545.1). Classification (GTDB taxonomy): domain Bacteria; phylum Bacillota; class Clostridia; order Oscillospirales; family Acutalibacteraceae; genus RGIG1959. The sequence goes on along the minus strand of JAZUOG010000006.1, from coordinate 4,501 downwards.
GTATTTACCGTGTTGTCGATGGACGAACGCCGCATTGAAAAAGTATATATTGAAATCAATCCGGTTCCCGAAGAGGAAGCCGACTGATGATGAATGAAAACGGATCGCATCGTGTGTGCGATCCGTTTTTTTGCGGCAATTTAACGCTTTTGCACAAAATGTCCTATTCGATTGCAGGAAATGTGTTGAAAAAGAAAAAACAGAATGGTATACTGTAATCGTGGGAAAAGGCTGTTTTTTACAGCTTCATATAATTTCCGCGTTAAAAATCCTTCGAAGGAGGAAAACACATGTTCAGAAAATGCATCAGCCTGTTTGCCTGTGTGGCGTTGCTGTTCACGACACTGTTCTCGGTTGTCGTGATCCCCGCCTCTGCGCAAACGACCGGCTCGGTGACCTACAGCGTTCCCGCTGTTGAGGCCGAAGTCGGTGAGATCTTCGATTTGCCCGTGTCGGTGTCCGACGGACACTATCTTGTCAACGGACAGATCGTCATCAACTACGATCCCGCGCTTCTGGAGCTCCAGGTCGCGTCCGAGGATCCCGATTTTCCGTATTTTGTCGACGGCGTTTACGACGCCAAGATTTTGAAAAACGCCATGGTGGCGGCGTCTCTTCCGACGCCCGGCACCTTTAAGGTGGCGTTTGCATCGGTGGCGTCCAGCGGCTCGGCAACGGGCGGCGTGGTGTTCACCCTGCGCTTCAAGGTTCTCGCCGAATCGGACAGCGCCGCCATCGCGGTGACCTCGCCCGAAGCGGTGTCCGCTGTTAACGGCACGGAGTATGTTCCCACCGTTGAAGAGGCGGAAGTTGTCGTTTCCATGCCCAACCCCTACGATTTCCTGCAGGAAGAGTACATTGCCGAGGGCGCAGACAATGTGACCGTCAATGCGGACGGCACGTGGACGGTCACCGGCAACTTTACGCTTGCGCCGAATCTGACCTACGATGTCAACGCATATCCGTATGTCGTGCAGGATTTCACCTCCACGGTGCCTGTGAAGATCACGGTGCTTGATCGTGATCCGAACGGTGCTTACAGCGACCGCTGGGTCAATCTGTATGCGAACTGGGTCGGCCCCGAGTATTATCCCGTCGGCACCTACTGCGCTGTCAACACCCTTGCCGGTGTGTACAACTGGAATCAGTGGGAAGGCGCGAATGTGAAGGCGATCTATGTGGAGCTTGACGGTGAAGGCAGTGTGACCTTCAAGCAGTTCCGTCTGTCGGCTACCGCGCCGTCCATGACGACCGGCACCACGACCAGCACCACGACCAGCACCACGACCACTACGACTACCACCACCACTACGACCACGACCACCACCACGACCTGCACAAAAGAGCCTCCGATTTCGGATGACTTTGTGGAATTGATGACGGTATCGAACATTGCGGAAGGTGCCGAAAACGTGGTTGTCAACGCGGATGGTTCCTGGACTGTCAAGGGTAACTTTGCGCTTGGCTGTGGTATCACCTATGATATCAACACGCTCCGTTACATCAAGCAACATCTGACCACCAATACCCCTGTCAAGATCGTGATCTATGATGCCGCCTTCGGACTGTGGATCAATCTGTATTCCCAGTGGGCCGGTCCGGAGTATTTCCCCGTTGGTACATACAATGACAATAACAGTTTGTACGACGTGTATTCGTGGTATACCGCCAACGGTGGTTGGGATAAAGCGGTCTTTACCGACGGTGCCAACATTGCGGCGATCTACTTCGAGTTTGAAGAGGTCACCGCGGACACCGAGATGACGCTCTATGACTTCTATCTCAATAAAGGCATTGGCCCGACCACCACCACTACGACCACCACCACGACCACTACCACTACCACTACCACTACCACCACGACGACCGATGCGGTGAGTGAGACCGTGACCTTCGGTATTGACGAAGTGACGGTCACGCTCGGCGAGACGGTCGATGTGCCGGTGTATGTCTCCGATGCTCACTATATGGTCAACGGCACAATCCGTGTGGTGTATGACCCTGCGGTTCTCGAACTGCAGGTCATCAACGAAGACGGCGATTTCCCGTACTTTGTGGACGACACCTACAACAACGCTGTGTTCAAAAATGCGATGATGACGACGGCGGAGACGAATGCGGGCGTGTTCAAGGCTTCCTTCGCGTCGGCGGCTTCGACCGGCTCGGCAACGGGCGGCGAGATGTTCACCCTGCGCTTCAAAGCGATCGGTGAAGACGCTTCCACCATCGCGGTCGTTGTTGATGAACTCGGCTGTGCGAAGAACGATGTCGATTATGCTCCGACCGTTGTGACGGGCGAAGCGATGGTGTCGGTCATCATCTGCGGCTCGACTCCCGCGCCCACGACCACGACCGATACCACCACGACCACCGGCACGACGCTTCCCGCTGAGGATATCAACATGCTGGTGTACAGCAACATTTCGTCCGTGTACAACGCGACTGTCACCGAGCAGGCGGACGGCAGCTGGCTCATCGAGTCTGACGGTCAGGGTTCCGTCGGTATTACCGGCCCCGGCACCTACAACGCCAAACAACTGCAGTTTGCGCACGTGGCGATCACCTCCGATGTGCCCTTTACGATCGCCTTCTATGACGCTGCGAACAGCAAGTGGATGACCTCGAACGGCGACTTCTTCCCGCAGTTCGGCGATCCCAACGCACCCGCGGGTTCTTATGTGGAGTCGCTGGGAATCAACGCTTGCTACACCTGGGACGGTTGCATGCTGCCCCAGACGGTGGACATGACCGCCATCTACATTGAGCCCGCCGCGGCAGGCCGCATCGTGGTCAGCCATCTGGCGCTCACCTCCAAGGCGTCCTGCACCGTGATGGCCCCCGCTCTCCCTGAAAAGGAGACCGTCACGACCACCACGACGACCTATACCATCACGACTACAACGGAGACGGAAACCACCACTACCACTACCACCACGAAATATGTGTCCGACAATGTGGTAACCTACACGGTCGGCTCGGTGACGGGTGCTGTGGGCGATGTTGTGTATGTTCCCGTGTCGGTGACGGAAGGTCACTACATGGTCAACGGCCAGATGCTTTTGAGCTTTGATCCCGAGCTCCTCGAGCTTGTCAAGATCTCCGATGATCCCGACTTCCCCTATTTTGTCGACGGTGTCTACAACAACAAGATCTTCAAGGGTACCTACATGGTCGCCTCTTCCACCGATGTTGTTGACGGCACCTTAAAGGTGGCGTTTGCGTCCACCTCCGCTGTCGGTACGACGGCGGGCGGCGACATCTTCACCGTCGCGTTGCGCATTCTGAGCGAGAATGCCGACGGCGCACAGATCACGCTGTCGCTCCCCGAAATGGTGTCTTGTGACGGCGTGTCTAACGGCGGCAATGAGTATGACACCACCGCTTCCATCGTGAACGGCGTTGTGACTGTGGCCGCTCCCACTACCACGACGACTACCGTCACGACGACTACCTCCGAAACCACCACCACGACCGTTACCACCACCACGACGGGCACCACGAAAGTGATGGACACCGCTGTGGTGACGGTGGAAACCGTGGAATCCCCGGCACTGTCTGCGGGCGATACCTTCACGGTGGACGTGTCCCTCAACAAGCTTTCCGACATCGGCGCGGTAGAGGTGTATTTCTCGTTCGACAATTCGAAGCTTGCTGTGCAGAGCGCTGTTGTCAAGGGCGTTCTGTCTCAGATGGTCATGAAGGATGCCGGCGTTTTCAACGGCAATAAGGATAACAACGCGGCCACAAGTGAAGTGGTTGTGACCGGCATGAATATCGATCCGCTGTCCTGTGAAGACGGTGAAGTGATTGCCACCATCACCTTCAAAGCACTGGCAGATGTGACGGAGGATCTCGCGTTTGCTGTTGTTAACGCGATGGTTTACACGGCAGAGACCAACCAATACAACATGGAAACGGTGTCGGGCGGTCTGATCATCGACAAGACCGTTACCACCACCACGACTACCACTACGACTACTACGACGACCACGAAGTATGTGTCCGACAACGTCGTGACCTACACGGTCGGCTCGGCGGCAGGTGCTGTGGGACAGATCGTGAATATCCCCGTGTCGGTGACGGAAGGTCACTACATGGTCAACGGTCAGATGATTCTGAGCTTTGATCCCGAGCTCCTCGAGCTTGTCAAGATCTCCGATGACCCCGACTTCCCCTATTTTGTCGACGGTGTCTATAACAACAAGATCTTCAAGGGTACCTACATGGGCGCCTCTTCCACCGATGTTGTTGACGGCACCTTCAAGGTGGCGTTTGCGTCCACCTCCGCTGGCGGTACGACGGCGGGCGGCGAGATCTTCACCGTCGCGTTCCGTATACTGAGCGAACGCGCCAGCGGCACACAAATCGCACTGACACTTCCCGAAATGGTGTCTTGTGACGGTGTGTCTAACGGCGGCGATGAGTTTGATACCAACGCGGTCGTTGTGAACGGTAGGGTCTCGGTGTCTACCACGATTTCTCAGACCACTACCACGACGAC
>JAZUOG010000005.1:0-57048 GCA_045604545.1 Acutalibacteraceae bacterium | reverse complement strand
CCGCCCCCCCCCCCCCCCATGTTGGGCGGGTCTAGTTTTTTGCAGTCGGCTTGCCGTTGACGGAATCGGAGCGGCGGTGTATACTGATGATAAAAAGGGGGTGTGCATCGTGTCGGCGTACAACGAGCTGATCAAAAATTTTGAAAAGATCCGTGCGTATATGCGCGACTTTTATGTGTACGGCTTTAAGAGTCGCAGTGACTATGACCAAAAAAGTGCGCGTTTGTATGACGACGAGCGCCGTCGTATGGAGAGCTGGCTCGGCGAGCATATGCAGTTTGTGCGCACACCCGAGGGCAAAACGATGTTCCTCTCCATTGACAGTCGTGTGTCGGTGCACAATCCGCTGTATAAAGCGTGGAAGGCGAAAAGCTTCACCGATCGCGACATCACGTTGCATTTTATATTGCTGGATATTCTGTTTGACCCTTCGGAGCGTTTGACGCTTTCGGACATTTTGTCGCGGATGGAATCGTATTTCGACGGATTCGATGCTCCGATGAGCGTGGATGAATCGACCGTGCGCAAAAAGCTCAAGGAATATGCGGCAGAAGGCATTGTGATTGCCGAAAAGCAGAGACGGCAGACGGTGTACCGCCGTGCCGACAGTCCCGATCTTCCTGCCGACACAGAGGCACTTCACTTTGCGTCGGAGATTTGTCCGTGTGGGGTGATCGGCTCGTTTCTTCTTGACAAATACCCGTCCCATGCGGATCGCGTGCGCTTTAAGCACCATTATATCACCTCCGCTCTTGACAGCGCTGTGCTGTGTTCGCTTCTGGAGGCGATGCAGAAAAAATGCGTTGTCACGGTTTCAAACAATTCACGGCGGGAGGATGAACCCCGACGGAATCGCATTGTCCCGCTTCGCGTGTTTATCAGCACGCAAAACGGGCGACAACACCTGCTTGCCTACCAGCCCGCTTTCAACGCGATCAAATCGTTTCGCATCGATTATCTGTCGGATGTCACGCTCGAAGAACCGACACCGCGGTTCGATGAGCTTCGCGCCGAACTTGACCGTATGCAAGCGCATATGTGGGGTGTGACCGCCAAACGACGCCTTGACCGCGAGGAGCGCCTTGAGAGTGTTTCCTTCACGGTGCGGGTATCGGATAACGAGGAACACATCGTCGGTCGCCTTCAGCGCGAAAAACGGTGCGGCAGTGTGGAAAAGCTCGACGAGCACACCTATCGGTTCTCCGCTCAGGTTTACGATGTCAACGAAATGATCCCGTGGATCCGCACCTTTATCTGTCGTATTACGGAGCTTCACTTTTCCAATCGTACGCTTGAAAATCAGTTTAGGCGCGATCTGGAGACAATGTATACACTGTATGGCATCGGGGAGGTGGAAGTATGATTTTTCACGAGGTCTATTCCGCCTATTACACGGCGGTGGCAAAGATCCTTACCGCCCTGCTCGAAGGCAACACCGACGAAAAGAGCTTGAACGCGCTTGTGTGTGAGCATGCTTTCGGCGAAAGCTTACTCACGGTGCTTCCTTCGCTCAAAAGCGAAAAGTGGCAGCTGATGACCCCTGATTTGTCGACACCGATCAGACACGTCCCGACGATGCCGCTGACCGTTTTGCAAAAACGCTGGCTCAAAGCGATCTCGCTTGATCCCCGCGTGCGGCTTTTCGGCGTCGATTTCGGCGATCTGTCAGATGTGGAGCCGCTGTTCACGTCGGCGGATATCGCTGTTTATGACCGCTATGCCGATGGCGATCCGTTTGAGGATGAGCAGTACATCGCGCGTTTTCACACCATTCTTTCGGCGATGCGAAATCGACAGGATCTGCGCATCGAAATGACCAACCGCCGCGGTAAAACGATGTATGTGCGCTGTGTGCCGGAAAAGCTGGAGTATTCCGAAAAGGACGATAAATTCCGTCTGATCACAAGTGGCTGTGGGTTTGTGCGGTCGGTCAATCTGGCGCGTATCACCAAATGCCGTTTGTATAACGGCGAATATGTGATCGACGCTCGCCCTGTCGAAACACAGTATGACACGCTCGAACTGCGGGTCAGCGAGGAACGCAATACGCTCGAGCGATGTATGATGCACTTTGCCCATTTTGAGAAACGTGCCGAGCGGATGGACGGCGCGTATCGGTTGTATATGCGTTATGATCGTGACGATGCTCCCGAAATGGTGATACGGGTGTTGCAATTCGGCCCGACGGTGGAGGTGCTCGGCCCCGACCACTTCAAAAACCTCATTATCGATAAGCTAAAAAGCCAAAAAAGCTGTGGACTTCTTTGAAGTTCGCAGCTTTTTTTCCGTGAAGAAACAGGAAAGACTTGGTAAACTGTGTTTGCAAGGTTCCTTCAAGCGGGTGTTTGATATATCTTTCACCGCGGTGCACACGGCAATGCCGATCGTGTATGCCCGAAGAATCGTTTGCGCCGGGCAATCGAGAAAGAGGTTTCCTCTAGGATCGATGGGGTTCAACTCCCCACTTTACGCGGGTTCGAATCCCGCCGTATGCAAGCAAGCATATCGCCAGTGGTTTGGAAGATGCCGGAAACGGCAACAAAAGCTGTGTACAACCGTACACGAGTCACATGAAAAACAGCAATTACTCCGCGTCGGAAACCAAGGTTTCCGACGCAATGCAACACACGCCTTGCCCGAAAACCGATACCGTGTTATTTTGCTCTGTGCCAAAAGTGTGCTTTCCGCATAGAGGCAAAGAATACTTACGTTTTCGGCCGCTTGTGTTGCATGAGTAATTGCCAACGCTGATAAACCTTTAAGGAGGGTGTACATACTATGAAAACGATGATGATTCAAGACAATCAGCGCGGACTGTTGTTTAAAAACGGAAAGTATGAGAAGCTGCTTACTCCCGGCAAGTATTATGCCTATGGAGGCAGAGTGATCGAAGTGCTTGAAATGGATCGTCCGATTCAATCCGCACGATGCGCGGTGGACACACTGTTGAGCGATCCTGCAATCGCACAGGTCACGTCGGTTGTGGAAGTAGGCGATGAGCAGTTGGCACTTCATTTTGTCAACGGTAAATTTGCTTCGGTACTTCGCAGTGGCAAGTACGCCTTTTGGGCAGTAACGGATAGGCATGACTACACGGTTGTGGATATCGCCACTCCCGAAGTGAGTGAAGAGGTGCCGGAATACATCTTTTCGAAAATCCCTGCGATCTATTATACGAAAATCGAGGTTGCCGAATATCAGAAAGCACGTCTGTATTTCAATCAAAAATTCGTTCGTATTCTGGACGCAGGCACCTACTATTTCTGGAAAAATGCCGTCAAGGTCGACGTGGGTTTCGTTGACACAAGACTGACGCAAATGAACATTGTCGGACAAGAAATGCTGACAAAAGATAAGGTTTCGGTTCGCATCAACTTCGTGTGTCAGTATCGAATCACGGACTATGTGAAAATCTTAACCGAAATTGATGATTTTGAGGAGCAGATGCATGTAGCGGCACAGCTTGCCCTGCGTGAGTATGTCGGTCAATACCGACTCGATGATATTCTCGAAAACAAAGAGCAGCTCTCGGCCTATGTGTTTGAGAAACTGAAAGTCAAAGGGAAAGAGTTGTTCGTTGATATTACGGATGCCGGCGTAAAGGATTTGATCCTTCCCGGTGAGATTCGCGATATTATGAATACCGTGTTGATCGCTGAAAAACGCGCACAGGCGAATGTGATCACGCGTCGCGAAGAGGTGGCGTCCACCAGATCGCTTTTGAATACGGCCCGTATGATGGAGGAGAACCCGACGCTTTACAGACTGAAGGAGCTGGAGTATGTGGAGCGCATTTGCGAAAATGTCGGCAACATCAATCTGAACGGAAACGGGGATGTTTTGACACAGCTCACCGGTATTCTCAGAAGTACCGGATAATGTAATGAAAGGAGAGACCCGCATGATCGAGATTATCGGTACACACAATACCGCTGTTTGCTATACCAATACAGTAGAGGAGACGGCACGCGAACAAATCAAAGCCGTGTGCGATAGCGAGGCGTTTTCTGCTTCGAAGATCCGCATCATGCCCGATGTCCACGCGGGAAAGGGTTGTACCATCGGCACCACGATGACCATCGTCGATAAGGTTGTGCCCAACATGGTTGGTGTTGATATCGGATGCGGTATGTACACCGTCGCCCTCGGAAACGTGGCGATTGACCTCGAGGAGTTTGATGCGGCGGCACACACGATTCCCTGCGGACACAATGTGTGGGAGGGACGGCAGGAGCGGTTTGATTTGACTGCACTTCGCTGTTACCGCAACTTGAGAGATACCAAACGTCTGGAGCGAAGCCTCGGCACGCTTGGCGGCGGCAATCATTTCATTGAGATCGATGCCGATGCACAGGGCAATAAGTATCTGGTGATCCATTCGGGTAGCCGTAACTTGGGTACGCAGGTCGCGGAGTATTATCAGCAGATCGCCGTGGATCTCAATCTCGGTAAAGAGGAGTATTTTAAAAAGCGCGAGGAGCTCATCCGTACCTATAAAGAGCAGGGACGACGGGGCGAGATTCAGGCGGCACTCAAACAGCTTGAGGCGGAGTGGGAGGCAAAGGAGCCGACGATGCCGCGCGACCTTTGCTACCTCTACGGTTCGTTTATGGAGGATTATCTGCACGATATCCGTATCTGTCAGCAGTTTGCAAAGCGTAACCGCGAGAAAATGGCGGAGATTCTGTTGTCTGAGATGTCGCTTACCGCTGTCGATGCCTTTGAGACCGTACACAATTATATCGATGTGGATGAGCGGATCCTTCGCAAGGGTTCGGTTTCGGCGAAGGCGGGCGAGCGGTTGCTCATCCCGATCAATATGCGCGACGGAGCACTCATTTGTATCGGCAAGGGCAACGAGGAGTGGAACTGCTCCGCACCGCACGGTGCGGGTCGGTTGATGTCCCGTTCGGCGGCATTTGAGCGACTGACGATGGCGGAGTATGAGGAGCAGATGGTGGGCATTTACACCACCTGCGTCACTACCTCGACGCTCGACGAGTCGCCGATGGCATACAAAACCATGGACGAGATCGTGCAGGGGATTGAGCCGACTGCCGAGATTGTCGCGCACATCAAGCCGATTTACAACTTCAAAGCGACCTAAAAATGCGTTTTCGCAGCTTTTTGTCCGTGAAAACAGCGGAAGAAGTTGGTAAAATACAGACAATGAAAGACGCCGACAGCAACACGGCAGATTTGTCGGGTAAGTTCCGACCGCGAGTGAAGTTCTTCACTTGAAATTCATGCATCGGCGTCTTGTATAAAGACTCTGACAGCCATTTACAGAGAATGCCGACCGATTTCGATCGCTCGGAGGTGATGGGCCCTGATGGGTTGAAAGGAGAGTCTTGCAACATCAAAGGTGCTGACAGCAGTGTTTCTGCTCCGAGGCGAAACTCCTCAAAAAATAAAACTATGTTCGGACGCAAACCGACCGGCACCTTGTATGTATGATCCGTAGCTCAAGGGTAGAGCGGAGGCTATAAATCTCCGATATGGTTGGGTTCGACTCCCACCCGGGTCAAAGACGAAAGACGCGTACAGCAATGGACATGTGCAGATGTTGGCTTCGGGCACGAAGCAGGTGACTGAAAATCACCCCAATACGTCAAACAGTGGCGTGATGCAACCACCGCGTCTTGAATGCTTAGCTATCCGTGTCTGTGTATACAGACCTTGGATGGAAAGACACCGCCAGCAACCAGTTTGGACTGAATAGGCTAGGGAGCGATCCTGAACCTTATCAACGAATCAACGGTGTCTTGTTTCTTTTATCTTCAAAGATACTGACTGCAACTTCCGAGAGTTTCCTCTGTGGCAACGAGAGGGGCCGATCCTTGTGGTCGGTTGCCGAAAGGCCGTGTTGGCTTTGGACAACGCCGAAACAGTATCTTGATTTGTACAGGTAAATGGGCGCAATCTCAAAGAAGACCGCGACGGTGTCTTCTCGCGTAAAGGAGTTATTATCCGCAAACCATACCGACCGTCCACATTATAAAGACGCGTGCAGCAATCATCCTATTTTTTACATTTGAGTATGATCTGGCTTCGGGCACGGAGCGGGTGGTTCATACCCACCGAACTCTCGCGTCAAGCGAGAATGCAACAACCGCGTCTTGGTCTTAAAACAAAATGGATTTCACAATATTAAGGAGGGGTTTCGATGCTTATGAACCTGAAAAATCAAATGAATACGACCGCCACCGAAAACGGAGCGGTTACCCACGCATCCACCATGTCGGATTGCCTTGACCTGTTCGCGACCATCGGCGCCCTTCGCCGTGAGTCGGAGGAGGAAATTATCACTCGTTTCATGCGCGCCTTCACGGAAAACCGCGATCTTGCCGTCAAGACGTTGTTCTTTGCGCGTGATGTGCGCGGCGGTCTCGGCGAGCGCAAGGTGTTCCGCGTGATCCTGCGTTGGCTTAGCGTAAACGCTCCCGAAACGGTGCGCAAAAACTTGGAGTTCATCGCCGAGTACGGTCGCTTTGACGATCTGCTTGTCCTGATGGACACGCCTCTTGAAAAGGCGATGCTCGCTCTTGTGCGTGAACAGCTTCGTCGTGACATTTACGCAATGAACAACGGCGGCGAGGTATCGCTTCTTGCCAAATGGTTGCCGTCCGTGAACACCTCGAACGCCGATGCGGTGAAAACCGCCAAGCGCATTGCGCGGTTTCTCGGCATGGATGACCGCACCTATCGTAAGATGTTGTCCCGTCTGCGTGCGCACATCCGCATCATCGAGAACAATCTGCGCGAGCGGGACTACACTTTCGATTATGCCAAACAACCGTCGAAGGCAATGCTCAAATATCGCAAGGCGTTCCTGCGCAATGATAACGAGCGCTATACGGACTTTCTCGACCGTGTACAAAGTGGTGAAGTGACGATGCATACCGGCGCGCTGATGCCGTATGAGCTGATCACACCGTTTTTCGGTAACAGTGTCAGCGTCGAGGAGCGTGCGGCCATCAACGCGACATGGAATCAGCTGGAAGATTTCACAAACGGCGAAAACGCCCTGGCGGTCGTTGACGGCTCCGGCTCGATGTATGGCTGGGGCAATCCGAAGCCCGCGACGGTGGCATTGTCGCTCGGATTGTATTTTGCCGAGCGTAACCGCGGCGCGTTTCATAATCACTTCATCACCTTCTCGGAGCGTCCGCAGATGGTGGAGGTGAAGGGGAATGACCTGCTTGAAAAACTGCAGTATGCCGCGAGCTTCGATGAGGTCGCCAACACCAATATCCAAAAGGTGTTTGAGCTTGTGCTGGAAACGGCGGTCAGGCACAACGTGCCGCAGGAGGAATTGCCCGCGACGCTCTATATCATCTCCGACATGGAGTTCGATTGCTGTACAGAGGATGCCTCGCTGACCAATTTTGAGTATGCCAAGCGTTTGTATGCACAGCACGGTTACACCCTGCCGAAGGTGGTGTTCTGGAATGTCGCCTCGCGCAACCGCCATCAGCCCGTCACCAAAAATGAGCAGGGCGTCGCGCTTGTCAGCGGTTGCACACCGCGGTTGTTCTCGATGGTAGCGGCGGGACGCTGTTCGCCGTATGACCAGATGCTCGAAATCCTCGGCAACGAGCGCTATGCCCCCATCGCCGCGTAAAGGAGGAATTGTTATGGAGACGCGGATTCGTGCCAAGCTTTCGGAAATCGAAGAGCGCGAACACGTCAGGATTTTGCACGCAGTGGAATCCGGCAGTCGCGCATGGGGATTTGCGTCTCCCGACAGCGACTACGACGTGCGGTTCATTTATGTCCGTGAGCCGGAGTTTTATCTGCGGCTTAACAAAACGCGAGATGTCATCGAATGGCAACTCGATGATACGCTGGACATCAACGGCTGGGATCTTTCGAAAGCGTTGCAGTTGTTGCACAAATCGAATCCCACACTGTTTGAGTGGAACTCGTCTCCGATCGTGTATCACACGACCGCGGAATGGGAGAAAATCGCCGCGATCATCGAGCGGTACTTTGTTGCCAAATCGGGACTCTATCACTATCTCAGCACCGCCAAATCCAACTATCGGGAACATCTCAAAGGGGAAACGGTGAAATATAAGAAATATTTCTATGTACTTCGCCCGTTGCTGGCGTGCAAGTGGATCCTCGATCGGGGAACACCGCCGCCGATGTTGTTTTCCGAGCTGATGGATGCGTATTTGGAGGATGCTCTCATATCGGATGTAGAGGAATTGTTGCGGCTGAAAATAACCTGCCCCGAAATTGGGGAAGGTAAACGGCTGGATCTCGTGAATGCGTATATCGACCGTACAATTGCCGAAACAGAGGAGGAAATCAAACGGCTTCCCACAACCTATGATAACGGGTGGGAGGAACTCAACGAGGTGTTTCGCTCGTATATTCTTCGCTGAAACGATCGCAATCGACCGGCGCGGACATACCGCTTTCGCTCAGCGGGCAGGCCGCGGTCGGTTGCGGTGTTTTGGGTCATCCTTCGGTAATTGTCGGGGAGAATGCGGAGTATTGGCAATGGCTTTGCTTGAAGCAAATTGCGCCGCAATAACCCGATTCAAAGCGGGGGATGATTTTATGAAAACGTCATGACCCATCGACTCGGATATATCGCTTGCATAGAGCGGGCAGGCTGTGTTGGGTCATGGCGTTTTTCGTGTTATGCTGTCAGATGCTTCGGCTTTTGTAAAAAGGAAAAACGGTCTGTAAAATGAAAACGGTTTGTATCCTTTCGGATGCAAACCGTTTTTGCTGTTTTCAGTTCATGCCGTCCTCGCCGATTTGGGCGAACAGACGGGAGACAGCGGCACTGAGCGCGTGATGGGCGGGGGTGGTCAGTTCGGGGTCGTCTTTTGACAGTGTGACCGCTTCCTCCTGCGCTTTTTGGAGCATCATCATGTCGCCCTTCAGGTCAGCGATGGACAAGGCGGGCAAGCCATGCTGACGGTTGCCGTAGAAATCGCCCGGTCCGCGGAGCTTGAGGTCTTCCTCGGCGATGCGGAAGCCGTCGGTTTCCTTCGCCATGACCTTCATGCGGAATACCGTATCGGGGGCTTTGTTGTCGGAAATGAGAATGCAGGTGGAAGCGTGCTCACCGCGCCCGACGCGACCGCGCAGCTGATGCATCTGAGCAAGACCGAAGCGTTCGGCGTTTTCGATGATCATGATGACGGCGTTGGGAACGTCGACACCCACTTCGATGACGGTGGTGGACACGAGCAGGTCGAGCTCATGTGCCGCAAAGGCGGTCATGACCGCGTCTTTTTCGATACCCTTCATACGCCCGTGAAGCAGACCGATACGAAACTTCGCGAGCGGGGTGCGCTGCAGACGCTTGAAATAGTCTTCTGCGGCGAGAAGCTCACTTTGCGGATCGTCCTCGTCTTCGGCGATGAGCGGACACACGATGTAACCCTGTCGTCCCTCCGACAGGAATTTCTCGACATAGCGAAGCGCGCGTTCGCGCTTGTCCGAGCCGACAGCGAAGGTGGCGATGGGCTGACGACCGGGCGGCAGTTCATCGAGCACTGATACGTCCAGATCGCCGTAGATCATCAGGGCCAGTGTGCGGGGAATGGGGGTGGCGGACATGACGAGACGATGGGGAGAACCCCCCTTCGACGACAACGCGGCGCGCTGTTTCACACCGAAACGGTGTTGTTCGTCGGTGATGACAAGTCCCAGCCGCGCAAAGCTCACCTTATCCGACAGCAACGCGTGCGTGCCGACCAGCAGGTCGACCTCGCCGTTGGCGGTCGCTTCGATGACGCGCCGCTTCTGAGCGGCGGTCATACTGCCGACGAGAAGCTCAACGCGCACATCGGTGCCGCTGAGCAATTTTTGCAGGGAATGCTTGTGCTGGGTGGCGAGAATTTCGGTGGGTGCCATCAGCGCCGCCTGCCAGCCGTTTTTGATCACGTTGAAGGCGACACCCGCCGCAACCGCGGTCTTGCCCGAGCCGACATCGCCTTGAATAAGACGGTTCATGGGGCGCTCCTGCGTCATGTCGCGGGTGCAGTCGTCAAGCGCACGGCGCTGAGCTCCCGTGAGGGTGAAGGGGAGAGAAGCACAATATTCTGCGGTATGATCGGTGCGAACAGTAACAGCGGTTTCCGAACGCAGACAGCCTTTGAGGCGAAGCAGTCCCAGTTGAAGGACAAACAGCTCTTCAAATACCAATCGGTCGCGTGCGGCTTTAAGAGCGGCGGAATCGGGCGGAAAATGAATGAAGCGGATCGCGTCGCGCGTGGAAAGCAGGTTGTGTTTTTGTCGGACATCTTCGGGCAGAATATCCTCAAACGGCATATCGCCGATCACGTCGAATGCCGCGCTGACGGCGCGTTCGACCGCCTGCGTGTTGAGTCCCGCTGTCTGGGGGTAGATCGGGCGGATGCGTGCTCCGCCCACGGCAGGAGCGATGGCAGGGGAGGTCATGTCGTATTGATGGAATTTGTGTTCAACAACGCCGAAAAAGATATATTGCTCGCCCTTGCGGACGGTGGCGGCGAGGTATTTGTTGTTGAACAATGTGATATGCATACCTGCCGATCCGTCGGAAACGGTGAATTTGTAAAGGGTCATGCCCTTGCGGATACGATGCTCCTGCACGGGGGTGATGACGGTGGCGCACACGGCGACGCGCTCGTTGTCGGGCGCGTCGGCGATGGCAACAAGCTGAGAGCGGTCTTCATAAAGACGCGGATACAGATGAAGCAGGTCGCCGATGGTGAACACACCGAGTCTGGCAAACAGGGCGGCTTTCTTTTCGCCGACACCTTTCAGATATCGAATAGATTTTCCCAAAGCCTCTTGCATAACCTGCCTCCTTTACCTGTGATATATCTTGTATATTCAGTATACCACGACAGTTCCCGACGCGCAAGAAAGTTTCACTTGATATTTTTGAGAAAATACGGTATAATGAAATGAACTCTGTTTAAACACAACAGCAAAAGCACACAAATATCATCAGAAAGGCGTGTTTTGTATATGATCAAGCTGGAAAACCACCTGGGTGCTATCACCCTGTCCCAAGAGTATTTTGCCTGTTTGGTCGGCAACGCAGCATCTTCCTGCTTCGGTGTCGCCGGTATGAAGAAAACAGGTGCCCGTCAAGGTCTGCGCAGCATTTTCTCGAAGCAATCGCACATTGATGAGGGCGTGCAGGTGAAGGCGGAAGACAAACAGCTTCTCATCGAACTGCACATCACCGTTATGCACGGCATCAATATTTCCGCCATCACCAAGAGCATCGTCAACAAGGTGCGCTTTACTGTTGAAGAAGCGACCGGTATTCATGTTAAGCAAGTCAAGGTGTATGTCGACGGCATGAACGCCTGAGGCACGAGCGATAAGGAGTTGTGAACTGTGATTCAAGGTTTAATGTTAAAAAATGCCATGATCTCGGCGGCCAACAGCCTTGCGAACGTCAAGCAGGCGGTTGACGAGCTCAACGTGTTCCCCGTCCCCGATGGCGACACCGGCACCAATATGTCCATGACCATCGGCGCGGCGGCAAGAGAACTGTCGCGTTTGGAAAACCCGACGGTAACCGAAACGGCGGATGTGGCGTCTTCGGCGCTTCTTCGCGGTGCGCGCGGCAACTCGGGCGTTATTCTGTCGCTGTTGTTCCGCGGCTTCTCCAAGGGCCTCAAGGGCAAGGAAGAAGCGGACGGCGCGGATCTTGCCAGAGCGTTGACCTTCGGTGTGGAGGCGGCATACAAAGCCGTCATGAAGCCGACGGAAGGCACCATTCTGACGGTTGCCCGTGAAGCGGCGGAGGCGGGTACTGCCGCCGCCGAAACCAACAACGATCCCCTCGCCGTGTGGCAGGTCATCTGCGATGAGGCGGAGGCGTCGCTGGCACGTACACCCGAACTGCTCCCCATGCTGAAAAAAGCGGGCGTCGTTGACGCGGGCGGCAAGGGCTTCTGTGTTATCATTCAGGCGATGAAGGACGTGTTTGCGGGCGGTGAGGTCGTCAAGGGTGACAACACCACGGCGGCACCCCAAAAGGCAAAAAGTGCGGTTGCGGCCGCCGATGCCGACATTAAATTCACCTATTGCACCGAGTTTATTGTGGCGCGTGACAAGTCGATCGAAACCGATCCGCTCAAGCTGCGCGCATTCCTCGAGTCGATCGGCGACTGCGTTGTGGTCGTTGACGACGAGGATATCATCAAAGTCCATGTGCACACCAACGATCCCGGTCGTGCGCTTCACGAAGCCATCGAGTACGGTCAGTTTGAAACCGTTAAGGTGGAAAACATGCGCATCCAGCATGCCAATGCCGGTTGGGTCGGCGAGGCGGATGCCGAGGCCGATGCGGCAGTTCCGGCATTGGAGCGCGTAGAGCCTGAGAACCCCTATGGCTTTGTCGCTGTGGCGGCGGGCCCCGGTCTTGAGGCACTGTTCACCGATCTCGGCTGTGACCATGTTGTCAGCGGCGGACAGACGATGAACCCCTCCACCGATGACATTCTGCAGGCGATCGAAGCGACTCCCGCGAAGGTCGTGTATGTCCTGCCCAACAACAAGAACATCATTCTTGCCGCCGAGCAAGCGGTGCCGCTTGCCGACCGTGAGGTGCGCGTGCTTCCCACCCGTACGCTCCCGCAGGGCATCTCCGCGATGCTCAGCTTCGATCCCGATGCCGATGTGGAAGACAACCTGCTCGCAATGACCAAGGCGGCGGACAATGTCTCGACCGGTCAGCTGACCTATGCGGCGCGTAACAGCGACTTCGGCGGTCACCAGATCGAGGAAGGACAGATTCTCGCCCTCGACAACAACAAGCTCAGCTTTGTGGATACCGATCTGAGCCACGCGGCTGTCAAGCTGTGCAAGAACATCGCTTCCGCGCGCCGTTCGGCGGATCTCGAGACCTCGTTCATCACGCTCATCTATGGCGAAGATGTGACCGAGGAAGAGGCTGAAGCGATGAGCGAGGCAATCTCCAAGAAGCTCGGCGACAGCGTTGACATCACCGTTGTCAACGGCGGCCAGCCCGTCTACTACTATATCTTCTCGATCGAATAAAATCCAACTCTCAGAAGAGACTGTCGTGTTCGCACAACACGACAGTCTCTTTTTCTTCACCTTCCGTTCGGAACAATCATACAATGGGAATGTCAATTTAAGGGAGTGATGCCCGACGGGGGGAATAAATGATGCTTAAACCGGAAACCTTCGCCGTTGTCGGCGGAGATCTTCGTTATGTATATCTGGCAGGGCAACTGGCGGATAGCGGATGTAAAACCATTGCGGTCGGTTTTGACAACACCGACCTGCCGCCGTGTGTGGCGGGCTGTACCGATGTATCGCAGGCCATCGCACTGTCGGATGTGGTGATCCTGCCGATGCCGGTGTCGACCGACGGCAAAACCGTTCAGGCACCGTACTCACGGCTGTGTATACCGCTTGAACAGATCTATGCGGCGATCGGCCCCGATCAGCTTGTGTTCGGTGGCGGTATCAGCGAGGAGATCACGGCGGCGTTTGACAGACGGGATATCGTGTCGTTTGATTATTTACAGCGGGAGGAACTCAGTGTCGCGAATGCCGTTCCGACGGCAGAAGGGGCTTTGCAGCTCGCCATGGAGGAACTGCCCGTGACCATCAACGGGGCGCGATGTCTGGTTGTCGGGTACGGACGCATCGGCAAGGTGCTTGCGCGTATGCTGGTGGCTCTGGGGGCGCAGGTGACGGTGGCGGCGCGTCGCTGTGAAGCGCGGGCATGGGCGATTGCGGACGGTTGCCGTGCGATCCACACCGATGAACTGCTGCGTTGCGAGGCGATGGATGCCGTGTTCAACACCGTGCCGACCATGTTGCTTGACGGGCGTGTGCTGGCAGGCTTTGACAAGCGCACGCTGGTGATCGATCTCGCGTCCCGTCCGGGTGGTGTGGATTTCACCGCCGCGGCGGGGCTTCATCTGAAAACGATCTGGGCGTTGTCGCTTCCCGGACGTGTCGCGCCGAAGACGGCCGCCGCCATCATCGGCGACACGGTGATGAATATTCTCGAGGAGGTGGAGTGAGATGGAACTGAAGGTCGGCTATTGTCTTTGCGGATCGTTCTGCACATTCGAACGCAGTTTTGAGCAGATGCGGCACATGGTGGCCGAAGGGGTACAGGTGACACCGATTTTGTCCTTTCACGCCGCCTCCACCGACACGCGGTTCGGCAGGGCACAGGAATGGCGCGAACGATTTGAGGAGCTGACGGGACGGCAGGCGTTGACAACGCTTCCCGCTGTGGAGCCGATCGGTCCGAAGGGGTGGTTTGACGTACTGGTGGTTGCCCCCTGCACGGGGAGCACCCTCGGCAAGCTGGCAAACGGCATCAGCGACACGCCCGTCACGCTTGCTGTCAAAAGCCATCTTCGACGCAGTCGCCCCGTAGTGCTGGCGGTGTCGACCAACGATGCGCTGGGCGGGTCTTATCGCAGTATCGCGTTGCTGAAAAATATGAAGCACCTGTTTTTTGTGCCGATGGCGCAGGACGACGTCGTCAACAAGCCGAACTCGTTGGTGGCGGATTTTTCGCGCATCGATGACACCATTGCCTGCGCGATGGCGGGAATGCAGATTCAGCCGCTTTTCTTTTCGGTGTGAAAGAGGGTGAATACCTCTTTGATGCCGACGATCAGGAGCAACACGCCGAAACAGCGGCGTAACCAGTCGGGGGAGGAATCGGGAACGAGCCATGCCGTCACGGCGGCGGTGATCACACCGCCGAGAGCGGCGTACAACGCCGCTTGTTTGTCGATCAGTCCACCGCGGGCGTGAAACCAGAGCGACGGCGGTGCACAGCCGAGAAAGTAGAGCAGGTTGATGCCTGCCGCCGCCGATGGTGCGACATCGAGAACGGCGGTGAGATACAGCACCAGCAGTGTCCCGCCGCCGATGCCCATGCCGCTGAGAATGCCGGTGACAGTGCCGACGAGTGCGGCGAGTATCCACATCACCACAGCATCACCGCCTTCACACCGCCGTAAAGCAGAAAGGCGGCAAGCAAAGCGCGAAGCCACTTGATATGGATGCGTTTCATGAACAGTCCGCCGAGGATACCGCCGACAACACCGCCGATCAGATAGGGCAGGGCGGCGGGAAAATCCACACCGCCGCGCCACCAGTAGATAACAAGCGATACCGCCGACAGCGGCAACGTCACCGACAACGAGGTGGCAAATGCTGTTTTCGGCGGTAACGTACATACCCCCGCAAACAACGGCACCAAAAGCAAACCGCCACCGGCACCGAACAGACCGTTCACACAGCCTGCCGCGGCACCGATGGCGATATAGATTGTTCGTTTCATAATATCCACACACTCCTTTTTATAAAAAGTGTGCGCGGAATGAAGGGGATTTACTCGTCGTTTTTGCGGAAGATGAACAGCTTGCTGAAAACATAGTTGGCGATGAGGATAAACACCTGCGCGATCAGCTTGCACACCGCCTCTGAGAAATCGAGAATGTCGACCGTGATCACCATGAAGACAAGCTCCATGCCGAGGGAAGCCAGACGCGCGGCGAAGAACAGACCGAGCTCACGCCAAAACGCTTTCATTGTGTCGGTATGGCTTTCAAACACAAACAGCTTGTTGACAACATAGGCGAAGATGACCGCGCAGATCCAACTGCCGATGGTGTTGACCCATGCGGGTGTGCCGAGGGAAGCGAACAGCATCTGCGACACGAAGCTGACCACCGTTGTCAGCACACCGAACACGATATAGCTGACGGTCTCGCGGTTGAACACCTTCGGGAGTTTTTTCGCAAGCAGATCATACAGCGGAAGAACAAGGGAGCCGAGCAAACCGCCGACAACGACAAAAATCAGTGAGAACAGTTCGTCGGGGAAGACGGCGGCGGTGACAACGCACAACACACCGATGTGCGGCAGTCCGCTCCAAATACGCTTTTTGGCGGCAAAGCACACGCACAATGCGCCCAGTCCCGACGTGCCGAGAATATATCCGGCGTGGACGATCGTCGAGCCGCTAAGAGCGTCCGCCATACCGGGGAGAAGCAATGAAAGCAGGGCATCGGTGATGGTGGGATCACAGAAGAACCAGATGAGTGCCGCTGTCGCGAGGACAGCACCGAGACTCCACAGAACACTTGCTACAGAGGATTTGACAGGCTTCAT
Organism: Acutalibacteraceae bacterium; assembly: GCA_045604545.1. GTDB lineage: Bacteria > Bacillota > Clostridia > Oscillospirales > Acutalibacteraceae > RGIG1959. The sequence goes on along the minus strand of JAZUOG010000005.1, from coordinate 40,899 downwards.
TGGGAACACCTTCCTTTTTTACAGCGTCTGCACCATGGAGACGAGCGCTTTGGGATCCTCGGCGTTGAACACGGCACTGCCCATGACAACGACGTCCGCGCCGCTTTGCGCGCACAGGGCGGCATTACCGGCACCCACACCGCCGTCAAGCTGCACAAGCACGGGGTGTCCGATGCGGGCGGCTTCGTCTTTGATTTCTTTGATCTTCGGGAGCATATCGCCCATGAAGGATTGTCCGCCGAAACCGGGTTCGACCGTCATCACAAGCACCATATCGAGTTTGTCAAGGTAGGGAAACACCGCTTTGGCAGGGGTGTTCGGCTTGACGGTCAGACCGACCTGCTTGCCGAGAGCGCGAATGCGATCAATGGTCGCATCGATGTCGGCATCGCATTCGACGTGGAAGTTGATAAGATCGGCGCCCGCTTTGGCGAAGGCATCAATGAGCAGGTCGGGACGCTCCATCATCAGGTGAACGTCAAAGAACATCTCGGTGAGCGGGCGAAGCGACGCAATGACGGGGGGACCGAAGCTCAGATTGGGGACAAACTGTCCGTCCATCACATCGAGATGAAGCCAGTCGGCACCGCTTGTTTCGCAAAGAGTGACAGCGTCCGCCATGTGAGCGAAGTCGCAGGTCAGAATGGAAGGAGAGACCTTCATATACAAAACCGTCCTTTCAAAGGGGAAATGGTATTCGGAATATACACAGTATAGCGTATTTTGGGAACTCGCGCAACAAAAAGTCGCCAAAAACAGAAGAAAATCGATGGAATTTATAGTCAATAAGAAAAAAATGACAATTTTGCGTTAAATATTTATCAAAGCACTTGAAAAATTCGAAAAAATAGGCTAGAATATAAGGGAAATCTATTTAGGAGGTTTTTCATTATGGCAATCAAAGTTGGTATTAATGGTTTCGGCCGCATCGGCCGTCTGGCGTTCCGTCAGATGTTCGGCGCGGAAGGTTATGAGGTTGTTGCGATCAACGACCTGACCGATGCGAAAAAGCTCGCTCATCTGCTGAAGTATGACTCTGCTCAGGGCCGCTACGCTCTGGCTGACAAAGTCGAGGCGAAGGAGAACTCCATCGTTGTCGACGGCAAAGAGATCACCATCTATGCTGAGAAAGACGCGAAGAACATCCCCTGGGGTGAGCTGGGTGTCGAAATCGTTCTCGAGTGCACCGGTTTCTACTGCTCCAAGGATAAGGCTTCCGCTCACCTCGAAGCAGGCGCGAAGAAAGTCGTTATCTCCGCTCCTGCCGGCAACGACCTGAAGACCATCGTCTTCGGCGTCAACGAGAAGGAACTCGGCGCTGATGACGCTGTCATCTCCGCTGCTTCCTGCACCACCAACTGCCTCGCTCCCATGGCGAAGGCTCTCAACGACTACGCTCCCATTCAGAGCGGCATCATGACCACCGTTCATGCTTACACCGGTGATCAGATGGTTCTCGACGGCCCGCACCGCAAGGGTGACCTGCGCCGCGCTCGTGCCGCCGCTGTCAACATCGTTCCCAACTCCACCGGCGCTGCGAAGGCGATCGGTCTGGTTATCCCCGAACTGAACGGCAAACTCATCGGCTCCGCTCAGCGTGTGCCCGTGCCGACCGGCTCCACCACCCTGCTCGTGGCTGTCGTGAAGGGCAAGGACATCACCAAGGAAGGCATCAACGCCGCGATGAAGGCCGCTTCTTCCGCTTCCTTCGGTTACACCGAGGAGCAGCTCGTGTCCTCTGACGTGATCGGCATCACCTACGGCTCGCTGTTCGATGCGACTCAGACCATGGTCGCGAAGATCGACGACGACACCTATCAGGTGCAGGTCGTGTCCTGGTACGACAACGAGAACAGCTACACCAGCCAGATGGTCCGTACCATCAAGTACTTCGCTGAGCTGTAATTCTCACAACTCAACCAAAAACTGCCGCTCGGAAGAGCGGGAGTTTTTTTGTGCTCGGTTGACGAAAAATGTCGAAACCGTTATACTGAATGAAAAGGAGGTGAGGGAATGCGTCGTGTGGTACGGTTGTTGCTGTGTGTGATGATGCTTATCTGTATGAGCGGGTGTCATGGAGATTCTGTTGATCATCATACGTTGACAGTTCATATGATGGATGTCGGAGATGCGGATTGTTGTTTGCTCACCCAAGGAGACAACTCCATGCTGATCGATGCCGGTCTCCCCGAAAGCAAGGAACGCATCGTTGCCTTTCTTACCGAAAACCGTATCGAACGCTTGGACTATCTGGTCATGACACACCCTCACGGTGATCATATCGGTGCAATGGAAGCGGTTCTGTCCGCGGTTGAAGTCGGTGAGCTGTGGTATATCGATCCGCCTTCGGAACTGGTGGAGAGCACGCTTCTTCATCGGCGCTTTGCGGCGGCGGTTCGTGACAAAAACGTTGCGACAAGAGATGTGTCAACGCTGACGGTGATGCCGCTCGGCGGCGCTGTTGTCACGGTGTATCCGCTCACAAACGAATACGAGGATTTGAACGATTATTCGGTGGTGTGTATGGTGTCCTTTGCGGGGAAACGCCTGTTGATGACGGGAGATGCGACGACGCACCGCCTTGAAGATCTGGCAAATGCGGGATATGATCTGAAGGCGGATATTGTGAAAATCCCTCACCACGGTGCCGCGGGCTCGGTGTGCGATCTGTTCTTTGACAAAGTATCGCCTTCGTATGCGCTCATTTCCTGCGGTCGCGATAACGAGAAAGAGCATCCGTCGGAAAAAGTGATAAACGTTTTGACGTCTCGCGATGTTACCATCTATCGCACCGACCTTCACGGAACGGTGACGGCGCGGATTTCCGTTGAAGGAATCTTTTGGAAGACAGCACGCTAAAGTGGAAAGACCCCAAATAGACCAATTGCGTTTTGTTTAAAACGCTGAAAATTGTGCGCATAGTAGAAAAAAATTAACATATCACACAAGAAGCGCTTGACGGTCTCCCACTTGATGTGTATAATGATAGTAGGGGAAAAACGGCATTCTTGCGCTTTTTGACAATCACAAGAATGAAACCCGATTGAAAAGATGAAAACGAACGAAAGAAAGGATCCGTGATCATGTTAAAACGCATACTCTCTGTTTGTCTGTGTCTGGCGATGGTGCTCACTTTCGCGCCGGCGATCTCGTTGTTCGGCGAGGTCGAGACCGCGTCTGCGGGCGTGTACCTCATGCCTGACACCAACGGCAAAACCAACAACCAGACTTACACCCTCGGTGCCGGCACCGACGTCAACGTCCCTGTCTACACCGACTGGCGCAGTACATCGCTGTCTCCGACGGCAACGATGACGCCGAAATACATCGCCATTCACTGCACGGGTGCCTATCCGTCCACTTCGACGGCGAAGGCGAACCACAACTACGGCAAGACAGCCTCCAACGCCTGCTGGCACTACACGGTCGGCGACAAGGACATTTATCAGCTGCTTGCCGACAACCGTCAGGGTTGGCACGTCGGCACCTCTTACACCGGCGCACCCTCCAACTCCAACTCCATCGGTCTGGAGCTGGCGGTCAACAACTTCCCCGCGACCGAGACCTTCGGCGGCGAGAAGTGGACCGATGGTACCGCTATTATGGCGTGGTGGGACAGCCAGTTCCATCAGACCGTCAAGAACGCCGCCTATCTGACGGCGGTGCTGTGCCAGCGCTGGGGTCTTGATTACACCACCCGCGTCAAGATGCACTGGGACTCCATGAGCTACGGCGGCGGTACTTACGGTAAGGATTGCCCCATGCAGATGCGCGCAACCTATGATCCCGCCACCAACACCTTCAAGCAGGCGAGTGTGTATCACAACGGTCGTGACGGCTATTTCTGGCAGATCTTCTGGAGCTATCTGGAGCAATATGCCAACGGCGCACAGTTTGTGGGCGACAACGACTCGACTGCTGCAAAGCTCGGCACCTATCAGGTCACCGCGAGCGACGGTCTGAACGTTCGTACCGGTGCCGGCACCAGCTATGAGCTTCTCGGCGCGCTGCAACCCGGCGACATCGTCAAGGTGACGGAGCTCAACGGCAACTGGGGCAAGCTCACGATGGAAGACGGCACCGAAGGCTGGGCAAGCATCGTCAACTACGGTGATTACATCGGCGTTGACGCTTTGGCATATGATTCCAAGGGGGCATGGGGTGAAATTGCCACCTCTGTCAACAGCGAAGGCAGTATGACCATCGTCAACTCCTCTACGACCGACACAGCGGCTTACGATTTCTCGATGCCGTTGCAACTCGGTACGGCGACAACACCTTACATGAGCCTGATGATCACGCCGAATTACGGCAGTGGCTATTACTTCGGCATCACGCAAGCCGGAAGCGGTTATTTCATGATGCGCGACTGCAACTCGGGCGATCAGCTCGTTCATGCCGATACCGCGCCGTTTATGACCGGCACGGAGCAACTCGAGATCAACATCAAGGAATGGTGGAAGCCGAGCGAGGATTACCGCATCGATATGGTGCGTGTGTATATCGCGCCGTCCTCCTCCATCACCATCAATTATTTCTACTTTGCCGACGAGAGCGGCAAGGTGACCGACAGCCGCTTCAACCTGCTGTCTGCCGACACCAACATCAACCTCATGATCCCCTCGAAACTCGACATTGCCGAACAATCGAGAGCGGGCAGCTATGAATATCACAACGGCATGCTGACGGTTATTTCCGATACGGATGCGGGCTTCGATGTGGTGTTCAATGTGAATCAGGAATTCGACGTGACCGTGTTCACGCGCTTCCTCATGAGTGTGGCGGCAAGCGTACGCTATGACATCGAACTTCTTTGCACCACCTCCGACGGTGAGCGCATCTTCTCGCTCCGTGACGACTGGTGGCCGGGACTTTGCACCGCTGTTGACGGCGACTTCATTCCCGCCGCCGAACAAACGGCAGGTCTGGATCTGAAGAGCTGCTTCACCTATAACAACGTTGTTCCCGCCGGCAACATCAGTACCTTGAAGTCTGTAAAGGTGCGTGTGGGCGGCGCCGGTAAGGTGATCGTCAACTCGCTCCAGATCGCGGAGAATGACCGCTTGATGGTGTTCCGTGACGGTCTGTCGAAATCTGACAGCTGCACGGGCGGTGTGACTCCCGATCCCACGCCCACGCCCGATCCCACGCCCACTCCCGATCCGGATCAGATCAAGGGTGACGTGAACGGCAGCGGCGATCTGACGACGGTCGACTCCCGTTCCATTCTGCTGTACCTCATCGGCACCGAAGCGTTTGATGACAGCCAGATTTCTCTTGCTGACTACAACGGCGACGGCGAAGTGAGCACCGCGGATGCGCGTGATATCCTCATGTTCCTCATCGGATAATACCAGAGACAAAAAAGGCACCCTTCGGGGTGCCTTTTCCAGTGATATCCGCGACATCTGTCGCGGGTGATATTCGCACTTCGTACGAGTGATATTTGCCCTTCGGGCAAGTGATATCCGTGGCGTTGCCACGGGTGAAGGAGTCGGCTTCGCCGACAGATTTTATGAAGACCACCCGCCGCGAGATTTCGGAAAATAATGCGGCAACGCACCGACAATGTGGGGGACGGCAATCTGCCTCTCACAAATTCTGCACCAATATGGGGGCAACCGTTGCCTCCCTTGCCTAAAGGGAGGTGGCACGAGCGAATGCGAGTGACGGAGGGATTCTTTTCCGAAAAACCGTGCGGGAACGGAATCCCCCCGATGTCGCATTCTGCGCCATCGACCCCCTTTAGGCAAGGGGGTCTTGTTGTTCCCGCAAATGCCGTGGCAACGCACCGACAATGTAGGGACCACCGTCCTCGGTGGTCCGTGGACCGTCAAGGATGACGGTCCCTACAATCCCTTTTAGCACCATCAATGGCGGGGCTATCAGCCTCCCGTGACAACGCACCCAATCTGTCGCCCGTGGCAATCTTTGCGAAAAGATTCTTCTCTTCGCTCCAAATGACAAATCCCTCGTCACCCTACGGAGCGCTAACCATGCGGCAAATACATGTTTTCGTGCGACCGCCATCATATACAGCAAATTTTTGCGACATATTCCGTGACGAGGTGATCATCGCCGCGTGGGTTGACGAATGATGCGCGGTGATGTATACTGAAAAAAGGAGCACCACAGGAGGGGATACCGTGAAGAAAACGATGATATTGATGGCGATACTGTTTGTGCTTCTGACGGCGTGTGATGGTATGAAAACAGCACCTTCGACATTGCCGACCGTCCCTGTGCATGAGCAGGTAACGCAGACGATGCCCACGACCTCGACAACCGACATGGTGTCCGAGATGCCGCCTCAGGAAATCAAACCGGAAGAACGGTTTCTTCCCGACAGCATTTTTCAGAGGGGGTGTGTCACCGGCAACGATAATCTGACGATCCGGCAGTATGATCGGGACACGGTTCGGTTCACTGACGGGATCGGCAAGGACATGTATATCGATTTGACGGAAAAACAAATTGCACAGCTGTCGTATCTGTATGGTGTCATCACCGATTATTCCAATCTGCCGTGGTTGGACACAGCGGCGGTGGATACCGTTATTCAAGACAACGGTGACGAGTATGAGCTTTGCGATATCTATACAACGCAGGTGGAACTCGAACAACTGCTGTGCTGTCTGAACTGCCTGTATCGGGGCGTGGAATACGATTGGTCGGTCGCGCCGATTTCCGATGTGTTTTCGACGGTTGAGGAAGAGCGCATCGGCACACCTCCGCCGGTGTGATGAAGGATATGATGAGGAGAGAACATGATGACTTATCGGGAGCGATATGTTGCACTTTGCTCAAAGCTGATGAGCTTTGAGGCGTGTGAGAAAAGCGATATCCAAAAGCACAACGCCGCAATGGACGAGCTTACAGCACTTTTCCACTGCGTGGAGCGGGAAGAGGACAAATCCTTTCTTGGTGAATTGCTCGAGTGCGATGATGATCGCGTAAGAATGATTGTCGCATCACATTGTTTGGGAATGAAGATGCATATTGCAGCATCCGAGAAGGTGCTCTCAGGCATTTCCGCCAATTTGGAAGATCCGTTCTTAGCGCTGGAAGCCGGAGCAACCTTGCAGGTCTGGAAGGAACAAGGGTACCTTACGTTTGCGTAAACGAAGAGACAGAGCCGTTCCGTTTTTTATGTACACATATCGTTATTGCGCGTTTCGCATTTGTGGCACAAACCTATCGGGAGAACCCCGTATTGCAGAAAAGAAAAAGAGAAGGTTCAAACGCGAACCTTCTCTTTCTGTTTTTAGGGATATGTCGTGCCGACGCACAGAGGGATATGGTTGCTTTGCAAACGCGATATACAACCCTGTGGCTTTTGTGCGTTTATGCATCAGAACGCCACGGAGGTGGCGCTGATAAGGACTTGCCCCTTTTCAGGTTTGACCGCTTCGATGGTGACGGTATCGCCGACCACCGCGAAGGGCAGTTCGGGCGAGAGGGAGACAGCGGCGGTGAAGATGCGCGTGTCTCCTTCAAGACGAATATAATAGACCGTCGAATTGTCAACAACGGCGTTCGCAAGCTCCGAGATCACACCGCTGAAGGTTTCGTATTCGATCTCGACGGGCTCTTTTTCCTCCTCCACATCGAGTTTGGACAGATAATCCGCTTTCGCTTTTTCGACGGTATCGCCTGTGCCGACGATGTGGTAGCTTTGCACATCGACAAAGGCGTACATTTTCACAAGACCCGAGGCGTCCTTGAGCGACATGAAATAGGTCGGACGGTCGGAAATGTTGAGAAGGAGCGGGAAGGTGGCTTTATATTTGAGGTGTTGCACCTGACCTTCCGCGGACGACATGGCAGAGTATTCCTCTGCGCCGGGGACGGTGTAGAAGGTGGTTTGCTTGGTGCGCATATTGACCAGCACAAAGCCGATGTTGGATTCATCGGCGGTGGCGGAGGTCATGCCCGTGTAAAGGAACACGTCATCGTCCTGCGCGATATAGCTGTAACCGTCGGTAACGATACGCACATTCTTCTGACCGAAATGGGCATTGAGGAAGCCTTCGTTATACATACCGTTCCAGTTAAGCTGGGTGATGATGTTGTTGGCGTCGTATACGCGGTCGATCCACTGTGGCACGTCACCCTTGGCGTAATAGGTGGAATGACCTGTGACGGCGTTGACAAGCACGATACCCTTGACATCGATGCCGCCCCAGATACCGATGTTGTATTGCATGCAGGGAGCAACCCAGTAGGGAGTGCCTGCGTCGTCGATCTCAAACAGGATATCGCCGAAAATCTCGGTGGGGTAGGAGAAGCGAAGATAGCGGTCGATGTTGCGCATGAAGTATTCGCTTTCGGAATAGCGGATCGCGCCGCCCGCAGGCAGACGCACGAGCGCGGTTTCCTGCGTCACCATGTCAACGGTGATATAGGCGGGAACGCCCTCGCTCTGGTTACCCCACCATTTGAAGAAGTCGGCGTAGATGAGCGGAGTGACACGCATGGCGCGACCGTTTACATTGACCTGCGTATAGTCCTCGGAAATCTCAAACTGCGACACAAGGTCGGGAATGTTGCCGAGCTGTCGCTGACCGAGGCGGCTGGCGGTGTCGCGGTCAACCACAGGCACCATATCCATCGGCAACTCATCAATGTCTGACGCAAAGTCGCCATCGCTGATGGTGATCAGGTCGCGGTAAGCGGTGGCGTTGAAGATCTCCGCGCTGAACACGCCGCCGACTGTGAGAAAGGCGACGATCAGAACAATGGCAATGATGACATAGAGCTGCCAGCTTTTTTTGCCTTTGAAGAGCGCTTTGAGGTTCGGTTTGTGGGGATCGCCGATTTTCTCAAACAGCGTCACGTTGTCGCTTCCGTTTTTCAGCTTTCTGAGAAAGCCGCCGACAGAGAAAACGGCAAGGGCGGCAATGAGAAGCTCCACAACGAAGCCCCAGAATTCGGGACTGCGCAGGTTCAGCGGCGGGAGCTGAAACCAGAACAGCCCGAACGCCGTTATCAAGGTAACGATACTGCACAGAATGATGGTAACAACCGGTTTTTTCGTTTTCACCGAAATTCCTCCTTAACATACGGAATATGGATACAGTATACCACGCGAAGCAGGGATTTGCAAGCAAACAAAGTATGACACACCGCGACCCAAACGATACCTGGTCTGACACCGCGACGATCCTATGATGCGACAGGGACGGGATTTCATGCAGAGGGAGAGAGCCGTATCCTGACCGGTGTGCACTCTTTGCGCAAACCAACACAGGACGACAGAATCCCCTGCTGACATGGTGGCATTTCACTGAAGGTGTTGCAAATATGCGACACCTTGGTCGCTTTGCGAAAAATGGGGGTTGACAAACGCCGGGCGGTGCGCTATCCTAGTAGACACAGAAACGAACAAACGTTCGAATTTCACAATCAAACCCATGAATGACGCCGGAATCCTCTCCTTTTGACGGAGAGGACATCTTTTGAAGTTGAAAACGAACAAACGTTCGTTTTCGAACAGTATGCGCGTGATGAACGGTGTGTGACCGATCCCCTAACCGAAAGGGGATTCTATTTTTACCAAAGAAGCGAACAAACGTTCGTTTTATGAATTCACAAGCAGAAGGGAGTGTTGACAGCGATGATGTGTCGTGTATGCGGCGGGCGTTTTGATGATCAGGAATTATCGCCCGTTTATGATCGCCATCCTTACGGAGACGGCTACGCATATGAGCAAGGGGACATTTCTTGTCCCGACTGCGGGGCGGATCTTGTACAGGAAGGCTATTGCAAGGGGTGCGGTGAAGAAGTGCCGCATCTTGAACTGGAGGAGGGATTGTGCAGAATGTGTGTGGAAGAGACAATGGACAGTCTCGAATGGATGTGGGGAGCATTATCGTTGCATCAGCGGATGTGGGCGTGTGCCAACACGGAGTGGATGACAACAAACGGCTGACAAAGGAGGCGAATGAACGATGTTGACCAATCGTCAAAAACAATTTGCGGATGCCTATCTTTTGGGCGGTGATCCGCATGAAGCATTTCGCAAGGCGGGATATCGTGAAAAGAATGTGCAGGCGGCGGCAAAGCGACTGCTTGCCGCACCCGCCGTCAGGCAGTATCTGGAGGAAAAATCCGTCATTGATCGCGAACGTCAGGTGGCGGAGCCTTCGGAGATCCTGCAGTATCTCACAGCGGTGCTTCGCGGTGAGCATGGCTCCGACCGCGAGCGACTCAGAGCGGCGGAGCTTCTCGGCAAGCGTCACGGCTTGTTTTCCGATACCCTGACCGACCGCGCGGCGGCAGTCATCATTGTAGATGATCTGAATGGATGATGTTCGCACGATCAGCGAGTATGTCGGCGGGGGTTATGACGCATTCTGGGCGTTCAAAGGGCGCTACCGTGTCGTCAAAGGCAGTCGCGCCAGCAAAAAAAGCAAAACGACGGCGCTGTGGTTTATTTCACAGTTGTCAAAGGAGAAATACAACAAAGCCAATCTGCTGGTTGTCAGGCGTACCTTTCGTACGCTCAAGGACAGCTGCTTTGCGGAGCTGAAATGGGCGATCCGTCGGTTGGGACTGGCGGATGTGTGGCATGCGAAGGAAAGTCCGCTTGAAATGGAAAACCGTTTAACGGGACAGCGCATCTATTTTCGCGGTCTTGACGACCCGCTCAAAATCACCTCCATCACCGTCGAACACGGGGTGTTGTGCTGGCTGTGGGTGGAGGAGGCGTATGAGCTTCCCGACGAAGCGGCGTTTGACACGCTGGACGAGTCTATTCGCGGTGAGATGCCGCCGCCGCTGTTTAAGCAGACGACCGTCACCTTCAACCCATGGTCAGAAACCCACTGGCTTAAAGCCCGATTTTTCGATCACCCCGATGAGGAGGTTCTCGCGCTGACGACCGATTACACCTGCAACGAATGGCTGGATGATGCCGACCGTCGAATGTTTGAACGTATGAAACGGGATAATCCGCGACGGTATCGTGTGGCGGGACTGGGAGATTGGGGCGTGACGGAAGGACTCATTTTTGACAACTGGACCGTCGAACCCTTCTCGGTGGAGGATCTGCTTCACGGAGAGAGCGGCCATCGCTACAAGTGCGTGTTCGGACTCGACTATGGTTACGCCAACGACCCGACGGCGTTTGTCGCCGCGGCGGTGGACCCCGTTGAAAAACGACTGTATATCTTTGATGAGCATTATCAGACGCGCATGGTCAATTCCGAAATTGCCGCCATGATCAAAGAGAAGGGCTATCAAAAAGAGCGTATCCGCGCCGACAGTGCCGAGCCGAAAAGCAACGAGGAGCTCAGGCGTGCGGGCATCTCCCGCGTCACCCCCGCCGACAAGGGTAAAGACAGTGTTCTTCACGGCATTGCGGTGCTTCAGGAATACCGCATCACGGTGCACCCGCTGTGTAAAGCGACCGTATCGGAGCTGTCGTCATATTGTTGGCAGACAGACGACAGCGGCAGCGGCATCAATAAGCCGGTTGACCGCGATAATCATCTTATGGATGCGCTTCGTTATGCGATGGCGGATGTGCGGCACTTCAGCCCTGCCGATGAGCGTCAGCAGCACGCCTATCGAAAGGCGGCGCGACGGTCACGCCAAACGGTCGGCGTGACGGCGGGAGATTTGTACGGAGGTTGGAAAGGATAAGGAGGGCAGGAATATGTCAGGAGGTTGGATCGCCGCGGCGGTGGCAACGGTGCTGTTGCTGTGGTGTGTGTTTCGCGACCATCGTCTCAGGCAAAAAAACCGGACAGCGCGTGCGCACAGGGTGCGCCGCGAAAAGGAGGCGGCAAGCCGTCGCGAAGCGTTTTATATGCGTAACTTCTGGAGCTATGACGGCTCCGAGCAGGAGGAATTTGAAGAATGAAAAGAGACAGTATGACGCACCTTGTTTCTAAGGTGTGGGAGGAATATGAAAGCGGTCGACGATTCAAATCGGGACTCGGTGAAAACGGCATGTATGAGCAAAATCGCCGCAATGAACGCTTCTTTGTCGGCGATCAGTGGCATGGTGCGCGATGCGGCGGTGACCGCCCGCTTGTCAGGCACAATGTCATCAAGCGCATCGGGGATTACAAAACGTCCATCATCGATTCCAATCCGCTGTCGGTGTCGTTTTCGGCGGAGGGTGTTCCCAACACGGTGGATCTGATGACCTCGCGGACGGAGAGACTGCGACGATCGGTTCCCCAAACGGGCGAGAGTGGCTATCCGCTTCCGCCGCAGACGCAGGATCCGCGTGTCAGCGGCGAGGAGATCGAAACGGTGATGACCGCCTTGTCGGAGTATTTCAGCGCGACGGCAAACCGTCTCAATCTGGAGGATATCAAGGAGCGTGTATTGCGCGATGCCTATATTTCCGGCACAGCGGTTGTGTACACCTACTGGGATCCCGATGTGCAGACGGGATTGTATGCCGATGTGGCAAGACGAGATGCCATCAAAGGGGACATCGCCGTCGAGACACTGGACATTGAAAATGTCTATTTCGGCGATCCCAATTCGGCAAATCTGCAGTCCCAGCCGTATATCCTCATTGCTCAGCGCAAAAGCATCAAGGAACTCCAAGTGATGGCAAGAGCGAACGGCATTCCCGAGGATAGGATCGCGGCGATCCGTCCCGATAATCAGACGGCATATATGGCGGGGGATCGCGCTCTCGGTGAGCCGTACGAATCCCAAAAGGCGACATTCATCACCAAGCTGTGGAAGGACGGCGGAACCGTCAAAGCGGTGCAGGTGTGTCAATCCTGTGTCATTCGCGGCGAATGGGATCTCGGCGTGCGACTCTATCCGCTTGCGTGCTTTGTGTGGGAACGCCGCAAAGGCTGTGCCTACGGTGACAGTGAGGTGACCTATCTCATTCCGAATCAGATCGCCATCAACCGTATGATCACCGCATCGGTATGGGCGGTGATGATGATGGGTATTCCCATCACCGTTGTCAACGGTGACATCGTGCAGGAGGCGGTGACCAACGACCCCGGGCAAGTGCTTCGTGTATTCGGCACGGCACAAGAGGTGCAGACGGCGGTGAAATATGTCGAACCGCCGCAGTTCTCGCCGCAATTCGACGTGAACATCACGTCACTGATCAATAACACCTTGTCGCAGTCGGGAGCCAACGAAGCGGCACTCGGTGCGCTCACTCCCGACAATGCGTCTGCCATTGTGGCAGTGCGTGAGGCGGCGACCTTGCCGATGCAACCGATTCAGAACCGCTTTTACCGATTTGTCGCCGACATGGCGAAGGTGTGGGCGGAATTCTGGGTGATGAAATACGGTGCACGTTCTCTCAAAATGGAAACAGAGGACGGCGTGTGGTATATGCCGTTTGACGGCAACCGCTATCGCGACCTGCTCATCAATGTGCGCGTAGATGTCGGTGCATCGACCTTGTGGGGAGAGGCACAGACCATCACCACGCTTGACAATCTGTTTGCCAAGGGTGTCATCACACCCGTACAGTATATTTCCCGTTTGCCGCACGGTGTGATCCCGCAACAGCACAGTCTGCTTCGCGATCTGAAGGCAAACGCCGACACCGAAGAGACGCTGATGCAGGACATCGTGTCCTCACTTCCCGAAGAGTATCAGCAACAGCTTGCCGATATGCCGACAGAGGAAGCGCGGGAACTGGTATCCCGCGCGATTTCGTGACAGAAAGGAACGATGATATATGGTTGAAACAGAGGTAATGACTGTCCCCGTCGACAACGACGGTGATACGGCGATCACCGAGGCAGACCCCGCCGACATGATCGCCGCGCAGGAGACGACCGATGAGAGCGGCGAAACCGCGCCCTCCGTCTCGGAAGACTCCTTCGCTTTGGCGGATACGACCTACCTGCCGGTATATAACGGCGAGGTATGTCCCGTCCGCGCAGACGACCGACAGGAGATTACGACACTGCTCCAGCTTGGCATGAAGCAACGGGATTTCCTGCCGGACTATGAGCGCCTTTCGCGTCTCGCCGCCGATAACGGCGACAAGTCGGTCAAGGCGCTGATCGATCGGCTGTGTGAAACGGCCGAAAAGGAACGACTGGACAATGCGGTGAGCACATACGGAGAGGAGAACGGAAAACGGTTTTACGAACTGGAGCGCGCCGAGCGTATGCGTCGCTATGACGAACTGGTGCGCCAACAGCAGGCACAGACGGCGGAGCCGCTTGCTAACCGGCTGGCGGACGAGTTTGTGCTGTTGCAAAAAAGCCACCCCGAGCTCGGCGATATCCGTCAGCTTCCCCGTGAAGTGATCGAGGCGGCGGTGGTAGAGGGCGTTTCGCTTGCAGATGCCCACAACCGGTTTGTGCTTGCGGAGCAGAAGCGCCGCGAGGAGCGTGCCGCCGCGGAGCAGGAGGCGTCAGCGAAAACGACGGGTTCGCTTTCGCAAAACGGCGACACACCGCTGTCGGCAATGGACGCGTTTGTCAGCGGATTGCACAGTCGGAGCTAAGAATTCATAACATATGAGGAGGATGATCATTATGGGAATCAACAGTTTGACGTTTCGTGAGGGTATGTCGGATCAACTCGACAAGGCCATCGTTCAGGGAGCCACGGTGGGCTTCTTTGAAGACAATATTCTTCGTGCCAAGTTTGTCGGTGCGAAGACCGTTCTGATCCCCGAAATGGATATGAGCGGACTGGGTGACTATGACCGTGACAACGGCTTTGTGCAGGGCGCGATCAACATCACGTCTCAGCCGTTTGAGCTCACACAGGATCGCGCCCGTACCTTCCATCTTGACCGCGAGGACAACGATGAAACGGGCATTGCCAATCTGGCGGGTCAGGTGCTGGGTGAATTTGTGCGCACCAAGGTCGTTCCCGAGGTGGACGCCTATTGCCTGTCGAAAATCGGCGGTCATGCCGCTTCGGAGGGTCAGACGGTCGAGGGTGATCCCGCGACCGAGGCGTATGCCATGTTCAGTGAAGCGCTTTCGCGCATTCACGATGCGATCGGCTATGATGAGGAGCTGGTGTGCTTTGCAGACAGTGCGTTCATGAAGGCACTGTCCGCTTCTCCCGAAATCAGTCGTAACATGGTCGTTTCCGATTTCAAAAAGGGTGGTGTCAATCTCACCGTCAAATCGCTTGACGATGTGAAGCTGTTGCCGGTGCCGTCGTCCCGCATGAAGACGGCCTACGATTTCATGAGCGGCGGTGAGGGCGCAGAGGAGGGCGGCTTCACGCCCCAGGCGGCGGCAAAGTCGATCGGCTTTGTGATCCTGCCCAAGCGTTGTGCTTCGCTGGTGAAGAAGAGTGAGACGCTCAGAGCCTTCACCCCTGAACAAAATCTCAAGGCAGATGCATGGAAGTTTGACTATCGCTTGTATTATGATGTGTTTCTCAAGAACAGCATGAAGCACGCGATCGTTGCCTACATCTACTGATGATCCAAGCGGCGGCGTCCGTGAGACTCACGGGCGCCGCTCGCGCTGAAAAAAGGGGGGGAGATATATGCTGACACGAAGCGTGGAATTCACCATTGACGAAAAAACGGGCGGTGTTTTGCCGTCGGTGCCGCAGTTCGGTGGCGTGCGCGGGGAACACAACGCGACAAAACTGTCGATCGTGACAAAAGCCGTGTTGCTTGCCGATGCCGATGTTGTCAGACTGAGTTTTCTGCTCGGTGACGGCAGCGTGGTATCGAGCGATATTCTCGGCAATGTCACCGTCGACGGCCATTACGTCGGCGTGACGTATGCACTTCCGCGGCTGCTCACGCAATCGGCGGGACAGCTGTGCGCACGACTGGTACTGTCGACGATCGACGACGACGGTGAGGAGACCGAGACTTTTCGCAGTGATGAGATGGTGCTGTGGTTCGAGGACGGCGAGATTGAGAACGGCACGCCGTTCTGGACGGGTGTGTCCGAAATGCTGGCAAGGACCGTTGCGGCAAAAGAGGCGGCCGTAACGGCGGCTCACCAAGCGCAGGCGTCCGTCGACGAGTCCGAGACAAACGGCAAACGCACGTATGAGATCTATCAACACACGCTGGAAGTGTATGATGCGGCAGAGGCGGCAAAAGAGACAGCGGTCACATCGGCACAGACGGCGGTGGATGCCGCAAAGGAAGCCGAAGCGCAGAACTACGGTGCGGCGGAAAATTATCGCCGTGCTCAGGCGGCGGCAGAAAATGCGGTCGCTTTTGCCGACAAAGCGGCAACAGCGTTCAAAAACAGCGTGCATTATCGCGGGGCAATGAGCGGCCTTGTGGCGGCTCAGCTTGCCGACAAACGTCAAAGCGATGTGTTTTATTGCACCGACAACGATAAGCGAGGCTTTTATATTTACAACGGCACAGGGTGGGAGCCCCTCAAAGGGAGTGCGCCCGTCAAAGAGAACGACAGCGTTGCGTCATGCATCGGTACCGTTTTCCCGCCGTCGCAAAAGCCCGCCGAAGCGGCTGTTGACGGCTGTGACATCGATGTCATGAGCGCCACCGCCGACGATATTCACGCCTATATCGACGAGGCGGTGAGCGGCAATGCTGCCGTTACAAAGGAAATCCTCGGCAAGGACGCAAGCGGCAATTACGACATGGTGCGATATACCTTCGCCAATCGCGAGCACTGTGCGTGGCAACGTGAGAATTATCCGCAGATGTACGCATGGAAGAACGGTGATGCTGTTTTGTACACCGAGAGCGTATCGCCGCGTATCGGCGAGAGAGCCTATGATACACCGTATGTGCAACCGAGCGGTATACACACCGAAACGGTGACAGTACCCGCAAAGGCGGCCATCGTCAAGGGCGTGCGCTACAGCCAAAGCGGCGGCGGGTTTGTGGCAGAAGCCACTGCCGCTTCGCTGATCATTCCCGTGGAGGAAACCGTCGGGGCCGATTCCGATAATCCCGCAACGATCGCGCTGACAAACATGGTGGGACATACCACCAGAACGGCGATATACTACGGCGCCGAAAACACGGCGTTTCCGACAAGTTCGTCAATGACGCCGGTGTCAAGTGACGGACGAACAGCCTTCCATGTCACCCATGTGCCTGTCGGCAAATGGTTCTTTGTGATATTTATCAACTATACGGGCGCCGATGGCGAATATGACGGGGCGGCGGTGACGGTCAACGGCGTGACGATCGCCGCCGAGGTGTGCGAGGATTCCACCTCCGCCGCCCATGCTACGACCACCACCGTGACGACGGGAACGGAAAGCGGCGTGCCGATCACGGCTGTGTCCGCGACCAACCGTTCCCGCACCATGAACGGTGTGGAGTATGTGCGATACGAAGACGGCGACGCGTCACCGACGGTTATCTACACGGACGCGGACGATGAGCGAAACAGCGAATCCTCTATCACGCAGGACGGTATTCTCTATCACCGGTATCCGTTGGGTGACTTGGGCGCGAACAGGAAAAAGCTCATTCCCATATTCCTCTATGCCAACGAGCATGGCGTGGAACTGGCAGGGCTTGATGAAAGCAGCGCCCGATACCAGAAGTATGAGACCAAAATGTGCGCGTTGGTGGCGGCGCGGCTTCTGCGGGATATGGCGAGCGGCAAGCAAGCGGGCAATCCGCTGTACAACTATATCCGCGAGAATGGTATGCTGATCGTCATTCCCGTGGCGAACCCGTTCGGCTACAACATGAATGTGACGGGTATCACCAACAGCCAAAGCAACGGCTATCTGAACGCGAACAATGTCAACATCAATCGCAACTACGATTGTCCCGGCTGGGATGTCATGAATCCTTCCGGAAGCGCTGTTGAATTTGGCGCTTATGCGGGAAGCGAAAACGAGACGCAATATATCATGAACACCATGGTGGAATGCGGCGCGGCGGTGGTGATGTCACTGCACGGACTCGGTGCCTGGGAGGGCTGTTGCGCGCATCAGGGACAAAAGCCCGACGGAAGCGACTACGATCAGGAGAAGCTGTCGAAGGTAGTTGACTTCTTAAAAGCAAACTACGGGTACACGCTGATCTATTACGACCGCAACAGCGACGACAACACGCCGGTTATGCCGCCGCCCAACACACCCGACAAAGCCTCCAAATCCCCGTCGTTTATCACGCAGTGCGGTGCGCACGGCGGCATCGTGGAATTTTCACCCGATGATGTGAAAACGAGCGGCTGGAAGCAGGAGATGAAGGCGACTGTTATCGAAAACGCATACGCACAAACACTCAATCTGATGGCGATGTGGCTGTCGGATTATCTGGAAGCATAAGCAAGGGGGGGAGTTGAATGACGGTTATTGAACGTCAATTACGGTTTAACAGCAACCATGCCGACCGCCTCGGAGCACCCACAGGCATCGTGCTTCATCATGCGGCGGCAAACGGCAGTGTGGAGGACATTCATGCCTACCATAAACACCAAAACGGTTGGGCAGGAATCGGTTACCATTTTTATGTGCGCAAGGACGGCACCGTGTATCGCGGTCGACCGGAGACGTGGTTGGGTGCCCACACGACCGGACACAACGACAAGCTCGGTATTTGTGCCGAAGGCAATTTTGACGAAGAAACCATGCCCGCCGTACAGCAAAAAGCCATTGTCGCGTTACTGCGGCATCTGTTTGCCAAATACGGTGAGATGACGGTGTATGCTCATCACGGGCTTGATGCGACCGCGTGCCCCGGAAAACAGTATCCGCTTGCGGTCATCATCGAAGCGGCAAAAGCCGATGTGCCGCAGACAAACGCGGTGCAGGAATTCCAACAGGCGGCGCTTGCCGACGGGCTGTCGCTTGCACAATACGGCGATGACGGCATCTGGGGTACGGAAACGGCGGGAGCCGCAAGCGCACTTGTTCAAAACGGCAGTGTCGGTAATCGCGTGCGTCTGATTCAGACTCTGCTTATCGAGAACGGGCACAATCTCCGCGTGTATGGGGCAGACGGCAAGTTCGGCGATGAGACAGAATCGGCGGTTAAGGCATACCAACGCAAAAACGGTCTTGCGGCTGACGGCATTGTCGGCATCAACACGTGGATGTCTCTCTTGGGGGTGTGAGATGTGACGGTGGAAGATGTGAAACGGTTGCAGGACGCTTTGCAAAATGCCAAGTCGGCACATCGCCGCATCGACCGACTTGAACAGGAAGTCGGCGATCTTCATAAGCTGACCGAGGCGGTGGCGGTGGCGGCGAATAATGTGGAACGTTTGCAGGAGGATGTTGCTGAAATGAAGGAAGATGTCCGTTCTCTTGCCGCTGTCCCTGCCAACCGTTGGAATGCGGTCATCGGGTATGTGATGGCGGCACTGGTCAGCGGGCTGGTCGGTGTGGCGATCGGCATCTTCACGAGATAAGGAGATGCGCTATGAAGAAACAAACCATGTGGGTCAAGGCGGCGGGGGTGCGTGCACTCAAAACAATGGCACAAACCGCCGTTGCCACCATCGGCACGTCGGCTGTGCTCGGCGATGTCGACTGGATCGCGGTTGCAAGCGCGTCGGTTCTTGCCGCTGTGCTGTCGCTTCTCACCAGTGTGGCAGGACTGCCCGAAGTGACCGAGGAATAAGAAACAGTAACAAAAGCCGCGGGAGCGGGGGAATAGACACCCGTCTCTTGCGGCTTTTTTGGGAGGTGTTCGAATGAAAACAGGAATCGAAGTCAGAGACCGCGCTTGGCGGCTTCTCAACTACACCGACGGTGACGGTCGTATTGATGCGACGTTGTATGCGGATATCGCCGCACGCTCCCTCGCACTCGTCAATCAAGTGTACGCGGATATCGTGTACGCCCTGTGTCAGACGGGCTTTCAGGAGCTCGCCTCGCTTACCGACGAGATCGATCTTCCCGAACGTATCGTTAATGATATCATGCCCTACGGTGTGGCGATGCTGACGGCACAGACCATCGGAGACGCGGACAACCAGTCTCTCTTTGCCGATCTGTACAACCAAAAACGCGCAAAGCTCACACACGTCGGGCGAAGAAAGGACGTGTTGCCGCATGCGTTTTAAACGAATGGGACGAAGGGGAGACCATCGTCTGACGATCCCCATGCTGTCCGGCGGCATCAACACCGATGACGATCCGATGCTCATCGCGGATAACGAGCTTTCAGCCAGTGTCAACATGGATCTCAGAAACGGCGCCTTGCGCACCCGCAAAGCACTGCGCGTTTGCAAGGAAGAACCGTTCTTTGACGGGACCGCCGTATCGGGTCTGACGGATATCCAATCCGTCGATGTCATCAGCCCGCAGCCCATCGACATAAACGGCGTCTTGTATACGGTTGTGATCAGCTCCATGAGAGGTGTGGACGCTGCGGGTTCGGGAAGCGTCACGAAGGAACGGTTTGTGAGACTGGTGCCGCTCGACGCGGACAACGAAACACTCACCTATACCTTTCCCATAAAAAACATTGCCTATCTTTCGCCGCTGGTGGCTGTTGCGTGTGATGCCGAAAAATACAACACCCCGTTCTTGGTGTACGGCGGCGGTTACGTCTATCGCTTGAACGGTACGGTGATCGAATCCGTTCCCCAAGAAGAGCTGTATGCACCGCTGGTGCTCATCAACGGCAAAAGCGTGCCGTACCGTGAGGGAGAGCGAACAGCAAACGGTGTGATGTATGAGGGCTTCAACGCTCTTACACGATGCTACCGCGCGCAGTTTACGTCATCGGTTTCGATACTGGGCTACAGCGAAGCGTATGTGATGCCGACGCCGCTCGGGGCGGGCGTGGGAGGGATCGTGATGGAGATTGTCACGCCTTACGGCATCACCGATGTGACCATGACTCTCGACGGCGATGCGGTGTCGTTTGATATCGGCGACGGTACCACGCGCACCGCCAAGGCAAGGGATAACATGATCCTTGTCGACACGCCGCTTCCCGTTTCGGAAATTTCCGGCAACGTGACGATCACCGCTCATGCCCGGACAGGAAACGACGACGGAGGGTCTGTTACCGGTGCAACGATCGCGCAATGGTTCGGCGGTACGCAGAATCGCGGCGGCGGTACGCGTCTGTTTCTCGCGGGCTTTGACAGCGGCAAAGGTTCGTGCCTGATGTGGAGCGATGTCGATGATCCGTTTTACTTTCCGCAGAACAATTATATGCACATCGGCGATCCGTCACAGCGTATCACCGCGCTTGCCAAGCAGGAGGATATGCTGGTCGTGTTTAAGGAGCGGGAGATGTATTACACCCGCTATGTCGAAGGAAGTATCGATGCCGACAGTGTGATGGAAGGAACGAACGTGGACGTTACCGTGTCGTCGGCCTATTTCCCGCTGACACAGTTATCCCCGCAGATCGGGTGTGATGCGCCGCATACGATCGCGCTGTGCCGCAATCGCCTTGTGTGGATGAACAAGGACGGGCGAATCTACACCTTACGCACGGCCGCCGCTTACAGCGAACGTAACGTGCGCGAGATCGGGACGAAAATTCATCGGCATTTGTCGGAAGTGACGAGCGAGGCACAGCGCGCCGTTGCATCGGCGGCGGACATAGACGGTCGATATTTCCTGATGATCGGCAACAAGGCGTTTGTGTTTGATTACGGCGACAGCGGCTTTGTCAATCAGTCTTCCTATAGCTCCGACAAGCGGGCGTCTCGGAATATCGCGTGGTTTGCGCATGAATACCCGACGTTGCCTGCGGGAGCGGTAAACCGCATTGTTTCGGACGGAAGAACACGAGCGGTGGTGATCGCCACCGAGCGCACATCTTCGGTGGTATTCAAGCGCTCCCGATGGTATTTTGAAGAGTCGACCGCCGATACCCTGATCACCGAAAACCGAAATGAGGACGGCGAATGGATCGCGACCGCCATCACCAATCAACCGATTGCGTGCGAATTCGTCACGAAGCAGTATGTGTTCGGCGACGAGACACTTATCAAACGCATCAAAGCGGTGTACCTCAACATCGTCACCGATGAAGCACATGTGCGACTGATCGTCGACGGCGAGGATATCGGCACCGTTCGCCGCCTCCGCGGTGACGGCCGTCGTATGCAGCTTGTTGTGCCGGGGGTCAAACGCTGTCAGACATTCGCGCTGTCCGTGACCTCTGCCGTCCCCACCGCCGTCAAATCCATCGGCCTGCAATACCAAAACCTCGATGTGACAAGATGAGAAGGAGGTATTCATGTCAGTAACAACGCTTGGTGAGTACAACACCGCGATCCGCAAAGATCGCGCTCGGTGAGTTGATCGGTCAAATCGGTGAAGAGGCGTGGATTGGCTTTTTGTCGGGCATGATGATCGGTGTGCCGGGCGGTGTTGTCGGCTATAACTCGAGCCATTCTGCTGTGCAGACGCCTTACGCCGGTTCACAGCAGATGCCTGTTGAACACGCCCCTGTGGCTGACGATTCTCCTTCGTATGACGAACTCATGGATGCCTTTAAAGCCGGCGTGGACGGAAGACGGTATGATCCCGAAACGCAACAGCCGCCCTCGGACGTTGACACCGCCCGGGCACAAGAGTATAATGACGGTGAGACGATTGATGCTTCGGCGGAAGAACATCCGCTTTCCGATGAAGAACAATTTGATCAGTATGCACACGTATTGCAGGAGCTGGCGCCATCGTCCTTTGAGGAATTCCAAACCATTCGCAACACCGATCCCGAACGGTTCAAAGAACTGGAGAATCAATATCACGTTGTCAGCCAGTACAAAATCGATTCGGGCTCGCTGTCTGCAACAGAAATCTGGAACTTGGATCAGAAAACGTATTCTGAAAAAACAGAGAGGTTTGCGGCTAGATTAAGAGAGCGCGGGAATATTGCGGGGGCATATCTTGACGGGGATTCTAAACAGATGTATTATGCGCATAGTCGAATCAATACGGAAACTAGTTTAGTAAATGGGTACACTGGTCCGAATCAAATGGTTGTTTTGAAAAATAATCGTCGCTTCCGATATACGGATGTATGCCGATCAAACGGACAATTACGTACGAGTACGTTCTATGATACGGAAGCAAAGCTGTTCGAGTATTTTGCAGACCTGTATGAAGAAAAGCCGTTTAAATCAATAACGATACTATCGGAGCGCGGTATGTGCGACAGCTGCAAAGGTGTCATGGAGCAGTTTAAAAAACAATTTCCTGATGTTACCGTTAATGTGGTTTCCAACAAATCTGTTGAGGGTAATGTGTGGGGCTGGAGAAGGAGGAAATAATGTGAGATTTGAGTACAACTATATGCAATGGCGTGAAGATACATATTTTGATTTGGGAGAAGTAACATTAAAAAATGGGCAAGAGGTACAAGACTATATGCTGGAAGATACCGATGATTCCCGGTTAACCGAAAGGGAACGTTTGCTGTGTATTCTTCCGGTGATCAAGTGGATGATCGAGCACGATATGTTGACACCGGAATGTGAGGATGAATTGTATCTGTACTATGAGGATTTCCAAAACGGCAAGTTCAACGGTCTTCTCGGTGACGATGAAGAGGATGAAATCCGCAAGGATCTGTTTGAGTGTTACCATAAAGTATTCGGCGAATGATCCGTCACTTGAGGGTAATGTGTGGGGCTGGAGAGAGGAGTAATTAGATTATGGTGTTTGAAGATACTTATATGGGGTGGCGAGAGGATCTGTACTCGGATTTAGGTAAACTTTCGCCAAAAAACGGATCGTTTGTGCAGGACTATATCTTGGGAGATACCGATGACTCTCAATTGACAGAGAGAGAAAGAGTGTTATTAGTATTACCTGTTATCAAATGGATGGTTGAACACGATATGTTGACACCGGAATGTGAGGATGAATTGTATCTTTACTATGAGGATTTCCAAAACGGCAAGTTCAACGGCCTTCTCGGTGACGATGAAGAGGATGAAATCCGCAAGGATCTGTTTGATTGCTATCACAAGGTTTTCGGCGAATGATCCGTCACTTGTCGCAGTCCCCTTCGCCAAAAAGCACACCCTTCGCACTCTCTCAAACGCCCTTGTCATTCCGAAACGTAAGCGAAGAATCTTTTAAACTTGCCGCGGAGCATGCACCCTCGCAATGACAGATACCCTACGACCAAAAAACACAGTCCACAATGGAGGAGGAGAATACACACATTACCGAAATGACGATTGAATACAAAGGAGGTAAGATGAAATGGCAACAAAAACCTATGATGAATATGAACAGGAACAACTGAAAAAAGCGAAGCAGCAGGCAACGCAGTATGAGGCGGCACGCCGCGCGCAGGCAGACACCGCCGCTTCAAAGATAGCCGACAGCTACCACAAGGCAATCGGGAATGCACAAAGGCAATATTCCGCTTCTGCACAGGAAACGGCGGACAGCTACCGCTCGCTGTTTGATGCCAATGTGGTGTCGGAGCTGGTCGCGCGTCGTCATGCCGAGGAGGCAATCGCCAATGCCGGATTGCAACGAAGCGGACTGAACGCCACCCATCACACGGCGCTGTCTCTTCGTCGAAGTCATGCCGATCACCAAGTCGCCTCTCAGAAACAACAGGCGGTCGATGCGATCATGCGGGAGCTTGATGCTGTCCGCGCCGATCTTGAGGCGCAATCGGTCAACAAGCAGAACGCGATCTATGCACAGGCGGAAGCCGATGTACTTGCCGAACAAACAGCGAGCGAAAAGGCGGCGGCTCAGAATGCGTTCTCGCTTTATAAGCTGCAGACGGACGTTGAACAGGCGCAGGCGGACCGTGCGAATGAACTTGCTGTGCAACGGCTGAAAGCCATCAAGGATAGAGAGACGGCTATCGCGGATCTCGGAACCTACAATGCGGTCGATTCGGAATGGTCGCCGAACGCGGTACGGATCAACGCGAAAATCATTCAGCATAAAAGCGGCGTTGTGGATGCGGACAACTTCCTCAATCAGGCGGTCAATAATGGCTATATCACCAAGGCTCAAAAGGCACAGATCGTCCAGGAGATCGGCATGTCCGATTTTGACCGTCCGAGTCCGCAAAATGTGGCAGATTACACCAGGAATATTATGAAGGCGAAGGGGAAGAAAGAAGCCCATGCCTATCTGGATTCGCTGTTGAAAACCGCCATTGTGGAGCCGAGCGTGGTCGAAGCTGTTCGTGCATCCCTGCTGAATTAAAGAGAATAGGATCGTGGCTGTCACGGTAAAGGTCGGCGTGTATACGTCTTTTTCGCCTTTACTGTGGCAGTTTTTTTATAATATATTTTCGGGGACGGGCCATTCGTTATCCATCAGAATCTGCAGTTGCATCTTCAATGAGGAGATCGCCGAAGCATAATCGGCGGGGTCGTTGTCGTTGATGAGATGGGGAAGAGTGGCGGCCTGCTGAAAAATGCTCTCCATGCGTTCGTGGTGAAGAAAAAACGGAAACAGCCGCATTCGCTCTTTCAGTTGAGAAGAGAATTGCGCGGTGACGGTGCGGCAGGCGGCGATATCCCCCGCCTCATACACCGTCACCAATCGGTCGCAATCCTCCAGAAGCTGAGCCGTCACGACCGATTGTTGCCACAAAGCGGCGATGCTCAGTGCCGCAACCGTCAGCAACAACGAAAAAGCGATGATGATGCGCTTCATGCGTCGTCCTCCTTCGGAATGATGGTGACACGTCCGTGCCCGTTGGTGCTCATGATCATGACCTTGTCCCGTGGAATGCCGCGGGAGCTCAGGGTGCGATCGACCCATTTCTCGCTCAATGACAAAGCGCGCAGAGCCCATTCGCAGATCTCGCCGTCCGCCACGATGACGAGCGGAATGCCGTGATCCTTCGGCGGGAGCTTCGCCAGGTCTTCAAACACCAGCGGTCGTTTGGCGGCGACGGGGTAGACGGAAATGGTGCCGTTGGTTTCCGCAATGGCGGTCTGCACATCATTTAGATCGAAGATGTTTTGCTTGCGAAGTCCTTCCATCAGATCCTCCACGGTGATGCGCAGCTTTTTGAGCATGGCCTGATCGGGCTTGCCGTCGCGAATGAGAATGATCGGTGTGCCGCTGACGAGCGTGGAGAACCGCGGCGATTTGAGCATCAACGCCGACAGCAGGATCTCCGCCGCAACCAGAATGAGGATCGGCACGATGCCGCTGAACAGCGGAATGCCGCTGTCTTGCATCGGCACGCTGGCAAGATCCGAAATGAGCAGGGTGACGACCAGCTCGATCGGTTGCAGCTCGCCGAGCTGACGACGTCCCATGATGCGCATGGCGATGATCAGAATGACATAGATCACGATCGTGCGGATCGCGGTGATGGCCATGGGCACTCCCTCCTTTTGTTCTAGCATGGGCATAGGAGAGGGAGAATATACACGGCATAAGGCGGAAATCCGAAACAACGCAACCGTGTGTTTCTTTTTATGGCTAATGTGCGGCAAAAACGCTCTTTTTTGAAAAACCATCGAAAAATTAAAAAAAAGCTTGCCAATCCGAAAAAAAGGATTGACAAACCTGTCATTTTTGTGTATTATATTATACTGCATAATCATGGGATTATATCCCCTTTTTGCTGTCTTTTATTGTAGCACAAATGCCAAAAAAAAGCAAGAGGAAAATGTTTGTGTCGTCCGTCGTCCTTGAAAAAGGCGATGCGGCGTGCCACGGCAAAAACTCCGGAAACGGAAATTTTGAATACAGGAGTGAGCGCACAACATGGTCAACATCAAACCGAAGCAGCTCGGCAAAACGACGCGTATGAGTTTTGCGAAAATCAATGAAGTGCTGGATATGCCCAACCTCATTGAAGTGCAAAAGAATTCGTATGCGTGGTTTTTGAACGAGGGCCTGCGCGAAGTGTTCCGCGACATGGCTGCCATCACCGATTACACCGGTAATCTGGTGCTGGAATTCATCGACTACCGCTTGGAGGAAACTCCCAAGTACACGGTGGAGCAATGTAAGGAACGCGACGTGACTTACGCCACACGCTTGCACGTTCGTGCCCGCCTTTTAAATAAGGAAACGGGTGAAATCAAAGAATCGGAGATCTGCATGGGCGATTTCCCGCTCATGACCGAAAGCGGCACCTTTGTCATCAACGGTGCCGAGCGCGTCATCGTTTCTCAACTCGTGCGCTCGCCCGGCGTGTACTACGGCATGTCTTACGACACCGTCGGCAAGAAGCTGTTCACCTCCACGGTGATCCCCAACCGCGGTGCATGGCTGGAATATGAGACCGATTCCTCCGATGTGTTCTATGTCCGCATCGACAAGAATCGCAAGCTGCCTGTCACGGTGTTCGTGCGTGCGCTGGGTCTCGGCTCCGACGCGGAGCTCATCGAGTTCTTCGGTGAGGACGACCGCATTCTTGCCACCATCGAAAAGGATACCACCAAGAACACCGAGGAAGCTCTCCTCGAAGTGTATCGCAAGCTCCGCCCCGGTGAGCCGCTGACGCTGGAGAATTCGCAGGAACACCTCAACAACCTGTTCTTCGATCCCCGCCGTTACGACTTGTCCCGCGTCGGACGCTATAAATACAATAAAAAGCTCGGTCTGTCCAACCGTCTGCAGGGTTGCACCCTGAGCCGTCCCGTCATCAACCCCAACACGGGCGAGCTGATGGCGGAAGCGGGCGAGGTCATTCCGCGCTCCCGTGCCATGGAAATGGAAGATGCGGGTGTCACCGTTGCGTATGTTACGGTTGACGATCACGGCGAAGAGAAGGAAGTCAAGATCATCACCAACGGCATGGTCGACATCAAGAAGTACATCGACTTTGACGTGACCGATCTCGGCGTCAACGAGCGCGTGCGCTACACCGTCCTCAAAGAGATCCTCGACACCTGCGAAGGGGAAGAGGCGATCCGCGAGGCGATCGCCGAGCGTCTTGCCGAGCTGATCCCGAACCACATCATCATCGATGATATGCTCGCGTCCATCAACTACGTCAACTGCCTCGCTTACGACATCGGCACCACCGACGACATCGACCACCTCGGCAACCGCCGTATCCGTTCGGTCGGCGAGCTTCTCCAGAACCAGTTCCGCATTGGCTTCTCGCGCATGGAGCGCGTGATCCGCGAGCGCATGACCCTGCAGGCGCAGGATATGGATTCCGCAACGCCCCAGGCGTTCATCAATATCCGTCCCGTCAATGCCGCGATCAAGGAGTTCTTCGGCTCCTCGCCGCTGTCGCAGTTCATGGATCAGAACAACCCGCTTGCTGAGCTTACCCATAAGCGCCGTCTGTCGGCACTCGGCCCGGGCGGTCTGTCCCGTGACCGTGCAGGCTTCGAAGTCCGTGACGTTCACTACAGCCACTACGGTCGTATGTGCCCGATCGAGACTCCCGAAGGTCCGAACATCGGTCTGATCTCGTATCTTGCCACCTTTGCCCGTATCAACCAATACGGCTTCATCGAAGCACCCTATCGCCGTGTCGATAAAGAGACCGGTGTGGTTACCGATGAAGTGACCTATATGTCCGCTGACATGGAAGACGATTTCATCGTCGCGCAGGCGAACGAACCGCTCGACGAGAACGGCCGTTTTGCCCGTGCCCGTGTCAATGCCCGTTTCCGCAGTGAGTTCCTCGAGTGCGAACCCGAGCGCATCGACTACATGGACGTCTCTCCGAAGATGGTCGTGTCGGTCGCGACCGCGATGATTCCCTTCCTCGAGAACGACGACGCCAACCGCGCCCTCATGGGCTCGAACATGCAGCGCCAGGCTGTGCCGCTTCTCAAGACCGAGTCGCCCATCGTCGGCACCGGTATGGAATACAAAGCGGGCGTCGACTCGGGCGTCTGCGTGCTGGCGAAGACGGCCGGTACCGTTACCGCTGTTTCCGCTGACCGCGTGCTGGTGCGCCGCGACGACAACGGCAACATCGACACCTATGAAATCCTGAAGTTCTCCCGTTCCAACCAAGGCACCTGCGTCAACCAGCGCCCTGTCGTCGAGGTTGGTCAGCATGTCGAAGAGCGCGACGTGATCGCGGACGGTCCCGCCACCTGCAACGGTGAGATCGCGCTGGGTAAAAACGTGCTCATCGGCTTCATGACGTGGGAAGGTTACAACTACGAGGACGCCGTTCTCATCAATGAGAAGATCGTGCGTGACGACGTGTTCACCTCGATCCATATTGAAGAATACGAAGTCGAATCCCGTGACACCAAGCTCGGTCCGGAGGAAATCACCCGCGACATTCCCAATGTCGGCGAGGACGCCCTCAAAGACCTTGACGAGCGCGGCATTATCCGCATCGGTGCTGAGGTGCGTTCGGGCGACATTCTTGTCGGTAAGGTCACCCCGAAGGGCGAGACCGAGCTGACCGCTGAGGAGCGCCTGCTGCGCGCCATCTTCGGCGAAAAGGCACGCGAAGTGCGCGACACCTCTTTGCACGTGCCGCACGGTGAATACGGTATCGTCGTCGACGTCAAGGTGTTCACCCGTGAAAACTGCGATGAGCTGAGCCCCGGTGTCAACATGGTGGTTCGTTGCTACATCGCTCAGAAGCGTAAGATCAGCGTCGGCGATAAGATGGCCGGTCGTCACGGTAACAAGGGTGTTGTTTCCCGCATTCTGCCGAGTGAGGATATGCCCTTCCTGCCCGACGGTCGTCCGCTCGACATCGTGCTCAACCCCTTGGGCGTCCCGTCCCGTATGAACATCGGTCAGGTGCTCGAAGTGCATCTCGGCTATGCGGCGGCGGCTCTCGGCTTCAAGGTCATGACCCCTGTCTTTGACGGTGCTCACGAACAGGATATTCAGGAGCTCCTCGAGCAGGCGGGCAAGAACCGCAACGGTAAGACCCAGCTGTTCGACGGCCGCACCGGCGAACCGTTTGACAACCCCGTCACCGTCGGTTATATGTATTTCCTTAAACTGCACCACCTGGTTGACGATAAGATCCACGCCCGTTCCACCGGTCCGTACTCGCTCGTGACGCAGCAGCCCCTCGGCGGTAAAGCCCAGTTCGGCGGTCAGCGTTTCGGCGAAATGGAAGTGTGGGCGCTGGAAGCTTACGGCGCCGCTTACACCCTGCAGGAGATCCTCACCGTCAAGTCCGACGATATGGCAGGCCGCGTGAAGACCTACGAAGCCATCGTCAAGGGCCTCAACGTGCCGCAGTCCGGCGTGCCTGAGTCCTTCAAGGTGCTTGTGAAGGAACTGCAGTCTCTCGGTCTCGACATCAAGGTGCTCAACAAGTTCCAGGAAGAGATCGACCTGTCGCAGTCCTTTGAGGACGACGACATGGGCATGGCTCCCGTTGACGACGAAGTGTTCCACGCTGTCGCCGATGAGAGCGAGTTCACCGGCTACGGTGTCGGCGAGCTCACCGAAGACGGCTTTGAAGCCGAAGAAGATACGTACGGAAGCAGCGATTCGCTGTTCGACGAAGTTTGAGAAAGGGAGGATAAACAGTCATGATGGATTTCAATGTGTTTGACTCGATCAAGATCGGCCTCGCCTCTCCCGAGCAGATCCGTACACAATGGTCTCACGGTGAGGTCACCAAGCCCGAAACGATCAACTATCGTACGCTGAAGCCCGAGCGCGACGGCTTGTTCTGCGAACGCATCTTCGGCCCGAACAAGGACTGGGAATGCCATTGCGGCAAATACAAGCGTATCCGCTATAAGGGTAAGGTTTGTGAACGCTGCGGCGTCGAAGTGACGCGTGCCAAAGTGCGCCGTGAGCGTATGGGTCACATTGAGCTTGCCGCTCCCGTGTCCCACATCTGGTATTTCAAAGGTATCCCGTCCCGCATGGGCCTGCTTCTGGATATTTCTCCGCGTCTGCTTGAGCAGGTGCTCTACTTCTCGGCGTATGTCGTCACTCAGGACGGCGACATTCCCGGTCTGAAGAAGGGCATGATCCTCAACGACAAGGATTATCACGATCTTCGTGAAAAGTACGAGGACGAGTTCGAAGCCGGCATGGGTGCCGAATACATTCAGAAGCTGCTTGCCGAGATCGATCTCGAAGAGCTGTCCGAGTCGCTCAAAAGCGAGCTCGAGGGTGCTTCCGGTCAGAAGCGCGCCCGTCTTGTCAAGCGCCTCGAAGTGGTGGAGTCCTTCCGCCTGTCCGGCAACCGTCCCGAGTGGATGGTGCTCAACGTCCTGCCGGTTATTCCTCCCGATATTCGCCCGATGGTACAGCTCGACGGCGGTCGTTTCGCGACTTCCGACCTCAATGACCTGTATCGCCGCGTGATTAACCGCAACAACCGTCTGAGAAAGCTGCTCGAGCTCGGCGCGCCCGATATCATCGTGCGCAACGAGAAGCGTATGCTGCAGGAAGCGGTTGACGCGCTCATCGACAACGGCCGCCGCGGCCGTCCCGTCACCGGTCCCAACAACCGTCCGCTCAAGTCGCTTTCCGATATGCTCAAAGGTAAGCAAGGTCGTTTCCGTCAGAACCTGCTCGGTAAGCGCGTTGACTACTCGGGTCGTTCGGTTATCGTTGTCGGTCCGGAACTCAAAATGTATCAGTGCGGTCTCCCGAAGGAAATGGCGCTCGAGCTGTTCAAGCCGTTTGTCATGAAACGCCTTGTGGAGATCAATGCCGCGGGCAACATCAAGACCGCCCGCAAAATGGTCGAGCGTGTGCATCCCGAAGTGTGGGACGCCCTCGAGATCGTCATCAAAGACCATCCCGTCATGCTCAACCGTGCTCCGACACTTCACCGCCTCGGTATTCAGGCGTTTGAGCCCGTCCTTGTCGAAGGTCGCGCCATCAAACTGCATCCGCTGGTTTGTACCGCGTTCAACGCCGACTTCGACGGTGACCAGATGGCCGTTCACGTGCCGCTCTCTGCCGAAGCGCAGGCGGAAGCCCGCTTCCTGATGCTGGCGGCCGGCAACCTGCTTAAACCGTCCGACGGTAAGCCTGTTGCGGTGCCGACGCAGGACATGGTCCTCGGTTCCTACTACCTCACCATCGAGAAGCCCGGCGAACCCGGCGAAGGCAAGGCGTTCCGCGATGAGGACGAAGCGATGATGGCGTATCAGGAGAAGGTCATCGGCCTGCACTCCAAGATCCGCGTGCGCCGCACGATGGAGATCGACGGCGTGATGCAGAGCCGTGTGGTGGAGACCACCATCGGCCGCATCATCTTCAACCGTCCCGTCCCGCAGGATCTCGGCTTTGTCGATCGCTCGATCCCCGAAAACCGCTTCCTCTACGAGGTGGACTTCAAGGTCGGCAAGAAGCAGCTGTCCCGCATTGTGGAAAAGTGCATCAAGGTGCATGGTCCCGCGAAAACCTCCGAGGTTCTCGACGCGATCAAGAACCAGGGCTACAAGTACTCCACTCAGGGCTCTCTGACCGTTGCGGTCTGCGACGCGTCGATCCCGCCCGAGAAGAAGGAACTGATTGCTGAGGCGGAGGCGATGGTCGACCGCATCACCGATATGTACAACAAGGGTCTCATGAGCGACGAAGATCGTTATCGCCGCGTTATTGAAACCTGGAACAGCACCACCGATAAGGTTACGGCGGCGTTGAATAAGAATATGGATCCCTACAACCCGATCTTCATGATGTCCGATTCCGGCGCTCGTGGTAGTATCGCTCAGATCCGTCAGCTCGCCGGTATGCGCGGCCTGATTGCGAACACCTCCGGTCGTACGATCGAGGTGCCCATCCGTGCGAACTACCGTGAAGGCCTCAACATCATGGAATACTTCATTTCCTCGCGTGGTGCGCGTAAAGGCCTCGCCGATACCGCTCTTCGTACCGCTGACTCCGGTTACCTGACCCGTCGTCTCGTTGACGTTTCGCAGGACGTGATCATTCGTGAGCACGATTGCGGCACACATCGCGGCATTGAGGTCTACGACATCAAGGACGGCAAGGAAATGATCGAGCCGCTCACCGAGCGTCTCGTCGGTCGCTTCCTCTCCGATGACTTCTGCGATCCGCAGACGGGTGAGGTGGTCGTCAGCCGCGATGTGATGATGACCGAAAAGGAAGCCGACCTTCTTGTTAACCACTACGGCGTCGAGCGCATCAACATTCGCTCCGTGCTGACCTGCGATGCGAAGCAGGGTGTCTGTGCTCACTGCTACGGCGCGAACCTCGCCACGGTCGAGCCCGTGTCCATCGGCGAAGCGGTCGGTATCATCGCCGCTCAGTCCATCGGTGAACCCGGTACTCAGCTGACCATGCGTACGTTCCACACCGGCGGTGTTGCGTCGGGCGAAGATATCACGCAGGGTTTGCCGCGTGTTGAAGAGCTGTTCGAGGGTCGTAAGCCGAAGTACCTCGCGA
The DNA here is from genome assembly GCA_045604545.1 of Acutalibacteraceae bacterium. Lineage (GTDB taxonomy): Bacteria > Bacillota > Clostridia > Oscillospirales > Acutalibacteraceae > RGIG1959. The sequence continues at coordinate 7,767 of JAZUOG010000005.1, read as the reverse complement.
TCATCAGTGAGATCGACGGTGTTGTCAGCTTCGGCGAAGACAAGAAGAAACAGCTTGTCATCGTCACCAACGAGGAAGACCAGCGCAGCTATGTGATCCCGTTCGGTTCCCGCAAACGCGTCAAAGAAGGCGACGTCATCAAGAAGGGTGACCGTATCACCGAGGGTTCCATCAACCCCAACGACATTCTCGCCATCAGCGGCCCGCTTGCCGTGCAGAACTACCTCATTCAGGAAGTGCAGCACACCTACCGTATGCAGGGCGTTGACATCAACGACAAGCACGTGGAAGTCATTGTCCGTCAGATGATGCGCAAGGTTCGCGTGGAAGATTCCGGCGATACCTACCTGCTCAGCGGCGCACTTGTCGACCGCAGTGAAGTCGATCGCGAGAATGAGCGCGTGCGTGCGCGCATTGAGGCAGGGGAGATCCACCTGCGCGAAGCGACCTGCCAGCCGGTGCTCCTCGGTATCACCAAGGCGTCTCTTGCCACCGACAGCTTCCTGTCCGCCGCGTCCTTCCAGGAGACCACCCGCGTGCTGACCGAAGCCGCCATCAAGGGCAAGGTCGACCCGTTGCTCGGTCTGAAGGAGAACGTCATCATCGGTAAACTGGTTCCCGCCGGTACCGGTGTGCAGATGTACTCCGACCTCGACGTCATCAACACTCACGCGTCCGACGATTCGCCCTATGTTGCGGCGCTTCGCAGTATGCTGGAGGACGATAACGCCGAAAATGCGGAAGATTCCGCCGAATAATGGCTCTTTTCTCAAGAGGATCGAATTTTTTTCGATCCTCTTGATTTTTTTCTTGACAAAAAGCCATAGTATATGCTAGAATACCAAATTGGTGAGTCCTGATGGGATAACTGCGCGTTTTTTTCGTCGGGACAAGCGAAAATGTCAGAAAGGAGAGATAAGTTTGCCTACTTTTAACCAATTGGTCCGCAAGGGTCGTGAGGATCTCGTCAAGAAGGCGAAGGCTCCTGCACTTCTGAAGGGTTGGAACTCCAAGAAGCGCGTGCCGATCGATCAGAACTCCCCGCAAAAGCGTGGTGTCTGCACCGCTGTCAAGACCTCTACCCCCAAGAAGCCGAACTCTGCTATGCGTAAAGTGGCGCGTGTCCGTTTGTCCAACGGTATCGAGGTTACCTCGTATATCCCCGGCGAAGGTCACAACCTGCAGGAGCACAGCGTGGTGCTGATCCGCGGCGGTCGTGTTAAGGACCTCCCCGGTGTGCGTTACCACATCATTCGCGGTACCCTCGATACGCAGGGCGTTGCGAAGAGAATGCAGGCTCGTTCCAAGTACGGCGCGAAGCGTCCGAAGGCGAGCAAGTAAGAAAGAGATATGACCTGCAGCTGAGATTCAGCGGCAATTCTATATATATACAATGATTGTATATGGCGGAATGCCCCTGTGTCGGCTAAGCGAGAGTATGTCACTTTCGAGTACCTATGATATCATTTATATGAAGGAGGGAAGTAAAGTGCCGAGAAGAGGTTCTATCGCAAAACGCGATGTTTTGCCCGATCCGCTTTACAATTCCAAATTGGTCACCAGACTGATCAACAACATTATGCTCGACGGTAAGCGCGGCGTTGCCCAGAAGATCGTCTACGGCGCGTTCGATATCGTTCGCGAGAAGACCGGAAACGATCCGCTTGAGGTGTTCGAGCAGTGCATGGAAAACATCATGCCGGTCCTGGAAGTCAAGGCTCGCCGTGTTGGCGGTGCGACGTATCAGGTGCCGATCGAGGTTCGTCCCGAGCGCCGTCAGACCCTGGGTCTGCGCTGGCTGACGACCTATTCCCGTAACCGTTCCGAGCGCACCATGAAGGAGCGTCTCGCGAACGAGATCCTCGACGCGCTGGCCGGTAACGGCGGTGCGGCGAAGAAGCGCGACGACACCCACAAGATGGCAGAAGCCAACCGCGCTTTTGCTCATTTCCGTTGGTAAGTTAGGAGGAACAGCACTATGGCTAGACAAGTACCCCTTTCCCTTACCAGAAACATCGGCATCATGGCGCATATCGACGCGGGTAAAACCACGACGACCGAGCGTATTCTGTACTACACCGGTGTTAACTATAAGCTTGGTGAGACGCACGACGGCGGCGCGACCATGGACTGGATGGCTCAGGAGCAAGAGCGTGGTATTACCATTACCTCTGCTGCTACCACCTGTTTCTGGAAAGACAAGAACGGTAAGAACAACCGTATCAACATCATCGACACCCCGGGTCACGTTGACTTCACTGTTGAGGTTCAGCGCTCTCTGCGCGTGCTCGACGGCTCCGTGACGGTGCTTTGCGCCAAGGGCGGCGTTGAGCCCCAGTCCGAGACCGTGTGGCGTCAGGCGGATAACTATCAGGTTCCCCGCATGGCGTATGTCAACAAGATGGACATCATGGGCGCCGATTTTTATCGCGTTGTCAACATGATGCGTGAGCGCCTGAAGTGTAATGCTGTGCCGATCCAATTGCCGATCGGTTCGGAAGATACCTTCAAGGGCATCATTGATCTTGTTGAAATGAAAGCCGATGTCTATTATGACGAAATGGGCAAGGATATGCGCGTGGAAGAGATTCCCGAGGATATGCTTGACCTGGCTAACGAATACCGTGAGGCTCTCCTCGAGGCGATCGCCGAGCAGGACGACGAGCTCATGGAGAAGTATTTCGCCGGTGAGGATATCACCGTTGACGAGATCCAGAGTACCATCCGTAAAGCAACCATCGCCAACAAAATGGTGCCGGTCTGCTGCGGTACTTCTTACCGTAATAAGGGCGTGCAGAAGCTGCTCGACGCCATCGTTGCGTACATGCCTTCTCCGCTCGATGTTCCCGCGATCAAGGGTGTTAACCCCGTGACCGAAGAAGAAGTGGAGCGCCCGTCCTCTGACGAAGAGCCGTTTGCTGCTCTGGCGTTCAAGATCGCTACCGATCCGTTCGTTGGTAAGCTGTGCTTCTTCCGCGTCTATTCGGGCGTTGTCAACGCCGGCGACACGGTGTACAACTCCTGCAAGGATAGAAACGAGCGTCTCGGCCGTATCGTGCAGATGCACTCCAACGAGCGTAAAGACCTCGATGTGGTTTACGCAGGTGACATCGCTGCAGCAATCGGCCTGAAGGGTACCACCACCGGTGATACTCTCTGCGACGAGAAGTTCCCCGTTATCCTTGAATCCATGGAATTCCCCGAGCCTGTTATCCGCGTTGCTATCGAGCCCAAGACCAAAGCCGGTCAAGAGAAGATGGGTATCGCGCTTGCTAAGCTCGCCGAGGAAGATCCGACCTTCAAGACCTATACCGATGAAGAGACCGGTCAAACCATCATCGCCGGTATGGGTGAGCTCCACCTCGAGATCATCGTTGACCGTCTGCTCCGCGAATTCAAGGTCGAAGCAAACGTCGGCGCTCCTCAGGTTGCTTACAAAGAGACCATCCGTAAGAATGCGGATGTCGACCATAAGTATGCTCGTCAGTCCGGCGGTAAAGGTCAGTACGGTCACGTTAAGATCCGTGTGGAACCCAACGAGTCCGGCAAGGGCTACGAGTTCATCAATGCGGTTGTCGGCGGTGCGATTCCGAAGGAATACATCCCCGCTGTTGACCAAGGTATCCAAGGCGCTATGCAGTCCGGCGTTCTCGCGGGCTATAACGTTGTCGATGTCAAGGTTACCCTGTATGATGGCTCCTATCACGAGGTTGACTCCTCTGAAATGGCGAATAAGATCGCCGGTTCTATGGCGTTCAAAGAGGCTATGCGCAAGGCGGATCCCGTCCTGCTCGAGCCCCTCATGAAAGTCGTTGTTGTCGTTCCCGAGGATTACATGGGCGACGTTATCGGCGACCTCAACTCTCGTCGCGGTCTGATCCAGGGCATGGAAGCTGTTTCCGGCGCCCAGCAGATCAACGCGATCGTGCCGCTGTCTGAGATGTTCGGTTATGCTACCGATCTGCGTTCTCGCTCTCAGGGCCGTGGCCAGTACAGCATGGAGCCCAGCCACTATGCTGAACTCCCGAAGAGCGTTTCTGAGGCGGTCATCGCCAAGCGCGCTAAGAAGGAAGACTGATTTAAGACATGATGCACCCGTTTTTGCGGGATTTTCCCGCAAAAATGTGGATTGCGTAAAGACTTTTTTTCCAAAACCCCTTGCAATTCTGTTACAGAATTGATAGAATAGGGATAGTTTGGATAAAACAATCATGCTTTGCAACAAGCAAAGTTATCAAAGGAGGAAATTCCAATGGCAAAGGAAAAATTTGAACGTTCCAAACCCCACGTAAACATTGGTACCATCGGTCACGTTGACCACGGCAAGACCACCCTGACCGCGGCGATCACCAAGGTTCTGAACATGGGCGGCGGCGCTGAATTCGTCGACTACGCGAACATCGATAAGGCTCCCGAGGAGCGCGCACGTGGTATCACAATCAACACCTCTCACGTTGAGTATCAGACTGAGACCCGTCACTATGCACACGTTGACTGCCCCGGCCACGCTGACTATGTAAAGAACATGATCACCGGCGCTGCGCAGATGGACGGTGCTATCCTCGTAGTATCTTCTGCTGACGGCCCCATGCCCCAGACCCGTGAGCACATCCTGCTCGCCCGTCAGGTAGGCGTACCCTACATCATCGTATTCATGAACAAGACTGACCAGGTTGACGATGAGGAGCACATCGAGATCGTAGAGATGGACATCCGTGACCTTCTCTCATCTTACGATTTCCCTGGCGACGATACACCTATCATCAAGGGTTCTGCTCTTAAGGCTCTCGAAGCTCCCGATGATCTCAGCGATCCTGCTTACGCTCCTATCATTGAGCTTATGAACGCTGTTGACGAGTACATCCCAAGCCCTGAGCGTGACGATGCTAAGCCTTTCCTTATGCCTGTTGAGGATACTATGACAATTTCCGGTCGTGGTACTGTTGTTACAGGTAGAGTAGAGCGTGGACGTCTTAACGTAAACGAGCAGATCGAAATCGTTGGTCTTTCTGAGGAGAAGCTCACAACTGTATGTACAGGTCTTGAGATGTTCCGTAAGACTCTTGATTTCTGCGAAGCTGGTGATAACGTTGGTGCACTTCTCCGTGGTATCACAAGAGATCAGGTTGAGCGTGGACAGGTTCTCTGTAAGCCCGGCTCAATCCAGCCACACACAAAGTTCTCTGGTCAGGTATACGTTCTTAAGAAGGAAGAGGGCGGCCGTCATACTCCTTTCTTTAACAACTACAGACCTCAGTTCTATTTCAGAACAACAGACGTTACTGGTGTTGTAACACTTCCTGCTGATAAGGAAATGTGCATGCCTGGTGATAACGTTACAATGAACGTTGAGCTTATCACACCTATCGCTATCGAAGAAGGACTTCGTTTCGCTATCCGTGAGGGTGGTAGAACAGTAGGTTCAGGCGTTGTTACAGCTATCAACGAATAATTTAAGCTACCGAGATATAAAAAATCCCGATGTTCGCATCGGGATTTTTTGCATCATTTAGAGGGGGTCAGATTTATGAGCAGAAGTTATAAACACAGGAAAAGTTCAGTTATTCACTTTAAAGAAAATAATGACAAGGAACATAAAAGAAATGCAGTTATCGCTGTCAGAAATGCAACGGACGTTCCCAATGGCAGCCAGTACAAAAAGTTTTACTGCTCATGGAACATATGCGACTATAGGTGGATTCAGGAGAAATATACCCGTGATGAATTCCGCAAAAAATGGTTCGATACATTGCACTCCAACAAAAACAAACGTGGATTTGATTCTTTTGATTTTTATAGGAAAAAATTCCGCACGTGGAAAGAAGCATACCGCTTTTATTTAAAATATAATAAGACAAAATAGCCGATGTCCGCATCGGTTGAGCGTTTCTAATCCCGATATTTATCGTTTTGTATTGACATTGTGTAATATATGTGATACAATATTAAAGAAAAGAACGGTGATTTCTATGAATAAAAATTCTACAATTCATGTAAGAGTAAACGAAAATGTAAGAGCAAATGCAGAAGAAACATTATCAATGCTCGGTATGACAATTTCTGATGCTGTAAATATGCTGCTGCATCAGGTTAATCTTGTTGGTGGACTGCCATTTGATTTGAAAATTCCGGCATCTGCAAGAAATATTGTTCGCAATTCAGCTGAATTACATCAAAAACTTGACGAAGCTGAATCCGATTTTAAGGCTTTGAAAGATAATCATTATAGGGCATCTCTAAAAACCCGTTTGATTAAAGAAAAACCAGATAGGTGCGGCAGCTGCAAGGAAACCTTCCGAAGGCGTGCTGCCGCACTCCGAGGGAGGTTGACGCAGCAGATGTTGTGCATAGCTGTTTTTTCTCAAAAGGGGTTTTTAGAGATGCCCTATATAAGCAGATGGTTTATAGAGAAAGATCATGGAGTTCTTCTTGAGGTTACACCGTTTGATATTATTCCTGTCGAGGTTATTAATGATTATGAGAAATAAAAAAATCTTCATCTGTATCACAGGAGTTTTATTACTGTTCCTTGTGGTATACAATATTTTGTTCATTAACATTGGAGATGAAATGGTTTTCCGTTACACTGAGAAAATCTATATTACAAAAGATTGTAACGAAAAGGACCTTAAAAAAATTGGAAAGCTGAAAAAACTCAGTGAATTAGAAACTCTTTCATTAGACATAAAGTCGTTTGATTTTGTATATGATTTGTCACGTCTGAAAACATTGGATATATACATTGCACCGAATTTGGATATGTCTTTTCTGCCTGAGTGTTTAGAGCTTGAAACATTATACCTCTTCGACACGCCTCTTGACACATTTGAGCATATAAGTACGCTGACTATGATTAAAGATATTGATCTTTGGTGCTGTGACATTTATGATATTTCAGGTATAAAGAACTTGAAAAAACTTGAAACGTTTGGTTTAAAGAATAGCAAATCAGGCACCTCGATAAAAGGAATTGAGGAGCTTAGTGAATTGCCAAATTTAATGACTTTAACACTCTGTTACGCTAAAAAATCAGATATTAGTGCTATAGTAGAATGTAAAAACCTTACTTCATTATCATTGGTATGTAGCGATGAAAGTATTGATGCAGCGGAACTGCTTAAATTAGAAAAACTGGAAAGTTTATATATTCCAAGTTCATCTCTGGAAAATGCAGAGAAACTGCTCGAACTTAAAGAACTGAAATATGTAACATTTTCAGAAGATAAGGTGGATAGGACGCTTATCAATTCGTTGGAAAGAAATAATGTAATTGTAAAGCTAATGTAATTTGATATATCAAAGGAAGTATCGCAAAATATCTTTCAGAATCTTCTTTGTTTGAAAATCCTCTTTTATTTCCTGCCTTTCACATTCAATCAATTGCTGAAAAAGGCTATCATTGTGCTTTGGTAGATAATTATAATATTTTTTACAGAATTGATGAAGAAAACAAAATCATATATATTGCAAAATTTCTATATGGAAAAATGAATTTCTCGATAAATTAAGGGCATCTCTAAGAACCCGTTTGATTAAAGAAAAAACAGATAGGTATGACAGCTGCAAGGAAACCTACCGAAGGCGTGCTGTCGCACCCCAAGGGAGGTTGACGAAGCACATGACGTGCATAGCTGTTTTTTATCAAAATGGGTTTTTAGAGATGCCCATATAGTATACTGTTGCTCCATGACTAATTTTGAGCAATATTTGAAAGGAAAGATAAAATGCCAATTACAGAATTACTTGAAAGAAATGCCAATTTATACG
>JAZUOG010000004.1:0-2256 GCA_045604545.1 Acutalibacteraceae bacterium | reverse complement strand
CAAGTGCTGTTTTGCCTGTGTGCGATGCTCCCGTAATCAGAATAATCATCTCATTCCTCCGTTTGATTCATTGTCCTGTCCTCGATTTCTCCCACGCACCGCGTGTGATTCGGTAAACGAACAACGCTTCATCGCCCTTTTCGTATGCCTTGATTCTCGTCATGCCGTTTGCCGCGGCAGTCGCATAGGAGGCAATATTCTCCCGATTCATATAGGAATACACCGCATCATAGTCGGTATTTTCAAAGAACCAATCCTTTACCGCGACGCACGCTTCCTTCGCATATCCCTGCCGCCAATAATTTTTGTGGACGTGATACCCGATTTCGGGGAGCATCTCACCGTCGATGTTCTGCATGGAAACGCCGCAGTCGCCGATAAAAGTGCCCGTATCTTTCAATTCCAGCGCCCAAAGACCGAATCCATATTGGCGATAACTGTCAATGCACCAGTTTATCCATCTGTTCACACCGTCTTCATCGTAGGGCTTGGGATAGTATTTCATAGTTTCCGCATCGGACAGAATTTCGTACAAAGCATCGAAATCGTCCAGCGTATATTCTCTGATAATAAGGCGGTTTGTTTTCAGTATCATGTATTTGTCCTCTCGATCAGTTCAATCATCGCTTTCATAATCCGGCAGCTCGAACACCATAATCCGTTCCCGATGATTGCTTCCCGCAAACAGATCGTCACAGTCGATCTCATCGTAAAACTCCAGTTCGTCCACACCCATCAGATAGCACATTAATTCGTCCGACTGGTAGTAGAAGAACAGCAGAATCTGCCGCGGGTTTTCGTAATAGGATTCCATAATCCGCGCCATCACCTGACGGAGAATCTCCACGGAAAAGGGATTGAAGAAGTAGCATCGGCTGATATCGGACGGTACTGCATACGTTTCCGCATTCGCCAAAGCAAATTCCGTCTTTGCCCGTGAAACGGCGGTTTTCTGATTGTTCACAGCGCTTCCAAAAATCCGCTCGTCATATTCAATGCCGATGGTTCTGGCTTTCGTCTGATAGGAAAGGAAAAAGCCGACCCGACCTTTGCCGCAGCCGTAATCCAGCACCACATCTCTTTTGCCGATTAAACCTTTGTTTGCTAATCGCTCCAGCACGCAATACGGTGTCGGCTCATACGGGTGATGGAATTGGTCTGCGTTTGTATCGTCCCGCCCTCCGGTTTTGATTTGCAGGAGCTTGTCCCATGTTGCTTCGTTATCTGTCATCGTTTCAGCACTCCACCGCAATCTTAATCACCCCGTCGCGCTTGTTTTCAAACAGATCATACGCCTCGTCGATCTTGGCGAGCGGATAGGTATGCGTGATCAGCGGTTCGGTATCAAGCCAGCCCTCGGCGATGAGCTTCAGCGTTTCCTCGCAGTCGCATCCGTCCACACCGCCGGTCTTGAAGGTCAGATTTTTGCCGTACATATCGGGCAGAGGCAATGTCTGTGCCTTGTCGTACAGCGCCACCACCGTGACAATCGCATTCGGGCGTGCGCATTCCCATGCAAGGCGGAATGTGGAATCCGCGCCTGCGACTTCCAACACCACATCCGCGCCGCCGTGATCACTGTTCTCGCGGACAAAATCAAGGCAATTATCGGGTGTCACCGTCAGCACATCGGGATAATGTTCGTTGACAAACTTGATGCGGCTCTCGTCACACTCGCATACGATGATGCGCTTCGGCTTTTTCAGCATCACGCAGAGCAGTGTGCAGATTCCCGTAGGACCTGCGCCGATGATGAGAACGGTATCGTCCTCGGTGATTTCCGATATTTTCGCCGCCCAATAGCCTGTTGCAAGCACATCACCCACAAGCAGAGCCTGCCGGTCGGTGACGGTATCGGGAATCTTATTCAGCCCCTGATCGGCAAACGGCACGCGAACGTATTCCGCCTGACCGCCATCAATGCGGCATCCCAGCGCCCAGCCACCGTTCTTGTCGGTGCAGTTGTTAACAAATCCCTTCCTGCAGAAGAAGCACTCGCCGCAGAAGGTTTCCACGTTGACCGTGACGCGGTCGCCCGGCTTGACATGCGTGACTGCCGCGCCGACTTCTTCGACGATGCCGACCATCTCGTGACCGACAGTGATGCCTTCCACCGCCCGCGGCACGCTGCCGTGCTTGATATGCAGATCACTTGAGCAGATGCTGGCGAGGGTGACTTTTACGATGGCATCGCGGTCATGCAAAAGCGTGGGCTTCGACTTTTCGACCAGTTCAAATTTTCCTTTGGATGTGTAT
>JAZUOG010000003.1:0-33618 GCA_045604545.1 Acutalibacteraceae bacterium | reverse complement strand
CCGCTTTACGGTGTGCCGATCATGAAGTCCTATCCATCCAAGTTCATAGCACCCTCTATCATCGGTCTTGCTTTCTCGGCGGTTCTCGTTCACGCCGTGATTGCCGAGATATTCCTCGGTGCGCCTGTCGCACTGTATATCTTCTATGCGGTTATCATAGGTGTGCTTGTGTTCGTATATATGCAGGTCGAGCCGTTCTTGATGTTCGCCCTTCGCCGTAGGATCACGGACGAGGAAGCCGCTGTTACAGCAGAGGAAGAAGCAGACGTTGTTCCCACCACAGAGGTCGAAACGAAAACCGAGACGGTGGCTGCTTCAGCAGAGGCAGAAAAGACGGACGATCCGCTTTCCAAACTCAGCCCGAAGAAGCGCGAGGTCGCGGAGCTGATCTGTATGGGTTATACAAACAAGGATATTGCAAAGACTCTCATTATCTCCGAGCATACCGTTAAGGATTATGTGAAAGATATTTATATTGCTTTGGAGGTTCACAGCCGCATAGAGCTTGCCGCTTTGGTGAACAACTACCGCTTGGCTAACAAGAAGTGATTAGCCAAAAGGAGCTGCACGTTTGATACTTGCTGACAGATTAAACCGGATTATTGAAGAGAGACAGATCAGCAAGGCAGAATTCGCAAGGAGGATCGGCGTGACACCGCAGTACGTGCTTCTGCTGACAGGCAACGCCAAGGCACGTCCCGAAAGCATCAAGCCATCCCTTGCCAAGCTGATCGCTTTGGAGTTTGATTGCGACTACGATTGGCTCCTTCACGGCAAGGAGCCGGAGCCGACAGAGACCGCAAAGCCGAATAAACACACCTGTGAGGGGCCGCTTCGTGCCTACGGTATTTCGGTTCGGGAAAAGGAAGTCCTGACGCGCTTTGCCGAGGGCAAACGCATCAAGCAAATTGCCGAAGAAGACGGTGTTACCGTCAATACAGCAAACTATTATCTCCGAATGGCGTATAAGAAGCTGAACGTCCACAGCCGACAGGAGCTTGCCGAGCTGCTCGGTGGGTTGGATATTAAAGAATGATATATAAAAAAAAAGCTCATTGTTTTGTAATCAAAACAATGAGCTTTTTTGTCATCGGTCACCACCAAGCAGTTCATCGGCAGAAATACCGAAGATTGCGGCAAGCTGCGGCAATAACTGGATATCGGGACAGGAGCGTCCCGTCTCCCATTTGGACACCGCCTGACTGCTGACACCAAGAGAGGCGGCAAGCTCTGCTTGTGTCATGCCGCGTCTCTTGCGGTAAAACATGATCTGCTCGTGTATTTTTATCGGCACAGCCGCATCATTCCCTTCTAAAAAAATAGCGCACCCGTTATCGGATGCGCCATACACAATGATCAAGAGAGGTCTCCGGACAATGATGAATAGACACCCGATAATCCTGACGATATGTCATGTTCATCACCACCCCTTCCTTGAGATTACAAACAGCATAGCACAGCTGCCGAAAATTGTCAATAAACCATTGGTTGTACACCGTATTTGCTGAAATAGCTATGGAAATCCGTGGGAAAGTGTGCTATACTGAACATATTGCAACAAGGAAGGAGGCGCACGATGTTTACCAAAGCAGAGCTGATCGCTCAGCTTGCCGACATGGGCGTTGACAGAAACGGTACGTTGCTTGTTCATTCCTCGATGAAGGCCATCGGCGAGGTGGACGGCGGTGCCGACACGGTGCTTGATGCGCTGACGGAGTATATGAAGGACGGCCTGCTGGTGTTGCCGACACACACATGGCGGCAGATGAGCAAGACCTATACCGTGTTCGACAGTCGTACGGAGCCGTCCTGTGTGGGACTGCTGACCAATCTCTTTTTGAAGCGCGAGGGCGTTGTCCGCTCACTCCATCCCACCCATTCGGTGGCGGCCATCGGACACGATGCCGACGACTACACGAGCGGTGAGGAAACGACCCTCTCTCCTTGTCCGCGACACGGCTGTTGGGGCAAGTTGTATGACCGCAAGGCACAGATTTTGTTTGTCGGCTGTTCGCTGAAAAGCAACACCTATCTCCACGGCGTGGAGGAATGGATCGATACCCCGAACCGTCTCGATCCCTCACCGCAGGATTTCACCGTCATCGACCGAAACGGCGTTTCCCACACCGTTACACAGTACCGTCACTGCACGATCGATCCCGTCGTGGATCCGTCGGAGCATTATGACAAGATGGAGCCGCTGTTCAAAGCGCACGGCGCTGTGAGCTACGGCGTATTCGGTGATGCGAAGTGCATTCTCGGCGATGCCGTCAAAATGGCCGATCTCACCATTCCCTATTTGCAAAACGACCCGCATCTGTTTGACGATGACGAGCCGATCACCATTCAATAACAACAGGAGTGATTCACAATGGCAACCATCAGTTTCGGCAAAGTGTCGCTTCGCGGCACATTCCACGAATATTGGCCGTACGGAACGGAGCTGTATGCCCGTTTGATGTACATATCGACCGACAGCACCGAATTTTTGCTCTGTGCGATGGATCTCGGCGATACCATGCGCAGTGAGACGGCACGTTTCCGTGAGCTGTTGTCGAAGGCGACCGGCATCGATGCCGATCACATCTGGTATCACGAGCTGCAGATCCATGCCGCTCCGGGTGCGGACATCATCATCGGCGAAGCCATTGACGCGATTGCCGCAAGGCTCGCCCCCGAGGTGCTCGCCATGAAAGAGCGCGCCGTGCCATTCACCTGCGAGGTGACGGAGGCGTATGCGGGCACGAAGTTCTCCTACAACCGTGAGCAGTATGTGCACGGATTGGGCGGCGTCACCGTGTGGGCAGGTCTCAAATACGATGAAAACGGCAAGCCCTATTCGCAGGATCCCGGTCGCATGCTTCTCAGAGGCTATGAGCCCGATCTGCCGGTGTTTAACGAGCGCATTTATTTCGATAACCCCAACGACCCGCTGGCGTACCTGTTTGTGTTCAAAAACGAGCAAGGCGATATCATCGGCACCGTATCCCGCTTTGCCGCCCATCCCGACATCGGCGTGCTGTTTGAGTCGCATCGCGTGAGCGACTATCACTACGACTTTGACTGGACGGGCTATCTCAGCGAGGATATGGAAACGGCGTTCGGCGCGCCTGCGATGTATCTCAACGGTCCTTGCGCGAATCTCGCCATGAAGAAGGGTTTCGAAGGCATTGTGACCTATGAAGCCTCCGCCGCGGAGGCCAAGCGTGTCGGCACGGAATTTGCCGCCTGGCTGAGAGCGGAGCGCGAGAAGAAGGTCACCCCGTTCGGCGATCCCGACAACTGCAAAGCGGCACGCTATGAGATCATGTTGCCGATGAAGGACGATCTCCCCCGCACCCGCGATGAGCTGACCGATGAGCTTCATGAGCAGATCCAGGCGGACGCCGAAAAGGCGATGCAGGACGCCATCGCAAACGGTCGTCCTGCAAGCGAGGTCAAATCCCGCATTGATGACCGCTACCGTGCGACCTACCGACGGATGTTCATCGACCGCACCTACCGCTTCACCGATGAGATGCTTGCAAACCGTGAAGCGCCCGTTGATTTCAACGTGCTGCAGCTGGGCGATTATCTCTTCATGGGCATTCCCGGCGAGAGCATGGTGGAAATGAGTCACTGGATGCGCTCCACCTTCACGGGTGTCAAGACCGTCACGCTGGATCAGGTCAACGGCTACTGCAGTTATATGGCCACGCCGACCTCGCTGACGCTGGGCGGCTACACCTACTGGTACAGCTGGGTCAACCGCGATTCCATTCCCACCCTCAAAGAGGGCATCGTCAAGGCGATGGAGGATTTCAATAAGCGATAACACGCAAAGCCGTCTTTGTCATAATGACAAAGGGGGCTTTGGGTATATGCCTTCATCCTTTGGGAATACTGTTCCCGAGGTGAAGCAATATGCAATATAAAGATCTGAATGAATTGATGAAGGCAAGTTCGACAGCAAAGGCGTTTTTTGAAAAACTGCCGCCCAGTGTGCAGATCGCTCTGCAAAAGCAAAGCGATGCCATCAACAGCACCGATGATTTATACGCCTTTGCCAAATCGGTGAGCAATTATGTCCGCGCCGAAAACCTCATGAAAAACCCATTTTCGGGAGCAGAGTAAATTTATTTTCGTTTTTTGTCGTTTTTCCATTGATTCTGTCAGCAAACAGCGGTATACTGATAATACCAGTATCAGCGGAGGTGCACGGCATGAATTTTTTGGAAGAACGCATTGTTAAAGACGGTATTATCAAGGAAGGCAACGTCCTGAAGGTTGACAGCTTTCTGAACCATCAGATGGATATCGATCTGATCGACCGCATGGGCGAAGAATTCAAGCGTCGCTTTGCCGACAAACCGATCAACAAGATCGTCACGATCGAAGCGTCCGGCATCGGTATCGCGTGCCTTGTGGCGCGTCATTTTAAGGTGCCCGTTGTGTTTGCCAAGAAGAGCAAAAGCATCAACATCGACGGCGATATGTATACCGCGGAAGTGGAATCCTTCACCCACCGTTGTGTCAACAAGGTCATTGTGTCGAAAAAATATCTTTCCCCCGACGATCATATTCTCATCATTGACGATTTTCTCGCCAACGGCTGTGCGCTTCAGGGACTGATCTCCATCATTCAGCAGGCAGGCGCCACAGTCGAGGGTATCGGCATTGCCGTTGAAAAAGGCTTCCAGATCGGCGGACGCACCATCCGCAATCTCGGCTATCAGCTCGAATCTCTCGCCATTGTCGATGCAATGGACGCCGAAAACGGCACGATCACGTTCCGAGAGCAATAAAACAATCGATAAAAAAACAGCTCCGTTCACAAAACGGAGCTGTTTTTTTACCCTCTCAGTCTCGCCTATCGGCTCGACAGGTCTCCCAAAGGGAGAGCCGAGAAAAGCATCAGTTCATACGATCAATATAGTCACAGGCGGCAAGGGCGGCAACGGCTCCGTCTGCGGCGGCGGTCGCCACCTGACGGATGCGTTTCTGACGGCAGTCGCCCGCCACAAACACGCCCTGCACATTGGTGCGGCAGTCTTCTCCCGCCGCAACATAGCCGTAGTCATTGAGCTCGACAAGGGACGCAAACGGCTCGTTCTGAGGAACAAGGCCGATGGCGACAAACATGCCGTCAACGGTGAGCTTGGTCACCGTGTCGGTCGCCGTGTTTCGCACATTGACAGCGGTCAGCTCATCTGCGCCTTCCAAAGAGTCAACAACGGTCTCCAGCAGGATCTCGACATTGGACTTTGCTTCAAGCTGAGAGGCGAGTGCTTGCTCGCCGGTCAGAAAGCCGAGATTCTGCACGACATATACCTTCGACGCCAGGTCAGACAGCATGAGAGCTTCCTGCAGTGCGGAGTTACCGCCGCCGATGACGGCCACGGGACGGCCGGTGTAAAATGCGCCGTCGCACACCGCACAGAAGGAAATACCTTCGCCGATAAAGTCCTGCTCACGGTCGATGCCGAGCAGACGATGACGCGCACCCGTGGCGATCACGACCGCTTTGGCCTCAAATTCACCGCTGTCGGTGACGACCGTTTTGGTGTCGCCGTCAACAATGGCGCTGACCTCGGCGCACTCAACATCTGCCCCCTGCTCCATCACCTGTTCCACGAGCTTTTCGGCAAACTCGTTGCCGGAAAGGGCCATGAAGCCGGGAATGTTTTCCACCTTCGGCGAGAAGGTGATCTGTCCGCCGAAGGTTTCTTTTTCGATTACCAGCACGCTTTTATTCGCTCGGCGTGCATAGAGCGCGGCGGTCAGACCCGCAGGTCCGCCGCCGATCACTATCAAATCATACATCGTGTATTCCTCACGCGCCGAGCATCTTTTTGATGTCGGAAACGCCGACGTATTTCTGCACTTCGCCATCTTTGACAACTACAAAGGTCGGGGCCTGCTTGACACCGCAGGCACGCGCCATCTCAACATTGTCGTTGGCAAGCACGGTTTCGTAAGCAACGCCCGCCTTGTCAAGAATGGAACGCGCGATCTTGCAGTTGGGGCAGGTCGCACTGACAAACAGATAGTTGCCGTCAGCGAGCACCGGCTTTTGCGCTTCCACGACCGCCTCAGCAGACGTAGGAGCTGTGCGGGTCAGCTTGGAATTGGCGATGTCATACACAAGGCGATCCTTGTATTCCTGCGACTTACCGTCGTTCCAGTTCTGGACGGGACGGTAGTAACCGGTGATACGGCTGTACACCTCGGTGGTGTTGCCGCACTCGGGGCAGGTGTACTTCTCGCCGGCGATGTAACCGTGATCCTTACACACGGAATAGGTCGGAGACAGCGTGTAGTAAGGCAGTTTGTAGTTTTCGGCAATCTTGCGCACCAGCGTTGCCGCCGCTTTCCAATCGGGCAGTTTCTCGCCGAGGAAGGCGTGGAAGACGGTACCGGAGGTGTACAGCGTCTGGAGCTCGTCCTGAATGTCGAGCGCGCTGAAGATGTCCTCGGTGTAGCCGACGGGCAGGTGCGAGCTGTTGGTGTAGTAGGGCGTGTCGTACTCGTTCTTGGCGGCGGTGACAATGTCGGGATAGTGCTTGACATCGTGCTTCGCCAGACGGAACGCAGTGGATTCCGCGGGAGTTGCCTCGAGGTTGTACAGATCGCCGTATTCGACCTGATAGTCGGAGAGGCGCTCGCGCATGTGGTTGAGGACGTCCTGCGTGAATTTCTGGGTCTTCTCGTTGGTCAGATCGGCTTTAAGCCACTTCGCGTTGAGACCCACCTCGTTCATGCCGACAAGGCCGATGGTGGAGAAGTGGTTGTTGAAGGTGCCGAGATAGCGGCGGGTGTAAGGATAGAGACCCGCGTCAAGCAGTTTGGTGATAACGGTACGCTTGACCTTCAGCGAACGTGCCGCCACATCCATCATGTGGTCGAGACGGGCATAGAACTCTTCCTCGTTCTTCGCGAGATACGCGATACGGGGCATGTTGATGGTGACAACGCCGACAGAGCCGGTGGACTCGCCGCTTCCGAAGAAGCCGCCCGACTTTTTGCGCAGTTCGCGCAGGTCAAGGCGCAGACGGCAGCACATACTGCGGACATCGCTGGGCTCCATGT
Source organism: Acutalibacteraceae bacterium (assembly GCA_045604545.1). Classification (GTDB taxonomy): domain Bacteria; phylum Bacillota; class Clostridia; order Oscillospirales; family Acutalibacteraceae; genus RGIG1959. The sequence goes on along the minus strand of JAZUOG010000003.1, from coordinate 26,550 downwards.
CGCTGTTGATATAGTTGGAGAAGTAGGGCGTACCGTATTTGGAGGTCATCTCGAACAACAGACGGTTGTTCTCGGTGTCGGACCAGTCAAAGTTGCGGGTGATGGAGTAGGTCGGAATGGGATACTGGAATCCGCGGCCGTTGGCATCGCCCTCGATCATGATCTCGATGAACGCTTTGTTGACCATGTCCATTTCTTTCTGGCAGTCTTTGTATTTGAAGTTGGTTTCCTTGCCGCCGATGATGCAGTTAAGTTCCGCAAGGTCAGCCGGCACGACCCAGTCCAGCGTGATGTTGGAGAAGGGCGCTTGCGTGCCCCAACGGCTGGGGGTGTTGACACCGTAGATGAAGGACTCGATGCATTTCTTGACCTGATCGTAGTTCAGGTTGTCCACCTTGACAAAGGGAGCAAGGTAGGTGTCGAAGGAGGAGAACGCCTGAGCGCCCGCCCATTCGTTCTGCATGATGCCGAGGAAGTTGACCATTTGATTGCACAGGGTCGCCAGATGCTTCGCAGGAGCGGAGGTGATCTTGCCGGGCACGCCGCCGAGACCTTCCTGAATGAGCTGTTTGAGCGACCAACCGGCGCAGTAGCCCGTCAGCATGGAGAGATCGTGAATGTGAATGTCGGCGTTGCGGTGAGCGTTGCCGATTTCGTCGTCATAGATCTCGGACAGCCAGTAGTTGGCGGTGACGGCACCCGAGTTGCTGAGAATCAGACCGCCGACCGAATAGGTCACGGTGGAGTTCTCCTTCACGCGCCAGTCATTGATGTTCAGATAGTTGTCGACAATGGCTTTGTAGTCGACCATCGTGGCGTTGAGGTTGCGGATCTTTTCGCGCTGACGGCGATAGATGATGTAGGCTTTCGCCACATCGTCATAGCCCGCTTTGATAAGCACGGACTCCACGCTGTCCTGAATGTGCTCAACGGAGATGAGACCCTCTTCAATCTTGGGCTCAAACTCGGCGGTGACTTTCAGCGCGAGAAAATCAATGATCTCGGGATTGTACTGTCTTTGGCAGGCATCAAACGCCTGGGTGATGGCGGCAGAAATCTTTTGCAGGTCAAAACCGACCACTTTGCCGTCACGTTTTACAACGGTAAACATATATATATCCTCCTTTGAAATAATTTGGCAATTCGCGTCGAGTCCCATTATAGCAGATAGCCTATTGATATGTCAATAGGCTATCACAAGATATTGTGTTATATTCCGCGGATTTTTACATTCGGCACAAAATACGCCGCCTTTTCGGCGATAGCGCGAATTTCCGCCTCCGGCATGGCACAAAGCCCCTCCCCGATCACATCGCCCGAATCGACAAAGCTCTGTAAAAACCATTGTTTGGCACCCTTGAGCATTTCGGCAAGTTGCAAAAGGCTTTCCTCGTCGTGAAGCTGATCAACCACCGTGGTACGGAATTCACAGTCCACACGGTTTTCCATCAGCAAGCGCAGGCTCTTCTCGATGGGAGCGGTGTCGAAGCCCTCTATGCCGACCGTTTCGGGATAGCGATCAAGGGCGTTTTTGACGTCCATCGCCACATAATCCACGAGTCCCTCATCGATCAGCGCAAGAAGGCGCTCGGGTTCGGCACCGTTGGTGTCGAGCTTGACGGGCAGTCCGATCGCCTTGATCTTTCTCAAAAAATCGGGAAGATCGTTTTGCAAAAGCGGTTCTCCGCCCGTGATACACACACCGTCAAGCACGCCCTTGCGCTTTTGCAGATACGACAGGATCTCCTGCTCATCGATGCGGGCGGCGGGGTCAATGTGGGTCACAAGCGACGCATTGTGACAAAACGGACAACGCAACTGACAGCCCGCCGTGAAGACGGTGCAGGCGACCTTGCCGGGGAAGTCGAGTAATGTGAGCTTTTGAAAGCCGCTGATGATCATAAACAGTCTCTCCTTTTGTGCACACAAAAACCTCCTCGGAAAAGGAGGAGGTTTTGGACGGTTACAGCAGTTCCACCTGAATGGTGGCGATGGTATAGTCGTTGGTGTAACGAATGAAGATCAAATACCCGTCGGTGGTGGCATGCCAAGAAAGGTTCTCGGCGATATCCCACCCTTCGAAGCCGAAGGCGTAGTTGCCGTTTTTGTCAAGGGCCTGCACCGCAGACAGCGGGTCGCCCGCTTTGAGCGTTTCGAACTCTGCACGGGTTCCCGAAAGCAACATCGTGTAGCCGTAGCGCGTGCCCATGTTGTTGTTCACAACCACCATCGCCGCTTCTCCCGAGCCAAGATACATCGCACGATAACCAAACGCGGTGTCACGCTGACATTCGATCGGATAGGCCGCAAACAGCTCATCGTTGGTACCTTCAAAATCGGCGATATCCTCGAGCTTTTCATGAGAATACGTCTTGGTTACAAGGTCTTTGATAAACGGACCGTCAAGGTCCATTGGCGGCAGAGTCATTTCCGTCGACACGGGAGCCGACGTTTCCTCCGTTTGCGGTTTTTCGCCCGAGCAACCGCAACACAACAGCAACACAAGCGCCGCCGTCAATGCCAAAAGGGATCTCATATTCCGTCACTCCCCCATTCGTTTCTTTTTTCAGTATAGCATACAACCGTCGACAATTCAAGAGGAAGATCATCATCTCCCCGCGCCTTGCAACGACACGGGGAGATTCAAACCCCTATTATGACGATTGCTTTTTACGGGCATACATCAACAGCACCGCCACACCGGCAACACCCAGCAACGACGCCCACAAAACGCCCAAGGAGGTGTGTCCCGTCTGAGGCGCCTTGGGAAGCGTTGTCACAGTCGTCGGCACGGTCGTCGAAGCGGTGGGCGTGTTCGGTGCCGTGTAAACGTTTTCAAACACCACACCGTCCGCAAGAACGTTGCCGTCTTCGTCGGTAACCGTCTGCGACACGATGGACAGACCGCCGACACCGTTGTCCTCGGTCACCACCGTTATCAGGCGGATACGCTTATCAAGCGTCACACGATCAAGCGCCGTCACGTCCTGCACCACCGCAAACCGATGGGTACCGATGGTGTGAAGTTCAACGGGCGCAAACGCGAAATTACCGTCGCCGGCATTGGTAGCTGAGGCGAGCACACTGCCGATCGGCGCGCCGGTATCATCGGCGGCGTACAACAGGAAACGGCATTCGTCCTTCTCGATCGGGCGACCGCTCATCGTCATCTTGCCGCCAACGATCAGCTCTGCCCCATCGCTCACCGCATAGCGGTTCACGAAGCGCATCGCCGTGCAGAAGGTGTTCGTGCTGTCAATCATCGCCTTGTCAACCGTCAGCTTGCCGCGATGATTATCCGTGGCAACAACCAGCACGCGGTAATACTGTTCGTCGTAGGTCACGCCGTCGATCGTTTCGCCGCCGAAGCGTTCTTTGATGACAAAGCGATACACGCCGCCCTCGCGGATGGTCACCGTATCAAACGCAAACGTCCCGTGTGCGTCATTGTGCACGGTTTGCAGTTCGCTCAGATGCTCCCAGTCGCCGTCGGCACGATAGAGTGTGAAATCGTATTCCCCGCTCTGAAGCTCGCGTCCGTCCATCTCTTTGACACCATCAAACAGCAATTCAACGGGAGCAGGGCTGTAGGCGTTATGAAATACCAGCAACGATGGTTCGTCATTTTTGCGAACGGTATACTCCGCAACCAGTTGTGCATTGCCGTTGTCCGTCACATGGACAGTCACACCGTACAGGGACTTGTCAAAGGTGATGCCGTGGGTCGTGCTGCTTTGCAGTTCCTGCACGGAATATTCATAGGTTCCCGCCGTATCAAATACGATCGGGTCAAAGCGGAAGGTACCGTCGGTACGGTTTGCGGCGGAAAGCATCAGCACATCGTCGTCGGAAGCATCGCCGATCAGCAGAAAATGAAATTCCTCGTTAACAAGATCTCTGCCGCTCAGCGTCGTGTTGCCACTCAGCGCAATGCTGACGGGCGCGGCATCGTAGGCACCGTAAAACACGATCTCGTCCGAAGCGGCGTTGATCACATGATGGTGGGTGTACAAACGCCCGTCGCCGCCGTCAAACACGCGGATATGTAAGCGATACATCCTTGCGTCATAGGTGACGCCCGGAAGTGTTCCCGCATTCTCCATCACATCGTAATAATAGTCACCGACGGCCGTGAAGGTCAGTTCACGATCGAACGTCACGTTGCCGAGCGCATCGTTTTTGCCGACACTGAGAACAGCGTCTGCATTTTTTACAGCAAACGTAAACTCTCCGTCACGCAGATTGCGACCGCTGAGCCGCTTTGTCGCCGTCAGCGACAGCGTCGCTTCGCTGAGTTCATAGCGATTGCGGAAAACGGGAGTTCCTTGCGCCACAGTCACTTCTGCAACAAGCGCACCGTTGTCTGCCGTGACGGTCACCGTGACCGTATACACCGTTTGGTCAAAGTGAATGCCGGTTTCAGTGATTTCGGGAATCACCGCGCGCAGATCGTAGGTGTAGGTGCCGACCGCATCAAACGAAGCGACCAAACGCGTTTCGCCGAGCATATCCGTAAAGGGAGATGTCACGATCGGCGATGCGGCACCTTGCTCAAACAAGCCATAGCGAAATCCGGCGCGGGAAGCGATTTCACTTCCCGATTCATTTTGAATATGCGCTTTGATATCGATGGCGATGATCGCCTCGGTGGTTGAACAGCGGTTTTCAAAATCTGCCGTCACAACAAAGCCGTTTTGCGTGTTACCGCTGACGGTGACCGTGTCCTGATGAGACACTACCTCCGTCACACGAAGTCCCGTCATATCGGGATCGGCAACGACCACGCTGAAGGTGTGGATACGAGGATCGTACAACACGCCCTTCACATCACCGACGGGTTCCACAACCTGATAGCTGTAGGTGCCGGGTTTGTCAAACCTCTCTTTTTGCAAGGCGTCGCTGAAATCGTAGTTTCGGGTGTGGCTGTCGACCGTTTGCGTCGCGATGGTTTCCCAAGTGTCGCCACGGTAACGTTGCAACGCGAGAGTGTAAACATCTTCGGCAAGCCACTGATCATTTTCACGACCGACCAGCGTCAGTTTGCCGCCGAGATCCATGTCAGCGGCGATGGCTGTCGGGGCATATACGTTGGCAACGACCATGGCAAGAGAGTTGTCCTTCACGATGACCACATCGTTGCGATCGCCCTCGCTGTTGCCGTAATACACGGGAGTAAAGCCGGCGGGCGGATCCGTTTCCCAGACCGTGACGACCGTCCCCTCACGCAATCCGACAAGCTCGAGCTGTTCGCCGTGACAAAGCGTGAATGCCACACGACCGTTTTCGTCCGCCGTGAGGGCGGTGAGAGACGAATCGGCGGAATGAACCACTTTCACGACGGCACGTGCGTACGCCTTGCCGAGATCGGCATACAGTGTGAACGGTTTGTCGGGAACATCATACGATGTGCCGAACCCATGCATCACACGGTTGGTGATGGTGAGATTGCCGAACCCCTTTTGCACGTTCACAAACGTCACATCGGCAAACGTCGCCTTCTCAAGAACACCGCTCCAGACCTCCGCCGCGCTGTTGCCGTTGACCGATGTCAGCAGATAATCGTCGTGCTCCTGTTGCTCGATCCGATAGGCCGCACCGGCAGGCATACCGTAAACCGCAAGTTTTTCTCCGTCGAGAAGCATCACATCGGCAACGCCGTTTTGGAACGTCACGGTCACCTCTTCCTGCGTGCCGTTTGTATGGGTCAAGCGTGCCGCATACACGGCATTTTCGGCAATATCGGTACGAATGAGACGATAATTGATGATCGTGTCGGCAGTCTCCGTGCTGACCGTGCCGATCAGACGAATGCCGGTTTCGGGCATCACGGCAAGTCTGCCGTTGTTGCCCAATGTTGCGCCGACATAGTAGGTATACTGCGCGTCCACAAACGGAACATACGCATACGACAGCGTGTCGGTCGCGTTATTGTCCTTTGTTACGATATACTCGTCAAGCATGGTGCGTACCGTGCCTTCGGGAATATACCAGCTGCCATCGTCGTTTCGGACAGCTTTTTGCAGTGACACAGAGGATATCTTCTCATAAGCAATCGCGTTGCTCGGTGTATCGTCACACACAAAGATCTCTTCTGCGCGATAATAGGTACCGTTCGGGTCAAGCGTTCCCGTAAACACGGTGCCGTTTTGGTCGGCATAGACCGTGCTGTTGGCGGTGTAATAGTAGCGCGCATTTTCACGCGACGGGATAAAATACGAATAGGTGTTGGAAGCGCCGTAACCGGTATAGTCATCTTCCTCAAAACGGTTGGTATAGAAATAATACGCGCCGTCGTCGCCGCGATAGCCGTAATCACTGTCAACGATTTCGGAAACAGACACGCTGTCGATCGCCTCGTCGAGCGCCACCTCATACACAAGACGGAAGGGGCTTGTCGCGCCGGACGTCTTCATCGAAGCGGGTGTACCGTCCGCGTTCAGCGTCACGTCATAGGTTACCATCGGAATGAGCGACGCGGGAATCGCCAGCGACATCATTTCTTCGCCCGTGCGAATATCGACGCGATGCTGAACGGTCGCATACATCAGGTCGGAAGCAGACACGCCGTGACGTTCATCAAGCGCACCGAGGAAGCCATAGGAACGCATGATATAGGCAGGGCGCTCGTCTTCTTCAAGATGAGGGTCATCGGGATCGGGCATGGAGGTGATGCCTTCATACCAAAAGCCGAGGTATTCCCCTTTGCTGTTGGCGTACCAGCCGATATAGTTGCTGAAATTCTCTTCATCGGTGAACGCCAGTTGTCCGTGCGCATAGGCAAGGCCCAACAAGTCGCGCGCCGTGTCCACATCGACGCCGATGCGGTCCCGCACCGCCCACACCAGCTCGTCGCCAAGCGGCTTCGGGTCATTGTATGTGCCGAGCGAACCGCCGCCGGTGACGAAGTTTTCGGACAGCAGAGCACCCGAATACAGCACGTCGTCAATGACGATGCCTTTGATATCGGTCACGTGCATATGCTCCCCGATTTTGTCCACAAAGGAGATGTGTCCCGTTGCATCGGCATCTTCTCTGACAAGTGTAGGATGATAGTGCGAACGATGATCGATCGTTTCGAGAATGGAGAAAACGGCATTGTCGACTTCTTGTGCCGAGGCGGCCGTAAACGCGTTGTCAACAAAGTAGCGATCGGCAAATCGGGCGGAGAAGGTTTCGGCAACCGTGGGCTCTACACGCATCGTCACCTTGTCTTTTCCGTCGGACGCCGTGATGTCCACGAAGCCGTCGGTAAGCATGATCTGCCAGTAGCCCGTCGCCGCACGGTTATCAACCGCTTTGGCAAACTCGTCGGAGGTAAACGCATCGGGGTTCGCCATCACCGCTTGCGCGAATGCGTCGCTGTTTCGGGGGTCAAGGAGATCGCCGCCGTCGTTTTCGCCGACAGGCACGGTATAGATCAGCGGGGTTGTGCCGTTATAATGCTCACGAAGGGCATTTTTCACAAACGCCGCCGTCAACTGCGTCAGAAACGTCACCGGCGCCTTGCCGTAAGCCGTAACAGGATCGGTGCGGATATCGGCAGGACACACGCGTGAGTATGCGGCCGTTGCCGCGGTCGGCGCGCCGTCTGCGATCAATACCAGCACGGGAAGACGCGTTTTACCCGCCAGAAATGCCGCATCATCGGGGATCCTGGCATCGTTGTCTGTCATTTCTTCAAGAGCGGTAAGCAGGCCGAGCTGCGTATACGCGTCGGCGGTCTCGGTGAGTGTTTTGGACGCTGTGACGGGTTTCCCCCGCTCATCGGTCACGCCGTTGGCAACGGCGACCGCTTTTGCCTTGCCGCCTTCGACAACAAGAGACAGTACCGCTTGCGACGAAGAGGTGTACCGTCCGAGCGGCAACAACACCTGCGCATGAGAGGTATCGGACAACGCGCCGTTTTCCCCGCCGCTGTACACCACCACGCCGACTCGGTTGTAGCGGTTGGCACTCTGAAGCTTGCCGACAGCGGCGTTGATTGCGTCAAGCGCGGCACGCAGCACAGACGGTTCCCGCTCGGCATCGCGATACAAAGAGCTTGACAGGTCAAGCACCAGCATCGTATCGGTCGGGATATTGGTCATGCCGCTGACAGCGGTGTTGGACGCAATGGCAGACAATGCCACCAAAAAGCCGTTTTCATTATCGAGCGTCACACCGTCAACCCCAAGGACATCGGCATCGGTCATAACCGACTTGTCCGTCCACACGTTGCCGCTGTTTTGGGTGCTCGGCACCTGCTCACCGAAATATCGTTGCCAATCGTTGAGTGTGACGGAATCGGTCACTCTCACCATTGTCGGCTCCTCTGCCACGGCGGGTATCCACGAAAGCGATAACACCGGTGTAAGCATCACAGCAAGCACGGCAAGCCATGCGGTTGCTTTTCTCAAAACGGAGGTCATACGACTCTCCCCCTTTGTATCTAAGATGATGAAGCTATCCGTCAACGACAGATATTCACCGTAAAAAACTCTTGAATAGCGGCCCATTCACCGGGCTTGTTGCGGCGATGCCACAACGCCTTCATGTCAGCAAGCCACTTGTCCCGCTGTGCCAGCAGTTCCTCGTCATAAGGCCGATCGTGACAGGCGGCATCAAGAATGCCGAAAATCAACGCATCGCCTCGTGCGGCAAGCACCAGAGCCTCACCGATCCGCTCATCGAGCGCACCGTCCGACACCAGCGTTTGCAATCGTCGGGCACCGTCGGCACACTGTCGGCGGGAGGCAACAAGATCGAGCTTTTGCAGATCGGCTTTGTGTCGGTCATAATCAAGAGGCGTACCGTATTCATTGTCAAAATACTGCACCGTCAGCTCCCACAGCGCCTTTTCATAGCCGAAGCTGTCAAGAAACAGTTCATCGCAGGTGTTCAGTGTGCGTATCACCGTCAACACCTCATCGGAACTTGTGTGATAGATATGTCGAAGCGCCGCCTTTTCGGTATCGGAAAGGGTGGTGCCGTTGACGTTCCACGCTTTGGCGGCACCGTAAGCCAAGCCGAACAGCATACATTCATCGGCACATATATGGCCGTAGTCGCCCCAGTTGGTCACCAGCACACCAAACGCATGATGTTCAAAACCGCTTGTGGTGACCTTGTCGATGTTGGGAACGGCATATTCGAGCTTTTCAACAAGGCGTTTGTGGGAATGGACGCTCGGACAGACGATCTGCCGTTTGCCGCGCTCCTCAAGGAACGGGGCATGGAGTCCGTTCGCATTCATATCGTAATCCCAGTTGAGATAGATCACATCATCGGGAAGGGCATCGAGGACCTCGGGGTGCTTCATGACGATGTCGCTCCACATCATAACGGTCTTGCCGCGCTCTTTCAAAAAGGCACACAGCTTGGAAACAAAGCCGGCATACGCCTTGGCGACATCGCCGCTCGCATTGCGTCCTTTGCACAAATCAAAGGTCTCATCACAGCAAATGTTGAAGTACGACGACGTGAACAGCGGCATATACTGCGCGATCAGCGATGTGATCACCGCAAGACTTTCGGGATTTTCGGGATCGATCGTGTGATGAAGCAGTCGTTCGTGCCACTGATGACGCGTCGGCTGATAATCGGGCATTTCACAGAGATGCCCGTATGTTTTCGAGGACAGCAAATAATACAGATGTCCGAAAGAGGACAACGACGGCACCAAGTCCACACATCGCTCGCGGCAATACCGATCAAGCTCGCGGATCTCCTCATCGGTGTAAAATCCGAGGTCTTCGTTGATGCCGACGTATTCCTTAAAACGATAGGTATGCTCGATGTACAGCTGCAGCGAATTCATCTTAAGCGCACTCAAACGGTCGACAAGCATTTTGAGCGTGTCAAGGGTGGGTATTCTGCCGCGGCTGACGTCCTGATAAAAACCGCGATACGTAAGATCCGGCTCGTCTTCGATCGACAGGCAAGGGATCGTGTCGTTTTCACATAGTTGTAAGAGTGTCTGTGCGGCATAAAACACACCGCGAGCCCCCTTCGCCTTAATGGCAATGCCGTCGCCGTTCACCGACAGGCAGTATCCTTCGCTTGCAAGATCATCGCCGCAACAAACGGTCAGCGGCAGATCGCCGCCGCGGTCAAAGGAGCGGATCAGCTGTTCTGTATAAGAAGGAAGCGACGGTAAATCGCCAACGGACACACGCGCACACGATACCGTCCCTTCTGATTTTATCACTGTTTTTGCTTTAGGGATCAGGTTCATAAAAAAAGCCTCCCTTGATATAGTAACTCATGGTTATTATACCAAAGAAGGCACGTTTAGTCAATAAAAGTTATTCAATTACACCAAAAATCTGTGCTTTGCGCCGCGTTTTTTGCGCGACCGACACAAGTATTGTCGCATTGACGGGTACGAAGCGGCGGAATGGGATTCGGTGCGACCTCATAACGATAATCGCTGCCGCGACGTTTGATCCGATTTTCAATGGTGCAGTGCGACTGGACGATGTCCACAGACGGGATCATCAAGTGCTGATAGGTGAAGAAATCGGCGTTGTCGGGCAGGTTTTCGAGTTTATCATACTCTTCCCTGACGCCCGTAAACTGGACGGTATTGCAAAGGACCTCCCGCACATATTCGATGTTTTCGTGTAAGGCAAGCGGTTTGGGGAACTCTCCGCTCGGAATCACCTGATTCCACTCCTTGCCCTCATACTTTTTGAGCAGTTCGCACGCCTTATGCAGATGGGCGATCTCCATGTCGAGATGCTCCTCCCAGATGCATTTGATGCGCGGGTCGGTTTCGGTCATGAAGCACGACCAGTACAGATAGCATTCGGTATACTCATGCCAAAGCAACATTTCCAGGAACGTAGCAGAGGAGTCCATCAGCGACTCATATTGTGTGACGTGCTCCTCTTCAACGAGCGCGATCTCCTCATACAAACGACGAGACGCATCATTTGTCGCGAACGTCGAGATGTTCATATAATAATTCATGGTTTGTTGCTCGGCGGCGGTGATGATCATGGTGTTCAGCACCGTCTGTTTATCGGCTTTCTTGGCAGTGATGTTTCGTTTGACATTGTCCATCGGGAAACGATGATGGGCAATCGTCGGGCGGGCGGGCATGATCTCGGTGTAGCGTCCCACCAACCGCTCTGCGCACACACCCTGCTCCATCTCCAGTTGGTTGGCATAGCGATACAGATGGTCAAAATCCTCCAAAAGCGCGAAATCGAGCGCCTTTTTGACATAGCAATCGCATTCGCGTTTGGCAAGTGCCGCCGTCAAGTCTACCGCCAGTTGTTCGTAGCCGATGGTATGCTCCAAAGCCGTCTCATCACAAGGCTTGAGAAGCGCCAGATACTGCTGTTGTTGCTTTTCAATCATACGGGTAAAAGACAGCTCGCGGCGCAGATCGTTGTTGGTCACATGACGCGCAAACTGATGAGAAAACCAGTTGGCTTCAAATTCCGTGCCGTTCATCAGGATAATACGTGTCTTGGTGTACGGGTCCACCTCATGCTTGTTATACGCCTTCGGGTACAGCTGTTTAAAGTTACGCAGACTGCCGATGACGGTCATCGGCTTTTCCAAAAACGGATTCATTGGTAACCCCTCCTTTTCATGGTGCAATGTCAGTATATGCACCATAAAGGAAAAGATACACAAAAACGCACCGTCCGAACGGACAGTGCGTTTGATCGTTATTCCGTGATCACCGTCACCTTGTCGGCTGTCGCCTGACAGGGATAGCTTTCCGCCATCATGCCGTCGTACTCAATGAGCACGGTGTCTCCCACCTTGACAGACGGTGCATCATCGGGCAGATGCACACTGATGAGGTCGGAACTGCTTCTTTCGTCCTCACCTTCAAGCGGCTCAACTATCAAAGAGCCTTCAAACACGCCCTTGACAGTCGCCTTGAAACACGGCTCGTTGGCGGTGTCCGCAGGCGTGTCCACCCACTCCCGTACGGTTTCAACAAACACCTTGGCTTTGCCGAACGCCGCATCGCTCCATGTATAGTCAGAGGCATCATAGCCGGCGTCGGACATATACATCTCCCGACGCGTCGGATCTTCAAACGCCGCCATACGATCAGCCACCACATACATCTGTTCAACATACATCATCGGATCGCCGTAAGCGGTATAATAGGCTGTCAGCGAATCGTGAAGCTGTGTGTTGTCCATGGCTGTCTTTTCACACCAGTCCGTCGCCATCACAGCGACCTCCGTGATCTTCATCGTGACGCCCATGGTGCCGACGGGAATGCTCGCAATACGATCAAGAACCGCCTGCAATTCTTCCTCACTGCCGGTTTGAACAGGAATTGCCGCACCGTCGTCTACAGCGGGACCGCCGTTTTCTCCCGAACAAGCCGTCAGCATCGTCAGCATCAGCAACATCGTCAGAATGATCGATACATACTTCATCGCGAGTACCTCCTTGTCATAAAAAAGACCGTCGAGGATATTGTACAATACCTCGACGGTCATGTCAATTATTTCTTACCCATGCCTTTGACGGGACGGCAGTGCCAGATGCGATCAGAGTAATCCTGAATCGAACGGTCGGAAGCAAAGATGCCGCTTCCCGCCGTATTGAGCAATGCCATTTTCGCCCAACCGAGGGTGTCGGTATACGCCTTGGCAGAGTCGGCCTGTGCACGGCAGTAATCCTCGAAGTCTGCAAGCACCATGTAGGGATCGCGAGAGGTGAGCGAACCGGCGATCTCGCCGTATTGACGGCCGCCGAAGCCCTGGAACATCACATCGATCGCACGGCGGAGCTTCGGATTGTTGTTGTAAAGATAGTGCGGATTGTAGCCGATGCGCTTCTGATTCTCCACTTCTTCGGAGCTCATGCCGAAGATGAAGATGTTGTCGGCACCCACAGAATTGTGGATCTCAACGTTCGCGCCGTCCATCGTACCGAGGGTCACCGCGCCGTTCATCATCAGCTTCATGTTACCCGTACCGCTCGCCTCGGTGCCGGCCAGCGAGATCTGCTCACTGATATCGGCGCTGGGCATCAGCAGTTCAGCCAGAGACACACGATAGTCTTCCAGATACACGACCTTCAGCTTTTCGCGAATGACCGGATCCTTTTCGATCTCCTTGCCGAGCATATAGATGAAGCGAATGATCTCCTTGGCGAGATAGTAACCCGGAGCGGATTTCGCGCCGAAGATGTAGGTGCGCGGCACAAAGTCCATGTTCGGATTCTCTTTGAGCTGCAGATAGGTGTGCAGAATGTGCAGAGCGTTGAGGTGCTGTCTCTTATACTCGTGCAGACGCTTGACCTGCACGTCGAAGATGGAATCGGGATCGAGCGTCACGCCGTTATGCTGTTTGACATATTTGGCAAGGCGTTCCTTGTTGTGGCGTTTGATCGCCATGAAGTCGCGAAGAGCCGCTTCATCATCGGCAAACTTACGAAGTCCGGCAAGCTCCGAAGCATCCAACACAAAGCCGTCACCGATCTTGTCGGCGATGAACTCGGTGAGCTTGGGGTTCGCCTGGCACAGCCAGCGGCGGTGAGCGATACCGTTCGTGACATTCTTGAACTTATCGGGGGTGACGGTGTACGCATCATGGAACACCGAATCCTTGATGATCTCGCTGTGGAGCTGAGACACGCCGTTGACGGAGTGGGACGCCGCCACACAGAGGTTGGCCATCTTGACAACGCCGTAGCTGAGGATCGCCATGCGGCCGACCTTCTCGCTGTCTCCGTTCGTCGCTTCCATCATTTCGGCACCGTAGCGGTTGTTGATCTCGCAGACGATCTGATAAATACGCGGCAAGCGCTGTTTGAACAGGTCTTCCGGCCAGCACTCGAGGGCTTCCGCCATAACGGTGTGGTTGGTGTACGCCATCGTACGGGTAATGATCGACCAGGCACCCTCCCAGGTGTAGCCGCACTCGTCAAGCAGAATACGCATCAGCTCGGGAATAGCGAGAGTCGGGTGGGTATCGTTGATGTGGATCGCCGCCATCTCGGGGAAGTTATCCATCGTGCCGTATTCCTGCAGGTGACGCTGAACGATATCCTGCACAGAAGCAGACACCAGGAAGTACTGCTGAGACAGACGCAGAGATTTGCCCTCGCGATGGTTGTCCGCGGGATAGAGAACCTGCGTGATGATCTCCGCCATGGCCTTTTGTTCCATCGCGCGCATATACTCGCCCTGATTGAACAGCGACATATTCATGCCGGGAGCAGTCGACTTCCACAGACGCAGGGTCGACACACCGCGACCGTCCTTACCCGCGACCATGAGGTCATAGGGCTGAGCAATGATGACGGTGGCATTTTCGTGCTCGATGTGATGGAAGTCGTCATCCCACCACTCGTTGATGTAGCCGTCGAAACGGACTTCCTTGGCAAGCTCGGGACGGGGCAGCAGCCAGCATTCGCCGCCGGGCAACCAGAAGTCGGGCGTTTCCATCTGCCAGCCGTCGACCAGCTTCTGACGGAAAATACCGTATTCGTAAAGGAGAGAGTAGCCGATAGCAGGCATCGACGCGGTGGCAAGACCATCGAGGAAGCATGCCGCCAGACGACCGAGACCGCCGTTGCCGAGACCGGCATCGGGCTCAAGCTCATACAGGTTGTCAAGCTTGACACCGTACTTTTTCAAAAGCGCGTTCGCTTCTTCGGTAAGGTTCATATTGAACAGAGTGTTCTTGAGGGAACGACCCATCAGGAATTCCATGCAGAGATAGTACACTTGTTTGGAATCCTGCTTATGCGCCTCGGAAATGTAACGCACACGCTCACGACGCATACGGTCGCGCAGCACCATGGCAAGCGCATTGTACCAGTTTTCGTCGGTAGCATTCTCGGGCTGGACGGAGAAGTTGTGAAGCAACTTGGCTTCCAGCTCTTCCGCAAGCGTCGGCACGGGCTTTGCCGCAGTCGCCGTCTTTGCGGCAGTCGTTTTCTTTGCGGCGGTTTTCTTCGTTTGTGCGGGTTTCTTCGCGGTTTCTTTACTCACGATGGATCACGCCTTTCTATATCTTTCATTCCGAAAAACTCGAAAAAAGATTTCAAGTTGACAGCGTTATTATATCCTATACAGAGAAAAAAAGCAACACTTTATGAAAAATATATAAAAGTTTTCTAAAACCAGAAATTTATTGGCGCGTTTTGTAGCAATTTAACCAAAAATAAGGAGAATTTCACCGGCAAGAGCGCGTTTTTCAGCTCCGAAACCGTCCGAAAGTGCAAACCGTGCGCCTTTTTTTGCCTTGTTTTTTGGTGTCGATACAGTATAATTTATGTATAAAGATTTTGAATTTGAAAGGATGAATTTTGTATGTTATTGAAAAATGCGGTTGTTTACAACGAGGTTTTCGAACCGATTCGCGCGGACGTTGCCATCGAAGGCGACAAAATCGCCGCCATCGGTGACGTGACCGCCTCCGGCGAGAGCTTCGATCTGACGGGCTGCACCGTGATCCCCGGCTTCATCGATATGCACATTCACGGCTGTGCCGGTGCTGACACGGGCGACGCCACTCCCGAGGCTCTTGAAGCCATGTCCGCCTGCCTTGTCAAGCGCGGTGTCACCTCCTTCTGCCCCACCTCCATGACCCTCGGCTTTGACGAGCTGGTCAAGATTTTCCAAAACGTTGCCGCTGTGAAAGACTCCGTTTCCGGTGCGTATATCCACGGCATCAACATGGAAGGTCCGTATATCTCCATGGCGAAAAAGGGCGCTCAGAACGGTAACTATGTCCGTAATCCCGACAAGGACGAATTCAAGAAGCTGTACGATTCCTGCAACGGCTGCATCTCGGTCGTGGATATCGCTCCCGAATGTGACGGCGGCGAGGAATTCATCAAAGCTGTTCAGCCCTACTGCCCGGTTTCCACCGCTCACACCTCCGCCAACTACGACGAAGCGATGAAAGCCATCGAGTGGGGCGTCCGTCACACGACTCACCTCTATAACGCCCAAAGCGGTCTGACCCATCGCGCTCCCGGCGTTGTCGGCGCGGTGTTTGATGCCGCTCCCCGCTACGGTGTGCGTGCAGAGCTGATTTGCGACGGCTTCCACATTCACCCCGCCGCTCTGCGCATTGCGTTCCGTCAGCTCGGCGAGGACTGCTCGGTCATCGTGAGTGACTCGATGAAAGCCGCCGGTCACGTTGACGGCGAATACGATCTCGGCGGACAGCCCGTGTATGTGAAGGACGGCAAGGCTCTTCTCGCCGACGGCACCATCGCCGCTTCCACCTCCAACATTCACGAAGAATTCAAAAATGTCGTTTCTTACGGCATTCCGCTCAAGCAAGCGATCAAGTCCGCGACCATCAACCCCGCCAAAGCGATCCGCGTCGACGACAAGACCGGTTCCATCGCCGTCGGCAAGCTCGCAGACATCGTTGTTCTTGACAAAGACCTCGAAATCAAACTGGTTATCGTCAAAGGCGAAGTGAAGGTCAACAACCTGTAATTTCCATTGAAAAGGCGACGAAAACACTTGACATTCGTCAAAAAAACGTGTATGATACACCTAATACAGGTGTATATATTCCGTTAAGGGAATTCACAATACCAACACAGGAGGTCATCTTATGAAAAAGAGCACTTTTTGGATCATGATCGGTGTTATTGCTGCCGCCGTTGCGGCCATCACCACAGTGACTATTCTCGTTGTGCGTGCGCGTCAAAAAGGCGCCAACATCGTTGAGCCTGTCTACGATTGCGGTTCCTGCGACGAGCTCGAAGAAGCGGTTGTTGATTCTGCGGAATAATTCCGTTCTCCCGCCCTGAATACCATAGGGCGGGATTTTTCTATAATCTTTTATTACTCAGCACATATTAAAGGAGGTCATTGCCATGGTAAATCCTAATGTCAATGAAAAGTTTCTTAAAGAAGGTTTGACGTTCGACGATGTCCTGCTGATTCCCAGAGCATCGAACATTCTTCCCAGCGATATCAACGTCACCACCAAGCTGACCAAAGATATCACGCTGAACATTCCGCTCATGACCGCCGCCATGGATACCGTTACGGAGTCCAACATGGCCATCGCCATCGCCCGCGAAGGCGGTATCGGTGTCATTCATAAGAACATGACCATTGATCAGCAGGTCGATCAGGTCGATCGCGTTAAGCGTTCGGAAAACGGCGTTATCGTCGATCCGTTCTTCCTTTCTCCCGATCATCTTGTCAGAGATGCCGATGAGCTTATGGGTAAATACAAAATCTCGGGCGTGCCGGTCTGCCGCGACGGTAAACTGGTCGGTATTCTGACCAACCGCGATATGCGCTTCCTGTCGGATTTCAACCAGCGCATTGAAGATGTCATGACGAAAGAAAACCTCATCACTGCTCCCGTCGGCACCACTCTCGAGCAAGCGCAGGAAATTCTCCGCCAGCATCGCATTGAGAAACTGCCGCTCGTCGATGAAAACGGCTACCTCAAAGGCCTCATCACCATCAAAGACATCGAAAAGAATTTGAAATATCCGAACTCTGCCCGTGACGCGAAAGGACGCCTGCTGTGCGCCGCCGCTATCGGTGCCACGGCTGATGTTCTCGATCGTGCCGGTCGCCTTGCGGAAGCACAGGTCGACGCGTTCGTCCTCGACTCCGCTCACGGTCACAGCCAAAACATTCTCAAGGCCATCAGCAAAGTGAAGGCCGCTTTCCCGAACATCTCCCTCATCGCCGGTAACATCGCCCCCGCCGAGGCAGCCGAAGCGCTGATCGCCGCCGGCGCCGACGCGATCAAGGTCGGTATCGGCCCCGGTTCCATCTGCACCACGCGTGTGGTCGCGGGTATCGGCGTGCCGCAGATCACTGCTGTGTATGACGCGGCCTGCGTGGCATCGAAGTACAACATTCCCGTCATTGCAGACGGCGGTATCAAGTATTCGGGCGACTTCGTTAAAGCGATCGCCGCCGGTGCCAGCGTTTGTATGATCGGTTCGCTTGTGGCGGGCTGTGCGGAATCTCCCGGTGCGACCGAAATCTACCAAGGTCGCCAGTTCAAGGTGTACCGCGGCATGGGTAGTCTTGCCGCCATGGAAAAAGGTTCGAAGGACCGCTATTTCCAGGAAAGCAACAAGAAGCCCGTTCCCGAAGGTGTTGAGGGTCGTGTGCCCTACAAGGGACCGCTTGCAGACACCGTGTACCAAATGATCGGCGGTCTGCGCGCCGGTATGGGATACTGCGGAAGCCCCGACATTCCCACTCTGCAGGCAAACGGACAGTTTATCCGCATCACCGGTGCCGGTCTCAAAGAGAGCCATCCCCACGATATCAGCATCACCAAGGAAGCTCCCAACTATTCGACCGGTCTGTAATTACACAAACACAAAAGCCTTCTGTTCAATCGAACAGAAGGCTTTTTTTATGCCGATTCCTCTTCTTTGAGCGTCGGGATCAAGGCGGCGGCGATTTTGCTTTTCCCGCGATGTTTCAAATAGATAATGCCAAAGACAGAAAACACGATGGCACCGATGAAATTGACGATCAAGTCCTTCATCGTATCGATCAAGCCGATGTCGATATAGGCACCCCATTCCACACCGTTGACAACCACCGACTCGATCGGAATATGCACGGCTTCGTTGACACCGGCGGGATTCAGTGTCACAGAATTGATGGCATGGATCACCCAGTCGTCCTGTGTGTCAAAGCCGAAAAGAGAATCCATTCCGAATTCAAAAAATTCCCACAACACCCCGGTTGTCATCGAAAAACAAAACGCGGTGAATGCCACGAAGAACGGCGACATTTTCAACGAGAAACGTTCGCTGCGATTAAAAATGTCGATGAGTGAAAACCCAACTGCCGCCATCAAAAAACCGTTGAGCGTATGAAGAAGGGTGTCCCAGATCGGTATTTTCAAATAAAAGGCGTTGATCTCGCCGAGGATTTCTGCCGAAAAAATAAAGAGCAGGATAATCGTCTCGAGTAAAACGGGGATATTCACTCCCAGTCGTTTTTCGATGATTTTCGGAATCGAAAACAACACGAGCGTCAGCACGCCGAGGAATACATTGAAATAGCTGTGAAGCATGAATTGACGAATGATCGTCACGATCACCAGAAAATACAGCACCGCTTCCGTCTTGGTGCGATAGCGTTTCGGCTTTTTATTCTTTGTCATACCTATCTTCCTTTCAACAACCCAACGTTTCTACCATCAGTTTGTGAAAAAGGAAAAAGATTAACCCCGCCCGGCCCCCGGGCAGGGCGGTTTTGGTCATTGAATCAAAATTATTTGAGTTCAACCTTCGCGCCGGCTTCTTCAAGCTTCGCCTTCATAGCCTCAGCGTCGTCCTTGGAGATGGCTTCCTTCAGCGTCTTGGGAGCGTTGTCAGCGATTTCCTTCGCTTCCTTCAGACCCAGACCGGTAACCTCACGGATAACCTTGATGACAGCGATCTTGTTGGCACCGACATCGGTCAGGACAACGTCGAACTCGGTCTTCTCTTCAGCAGCAGCAGCAGCGCCGGGAGCAGCAGCAACAGCCACGGGAGCAGCAGCGGAAACGCCGAACTCCTCTTCGAGAGCCTTGACGAGCTCAGAAAGCTCGAGAACGGTCATAGCTTTGACTTCTTCAATGATTTGAGTGATTTTCTCAGACATGATAAATTACCTCCGTATTAGGATTTTTAAATTTGTTTGTGCCGTAAAGGAACACGGCAACCGCTTATAGCGGGGATACACAAGATTACTCGCCTTGTTTCTCGGCGATCGCGTTCAGGACGCGAGCAAGACCGGAAATCGGCGCAAGCAGGGTGCCCAGAGTGATCGCGACCATGATGTCTTTGGGCGGGATCTTACCGAGCTCTTCAACCTTAGCGGCATCGATGACTTCGCCATCGAGGAAGCCCGCCTTCACGGCGAAGGTTTTGCTGGTCTCGGCATACTTCGTGAGAATGCGAGCAGCAGCGGTGTGATCTTCGTTGCTCAGAGCGATAGCCGTGGAGCCCTCAAGGACACCGTTCAGCTCGGAGAGACCAACGTTTTCAGCAGCACGACGGAGCATGGTGTTCTTCACAACGAAGTACTCGATGCCCGCTTCGCGCAGTTCACGACGGAGCTTCGTATCGTCCTCCACGGTGATGCCCTTGTAGTCAACAACAACACCAGCCACAGCGTTCTTCAGCTTGTCGGTGAGGTTTTCAACGAGTTCCTGTTTTTGCTTCAAAATGAGTTCGCTTGCCATATTCATTTTCACCTCCCGTATTGCAATGTCAATGGCAAAAAAAGCCCTCTCTGCTTTCACAGAGAGGGCATCAGCGACGACAGAATATCACACAACACCATCGTGTCGGGTAATGACATTTCCGTGCCGTCCCTCGGTAGGCGACAATCTTGTCTTTCAGCACCGAAAAACGGCACACCTACTGTCTGTGGAAAACAGCAATATGGATTATATCACAGTTTTCTGCGCTTTGCAAGCGCTATTTTACATTTTCTGTAAAATCTTTAATACATCAGCCAACCTTGTTGGGGTTGATCTTCACGCCGGGGCCCATCGTGGAAGCGACGGTGCAGGAGCGAATGTACTGACCCTTCGCAGCGGCGGGTTTCGCACGAACGATCGCGCCGAGCAGGGCGTCGAAGTTCTCCTGGAGTTTCTCAACGCCAAAGGAAACCTTGCCGATCGGGCAGTGAATGATGTTGGTCTTGTCGAGACGATACTCGATCTTACCGGCTTTCGCTTCGGTCACAGCCTTAGCGACATCGGGGGTAACGGTACCGGCCTTCGGGTTGGGCATCAAGCCACGCGGGCCGAGGACCTTACCGAGACGACCGACAACGCCCATCATGTCGGGGCTGGCGATAACAACGTCAAAATCCATCCAGCCGCCGTTGATCTTCGCGATCAGATCGTCATCACCGACGAACTCGGCACCGGCTTCGGTAGCGGCGGTAGCCTTGTCGCCCTTCGCGAACACGAGGACGCGGACTTGCTTGCCGGTACCGTGGGGCAGAACGATCGCGCCGCGGACCTGCTGGTCAGCGTGACGGCCGTCAACACCCAGACGGACGTGAACTTCGACAGTCTCGTCAAACTTAGCCTTGCCGGTCTTCACCGCAAGGTCAAGTGCTTCGGGGATATCATAAAGATTGGTGGAGTCGACGAGCTTTGCGCTGTCAACATATTTCTTACCATGTTTCATATAGTGTGTTCCTCCCTATTGAGTGTCCGCAACTACCGTAATAACGGGTGCGGCTGAGTGGTTAATCGGAATGTCGAGGAGTTCCTCCCACCCGAAAAAATCAGTCGACAACTTCAATGCCCATGCTGCGCGCAGTACCCGCAACCATGCTCATAGCGGCTTCAATGCTGGCGGCGTTGAGATCAGGCATCTTCGTCTCAGCGATTTTCTTCACTTGCTCGGTCGTGATCTTGGCGACCTTGGTCTTGTTCGGAACACCCGACGCCTTATCGATGCCGCAGGCCTTTTTGATCAGGACAGCCGCAGGGGGAGTCTTGGTGATGAACGAGAAGGAACGATCAGCGTACACGGTGATGACGACAGGGATAACCAGACCGACATCGTTCTTCGTGCGCTCGTTGAATTCCTTCGTGAACTGCATGATGTTGACACCGTGCTGACCGAGAGCCGGGCCGACGGGGGGCGCCGGAGTCGCTTTGCCAGCGGGAATCTGCAGTTTAATGTAACCGGTAATTTTCTGAGCCATTTTAACTTGCACCTCCAAAATTCGTGGTCAATGGCGGAACAGCTTAGCGTTGCCGCTCTCGCGGCCGACCGTTCCTCCCACAGCCGGAAAAGTGTCCGGCACACGGGAAATACACAACCAAGCGGTGTGTATAACTTTCGAATGTAATGTTGCTGCTTAATCGTCGAGCAGCGCGACTTGATCGGGTTCGAACTCGACGACCGTTTCGCGGCCGAACATCGAGATCGTGACCTTGACCTTTTCCTTGTCCAGTTCGATTTCCTCCACGCGACCGGTGAAGTTTTCGAGCGGACCGTCGATGATGCGAACCATATCTCCCACAGCATAGTCGATCTCGATCTCGTGTTTCTCAACGCCGAGAGCGGCGACCTCTTCCTCTGTCAGGGGGACGGGTTTGCCGTTCGGACCAACAAAGCCGGTGCATCCGCGCGTATTGCGCACGATGAACCACGAATCATCGCTCATCACCATTTTCACCAGCACATAGCCGGGAAACAGCTTGCGTTCGACTTCGCGTTTTTTGTTGTCCTTGATTTCAACCACCGTCTCCGTCGGCACGCGGATCTCACGGATCCAGTCGTGAAGATTTCGGTTTTCAACGATGGTTTCCAGGTTGGTAGCAACCTTGTTTTCGTAACCCGGGTATGTGTGAACTACATACCATTTTGCTTCTTCCATCTGTCCAACCCTCCTTGAAATTCTATCGCAGAAGATTAGCCCTGTGCTCCGGTGTCTTTCAACGAGATCACCCAGTCAAGCAGAGCGCCCAGACCGAAGTCAACAACAAAAATGATCGCGCCGAGAACCGCACACACCGCCAGTGTCACAAGGGTGTTGCGCACAACGCTCGGAAGCGTCGGCCACACAATCTTGCTAAACTCGCTCTTGGTGTCACGGAAATACTTGCCGATTCGACGGAAAATACCGGGTTTTTTGCTCTTGTCAGACTTTGCAGACTTTTTGTCAGCATCCGTCTTGCTCACGATTTTTTCGTCAGCCATCGAGACCCTTCCTTTCTTTTTCAACTCGAATGATCGGCAACTTACTTCGTCTCTCTATGAACGGTATGCTTCTTGCAGAAACGGCAATACTTGTTCATTTCCAGTCTGTCCGGATCGTTCTTCTTGTTTTTCATCGTGTTGTAGTTGCGCTGCTTGCATTCCGTACAAGCCATAGTGATTTTCACTCTCATAACGGCACCTCCATGTTTCGGATATTAATAAGCCTCCCTCATCGGAGCAACGCAAAAATTTGCGCAAAAAAATAAGCCCCTTTTGAGGTATTCCAAGTATAACACAACTGTTACCACAGGTCAAGTGTTTTCTTCAAATTTTTTGATTTTTTTTATTTTCAGCAAAAACGCCCCGTAATCGCACGGATCACGAGGCGTTTTCTTATTATTGTATTATATATATACTGATTTTAAGCAGCACCGGAAACGATCTGATAGATCTTCATAACGTCGCGCATATTGACAACGCCGTTGCCGTCGTAGTCGGAGACGGTAAACTGGTAGTCGGTCATGTCATTACCTTCCGAAACCGCTTTATACAGCTGCATGATGTCGCGCATATTGACAACGCCGCTCTGATCGTAGTCGCCCATCTCATAGGTCGTCACGGTCACGCCGCCGTTGACCGCGTGACAAGGCCATTCCTCATCACCGTCGCCGGTATTGACCACGCAGGGATCGACTCTCACGGTAACCGCGATCTTCTCCGCTTCATCGGTGAGAACCTCAAACGCCAGACGGATCAACTCGCCGCCCGCGGTAATACCCGATCCACCCGTTGCCGCCACAAAGCGGAAACAGCCGTCCTCTACCTCGTTGCCGAGATACATCCAACCGCCCTTGAGAATCTCCGTGTTGACAGCATAGCCACCTGCGGAGTCAGGATCGTCGGCCGTTTCGTAAAACGATTTGTCAATGGCGAGCTGTGCAGGATCAAACTCCACATAGATGTCCATATTGACAATGTGGCTGTTTTCGGAAACAGAAACAGGGATTTCCACAACATCGCCCTTTTCCGCGGTCACGTCCCCGACAGTAAATTCGATCTCATTCACCGCCGCACGAGCAATCGTCACACCTGCTGCCAGCATCGTCACAAGCATCGCCGCCGCCAACAGAACCGCGCAGAATCTTTTCGCCATAGTTCATTCCTCCCAAAAACAGGTAGTAAGATCAACACAATACTATTTACTGTATTATATCATGATTGTTGTATCATGGCAAGATGTGTTCGAAAAAATATTTTTCCAAAAAACGCTTTACTTTCGCGGTGTAGTGTGGTAAAATTTTAGAGTATGAATATTTTGACAAAGGAGTGTCGTCTATGAATTCCAAAATCAAGGACGCCAACGCGGACTTTTTGTTTGAAGCGATCCTGCAACTGAAATCCATCGAGGAGTGCTATCAGTTCTTCGAGGACCTGTGTACGGTTTCCGAGATCAAGGCACTGTCCCAGCGCATTGTCGTCGCCAAAATGCTCAGCGACAAGCGCGTGTACAGCGACATCGTCCCCGCCACCGGTGCCTCCACCGCCACCATCAGCCGCGTGAACCGCTCGCTGATCTACGGCTGTGATGCGTATGACATGGTGTTCGGACGCCTCAAAGAGAACAATGTGACCCTGCCCTATTTCGAGGATCAGGAATGAGCGGTTATCACGCACTGGCGGATTACTACGACCGCTTTATGACCACGGATTATGAAGAACGGGCGGACTATCTGCTGTCGGTATTCGACGCACACGGTCACTCCCCCTCTTCCCTGCTCGATCTTGCTTGCGGCAGCGGCAGTCTGACCGCCGCCCTTTGTGAGCGCGGCATCGACATGACCGGGGTTGACGGTTCTGAAGATATGCTGTCTGCGGCACGAGAGAAATGTCCCGACGCGCTCTTGCTGTGTCAGGATATGCGGGAGCTGGATCTTTACGACGTTGTCGACGGTGCCGTGTGCACCCTTGACAGCTTCAACCATCTGACAAGCACCAAGGATATCGCCGCGACACTTGACCGCTTGCGGCTGTTTATCGCACCGCAGGGGCTTCTTGTGTTCGACGTCAACACGCCGTTCAAGCACAAAGAGATCCTCGCCGACAATGTCTTTGTATTTGAAGACGACGGCGCGATGTGTGTGTGGCAGAACGAATTTGTCGAGCGCACCTGCACAGTGCACATGTTCCTCGATTTCTTTGAAGAAGACGAGGACGGGCGTTACACGCGCACGAGCGACACCGTGACCGAACGCGCTTACACGATGAAGACCTGGAAAAAGCTGTTGGAAGCCGCCGGTTTTTCACTGATTGCCGCTTGTGAAGACCTGACGCTGTCCCCCGCAGAAGAGGACAACGAACGGTGGGTGCTTGTCGCACAAAACACCCGCCCCGCCGAAGACTATTCGGCATAATTTCAACGACTGGAGCGTAATATATCACCATGGGTAAACTCATTCGCTGTTTAACGACCGATGCCACTGTGATGGCAATGGTACTGGATTCCACCGACATCGTCGCCCGCGCCGAGCAGATCCACCAATCCTCCGCCGTGGTAACGGCGGCACTGGGGCGTTTGCTGACAGGTGCATCGATGATGGGCGTCATGCTCAAGGGACGCGACGATACCGTCACGCTCAAAATCAACGGCAGCGGCCCTGCGGGCGTTGTCACCGCGGTGTCCGACAGTGAAGGCTACGTTCGCGGTTACGCCGAACAGCCGGTTGTGGAGATTCCGCTTAAAGCAAACGGCAAGCTGGATGTCAGCGGTGCGCTCGGAACGGACGGCTTCTTATATGTATTAAGAGATACAGGCGGTCAAGAGCCGTATGTCGGCTGTGTGCCGCTTGTCACGGGCGAGATCGCGGAGGATATCACGACCTATTATGCCCAAAGCGAGCAAACACCCACCGTGTGTGCGCTCGGCGTGCTTGTCAATCCCGACCTGACGGTCAGCGCGGCAGGCGGACTGCTGTTGCAGCTTCTTCCCTTCTGTCCCGAGTCGGTGATCGATCAGATCGAAAAGAACATCGCCGCCCTACCGCCGATGACGACCATGCTTCACGATGGACTGACACCCGAGGAGATCGTCAAAAAGGCGCTCGATGGATTTGAGTTCGATATTCTTGACGAATATGAGCCGACCTATCGTTGCACCTGCTCGAGAGAGCGCGTGGAACGCGCGCTGTCGACACTGAAGCCCGAGGAGCTTCGCTCCCTTCCTGACGAGAACGGTCTTGTGGAAACCACCTGTCAGTTCTGCGACGCGGTGTACCGCTTCGATGAAAACGACATCAACGCGCTTATCGAAAAAAATTTATAATTTTTTGAAAATAAGTGTTGACATTTTGAAAAGGATGTAGTATCATATAGAGCGTCGCAAGAAACGCGACACCTTCGGGAGCATAGCTCAGCTGGGAGAGCACCTGCCTTACAAGCAGGGGGTCACAGGTTCGAGCCCTGTTGTTCCCACCACTATTTTGCTTTTCATGTGGCCCGGTAGTTCAGCTGGTTAGAACGCTAGCCTGTCACGCTAGAGGTCGACGGTTCGAGCCCGTTCCGGGTCGCCACATTTGCCTCTGTAGCTCAGTTGGTAGAGCAGGGGACTGAAAATCCCCGTGTCATTGGTTCGATTCCGATCGGAGGCACCATTTTTGCGGCTTTAGCTCATCTGGTAGAGCGCCACCTTGCCAAGGTGGAGGTAGCGAGTTCGAGCCTCGTAACCCGCTCCACAAAAAAAGGGACGCTTAAAGGAATCCTCTTTTAAGCGTCTTTTTAACAAAAACATATTCGGCGCCATAGCCAAGTGGTAAGGCAGAGGTCTGCAAAACCTTTATTCACCAGTTCAAATCTGGTTGGCGCCTCCATAAGAAGAAAAGACGGTAGAGAAATCTGCCGTCTTTTTATTTT
>JAZUOG010000002.1:0-29864 GCA_045604545.1 Acutalibacteraceae bacterium | reverse complement strand
CTCTCTAAAAATTGTATCTAAACGACCTTTCGGTCGTTCAAACCAAACTTAGAGTTTTTGAAAAACTCATCGACATTCGTTGGCTTTCCAACTTATTGTCCGTTTGTGGTCTCTCACCCACGCGGCAGGCTTGGCCCTGCTGCCATAAAATTTAACGGGTTGGTTTGTTTCGTTTCTTTTGCTTGTATTGTTTAATTTTCAAAGACCTGCGCGGTCTCTCGCGAGACAGCTTTGATATAATATCACGACTTTTCCCTTTTGTCAACACTTTTTCTAAAGTTTTTTTTGAAAAAATTTTTCGTTGTATTTTGGCCGTTTTTGGGCCACAAAATGTGGTGGTCAAGTGCGCGATTTCAGGAACGACAGCTTGGTCTCCGACAGTAATACAGCGGCAAAGATCACCGCAAAGCCAAGGTAGACCGTCGCGCTCGGACGCTCTCCCGCAATCACCGAAATGAGCACACCGAACACCGATTCGAGCGACAACAGGATTGCCGCCGCCGCAGGAGGGGTATGCTGTTGTCCGAACGTCTGGAACGACAATGTCAGGCAGGTGGCACACACCACCAGATAGGTCATCGCCCCGATCGCTTCGGGAGTGAACGCCGACAGTGACGGCGGCTGTTCACACAGCAGTGCCGTCACCCACGAACAAACGGCAACCCCCGCAAACTGCAACATCGTGATAAGCAGCGGATCATGCCCCTCACCGCATTTGGTGATCGCGACCATATGCATGGCAAAGAACACGCCGCCGATAATGGTGAAGAATTCTCCCCATCCCATCGAGAGATCTCCGTCAAGCGATACCAGTCCGATGCCGACGAGTGTCATCAACGCGGCGGTCACATTGTAACGATCAGGGCGCTTCTTGTCAACGACCCAGTACAGAAACGGCACAAGTACGCAGTAGATCGCTGTCAGGAAAGCGTTTTTGCCGGGCGTCGTCGTTTCCAGCCCGTAGGTCTGAAAGCTGTACGCCCCGAACAGGCACAGTCCGATCACACCGCCGCGCCACAAATATGAACGGTTGAGCTTTTTGAGCCGCGGCAGTAACGCGACCGCCATGATGAGCGTTGCCAGTGTGAATCGGATCGCAAGCAGGTATTGCGTCGGGAGAACATCCGTGAGCGTTTTCATTCCGACAAAGGATCCGCCCCAGATGAGTGCCGCCGCCAGAATCGCCGCTCGGCCGAGAAGCGGACGTTGCCTTGTTTCCATATCGAGCACCTCTTTATAAAGAAGTATATATACCATATCTATGAAACCGTTGCAAAAACGGTGAAACACAGTATATCGCAAGCGGTGGAAAAAGTCAATTTTCTTATGCAAAAACAAATAAATCTTTATTGACATCTTGTTATAAAACATATACAATGAAGGTGCTTTTATTTCCGAAAACGAAAGGATGAAATGAACTATGGCAATGGCCGCAAAACCACCTCTTGGCTGGAACTCCTGGAACACCTTCAGCCACGACATCAACGAAGCTCTTATCAAAGAAGCCGCCGACGCGATGGTCGACTCGGGTCTGAAAGACGCGGGCTACGAATACATCGTCATCGACGATTGCTGGGCAAAGCGCGAGCGCGATGAAAACGGTCGCATGGTCGCCGATCCCGAAAAATTCCCCAGCGGCATGAAGGCGCTGGCGGACTATGTCCACTCCAAGGGTCTCAAATTCGGCATGTATTCCTGCGTCGGCACCCGTACCTGCGCCGACTACCCCGGAAGCTTTGACTATGAATTTATCGATGCCGAAACCTTCGCCGAGTGGGGCATCGACTACCTCAAGCTTGACTATTGCTTCAAACCGCGTTCCGCTCACGGCCCGACGTTGTATCGCCGCATGGCGATGGCGCTTCGCAACAGCGGCCGCGACATTCTCCTTTCCGCCTGCAACTGGGGCAACGACAACACCACCGACTGGATCCGCTCGACGGGTGCGCATATGTACCGTTCGACGGGCGACATCGTTGACAGCTGGCAATCCATCAAGGACATCGCCAACTCCCAGCTTGACAAACAAAAATTCGCGGGCCCCTATTGCTATAACGATATGGATATGCTGGTTGTCGGCATGTACGGCAACAGCCACAATTCCTACATCGCCAAGGGCGGTTGCACCACCGAGGAATACAAAACGCACTTCTCGCTGTGGGCGATGATGAACTCGCCGCTGATGATCGGCTGTGACATTCGCAACATGACCGACGAGACGAAGGAGATCCTCACGAACAAGGATATCCTTGCCATCAACCAGGATCCCGAGGGCCGCACCCCCTGCTGGCATAAAGAATGGGAAAACGAGCCGAACACCGTTATTCATATGTTCAAGCCGCTTGAAAACGGCGATTATGCGCTCGGCTTCTTCAACTTCTACGACGACAACTGCGGCGGTCATGTCGAATTTTCGGACATGGGTCTTCCCACCCGCGGCTACGGTCTGCAGCTGTACGACATCTGGGAGAAGAAAGACCTCGGCGTGTTCACCTGCAAATACAGTGTAACGCTTCCCGCTCACGGCTGTCAGATGCTTCGTGCCAAGATCGTGAAATTATGAGCGAGGAATACCATTGCAAGCGATGCGATGCGGTGCTCACCCTCGACGATATCCGCATTCACAAAAAAATGATCTCCCGCGGTGCATCGGAGTACTTCTGCATCGATTGTCTGGCGTGGTACGCCAACACCACCCGCGAGGAAATCGAAAAATACATCGCGTATTTAAAGAAAACAGGCATTTGCGCTCTGTTTCCGAAAACCCCCGATAACTGACAAAACGAAGCTGTCCTGTCGCAGGGCGACAGGACAGCTTGCGCTTTTTTATGAAAGGCAGATGATTATCAATGGCCCTTGCCGCAAAGCCGCCTCTCGGGTGGAACTCCTGGAACACCTTCAGCCACGCCATCGATGAACAGCTTATCCGCGAAGCCGCCGATGCGATGGTGGAAACCGGTCTCAAAGACGCCGGCTACGAATACATCGTCATCGACGATTGCTGGGCGATGCGCGACCGCGACGAAAACGGGCGCATGGTCGCCGACCCCGAAAAATTCCCGAGCGGCATCAAAGCGCTTGCCGACTATATCCACGCAAAGGGACTGAAATTCGGCATCTATTCCTGCGCGGGTATTCGCACCTGCGCCGATTACCCCGGCAGCTTCGATCATGAATTTGTCGACGCCGAAACTTTCGCCGAATGGGGCGTTGACTACCTCAAGTACGACTACTGCAACAAGCCGAAATACGCCGACGGCCCGACACTGTATCGCCGCATGGCGATGGCGCTTCGCAACTGCGGACGCGATATTCTGTTCTCCGCATGCAACTGGGGACACGACAACACCACCGACTGGATCCGTTCGAGCGGTGCGCAGATGTTCCGTTCGGGCAGCGATATCAACGACAGCTGGCAGTCCATCAAGGATATCGTCACACGGCAACTCGACGAGATCAAATACACCGCCCCCTACTGCTTCAATGACCTCGATATGCTGGTCGTCGGCATGTACGGCAGAAGCCACAACAACACCATCGCCGTCTCGGGCGGTTGCACCACCGAGGAATACAAAACGCATTTTTCGCTGTGGGCGATGATGAACTCGCCGTTGATGATCGGCTGTGATATCCGCGACATGAACGACGAAACCAAAGCGATCCTCATGAACAAGGATATCCTCGCCATCAATCAGGATCCCGAGGTGCGCACCCCCTATTGGTCGAAGGAATGGGACGACGTTCCCGAAACGGTCATTCGCATGTTCAAACCGCTGTCCGACGGCAGCTATGCGCTCGGCTTTTTCAACTTCTATGACGATGTGTGCAACGGCTCGGTCAAGTTCTTCGACATGGGTATTCCCACCGAAGGCTACGGACTCAGACTGTATGACATCTGGGAGAAGAAAGACCTCGGCGTGTTCAAGGAGATCTATCGCGTGTCGCTCCCCGCTCACGGCTGTCAGATGCTCCGCGCCGAGATCGTCAAACGGTAATATAAAAAACGCTCCGACAGCCGTCGGAGCGTTTTTTGGTTTTGTTATTCGGCTTTGACGGGAATTTGCGGATCAAAGATCGGCATCAGTTCCAGCTTGAACAGGTTCATGTTGTGTTTGCGGTCGATGAGGGCTTTCTTGTCGGGGTCATCGATCACGCCGTCGCGGATATAGCGGTCAAGCTCAGCGTAGGTGAAGCCGAGGTTTTCTTCGTCCGTCTTGCCGCACAGACCGTCGATCGGGACTTTATCGACAAGCACAGACGGCAGTCCGAGCAACCGTCCGATCTCCTTTACTTCGGTCACGGTCAGCTTGGACATCGGCGAAAAATCGCCAACCGAATCGCCGTAACGAGTGGAATAGCCGACCCAGTCTTCCGACAGGTTACAGGTGTTGACCACGCGACCGTTGACACTTTGGGACACGGCATAGAGCGTGGACATACGAATACGGGGCGGCAGATTCACGACCGTCATATTTGAGGCGGGAAGGTCATCGGGAAATGCCGCCATCAGACCGTCGATCGCGTCCTTGATGTTGACAACATACCGGCGAATGCCGAGATGATCGCACAGCAGGTGCGCCATGTCGATATCGTGCTGTTCGCCGCACGGCATCAGCACGCCGATCACACGATCCTTGCCGAGCGCTTCGACACACAGCGCCGCCGCAACGGAGCTGTCCTTGCCGCCGGAGATACCCAAAACGGCGTTGCAATCCTTGCCGTTTTTCTCAAAGAAATCACGGATCCACTGTACACATTCGTTTTTGACTTGTTCTGCATGAAACATCATTACGTCCTTCTTTCATTCGGTTTCATCGGCGTTCTTGAATTGCATCACGATGGGCTTATCAAACGCACGACATTTTTTCACATCGGCAAATTCCGCTTTTTTGAGCTGTCGACCGTAGGTGGGCAGGTCGATCATCACGCCCGCGCACTGCTGTGCGGCGCTCTCGATTTCGTCCCACGTCAGCACCGCGATCATGTCCTCGGCACCCTGCTCACGGAAACGATCCCGCGCGGACACGGCGGCGGCATAATCGGTGAAGACACACACCAGTCCCTTCTCGGGGGCTTCGCCGGGAAGCTGTACCACCCGCAGTCTTGCCGGTCCCTCGTGCACGGCATAGGCATCGTCCCCTTCGGCAAGCAACGCCTTGGTGGTGAGTCCGTTCTCCTCGAGATCCGCTTTGGCTTTCACAAGAGCGGCGTGAGTGTAATAGGTAACGGCGGACTTGCCGCTCGTCGGAAGCAGGGCGTACAGCAGTCCGCGTCCGAGCAGGCGGTAGGCGTTGAACCGCATGGTGAGCATATGCCCTTTGAATGTTTGTTCCTTTTGCTTGTCATCAAGCGACGATTTCTGAATGCGATAGCCGTACTGCAGTTCGCGCAAAAGACAACCGCGCGTTTCGCGGTGTCCGTCATCAAGGAAGGGCGCCGTCTTCGGTGTCATCACCTTCGCAAGCGGTATGTCAATGGGCAGATAACCGTTGTCGACACGGAACGCCTGAATGCCCATTGCCCACAGTTCATCAAAGAACGGCGCGATCTCCTCTTTGGCAAGTTCGCGCACGCCTGCATGACCAAGCTGTTCCTTTTGGCAATACCCGGCAAATCTCTCGGCAAGCTCGCGCTTGGTGAACACTTCCGCACGTCCGTCGTAGGTGATGTGCGGAAAACGGTGATTAAAATCCATATCCGTCGCCACATACAACCGCTCGGCATTGATAAGCATCGAAAAAAGCGTTTTGCTCATGTCGGTGACGGTCGCTTCGTCGGCGTTGTTTTTTACGGCGGCGTGCAACTGCTCCTGCAGATGTTCAAACGGTCCTTTCACCACCACACCGCGGTGGCGCAGTTCGTCAAGAATGAGGTTTTCAACATAGCGCAGATTGACGCACGCCTCTTCTTTCAGCGGGAACGCACCGAAATCAATGGCAATATAGGCCTTGATGAGCGCTTCAACATCACGAGTGGAGCTAACGCACTCTTTGAGGGTGTCATCGGACACCGTTTTCAGCACGTCGTCCACACGCATGGCGGTTTCGGCAACCGCCAGATTTTTCGCGCGGTCCGCCTGCGCGGTATCCGCACCCGTCATCAGATCTTTTGCCTGACGCCAGGTCGTTCGTTCCATCTGCGAGCGCACCGTTCCCGTCTCAAACACACCGTCCATCAGATTCAGCACGTGCTCCGCTTCAAAGACACCGTGGTTATCCCGCAAAAACTTCACGCCCACGCGCTTGATCGACACGGCATAGGGGTCCTTGGCGAAAAATGCTTTGTCGGGAGCTTCGCGAGACAAACACTCGGCGGGCGTTTCCTGCACGGGAGTGTCTTCGGCTTGTGACGGCTTTTCGGGCGGTGTCGGTTGTTTCTTTTTGAAGAATCCGAACATCGGAATTCCTCCTTTATTTCGGTTGTTTCGTTCAGGCTTCTTTCACGGTGATCTGACACATGGTCATGGTCGTGAGAGCGGCGGCGTGGGTGTCGGGGGTTACGCCCGCACAGCACGCGGCATCGACACAGATGGGCATTTCGGGGAAGCTCGCTTTGAGGAGCAGCGCGTTCGATACCACACAAATGTCGGTGCACAACCCGATCAGTTCCACCTCAAGATCGGCGGGGTCATATCGCTCGCCGACGATGCGCGGAAGATCGACCGAGCCGAAGGTAAGCTTTTCAATTGTGTCATACTGTCGCTTGTCAAGCGCCGCCTGCACACGGGCGTCCAGCTTCCAGCCGTCCGTGCCTTTGATGCAGTGCGGGACGGGAAGCTTTTTGCCTTCGGCGGTGTCCATATAATTGTCAAAATGGGTGTCAAAGGTCGCGATGATATCGCCGTCAAACGAAGCGATCTTTTCGACCACGTTGTCAACGATCGCGACGGCTTCCTTTGTGCCGAGCGCACCGTCGACAAAATCCTTTTGCATATCCACAACAACCAGTAGTTTTGCCATCATTTCTCTTCCTTTCATCGGTCTTGGTTGTATTATACCACAACTTCAGCGGTATGTCATGAAGATTTTGGGCTTTTGAAAAAATAACCGCAGGATCACTCCCGCGGTTATGGACGCATTTATTCTTTTGACTTCTTTTTCACCAGCAACACGATCACCACGACCGCGATCACGAGCGCGAGTGCCACAGCACCGATGACGATAAACAGCACGGTGTTGTTGCCGCCCGTCTGCGTATCGTCGGTCGTCGTTTCACCGACGGTCGAACCGATGATCACAATGTTGTTGACAACAGCATCGCCGCCCGTCGATCCGTTGAGCGTTACCGCGCCGCCGATCGTCTGATCGGAAGCAACTGTCATACGGATATACAGCATCTCGGCGTTTGCCGCATCAGCGGGAAGGGCCACGCCGTCGAACAGCTTTTCGAGGATCTTATTGTCCGAAAGGCTCACAACATTGCCGACATTGGCAAAGGTCTTGCCGTCGAGACTGTATTGCAACTGATAGTCACGCGGGCCTTTTTTGGTGCCGCCGAGCTCAGCGGAAAACGCAAGGTTGTCATAGCCGCGTGTGGACACCTGCACCTCAAACCAAGCGGTCTCACCCCACGGGTTATTGTTGCCGCCGGTCATGGCCGGTTGCAGTCCGCGGTCGCTGTAGTTATCCTTGGTCCACTCCAGCTTGCGGTAGTTCGTGCCGTTGACGGAGGCGTACAGCTCCGCGTCACCGGTGGTGGAGTTATAGCCCTTGTCCTTGTCACCGTAGCCGTTGAGCTCAATGTTCGTTTCCATGACAGCGCCTTCGTTGCTGAATTCAAAAGCAGCAATCACGGGATCCTTTGTGGCGCTCACCGTCATCGCGCCGCACAGCAGCAGACACAGCATCACAGCCAGCATACGCATCCATTTCACATTGCATCATCCTTTCGACGATATCCTAACCCGTCTTTGTGACGGTTGTGTGACGGCTTACAGCGACGGCATCGCCTCGGCGCGTCTCAAAAAGTCCGCAAGCGAGCCTTGCTCAAACGCAGAGATGTCCTCATTCTCGGGATTCTCCGTAAATTCATTCACAAGATAGACCGCCATGCCGAGCCGGCGCGCCACCATATCCTCGGACACACTGTTGCCGACCATGAGGCATTCCTCGGGCGTTTTGCCGATGAGTGAAAGAATCTCTTCATAATAGTGCAGATTCGGCTTGCAGAAGCGGCTGTTCTGATAGTGGGTGATGTGCACAAAATCGTCGGGTGTCAGTCCCATCCACGACAGGCGCGCATACTGCGCCACATCGGGGAACAGCGGATTGGTCGCAAGCACCACGGTGTACCCCTTGGCCTTGAGCGTATCGATCACCGCTTTTGCACAGCTTTCTCCCCTCATGACCGCCTTCACCGCGTGAAAATCCTCGCCGTAAAACGCATCGAGCATGGCTTCCGTCTGTCGCACGTTTTCGCCGAGCACCGCCGAAAACCCGTCCCAGAAACGATCGCGGTTGGTGACTGTGCCGTCATTCTGAAGCATTGCCTTGGTGCCGTTCCACACGCCCTTGACAACCGCATCGGGAGCATAGCCGAGCGGAACGAGCTTTTCACAGAGCTTTTGAAAATACCGCTTGATAAATTCGTCCTGTTCAAACGGCACCAGCGTGCCGTCCATATCAAAAATAATCGTGTTGATCAAGAAAAAAGACTCCTTTGTCAGTCGTGCTCCATGCAGTAACACACCACCGCGTCGATGAATGCCGCGGGGCGACGACGCTCATCAAGCGGAGCGTCCTTGTCCACCTTTTGCGGATTGGGAGGATCGAACAACTGCATACCGTTGTCACAGCCGCGATGCATCACACCGACAGGGCACTGCGTTTTCTCTTTGCATTCGATGATCTCCAGCGTTTTTCCCTTGGGAAGTGCCTTGGGCACACCTGCAAATACGCGGGGATCCATCGCCGAGCCGAAAACGATCGCCGCCGTCATTTCGGGGGCAGTCGCCGTTTTCTCCAGCGTCACGGTCACGAGCGCACAAAATCCGTCGGGCGTGTCCTCGAGAACATACGGGTCAATGACGGGAAAACAGGACTGCGTTTCAAGGCTCTCGCCCTGCTTCTCGCACAGCTGTTCAAACAGCGACGTTGCCCACGCCGCCATGGCCTCTTCGTTTTCCTCAAAGGCTTCGTAAAACGGGGTCGGATCGGTGTGGATCGCCCGCGGTAATGTATCGGTGAAAAAGCGCCGTCGAAGCGCTTCGGAAGTACGTTCCATGCACCGTTCCCTCCTGTATAGGTATAGACTGATCGATCAGAACAAGCCGGTGATCTTGCCGTTTTCGTCGACATCGATCTTTTCGGCAGCAGGCACCTTGGGAAGACCGGGCATGGTCATCATGTTGCCCGTCAGCACCACGACAAAGCCCGCACCCGCCGACAACTTCACGCCGCGCACGGTGACGGTGAAGCCTTCGGGACGGCAGATGAGCGAAGCATCGTCCGAGAAAGAATACTGCGTCTTTGCCATGCAGACGGGCAGGTTGCCGTAACCGAGTTCGGCAAGACGGGTCAACTCTTTCTTCGCCGCAGGCAGGAACGCAACGCCCGCACCGCCGTAGATGTTCTTGACGACCGCTTCGATCTTCTCCTCGAGCGTCTGCTCATTTTGATAGGTCAGATGCAGTTCAGACGGCTGTTCACACAGCGCGATGACCTCATTGGCGAGTTCAATGCCGCCTTCGCCGCCTTTGCCCCACACTTCGGAGAGCGCCACGTTTACGCCGAGTTCCTTGCATTTTTCGCGCACGAGCTCCAGCTCCGCTTCACTGTCGGTGGGGAAACGGTTGATCGCCACAACGGCGGGAATGCCGAAGTGATCGGTGATGTTTTCGATGTGCTTGAGAAGGTTGGGCATGCCGCGCTCGAGGGCTTCGAGATTTTCCGTTCCGAGGTCGGCCTTCGCCACACCGCCGTGAGATTTGAGCGCACGCACGGTCGCGACAATGACCGCCGCACTCGGGGCAAGACCCGCTTTACGGCATTTGATGTTGAAGAATTTTTCCGCGCCGAGATCGGCACCGAAGCCCGCTTCGGTCACGACATAATCACCCAGCTTCATCGCGAGCTTGGTCGCGGTGACGCTGTTACAGCCATGAGCGATGTTCGCAAACGGGCCGCCGTGCACAAACACGGGGGTGTGCTCGAGCGTCTGCACGAGGTTGGGCTGAATGGCGTCCTTGAGCAGAGCCGCCATCGCGCCCTGTGCCTTGAGCATGCCCGCGGTCACGGGGTTACCGTCGCGGTCATAGGCAACCACGATCGAAGCAAGGCGCTCTTTAAGATCGAGGATATCGCCCGCAAGGCACAGCACCGCCATGATTTCGGACGCCACCGTGATGTCGTAGCCGTCCTCACGCGGCACACCGTTGAGAGGACCGCCCAGACCGTCTACGACCTGACGAAGCTGACGGTCGTTCATGTCGACACAGCGCTTCCAGATGATGCGGCGGCTGTCGATGTTGAGCGCGTTGCCGTGATGGATATGGTTGTCGAGCATCGCGGCAAGCAGGTTGTTCGCCGCGCCGATGGCGTGCATATCGCCGGTGAAATGAAGGTTGATGTCCTCCATGGGAATGACCTGTGCATAACCGCCGCCTGCGGCACCGCCTTTGATACCGAACACGGGACCGAGAGACGGCTCGCGAAGAGCGAGAACGACCTTTTTGCCGAGCTTGTGGAGAGCATCACCGAGACCGACGGTCGTGGTGGTTTTGCCCTCGCCCGCAGGGGTCGGGGAGATCGCCGTCACGAGGATCAGCTTCGCATCGGGGCGATCCTTCAGACGGTCACGCACCGAAAGACGCACCTTCGCCTTGTCATGACCGTAAGGAATGAGATCCTCCTCGGTCAGTCCGATGGACGCGGCGATTTCCTTGATGGGGAGCGCCGTCGCTTGTTGAGCAATTTCAATGTCGGTCAAGTAAGCCATGATGTTTCAACTTCCTTTCAAAAGTTCATAGTTGTCTGTAGTATACCATCTTTTTCCGTTTTTTTCAATAGTGATGAAAAGAAAAAGAGCGAGTTCCGATGCCCGTTTTTTCTCTGTCGTTCCGAGCGTCAACGAGGAATCTTTTTGTATCTTTAGATAGAACCCCCGGCATAGCCGAGGGAGGAACAAGGCTTCCCCTTGAGGGGAAGCCTTGTTGCCTGTTTACAGGCTGCAGTGACCTTGCCTCCCCTACGTTGTCGGTGCGATGCCGAGGTGTCGGTGCAAAGGCAATCGCATATTTTCACATTTTCCCGTTGTCCTTTTTGCCGTTATATGATATACTGATAATAATTATGTAAAAAGGAAGTGGTCGCGTTATGCGACGTTTGATCGTTTGTACGGGCAACACCTGCCGCAGTCCGATGGCGAAGGGGTTTGTCAACGAATTTCAGTCCCCGCTCGACGAAGTGGATTCGGCGGGGCTCTCCGTGACGGGTGCCGCCGCGTCGGTGCACGCGGTGCTGGCGATGCGCGAAAGAGGCATCGACATCGGCTTTCACAAGTCGCGCCTCATCACCCCCGAGATGGTCGCGTGGGCAGATGAGATCGGCGTGATGACCCCCTCCCACAAGGTGGCGGTCACCTCGCTGTTTGATGTCGATCCCGACCGCGTGATCGTCCTCGGCAAAGGCGTTCCCGATCCGTTCGGCGGCTCGCTGTCCGACTACCGCATGACCCGCGATGTGCTGGAAAAAGCGGTCAAAGCGTGGCTCGATCCCGAAGCCGTGCACATCGTGCCCATGCGCGAGATTCATATTGAAGCACTTGCCGCCATCGAAAACGACTGCTTTGCCGATCCGTGGAGCGAAGGGGGACTCCGCGAGGAGCTTGACAATCCTCTTGCCCGTTTCTTTGTCGCCGAACAGGGCGGCGAGGCGGTCGGCTATCTCGGCACGCATATCGTTGCAGGTGAGATGAGTGTGACGAATATCGCTGTCTCCCCCGCTCATCGCCGCAAGGGCATCGCCGATGCGCTTCTGCGTGAAGCGGACGCGGTGGCTGTGCGCGAGGGATTGTCCCGCATCACGCTCGAAGTGCGCGTGAGCAACGACGCCGCCATCGCCTTGTATGAAAAGCATGGATTTGTCAAAGACGGTATCCGTCCCGGGTTTTATCAGCACCCGAGCGAAGATGCCGCGATCTATTCCCGATATTACGACGGAAAGGCGGAAGAATAAATGAACATCTTAGCCATCGAATCCTCCTGCGACGAAACGGCCGCCGCCGTCATCAAAGACGGGCGGGAGATCCTTTCCAGTATCGTCGCGACACAGGTCGAAGAGCATCGCCTTTACGGCGGTGTTGTTCCCGAAATCGCCTCACGCCGTCATGCCGAAGCCATTTCGGGTGTGTGCCGCGAGGCACTCTCACAGGCGAATGTCACCCTTGATGGCATTGACGCCATCGCCGTCACCGCCTATCCCGGTCTGATCGGCGCACTGCTTGTCGGTGTCAATTTTGCGAAGGGCTTGAGCTTTTCAAGCGGCAAGCCGCTTGTCGCCGTGCATCATCTGCGCGGACATATCGCCTC
Organism: Acutalibacteraceae bacterium; assembly: GCA_045604545.1. GTDB lineage: Bacteria > Bacillota > Clostridia > Oscillospirales > Acutalibacteraceae > RGIG1959. The sequence continues at coordinate 17,338 of JAZUOG010000002.1, read as the reverse complement.
GAATTATCTCGCGCACCCCGATCTGAAACCGCCGTTTTTGTGCCTGGTGGTATCGGGCGGTCACACGCATCTTGTGCGCTGTGACGATTACACCGATTTCACCATCATCGGTCGCACCCGCGACGATGCGGCGGGCGAATGCTTCGACAAAGCCGCCCGTGCGATGGGCATGCCCTATCCCGGCGGTATTGCGCTTGACAAACGTGCCGAGGACGGCGACCCCCACAGCTTCAAGCTCCCCCACCCGAAGGTGGAGGGCAGTCCTTATGACTTCAGCTTTTCGGGACTGAAAACGGCGGTACTCAATCAGCTTCACAACGCCAAACAACGCGATCTTGAGGTCAACCATGCCGATCTGTGCGCGTCGCTTCGTTTCACCGTCGCAGACATTCTTGTGGAGAAAACCATCGCCGCCGCCAAGGAATGCGGCATGACGACCATCGTCATGGCAGGCGGTGTGTCGGCGAACAGCGAGCTTCGCCGTCAGATGCAGGTCGCCTGTGACAAGGAAGGCTTTTCGCTCTATATGCCGCCGCTGTCGCTGTGCGGCGACAATGCCGCGATGATCGGCGCACAGGGGTATTATGAATTTGTCGCGGGCAACCGCGCGGATCTGTCCCTCAACGCCGCCGCCACGGCGTCCATCGAATCATAAGGAGTTGTAATATCGTATGGCTCATTCTATCGCCGCCATCGCCACCCCTCTCGCTCCCGCGGGACTCGGCGTGATCCGCGTGTCGGGTGACACCGCTGTCGAGATCTGCGACAAGGTGTTCCGCGCCGCAAGCAACCGTCCGCTGTCGGCACTTGAGGGGTATCAGGCGGCTTACGGTCATGTGTTTGACCGTGACGGCGACATTGACGACTGTGTCGCCCTCGTGTTCCGCGCACCTCACAGCTACACGGGTGAAAACACCGTTGAGCTGTCCTGCCACGGCGGCACCTATATCCTGCGACGCGTACTGCGGGCGGTTCTTGACGCGGGAGCATCGATGGCGCAAAGCGGTGAATTTACCCGCCGCGCTTTCATGAACGGCAAAATGGATCTGTCGGGTGCGGAAGCGGTGATGGATCTCATCGCCGCACAAGGACAGCTTGCCGCGAAAACCGCGCTTTCTGCCCGTGAGGGCGCGCTGTTTCGCCGTCTTGACGGTGTGAAAACGGTGCTTGTTTCCCTTTCGGCACAAATTGCCGCCTACATCGACTATCCCGATGACGATGTCCCGCCGCTTCCTGTCGAAGAGTTGACCCGCTCGCTTGTCGAAGCGAAGGACACCCTGTCGGCACTGTTGTCCACCGCCGATGCGGGGCGGGTGCTTCGCGAAGGCATCGACACCGCCATCATCGGCAGTCCGAATGTCGGCAAATCGACCCTGATGAACCTCCTGAGCGGCTGTGAACGCTCCATCGTCACGGATATCGCGGGAACGACCCGCGATATTGTGGAAGAAACCGTCCTGCTCGGCGATGTGCAGCTTCGCCTATCCGATACGGCGGGACTGCACGACACCGACGATACGGTCGAAAGCCTCGGTGTCAAGCGTGCATGGGAACGTCTTGAAAGTGCGGCACTGCTTCTCGCCGTTTTTGACGGCTCGCGCTCGCTTGACGAGGAAGACCGCAAAATTTTGTCTGCCCTTGACGGCAAAACCGCCGTCGTTATCGTCAACAAAATCGATCTGTCCCCCGATATTCCCGCGGAGCTTGCACAGTGCGGCCTGCCTGTTGTGCGGCTGTGTGCCAAAAGCGGCGACGGCGTGAATCGTCTTGCCGCCGCGGTCGAAACGGTGACGGGTATCGCCGCCCTGTCGAGCGACAGCGTCATTCTCGGCAACGAGCGTCAGCGAAACGCCGTTTCCCGTTGCCTTGACGGTGTTGTCGCCGCAATCGATGCGCTGTCTTCGGGACTCGCCGAAGATGCCGCCGCCGTGTGCATTGACGATGCACTGTCGGCGGTGCTGGAGCTGACGGGCGAACGCGTCAGCGACACGGTCGTTTCGGAAGTGTTTGCACGGTTCTGCGTCGGTAAGTAAACGCCCTCTCACCCGCTGACGCGGTTTTCTCCCGAAAAGAGAGCTTTACCCAAAAAATAAAAGCCCCACCGAGTTTCGGTGGGGCTTTCTTATTGGTGATCACGCCAGACGCTCGGCAATCGCATCGAGGAATTCCATGCTGTTGACGGGGGTCTTGTTTTCAAGAGTGGACAGACCGACAAGGTCTTTGGTCATGGTGCCGCTCTCGATGGTGTCGATGGTCGCTTTTTCGAGCTTGTCGGCAAACGCCATCAGCTCGGGCAGGTTGTCCAGCTCGCCGCGCTTACGCAGAGCGCCCGTCCATGCAAAGATGGTCGCGACGGAGTTGGTGGACGTTTCACCGCCCGCCAGATGACGGTAATAGTGACGGGTGACGGTGCCGTGAGCGGCTTCGTATTCGTAGTTGCCGTCGGGAGAGACGAGCACGCTCGTCATCATCGCCAGCGAGCCGAACGCGGTCGCGACCATGTCGCTCATCACGTCGCCGTCGTAGTTCTTGCACGCCCAGATGAAGCCGCCCTCGGAGCGGATCACGCGCGCCACGGCGTCGTCGATGAGGGTGTAGAAGAACTCGATGCCGGCGGCCTCGAACTTCTCTTTGTAATCCGACTCATAGATCTCCGCGAAGAGATCCTTGAAGCGGTGGTCATAGGTCTTGGAGATGGTGTCCTTCGTGGAGAACCACAGGTCCTGCTTGGTGTCCAGCGCAAACTGGAAGCAGGCGTGCGCAAAGCTCGCGATGGACGCGTCGGTGTTGTGGACGCCCTGCACAATGCCCGCACCCTTCGCAAAATCGTGGATCAGCGCACGGGTCTCGGTGCCGTCGGGAGCGGTGATGACCAGCTCCGCCTTGCTGCCGGCATCGGCGGCAAGCTCGGTGTTTTTATAAATATCACCGTAGGCATGACGGGCGAGCGTGATGGGCTTTTTCCAGGTGGAAACGGTCGGAGAGATGCCCTTCACCAGAACGGGCGCGCGGAACACCGTGCCGTCGAGCATGGCGCGAATGGTGCCGTTGGGGCTCTTCCACATTTCCTTGAGCTTGTATTCCTCCACGCGCTGAGCGTTGGGGGTGATGGTGGCGCACTTGACACCGACGCCGTACTTTTTGATGGCGTTGGCGGCATCGATGGTCACCTGATCGTTGGTTTCATCGCGATAGGGCAAGCCGAGATCATAATATTCACTTTTGAGGTCAACATAGGGCAAAATCAGTTTGTCCTTGATCGCCTGCCACAGAATGCGGGTCATTTCGTCGCCGTCCATCTCGACGAGCGGCGTGGTCATTTGGATCTTTTCCATGAGAATCCCTGCCTTTTTTCACAAGATAGGGACAGTATACCACAAAACCCGCGCGTTGTAAAGTCACGTTTTTGCCTTTCGCGGCGCAATCGCGCCGCAAAGCGCACCGAAAAAGATTGCCGCCGCGATTCCGCCTGCCGCCGCGGTGATGCCACCCGTCAGCGCACCGAGCGCACCGTCGGTATACACCGCCGATTCCACACCCGTTGCCAGCAAATACCCAAAGCCCGTCAGCGGTACCGTCGCTCCCGCCCCTGCATAATCCACCAGCGGCTGATAAAGCCCAAGCGCGGTAAGCACCACGCCCGACACCACAAAGGTTACGAGTATTCTCGCGGGTGTGATGGCGGTATATTCGATGAGCAGTTGTCCGATCACACAAATCGCTCCACCCACCGCAAACGCCTTGACAAGCATCAACCAATCCATCGTCATTCCTCCTTTTTCGATATTCTCAGTATGCCCTTGTCAGCAGGCGATATACATGATAGAATGAAACAAAAGGAGGCGATGACCCATGAAAAAAGCACTCTGTATTCTGGCGATCCTCTGCATACTGCTGACGGTCGGTTGCGGCGACACACCGTCCCCCTCTCCCGAGCCCGACGCTCCCGCGCTCCCCACCACCGCCGACATCAAGATCATGTCGTGGAACATTCTCAATCCGCCGTGGGGCGGCACGCCCGCCGATATGCGCATTGACGGTGTGGTCAACACATTGACAAGCGAGCTGCCCGATGTGATCGGCTTTCAGGAGGTCGGGCAGAAATGGCACAACGAATGGGACGCGATGCCCGACAACTATGCCATGGTCAACACGAAAACCGAAGACGGGCTTCCCTATATGACGCTTTTGATGTACAACACCGATACGCTCACGCTTGTCGAGCACGGCGTGAAGGATCTGGATCCGCGCTCGGATATCCGCGTTGTCGTGTGGGCGGTGTTCAAGGCAAACGACACCGACGCGTCTTTCCTCGTCACCAACACCCACCCCCATTCCAAGGAGATGGAGTGCCTGCTTCACACGGCGGCGTACATCGACATGGTCAACGCCCTGCGCAAGGACTACCCCCTGCCGACGCTGTGTGTCGGCGACTTCAACGCGATTGAAACCTCAAAAGCCTATCGCCTGCACACCCGTGACGGTTTCACGGATGCGAAGTATGCCGACGGTGTCGAACTGCTTGCCGACAAGGACTCCTATCTCAAGGGCGATTTCGGCGGCGAGGTCACCAGCGGACTCGGCTCACGCGACCACGTATTCTTCAAAGGCGACGTCATTCCCCACACCTTCACAACCCTGTATGAAAACGGCGTTGATGAGCTGTCCGATCATCTGCCCGTTGTCGCCACCGTGACGGTCGGAAAATAAGCAACAAAGCTTCCCCTTGAGGGAAAGCCTTTTCTTGCTAAAGCTTTCTTCCTCCCCCTGCATAGCCGGGGGGTTATTTCTATCTAAGGATACAATAAAAGACCCATGTCATGAGAAAATGACATGGGTCTTTTCGGTTGTTTTAGGCTTCGGTGACAACGATGGTTTCGATGACGGGCTGTGCGTCGCGGGCGATGGAGCCGTTGTTGTCGGTCGGCTCAGCCGCCTTGCAGATCGCATCGACGATGTCCATGCCCTCGGTGACATAACCGAACGCGGCGTACTGTCCGTCGAGGAAAACGGAATCTTCGTGAACGATGAAGAACTGCGAACTGCCGCTGTCATAAGCGGAGGAACGTGCCATGGAAATCGCGCCGCGCACATGGGACAGCGGGTTCTCATGACCGTTGTAAGCAAACTCGCCTTTGATTTCCTTTTCAGAGCCGCCCGTACCGTTGCCGTTGGGGTCGCCGCCCTGCATCATGAAGCCCTCCATGATACGATGGAAGGTCAGACCGTCATAAAAGCCGCTGTCGGCAAGGGCTTTGAAGTTTTCCACCGTGATCGGTGCGGTTTTGGCATCAAGCGCCACCGTGATGGTACCGTGATCCTTGATGGTGATGGCGGCATAGTGGGTGGCGGTGACCGATGTCACGGTGCCGACGTTGTCGGTGTTGACGGTGACACTTTCAAAGCTCAGCTCCACACCGAGATCGGACAGCGGATCGTCCGTTTTCTTGACATGATCCGCCGAGATCATCACATTGATCTGGCTGTAGTTGTCTGCTTCGACCTGCACAGTCGAGCCGCTTAAGTATTCCTCGGCGACCGTCTCACCCGCGGCATTGAAGATGCGGGCATCGAACGCAGAGATCTGATGGGTCATGTCGGAACCGTTGCCCACCATAAACACCGCGATGATGTTGCCGTCGGTGGTATAATACGCCTCTTTGAGCGTGCCGGTCAGACCGTCGGTACCGAGATCGGGAAGGTTATCCTCATTATAGAAGCAGCCCTTGTCTTTGTCGCGTTCGATGCCGGTGAATGCCGAAACAAGCATATCGGCGTTGTCCTGCGTCTTGACGATGTTGTCGGCGGTTTCGGCGTTCGCCGCTGTCGTGGTTGTCGACGGTGTCTCCTTGTCGGCGGGATCGGCGGTTTTGCCGCACGCTGTGAGCGAGAGCACCAGCGTCAACGCCACGAGCAGAACGCCCGCTTTTTTCAACCATTGAGTCATGTCGGTCATCTCCTTTGAGTATACCTTGATACACAAACAATCATTTCCGATTAACAAGTATAGCAAAATCCATCCGATTTGTCAAATCGGGCAGTTTTGTGTGACGAAAAAGTCAAAAGCACAGATACACGGAAAGCGTGTGTATCTGTGCTTTGTTGATTCTTAGGTCATTCTCAGCGTCCGCGAAGAATCTTTTCGCAAAGATTGCCACGGGCGTGACCGCCCTCGCAATGACAGGCTGGGTGCGATGACGCAGGATTGTGCCATACAATTCGTAGGGACCACCGTCCCCGGTGGTCCGTATCGGGACAGGTACATTGGCGGACCGTCGAGGACGACGGTCTCTACATTGTCGGTGCGGTGATGTGACATTTTCCGAAATCCCACGGCGGGTGGTCGTCATACAATCCGTCGCGTGAAGCGCGACTCCTTCACTCGCACGAAGTGCGAATTTCACTTGCCCGAAGGGCAAATTTCACCCGACCGCAGGGCGGATTTCACCGAGCGCAACGCGCTCGATTTCACTGCCCTTAATACGGTGTCCGGACATCTTCGCCGACGATGTAGCGTTTGACCTGCTTAATGAATTCGTCGGTGTCGCTGATGGACACGGCGACCTCTTCACCATCCTGTGTCACGAGCAGATAACGGCTCGAGGACATTTCATAGAACGAGAAGGTATAGGCTTCGGTGCCGTCGTTGAAGGACAGTGCCACCACATATTTCGGCTCACCGCTCTTTTCAAAATCCGCATCCTTCTCGGCACTGCGATGGATCTTGATCATCAGCTCATACAAAATGCGGAAATCGTAGGTGCCGAATTTCTCGCCGTTGTGCGTGACAGTGATCTTGTCATCGTTGTTCGTCGCATTCTCATGATGCGTCAGATCGAACGCATAGGAGGTACCGTCAAGGGTGACGGTGAGATTGTCGACATTGCGGATATGCTTGAGGAACAGCTTTTTGTCGGTCAGGTCGAAGAAGGTCATCTCCGCCCACGGCACACTGTCGGGAGACAGCAGATACACGGCGTTGTACACGCCTGTCGTGCCGTCCTCCATCTCATAGTTGACAAGCGCATAATAATTGCCCTTTTCGTCCTTGTCGCCGAGGACGATGACGTGCTTGCGCTCGTTGTAATAGTTCATCTTCACGGTGTCGTCATCGGTCGATTCGCCGCGCACGACCGCAAAGGTCAGATTGGCGATGGAATACGGGTCCTTGTCGAGACCGTAGCGCGCGAGATCCTCTTCGGTCGGGTAGGGACACGCCACACCCGCCGCCTTCAGCGACAGCATCGCCGAAGCCTCCAGATAAAACTCATCGGAGTCGATCGAACGCAAAAACGGTTTTTCGATGACATAGGTGGACACCGTTGTCAATTCGCCGTAAATGCCGTCAACATCGGTGATCATACGAATGGGTTCCTTGCGGAAGGAACCGCTCAGTTCCATGGTCAACAGCTGGGCTTTGCCTTCCTTGTCGTCCGCATCGGGCGAAGGAGGCGCGATGAGGGTTTTGCCGATGAGGTCTTTTTCCTCAACAAGATATTGCTCCACAAGAGCCTTTTCCACAATGTACAAATTGCCTTCCGTGTCACTTTCACGGCGGCAATAGTAGCCCTCGGTACCGACAGCGACCGAACCGAACACAAAGGTTTCGATCGTCTTGTCGCTGTACACCGCGGTCAGCGTCAGCGTCGGCGAGTCAAAGCCGTAAGCGCTGTCCTCTTCTTCGGCGTCAACGGTGGTGACCGCCTCCATGCACAGCAACGGCTCGCACATCGCGTCGATCATCGCGCTGTCACGCGGCAAGCCGAAATAGCTTTCCGCACACAGCGTGCCGTCATCACGGGGAACGACCGCGAACTCACCGTATTGGTTGGCAACGATGAATTTGGTCACCTTGTTCTCGGAGGACTTACCGTCCTCACCGATGACGTAGGTTTTATCGGTGATCACCACGGGGTCGTTGTTCTGCGAGATCTGGGGGCGGTTGACGATAGGGCTGTCCTCCTCGACGGGCTCGTCGAGAAGCACAAACGCCAGCACCAGACCGACCACCGTCACCGCCAGCAACGACAGCAGAATGATCAGATTTCTTACGCGACTGCTCATAAACGTCTCCTTCTGATAAATACGATCAGTGCCGACACCGCCATGATCACGGGCAACACCCACACAAACAGGTGACCGAGCACCACAACGGGAGTACGGCTGCCGAAGTCGAGCGTCTGACCCGTCAGCGAACGCGCCGAGATGGTCAGCGTCGTGTCAAGTCCCGTCAATCCGCGGAACACCGACAGGAACATATCCTCGTTGACAGCGGAACTGACATTCATTTTGTCGGCGTGCATGAAATCGGCACTGCCGAACACCATCACATCGGTGGTGTAGGATTTCTGATCGGCGTTGTTATAGATGCTCTGGGTGGTGTAGGCAGCACTCACAACGGGATAGGACTCCGCCTCGCCGAGAGTGGACTCGATGGTGGCGTTTTTGTCACCCGACTGCGTCAGAAGACGGAACTCCGTCATCGACATGAGCAGTGCCGTATCGGAAGAGGTGATCAGCGGTTTGGAGAACACGCTGTCGGAGGTCTTGTCCGAAAAATGCAGTTTCAGCGCGTTCGACGTGGGAGCAAACACTTTTTTGCCTTCCAGCGTTTTGGTGTAATCGGTGCTCGCCACGGTGGCATAGTTATCGATGGCGGGATCGCGGGTGGACAGCGAATACTGCATACCGGGATCCTGCTCGTACACGATCGCGTCCAGCACCTCGATGCCGTATTCGTCGCCGAGAAACTGATACAGATTGGCGAGCGGTCCGGCGGCATAGTTGGTGAACACAACCAGGTCTTTTTCGAGCTTGTTGTCATTGTTCAGCCATGTGCGCAGGTTGCCGATCTGCTCGACGGTATAGTCGGTCGAAGCACCCGGAATGATGAACACGTCGGTGTCCTCATCGGGGGTCGCCATGGTGGTGATATCCATCGTCGTCACCATGCAACCGTTGAGCGGCAACAGCTCGGTCAACTGAGAAATCACTTTGGCGTCCTCGCCGTGCCCCGTCAGAACGGTCGCCTTTTTGGTGTTCGAGGAGCTCACAAGATTGATCTTGGAGGCGACGATGCGTTCCACTTCGGAGTTGAATTTCATGAGCATGGTGCTTTGGTTCAGACCGCCGGTCATAAAATCCACAATGGAGCAGGACTGATGACGTTCGCCGCTGAGAAACAGCACCTGTGCCTTTTCGGGCTCATACTGCTGATACGCCGCGGCAAGCGCGGGCGACGCATCGAGATCGACAAAACGGCAGGTCAGCTTTTCGTTCGATTCCGCACGATAGGTCTTGAGCAGGTTGTAGAACTGGTCAAGCACCGTCGTGAAGGACTCGTAAAACTCCATGTAATACTGTCCGCCGACATCTTTGCCGAACGCGCGCTCATATTGCACCTGCATGGCATACAGATCCGATTTGAACGGCGTATAATCACCGGCGGTGAACACGGTTTCGTTCAAAAACACGACGACCTCGGTCTCGTTTTCCAGATTGCGCGCCAGCGTGTAGCTTTCGTCGGACAGGGAATAGGTGCCTTCGGTAGTGAGGTCAAGGGTGAGCGGATACCGCTCCTCCACGATGTCCATGACAACATTGAGCAGGATCACGAACGCCACGACGATCGCCGTCGTGACCATGGCGATCGTACCGAACCGCCATTTGCGGGAGACGCCTTTTTTCTCTTGATTATTCATGTTTCATGCGCCTCCTTCCTCAATTCCATCTCTTGGTATCCAGCACGCGCATCGTGAGGAACAAGAACAGCACCTGAAAGCTCAGGAAAAAGAACACGTTATCGTAGCTGATAAGACCCTGCGTGAAGCCGGTATAGCGGCTGTACACGGACAGGAACGAAATGCTTTCCGACAGCCACGGAGTGGCGGAAAAATAGGACGCCACCTCATCGATTCTCATCAAGCCGAACGAAAATGCCACCGTCACAAACGCGGCGATAAACTGGCTTTCGGTGAGGCTGGAGAAGAACAGACCCGCCGCGATGACCAGTCCGCCCAGCATCAACATGCCGAAATAGTTGCCGAAGATGACAAGCCAGTCGGGCGTGACCTGTGTCGCGATGACGACTGCATACACAAACGTGATCGCCATCGTCAGCGCAAACAGCAACAGTGCCGACAGAAACTTGCCCGCCACAATGCCCAAGAGGCTGACGGGAGATGTGAACAGGGCTTGATCGGTGCGCTGGCGTTTTTCCTCACTGAACGAGCGCATCGTCAGAATGGGAAGCACCAGCAGCACCACCCACGAAAACAGGTCGGTGTACACGCCCGAAAGCGATGCACTGCCGCCGGTGAGGTTGTATGTACGGAAGGACAGACCCGAGAAGAAAAACAGGATCGCCATGACGATGTAGCCGATGGGGGTGTTGAAAAACGAGCGGAATTCACGCTTGAAAACAGCTTTCATTTCTTCTTACCTCCGTTTCTCTCTGCCTCGGTGTTGCGGGCGAGGGTATCCTTTTGAGTCAGCTGGAGGAAGATCTCCTCGAGGCTTAACCGACGGTTGTAGCTTTCCAGAAGCGGCCAATGACGGTCGGCAAGGCGCTCAAACACCTGCTCACCGATCTCACGGCGACGGTCGTCCTCCACGTCCAGTGCAAAACGGTTGACGCCGTCTTCCGCTTTGCCGATGTGCTCCACCTTTTTGACGCCGCTGACGGTTTTGATCGCCTGCATCACCTCTGCCTTGGGTCCTTCAACCGTGAGATACAGACGCTTGTCGGCGGAATAGGTGTTGAGCAGTCCCTCTGCCGTATCGTCGGCAATGATGCGTCCGTGATTGATGATGAGAATGCGGTCACACACCGATTCGATCTCCGACAGAATGTGGGAGCTGAGAATGACGGTGTGCTGTTTCCCGAGGCGCTTGATGAGCGAGCGCATCTCGGCGATCTGAGTCGGGTCGAGACCGACGGTCGGTTCGTCAAGGATCAGCACCTTCGGATCGCCGATGAGTGCCTGCGCAAAGCCGACACGCTGTCGGTAGCCTTTGGAAAGGTTTTTGATGAGTCGACCGTAAACGTGGTCGATCTTCACAAGCGCACAGATCTCCTCGAGATGTCTCTTTTTGGGGAGCTTGCACTTTTTGAGCTCATACATAAACTCCAGATACTCCTTGACGGTCATATCCAGATAGAGCGGCGGAATTTCGGGAAGATAGCCGATGTGGCACTTCGCCTTGTCGGGCTCTTCAAGAATGTCATAGCCCTCCACAACGGCATTGCCGGACGTGGCGGACAGATAGCCCGTAACGATGTTCATCGTGGTGGATTTTCCCGCGCCGTTGGGGCCGAGAAAGCCGAGAATTTCACCGTCTTCGACGCGGAAGCTGATGCCGTCGACGGCTTTATGTGAACCGTATTGCTTGACCAGGTTGCTGACCTCGATCATGCCGATCCCTCCTTGTTGATGGCTATTTTGAAAACGCGCAAAGCGTAAAGCAACCGACAGCACGGTGCTTTACGCTTTGAGTATTGGTTTTGGGATTTACGAAGCGGCAACACCCGACACCGTGACAGACGTCGTGAGGGTTTCGAGCGTGTCGTTCTTGAGCTGTACATGGGCCGTGTCCACGATCAGCTGTACCTCGTCATAGCTTTGCGCGGCGATGACATGCCCCTGTGCCGTCAAATCGGTAAAGGTGTACTCGGTGATCAGTTCGCCCGCGCCGTTCTTCATCATCAGGTTCAAAGAAGACAGGGTTTGTGCGGTGGCGGTACCGTTGGAAACCGAGAAGTCGAGCACCAGCGAGCCGTCGTTGGTGTAGCGGGCGCGCACGATGGTGGCTTTGAGACCATCGGCAGAGAAATCGGGCATATTGCCGAGATTTTCATAATACTGGCGACCGTTTGCGACGTCCTTCGGACCGTCACCCACAACAGCGCCGTTGGGTTGGGTCGTGGGCATCTTGCCGTCGGTGGGCTTACTGCCGATTTCGAAGGTGGAGCCGAGAGCGCCGAGCGTGTCCTCGGGAAGCAACACGTTTTTCTCGTCGATCTCCACATACATTTCCGAACGTCCGCCCGCGGGAACCTTGAAGGTCTTGAGGAACTGCGCGCCTTCAAAGGTCTGTTTGGCGACGATCTCCTGATCGGCGTTCACCACCGTCGCAACCAACCGCACGACCTCATGCTCGGAGGTGGTGCCGTTGGACAGGTTGATGGTCACGGCAAGGTCGCCGTCGGTGGTGAAATAGGCTTCCTTGATCATGCCGCGCACACCGGCAGGATCCATTTCGGGAAGGTTCTTGGTGTTGAGGAAGTACCCGCGGGTCTCATCGCGGACCGCCTTTTGAACCACTTCGGGAACGTCCTGCGAAAACGCGACACCCACCGCGATGAGTGCACCGAGGATCACCAAAAAGAGCGCGCCGATAATGAGGATCATGCGGTTGCGCGCACGGCGCTGTTGCGCTTCCTTTTGGAGCTGATAGGGGGTCTTCGGTTTTTCGCCGGGCTTTTGTTTTTTGGGCTTTTGCTGTCCTCCGATGCGTATGTCATCTTCCAGCTCTGCTTTTTTGGCATCTGCCGCAGAGATGGTCATTTCGTCGAGTTCATCATATTGATCGGAACGGCTCATAAAAAAACGCCCTCCTTTTATTTTTATATAATAGCGATCACTCTCTATTATACACATCGGAGGGCGTTTCGTAAAGGACTTTTTTCGATTTTTACAGACTATTAAAACATTCCGTTCACATTGTCGACCAGTTCGCTCATATTGCGAAGAGCGCGGCTCATGCTTTTCTTCATGCTCTTCTTGTGACGCTTAAGATAACAACAGCCGAGCATGCCGGCAACACCTCCTGCCAGCATTCCCATGCCGAGTCCCTTAATAAACTTCATCGTACTGCGTGTCACACCTTGTCCCTCCCTTTTGCTCAGGCAGTGCCACCGTCGCACCGCTCGCAGGTAGTGTTACCGCATTGTTACCAATTATTCATCAAAAACGGTTGCATAACCCACCCGTTTGCGTTACAATGAAAGCAACTGTGAAAAAGAGAGGTGTGGCTCCATGCCCACGTTACATATCGTTCTCATCGAACCCGAAATTCCGCAAAACACCGGCAACATCAGCCGCACCTGTGCCGCAACGGGCGCGCACCTGCATCTTGTCGGACCGATGGGCTTCACCATTGATGACAAAAAGCTCAAGCGTGCAGGACTCGACTATTGGCATCTGCTTGACATCACCTACTACGACAGCGCCGCGGAGTTTTTCGAAAAAAACAACGGCCCGTTTTTCTATTTTTCCACCAAGGCAACGCACATTCACAGCGATGTGACCTATCCCGACGGCGCGTATCTGGTGTTCGGCAAGGAAACAAAAGGACTCCCCGAAGAATGGATCCGTGACAACCCCGACAGCTGTGTGCGTCTGCCGATGATCAACAACGATGCCGCCCGCTCGCTGAATTTGTCCAATACCGTCGCTGTCGGTGTCTATGAGGTGCTTCGCCAGTGGGGCTATCCCGACCTGCGCACGCAAGGGCATCTGACAAACTATTGAAATTTTTGTCTTTTATAAGGATTTCCGACATCCGGTGATGTATAAAACAGTGGAAAAGGTCTCTTTTCCGATAAAATCGATGTGAAAGGATGTCGGCTGTGAAGGAGTTTTGGTCTCTGCTGAGGCGTTTTGACCTCAAGGGGTTGTTTGTCACTCCCTCGGATAATCTGATTTTGCAGATGTTTCGCTATGTGTTCGTCGGCGGTACGGCGTTTGTCGTTGACGCAGGAGCACTGTGGGGACTGACGCGGATGGGTGTGAATGCGTATCTTGCCGCCGCCATCGCGTTTGCAATCGGACTGGTGACCAATTTCCTGCTTTCCAAGACGCTGGTGTTCACCAAGGAGAACGCCCGTGTCAAAGGCTTTGCCGAATTTTTGTCCTATGCAATCATCGGTGTTATCGGACTGGGACTGACGGAGCTGTTGCTGTTCATCGGACTTGAATGGCTCCGTATCCATGTTCTGGCGGCGAAAGTCATTGCCGCCGCGCTGGTGCTGGTGTGGAACTTTGCCGCACGTAAGCTCCTGCTGTACCGTCACACCGATGAAAAGGAGACAATAGTATGAAAGACGTGATCATTATCGGCGCGGGTCCTGCGGGACTGACCGCCGCTTACGAACTGCTTCGCACCACCGACGAATACCGCGTGATCATTCTCGAAGAAAGCGATGCCATCGGCGGCATTTCCCGCACCGTCCGTCACGGCGGCAACCGCATGGACATCGGCGGCCATCGCTTTTTCTCCAAGGATCCCGCTGTAACGGCATGGTGGCAGGAGCTGATGCCCACAATGGGCGCGCTCCCCTATGATTATCAAAAGCTCGGTCGCACCATCACCACCGCCGAAAACGGTCCCGATCCCGAAAAGGAAGACCGCGTGATGCTCGTTCGCAACCGCGTGTCCCGCATTTATTATCAACAGAAATTCTTCGACTATCCCGTGTCTCTCAAATGGGAAACCATCAAAAACATGGGGTTCTTCACCACCGTGAAGGCCGGTTGCAGTTATCTCAAAGCGGCTATTGCCAAAAAAGACGAGACCTCGCTCGAGAATTTTTACATCAACCGTTTCGGCAAGACCCTCTATGCCATGTTTTTTGAGGGCTACACCGAAAAGCTGTGGGGGCGTCACCCCCGCGCCATCTCCGCAGACTGGGGTTCCCAGCGCGTCAAGGGCTTGTCCATTCGCGCTGTGCTGAAGGATATGATCGGCAAGCTTCGTCCGAAGAAGGACCGCGGCCCTGTCGAAACCTCGCTCATCGAGGAGTTTTACTACCCCAAGTTCGGTCCCGGTCAGCTGTGGGAGACCGTCGCCGATGCGATCGTCGAAAAGGGCGGCGTGATCCTCAAAAACAGCCGCGTCAAGGCACTCGAAGCCAAAAACGGACGCATCGCCCGTGTGGCATATGAGGCAAACGGCGAAACAAAGGTGCTCAAAGGTGACATCGTCATCTCGTCCATGCCCGTCAAGGATCTCATCGGCGGCATGAACGATGTCCCCGCCGATATTGCCGCGGCGGCAAAAGGGCTGCCCTATCGCGATTTCGTGACGGTCGGCTTGCTCGTCGACAAGCTCAACCTCGTCAACAAGACCGACATAAAGACGCTCGGCGACATCGTGCCCGACTGCTGGATCTATGTGCAGGATGTCGGCGTCAAGCTCGGCCGCATTCAGATCTTCAACAACTGGTCGCCCTACATGGTCGCTGACCCCGACAACACGGTGTGGATCGGACTGGAGTATTTCTGCGATGAAGGTGACGAGTTCTGGAGCATGGACGAAAAAGCCTGTGTGGATTTTGCCGTCAACGAGCTCAAAACCATGGGTGTTCTTTCCGACGATATCGTCGTGAGGGATTCTCACCGTGAACGCGTCAAAAAAGCCTATCCCGCCTATTTCGACACCTACAGCGAGATGGACAAGCTGATCGCTTACCTCAACGGCTTCGACAACCTCTTCTGCGTTGGCCGTAACGGTCAGCACCGCTATAACAACATGGATCACTCGATGGTCACCTCTTTTGAGGCGGTCAAGGCGATCCGCGCAGGCAGCACCGATCGCACCGCTGTCTGGAACGTCAATACAGAGAAGGAATATCATGAAGAAAAACAGTCCTGAGACAACCGATATCCGCCCTCCGTTCACCGACACTCTCAAGGGGATCTTGAAAAAGATCCCCTTTTGTGCTATCGGCGGATGGATGCTGTTTGCCGTCGCCGTCGTGACGATCGGCTACTACATTCTGTTCCCCGCAAGAGGCTATTTTCATGCCGATTGCGCGGACACCATTCTGTGGGCACAGGCCGCCTATGACGGCGGCGGGCTTCTCAACCCCGATTTTCATTATGCCTGCTTTCTGCCGATCGGCGGTCAACTGCTGATGTTGCCGTTTATTCCGCTTTTCGGGGTGTCGATGACCACCCACACCATCGGCATGATGCTGTTTTTGCTGCTGTTTGCGGCGGCGCTTCTCTTCCTGTTCCGACAGCTGACACAGTCAACGGCGTTTTCTGCCGCCGCATCGGGCGTCGTGTTGCTGATCCTCGCGGGAAGCGACAAGCTCCGGGAGATTTTTTACGGACACGTCATTTATTACAGCCTCGGTATGCTGTTTCTCATCGTCTCGCTGGGGCTTGTCTTCAAGCTGATGTGCCTCATTGAACACAATCGATTCCACAAGCCCGCAGGCACACTCGTTTTCTCCTTGTTGTGTGTAACCTGTCTGCTCGGCGCGATCAACCAGTTCGAAATTCTGACCTTGTTTTCGATTCCGCTCATCGGCGCACTAATCGCCGAGCGCTTCTGTGATTTTCAAAAATCGCTGTCCCGTCAGCAAACGCTCAACACCGTGATAACCGTCAGCGGCGCGATCGCGGCAACCGCCTTCGGTTACCTCATCGGGGCGTGGCTGGTCGGCGATATGCACGCGTCTTATGCCGAAGCGTTTTCCACCTTCAGCGATCCCGATATCTGGTTTGATAACTTTTCGAAGTTCCTCGGACATTATCTGACGTTGTTCGGCACGCAGGCAAAATACGGCGTGCCGTTCGGTGGCTCCGAAGGCATATTCGAGCTGGTGCGCATCATCGCCGCCCTTGCCGTTCTCATCGTCCCCATCATCGCCACCGTTCTTTACGGCAAGCTGGAAGATCGGCTGTTCCGCGTACTGATCTGGGCGCACTGGATCGTCACGGCACTGATCATGATGGGATTTGTGTTTGGTCATCTGTCCATCGCCAACTGGCGTGTCAGCCCGCTTCTGTGTACGTCGACCCTTGTCACGCTGTCGCTGTGTCATTGGTGCCTGACGCACCGCCCGTCTCACAAACGGTTGCTGCTGATAGCGGTCGCGCCGATCGCTTTGGTGCTGTTTCACAACACCATGCAAATGGTCAATATGCCGCCCGATTTCGAGCAGGACACGGGACTGTATGCGGTGGTCGACACGATGAAGGAGAACGGCTGGACACACGGTTATGCCACCTTCTGGAACGCCGGAAAGCTGACGGTCATTTCCGATTCCGCCATCACCTGCCGCAACATCGAGCTGTCGCCCAACGCGGACAGCTATGAGGCGTATGACTACCAGTCCAACGTGCATTGGTTCAAGGAAGACCACGAGGAATATTTCGTGCTCCTCGAAACCGCCGAATACAACCGCATGGTCGTGGCAGGCAATCCGCTCATCAGCAATGCCGACAGCACCCACACGCTGAATGACGACTATGTCGTGCTGGTGTTTGATGAGAATATTGTGTAAAAGATGATAAGAACCCACAGAGGTGCGTGCCGCAATCGGCAC
>JAZUOG010000001.1:0-28775 GCA_045604545.1 Acutalibacteraceae bacterium | reverse complement strand
GCATCGCCGAGCCGATTGGTGTTATCGCGGCGGTCATTCCGACGACCAACCCCACCTCCACCGCAATCTTCAAGTGCCTGTTGGCACTCAAGACCCGCAACGCCATCATCATCAGCCCGCACCCCCGTGCCAAGAACAGCACGATCGCCGCGGCAAAACTGGTGCTTGAAGCCGCTGTTAAAGCGGGCGCCCCCGCAGGCATCATCGACTGGATCGACGTACCTTCGCTTGAGTTGACCAACACCGTCATGAAAAACGCCGACATCATTCTCGCCACAGGCGGTCCCGGCATGGTCAAGGCGGCCTACTCCAGCGGTAAGCCCGCACTCGGTGTCGGCGCCGGCAACACCCCCGCCATCATCGACAACTCGGCGAATATCCTGCTTGCCGTCAACTCCATCATTCACTCCAAAACCTTTGATAACGGCATGATCTGTGCTTCGGAGCAGTCGGTCATTATCCTCAAAGAAAGCTACGACAAGGTCAAAGCGGAATTTGAAGCACGCGGTTGCTACTTCCTCAACGGCGACGAACTTGAGAAGGTGCGCAAAACCATCATCATCAACGGCGCCCTCAACGCCAAGATCGTCGGTCAGACCGCCCACACCATCGCCACCCTTGCGGGCGTGGACGTTCCGACAACCGCCAAGATCCTCATCGGTGAAGTGGAAAGCGTCGATCTGTCGGAGGAATTTGCTCACGAAAAGCTGTCTCCCGTTCTCGCCATGTACAAAGCCGAGGACTTCGAAGACGCTCTCTCCAAAGCGGAACACCTCATCGCCGACGGCGGCTACGGTCACACCTCCTCCATTTATATCAACGAGCTTGTCGAAACCGACAAACTCGCACAGTTTGAAGCCCGCATGAAGACCTGCCGTATTCTTGTCAACACCCCTGCCGCACAAGGCGGCATCGGCGACATCTACAACTTCCGTCTTGCTCCCTCGCTCACGCTCGGCTGCGGTTCGTGGGGCGGCAACTCGGTGTCGGAAAACGTGGGTGTTCAGCACCTCATCAACATCAAAACCGTGGCGGAGAGGAGAGAGAATATGCTGTGGTTCCGCACACCGCAAAAGGTGTATATGAAAAAGGGCTGTCTGCCTGTTGCTCTTGACGAGCTGAAAACCGTCCTCGGCAAGAAAAAGGTCTTCATCGTGACCGACTCGTTCCTGTATCACAACGGTTATCTGAACACCATCACCAAAAAGCTCGATCAGATGGGCATCATGCACACCGCCTTCTTTGACGTCGAGCCCGATCCGTCGCTTGCCTGCGCGAAAGCCGGTGCCAAGGCGATGGAGGCGTTCGCTCCCGACTGCATCATCGCCGTCGGCGGCGGTTCTGCGATGGACGCCGCCAAGATCATGTGGGTGATGTACGAGCACCCCGATGTCGACTTTCTCGACATGGCAATGCGCTTTATGGATATCCGCAAGCGTGTGTACACCTTCCCGCAGATGGGACAAAAAGCCTACTTCATCGCCGTTCCCACCTCGTCGGGTACCGGCTCGGAGGTCACCCCCTTCGCCGTCATCACCGACGAAAGCACCGGCACAAAATATCCGCTGGCTGACTATGAACTGCTTCCCAACATGGCGATCATCGACACCGACATGATGATGAACCAGCCCAAGGGTCTCACCTCTGCTTCGGGTATCGATGCGCTGACCCACTCGCTGGAAGCCTATGCTTCGATGCTCGCAACCGATTATACCGACGGTCTTGCCATCAAGGCGATCAAGCTGATCTTCGACTACCTGCCGCGCTGCTATGACAACGGCCCGAACGATCCCGAAGCCCGCGAGAAGATGGCGAACGCCTCGACGATGGCGGGTATGGCATTTGCCAACGCCTTCCTGGGCATCTGCCACTCGATGGCGCACAAGCTCGGCGCGTTCCATCACCTGCCCCACGGTGTTGCCAACGCCCTGCTGATCGACCGTGTGATGCGCTACAACGCCGTTCCCGTTCCCACCAAGATGGGTACGTTCTCGCAATACGATCACCCCCACACCCTTGCCCGCTATGCGGAGATCGCCGATGCACTGGGACTTGGCGGCAACACCGACGAAGAAAAGCTCGACGCGCTCATCGCCGCGATCAACGAGCTCAAAGCATCGGTCGGCATCAAGTCCAGCATTGCCGAATACGGCATCAAGGAAGAGGACTTCCTTGCCACCCTCGACGATATGGTCGAGCAGGCATTCGACGATCAATGCACCGGCGCCAACCCGCGCTACCCGCTCATGAGCGAAATGAAGGATATGTATCTCGCCGCCTATTACGGCCGATAATCGAAGGAGGGACAACGATATGAAGCTGACAAATCCGATTGCCGTGCGTGCCACGAAAACGATCTACCGCGATGGCGACAAAGCCATCAAGGTGTTTAACGAGGACTATTCCAAAGCGGATATTCTCAACGAAGCGCTCAATCTTGCCCGCATTGAGGAAACCGGTCTGAACGTGCCCCATGTGCTGGAGGTCACGAAGGTGGACGGCAAATGGGCGATCATCACCGATTTCATCGAAGGCAAGACGCTGAGCTCCATGATGGAGGAAAATCCCGACAAGAAAGCGGAATACCTGGAACTTCTCGTCGATATTCAGCTGGAAATGCATCAAAAGACCTCCCCGCTTCTCAACAAGCTGAAGGACAAGATGAACCGCAAGATCAGCGAAGCGGATCTTGACGCGACCTGCCGCTATGAACTGCATCATCGTCTCGAGGGTATGCCCAAGCACAAAAAGGTGTGTCACGGCGACTTCAACCCGTCGAACATCATCATCAAAGAGGACGGCACGGCATATATCCTCGACTGGTCGCACGCCACACAGGGCAACGCGTCCGCCGATGCTGCGAGAACCTATCTGCTGTTCTGTCTTGCCGGTGATACCGAAGGCGCAGAAACCTATCTCAACCTGTTCTGCAAAAAGAGCGACACCGCCAAGCAGTACGTCCAGCAATGGATGCCGATCGTTGCCGCTTCTCAATCGGTCAAAGGCAAGCCCGAAGAGCGCGAATTCCTGCTTTCGTGGGCGAACATTGCCGATTACGAATAATCCCCCTTTTGCCCGACCCGTTGCGGTCGGGCATTTTTTTTGCATAGTTTTCCCGCAAGCGGCATACACTTACAGTACCATAAAAGCAAAGGTGGGAACTGTGCCATGTCATTTTTTCAAAAAACCATCAACCTGAAAAACGCGCTCCTCTACATCGGCGGTACGCTGGCCGCGGCGGCAATCGGTTCCATTCTCGGACCTGCCTCGTTTGACGGACTGACAAAACCGCCTCTCACACCGCCCGGTTGGCTTTTCCCCGTCGTGTGGACGATCCTGTATATCCTGATGGGCATTGCGGCGTATCGCATTTCCCTTCTCTCCGACAGCGGGAAAACAGCGGCACTTCAGCTGTACTGGATCCAGCTTGCCGTCAACACCCTGTGGACCTTTTTCTTCTTCCGTCTGGAATGGCAGTTGTTCGCATTCTTCTGGCTGCTGTTGCTCATCGGTCTCATCGTGTACACCATCCTCGCCTTCCGACGACTGGATCCGACAGCGGCACGGTTGCTGTATCCGTATCTCGTCTGGTGCGTGTTTGCCGCTTATCTGAATTTGGCTTTTTATGTGATCAATCGTCCCTGATATACGCCGAAAGGCTGTCGCAGATACCTTGCGACAGCCTTCTTTTTTTCAAATTCATGAACTTTTTTTGAAACATGCCAAACGGTTGTTGCAAAACCTGTCGAATACCTCTATACTATAAAGTGATGCTTTGTAACTTTCACAGGGAGTTGAATCACCATGTTTTTTTATGAAGGGCTGTCCTGTCCTCATTGCCACCGTGCTTTCAAGGACTCCGACGACATTGTCGCCTGTCCCGTTTGCGGCGCGCCTCATCACAGAGACTGTTGGAACGATGTGGGCGAATGCGTGTATGCCGCCGATCACGGAACCGAAAACGAATGGTCCCGCGATAAAGCCGTCAACCAAAGCGCCCCACAAGACACCGTCGACAACGACAAGTGCTGTCCTCATTGTGGTCACGCGAACCCCTCCTTCGCCGAATTCTGCGCCCACTGCGGGAAAGAGATCCCTTCGGAAGAATGGCATTCTCAAGACGTTCCGCCTCCTCCCCCGTTTCATGCTCCCTACGGTGCCCCCCAAAACAACTATCATGAGTATGCACCGTTTCATGTGCAGTCCCCCTTCGGCGGCGTGTCCCCCGACGCGGACATTGACGGCGAAACGGCGCGCGATGTAGCGGCGGTCGTCGCTTCCAATACGCAATACTACATGCCGCGCTTTGAAAAAATGAGCCGCAACAAATCCAAAGTCAGCATGAACTGGTGTGCGCTCTTCCTGACGGAGTACTGGCTGTTCCATCGCAAGCAATACATCATGGGCGCACTGGTTATGGCGTTCAATCTGATGCTCGGCGTCCTGTCTACCGGCATCGCCTATATGTATGTGTTCCTGCCTTTCGAAAGCAGCACCGGACTGAGCAGTGTTTCCTATCCGGCACTCGCGGCATGGATCACCGACAATCCGTCCGTTCAGCCTGCCGTTTTGTTGCTCGGACTCGTCACCCTGACGACCTTTGCTGTGAGGCTGTTCTTCGGATTGTTCGGCAACTCTGTCTATCTCCAATCCTGTCTGAAAACCATTCGACGCGCCCGCGAAGAGTATCCCGAAGGGTATCAGGCGCAACTGCCCATTTACGGCGGCACATCGTTTGTGCTGGCACTGGTGATGTATATGGCCGCGTCCATTTTCACCAATTTCATTTCCGTGATGTTCCAAACGCTATGATAAAGGAGACCACCCTCATGTCACGATTCCGCCGCCTTCTCGCCGCATTGCTGTGTGCGACCACGCTCGTCACCTGCGCATGGGTCCCCTTCACGGTATCCGCAGGCTCTGCCGGTGATGCCAACGGCGACAATACCGTCAACATGTACGATGTCATGATGCTGTTTGCCTATTCCTCGTCCCACGAGGAAGCCGGCATCGACTTGTCCGTGTGCGATCTCAACGCCGACAAGGTTGTCAACACCTTGGATACCCTGATGCTGTACAAGTCCGTAGCAGGCGATGCCAAAGTGCCGTTCACCACACCCGGCGTGACGGTGCGCAAAGGTATCACCAACGAGACGGTGTACATGAAAAACATCAAGGTGTATAACGAAGCCACCGGCAAGACTTTTACGGGCGACACCAAAGAAAATCTGCAAATGGCGGTCGCAGAGATCGTGCGGTATGAAACGGGTATGTCCACCTTCGCCGAAAAGAGCACCGAGGGCTGGAAAGCGATGGCGGTCGCCGCTTACACAGTGTTGGCGCGTCACTGCTATAACGGCGCTTCCTACAACATTTATATGTCCAGAGACATCAATCTGAACGACACGACCGACAAACGCATCTACAACGCTGTCGGCGAAGTTCTGGGCATCAAGATCGCCTATAACGATCCGTCAAAATCCGCCTACGGTCAGCTGTGTCAGGTGTTTTATTCCGCGAGCAGTGCGGGAACGACCTGCTCCACACTGACCGCATGGGGCTACACGGAGCTGCCGTATCTGCTTCCCGTGCAGAGCTACTATGACAATCCCGAATGGATCGCTCATTGCTCGGCGGGGATCGATGCCTTCATTCACCGCTTCACCATTCCGATGGACGAGCTCAAAACCTGTCTCAAGCGTTGGATCGGCGTCGACACGATCCATCAGGAAACCCGCGCAGGCGAATACGCCCTGTACGCGACCAAACAGGACGGCCCCTATATGGCGTACTCCAACCTGTATTACTACAACTCCAAAGGCACCAAAAAATACGTATCCGGCACCGACATCTACACCGCCGTCAACTACTATCACCCCACCATTCACTGCTACTCCCCCGCCATCACCGTGACAGGCGAATCGAACGGCAGTGTCTCCGTTGAGACCCGCGGAAACGGTCACGGCATCGGCATGAGTCAGTACGGCATGGCGGGCTATGCCAACGAGGCGGGCTGGACATACGATCAGATCATCGCCCATTATTTCTGCATGACCGAAACCACACCGTGGGGACTGGTCGGTCCGAAATGGTAATGCTTTTTCAAGGTAAATCGGAAAAATTTGTCGAAAAGGCTTGACAATCCCGTTTTATAGAGGTATACTTTGACATATTCCTGATTGCTGACCTCACAATTTATTGTAAGTCATTGTTCAGAGTATTGTCCGAAAATGAGTTACAATAAGTTGTGAGGTTTTTGCATGTGTCGGGATATGAATACTTTTTTCCGGGAGGTACCAAACTATGACGGGTACTGTTAAATGGTTCAACGAAACAAAAGGCTTTGGTTTCATCTCTAACGATGACGGCAGCGGCGACGTGTTCGTGCATTTCTCCGCAATCGTCGGCGAAGGCTTCAAGACGCTGGCCGAGGGTCAGAACGTCTCCTTCGAGGTTGAGGCTGATCCCAAAAATCCGAGCAAAAATCGCGCTGTGAACGTCGTTGCTCTGTAATTTTTGTAGCCATCAAAAAACGCCCCCGTTTTAAACGAGGGCGTTTTTTTGTTGGCTTTTTTTATTTAAGAAGCGCTTCGACCGCATCTGCCGCGCCGTCGAGTTCTTCGCAAAGAACACGCTCGATCTCGCCGCTGTCGCAAAGAGAGGCGACCTTCGCGTCCATGGGGAGCTTGGCGAGCATGGGCACGCCCATCTCCTTCGCCGCCGCTTCCAACGCACCGTCTTCACCGAAGAGAGCGATCTTTTTTCCGCAATCGGGGCAGGAAACATAGCTCATGTTCTCCACCAGACCAAGCGTGGGAATGTTGAGCATGTCGGTCATTTTGTGCGCCTTGCTGACGACCATCTGCACAAGAGACTGCGGAGTCGACACGATCACCGCACCGTCAACCGGCAGGCTTTGATACACCGTCAGCGGAACATCGCCCGTTCCGGGAGGCATATCGATGAACAACACATCAAGCATGCCCCACGCCACGTCCGTCCAGAACTGCGTCACCGCGCCGCCGAGAACGGGGCCGCGCCACACAACAGGCTGGGTATCGTCCTGCAACAGCAGGTTGATGGACATGACCTTGATGCCCATATGCGTCTCGGCGGGAAGAATGCCCATTTCCGAACCGCGGGCTTTTTGAGTGATGCCAAACGCTTTGGGAATGGACGGACCGGTGATATCGGCATCGAGGATACCGACTCTGTAGCCGCGGCGCGCCATCAGCACAGCGAGCATCGCCGTGACAGAGGATTTGCCGACGCCGCCCTTACCGCTTCCGACAGCGACAACGCGTTTGATCTGGCTGAATTGATTGAGTGCAGCATATTGACTTTCTTTGCCGCATTTCTGCGAACAACTGCCGCAATCATGAGTGCATTCCGACATAATAAAAAACCTCCTGTTTATGAAAGACCGACGCGGCGAATCTTCTCCGCGCAAGTCCATTTTCCGAATCGATACAGCAAAGCCGACAAGATCGTGCAGGACACCCAACCGAGCGGAAACGCCCACCAGATGCCTGCCGCGCCGAAAAAGACCGGCAACACATACGACGCGATGACACGGATTCCGAGGTCGAAAAAGGTGCAGAACATGAACACCTTCATCGATCCGACACCGCGAAACACACCGTCGTTGATGATCTTTACGGTTATTATACCATAAAACGGGCAAACCGTCCACAAAAATTGTTTGCCGACGCCGATTACTTCCGCATCCGCCGAAAACATACGCATCAGCAGTCCCGCAGACAACGCCACCGTCACCGCCACAACCACGGAAAACACCAGTGTCATGCGCATCGCCGTGCGCCGTCCCTGACGGATACGCGCCCACTGCGAAGCGCCCGTATTTTGCGCCACAAAGGACGACAGCGCGTTGCCCATCGTGTTGATACAGCTGATGGTGAACATATTGATCTTGAACGCACCGCCGTAGCCCGACTGTACCACCGTGTCAAAGCTGTTGATGGAACGTTGCACAAACAGTTGACCGACCGAGACAAACGACTGCTGACACACGCTGGGGACCGCGACGCGGAGGATGCGGTAAAACAGCCGCTTATCAAAGAGTGCCACGCGCTCATCACTGTCTGTCAGCGCCGATACACGGCGCAGTACCAACACCAGGGCAGTCAACGACGATACACCCTGCGCGACAAAGGTTGCCCACGCCGCACCGAGAACGCCGCCGTCAACGAGAAACGGTGCCACAAACACGATGTCCAGCACCACATTCGTCACCGATGATACGATGAGTAACACCAGCGGTGTCACAGAATCGCCCAGTGCCGTGAAAATGCCGTTTGCGGTGTTATAGATAAACATGAACGTTACACCGGCGATGTATACCATCAGGTACGCCGAGGCGTCACCCATAATGCGACTGCCGGTCGCCATCAGCGAAAGGAGCGGATCACACCCCACCATGCCGATCACCGTCAATGCCGCACCGATCACCGCCATGGAAATGAGCGAGGTGTAGGCGCAGGTGCGCGTTTTGGCAAAGTGCCTGCCGCCGAACAGCTGTGAGGTCACGACCGAAGCGCCGATGCTCGCCCCGCTTGCAAACGCCACAAACAACACCGTCACAGGATAGGACACGCTGACAGCGGCGAATTTTTCGTCGCCGCAGAATTGCCCGATCACCACACTGTCCACAATGCTGTACAACTGCTGAAACACCATCGACAGCATCATCGGCACGGAGAAGGTCAGCAACACCCTCAGCGGGTTGCCGACCGTCATATCTTTTGTTGCCATTTTCAGTTCACTTCTTTGATCTGAATATTATTGCCACTTCGAAAGAGCGTCACACAACGCTTCCGTCTCCGCCTGAATGACAGCGGCATCGCGGTCGTCGGTCACACCAAAGGATTGATGACTGTAGATCGCCACACCGTCGAGACGGTAGTTTTTGAGCATCTCGACCTGTTTGGCGATGATATCGCCGCCGTTTGCCCATTCCTGCTTGCCGTAGCCCGCATAGGTGTCTTCGGCGAGACCCGTTTTGTACATACCGAGCCCGACAAGCAACGACACGCTCTCGTGGCGCTCAAGCGTCCGCCAGCGGGTAAGCAGCTGTTCAAACGGCGCGGACTGATGAGTAAAGCCGAAATACAGTTGCGGACACAGATAATCGACATACCCCTGTGTACGCGCCCATTCCTCCACATCCGCATACAATGCATCGCGAACGTTGTCGATGTTGTAAGCGGGGCTGATGCCGAAGACACAGCCGTCGCGCTCGTGACACACCGCATACACAGCGGACACCAGCGTGCTTACCTGCAATCGACGCCAATCGGCGACACTTTCCTGTCCGCCCGATGACCGATAGGCATCGTAGCGGCGTTGCTCAAACGGTGCCGCGTTACTGTTCGTCACCGCACCGCTCGGATAAAAATAATCGTCAAATTGCACGCCGTCAACGGCGTAGTTTTCGCAAAGTTCCCGCACACCGTCGGTCACGATTTTGCGCACCGTTTCGGAGGACGGGTCATAATACCATTTGCCGCTGTATTCAAAGATGTCCTCACACACCGCATACGACGCATCCGCACCGATGCGATAGGGATTGACCCACGCGTGAAGCTCCAGTCCGCTCGCATGAGCTTGTTCAACAGCGAAGGACAGCGGATCAAAACCGCTTTCCAAAAGCGGCTTTGCCAGTCGATGAGGCTGAAACACATCGGACGCATAATAGGCATCGCTGTTGGCGCGGACATGAAAATAGAGCGTGTTGAAGCCTTTTTCGGCGCAATCCCGCACACACGCGGCGATCGCCGCTTTTGCCTCGTCGACATCGCCCGAGGACATCATCTCGTTCACCTCCATGAACGGGATCCACACCGCCTTCACCGTCGTCTCTTCGGAAGGTTGCGACGGCAAATCGGGTGTGGGGGAGGCTTCGGGAGCTGTCATCGGTGCAGGCGTTGTCGGAGAAACCGACGACACACACGCGGTAAACATCATCGGCAACACACACAACAGCAATACGATCCATCGTTTCATCATATATATCACCTTCTGCCTATTGTAATCCTTTGTGCGTCTGCGGTCAACCTTATGACCGTAAATTTTTTGTTTTTTGAGGGATTTCATCACCTTTTGTCGGTTGACAAACCCTTCGCAATGTACTAACATAGAATCAATATGAAAAGGAGAAACAGACTATGCTCGTTATCCTGCTTTTCTATCTGATCGGCATCAATCTGTTCGCCGCAGGCATCACCGTGTGGGACAAGCTTGCCGCCAAACGGCATCGTCGCCGTGTTCCCGAAGCCACGCTCATGGGGATCGGTGCGCTGGGCGGTGCGCTCTCGATGCTGATCACCATGAAGCTCATCCGTCACAAAACCAGAAAACCGAAATTTATGATCGGGTTACCGCTGTTACTCATACTGCACATCGCGCTTGCCGTGTTTGTCGGACTGCGTTCGGCGGGCATGATCCCGTTCTGAAAAAGGAGATGTCGTTCACATGAAATTTGCTGTTACCGCATGGAGCTACCACGAAACGGGCTTTGACCTGTTCACCATGGCCAATCACGCCAAAAAAGCGGGCTTTGATGCTTTCGAGGTGCTGGATCTTCCCTGTGCCGAAGAAGAGGCCCTCGACTATGCCAAGCGCTTCCGCGCCCACTGCGATGCGCTCGGTCTCGAAATCGTGTCCGCCGCCGTGTTCGGCGATTTCATCAACGGCTGTGACGGTGACCTTGAAAAGGAGATCGCCCGTCTGTGCCGCAAGGTGGATGTTGCCGAGGCACTCGGCGTCAAGAAGATGCGCCATGATGTGACCTGGGGCATGCCCAAGGACAATCCCGATGCGACCTTTGAAGATATTCTCCCCCGCCTTGCCGAGGGTGCGCGCGCGGTGACGGAATACGCCGCCGAGAAGGGCATTCGCACCATGACCGAAAACCACGGCCAGATCGCGCAGGGCTGGCGCCGCATGAAGCAGCTTGTGGAAGCGGTGGATCACGAGAACTACGGCGTGCTCGTCGATATGGGCAACTGCACCTGGATCGATGATGAGCCTGTCGAGTTTGTGCGCGAGATGATGCCCTATGCGTTCCATGTCCACTGCAAGGATCTCATCATCCTCCCCGAAGGCAGTGATGTGGACGGCTTTTTCTCCCCCTCGAAGAGCGGTCGTCCCCGCCGCAGTACCATTGTCGGTCACGGCCATGTCAACATCAAGGCGTGCCTTGCCGAGGTCAAAAAAGCGGGCTACGACGACACGCTGGTCGTCGAATTCGAAGGCCCCGAAAACCCCCTCACCGCCATCGAAGCGTCGCTTGCGAATGTCAAGCGCCTGTGGGATGCCGTTTAAGACAAAAACCAACACCTGCCGTCACGCCAACATGCTTGATTGCAGGTGTTTTTTTTGTGATATTTTCACAATTATCAAAAAAATTTCAAAAAAGGACTAGCTTTTTTGTTAAAAGCGGTGTATACTTTGACTGTATAGGAATCCCTATTCCTGCATATTCATTTTAAGGAGGAAACTCACATGAAAAAAGCTCTGAGCATTGTCCTGAGCGTTGCGATGCTGATGACCGCACTCGCCGCGATGTTCGTCACGCCCGTGTCCGCGGCCGGCCTCACCGACCCGATCATCGAGCTGATGAACCCCGACTACATTGTCGAAGGCGCTGAGAACGTCACCGTTAACGCTGACGGCACCTGGACCATCACCGGTCCCTTCGCGATGCGCTGCGACATCAACTATGATGTTAATGTCGTCCAGAACATCAAGCAAAACCTGACCACCAACACCCCCGTTAAGATCACCGTTTACGATCAGCCGTATGATAAGTGGCTCGGTCTGTACGACAACTGGATCGGTGATTCTCACTATCCTGTCGGCACCTACAATGACAACAACGGCATGTACGGCATCTACAACTGGAATGTCGACAAAGCCGGCTGGGATTCTTCTGTGTTCACCAACGGTGCGAACGTTTCTGCCATCTACTTCGAGTTCGACGGCACCGAAGGCATCGAAATGACCCTGAAGGATCTCTACCTCAACGACGGCACCCTGAAGCCCGATATCATCGACTTCGGCCCCGCTGAGTTCGAGTATGACACCACCTATGACCTCACCTTCAAGACCGCTTCCGATATGTGGAGCCCCATCCCCGTGTTCGGCTCCCGTCCCATTGTCAATGTGACTGACGACGCGCTGACCATCGGCAACACCGCCGCTAACTATCCGTCCGCTTACATTGATTTCGACGAGCCCGTCGTCATCAACGAAGAAGCTATGGTTCACTGCGATTTCGATGTCCATGACAAATCGAAAACCACCATCTATCTGTTCTTCGGCGAAGCCACCTGCAACGAGTTCGACAACGGCGCTTACGGCGTTGTCCACAATGCGCTCGGCGCTGAGATCGGCTACGGCAAGTACAGCGGCTATATCTCTGTGAAGGACTTCCTCCCCACCGATCCCGATGCTCTGGCTGCTTGCTACAACGCTGACGGCGAGCTGGTCGTGACCGGTATCAAGATCTTCGCTACCTCCGCCACCGAGGCGGCTGTGGATCCCGCGATCACCCTGCGTACCCTCGAGCTGTGCTACACCGAGGCTGAGGATGTTCTCCTCGGCGACTGGGACGGCAACGGCACCACCAACATGCGCGACATCATGCAGATGTACAAGGCTGTTTCCGAAGGCAACGAGATGACCGACGCTCAGTTTGCTTGCGCCGACTATGACGGCAACGGCACTGTCAACATGCGTGACGTCATGAAGATCTATCAGATCGTCTCCGGCGCCATCTGATTCATCTGAACTTTAACCACAAAACGCTCCCGATTTTCGGGAGCGTGTTTCTTTTTGTCTTTTGTCATCTGTTCCGTACCGTCGCTTTTCTCCTTGCAATTCGCTTGCTTTTGATATATACTGAAGTTGCACCGATTACGTATCAAGGAGGAAACTCACTTGAAAAAAACACTGTGTATCATTCTGAGCATCGTGATGCTGATGACGGCGACGGTCGTCACCGTGTCCGCCGCTCCTCTCACCGACCCCATCATCGAGCTGATGAACCCCGATTTCATCGTGGAGGGAAACGACAATGTCACCGTCAACGACGACGGCACATGGACGATCAAAGGCGATTTTGCCCTGCACTGCGACATCAACTACGACCTTGATCTCGTCAGCAATATCCGCCAACATCTCACCACCAACACGCCCGTCAAAATCACCCTTTACGATCAGCCCATCGACAAATGGATCGGACTGTACGACAACTGGGTCGGCCCGTCCCATTTCCCCGTCGGCACCTACAACGCCAACAACGGCATCAAAAGCGTCTACGCGTGGAACGAATGGGATTATGCGGACGGTGCCGATGTGACGTCGGTTTATTTCGAGTTTGACGGTGCGAACGCCGATACCGAAATGACCCTCTATGATTTCTATCTCAACGGTATCCGCAAAGCGGTCATTCATGATTTCGGCCCTGCCGAATACGGCTATAACACCACTGTCGATCTGACCTTTAAAGACAACATCGATGTATGGTCTTCCCTTCCCGTTGAAGAATCCTACCCCATCATCAATGCGATAGATAATACCATGACCATCGGCAACACCGCCGCGAAATGGCCGTCCGTTTATTATGATTTTGAAACCCCCGTTGAGATCGACACGAAGGCGATGATCCATCTGGATCTTGATGTGGAGTATCTCGCCAAAACCACCGTTTACCTGTTCTTCGGCAAAGCCTCCTGCAACCATTCCGATAACGGCGCATTCGGTGTTGTTCACAACGCCATCGGCACCGAAATCGGGCATGGCAGCTATAAAGGGTATGTCTCGGTCGAAGACATTCTTCCCACCGACGAAAAAGCACTTGCCGCTTGCTATGATGAAAACGGCAAGCTGACGCTGACCGGCATCAAGATTTTTGCGACCTCCGACACCGAAGCGATCGTCGATCCCGCGATCATCCTTCGCACACTCGACCTATGCTACAACGACGATGTTCTTCCCGGCGACTGGGACGGCAACGGCAACGTCAATATGCGCGATATATTTCACATCTACCAAGCCATTTCCGAAGGTGTGGAAATGACCGCCGTCCAGTTCATTGCCTCTGATTTCGACAGCAACGGCGTTGTCAACATGCGCGATGTTATGACATTATATCGGCTCGGATCCGGTGCGGAATGATATATCGGAATATTACGTGGAAACGCTCCCGAAAACGGGAGCGTTTCTTGTTATTGTGAAGCCGTGCGGCAAAAAAGCGTTCGCGGGCGGCAGATTGCCGTTCCTACGGTGTCGGTGCGTTGCCATGAGATGGTGCACCGTTTGCGGGACGGGAGACCCGTCCCTACGGTGTCGGTACATTGCCGCAATACGGTAACCCGGGCGTGCCCTGCGGTTTGTTTTTCTGTTTCGTGTTCTCATTTCGGCAATCTTCGCCGCACGAGTGTGCTATACTGCGTTTCACCGACACCACTGACGAAGGGCGGGTATCTTACATGACGGTGATTTATGTGGACATTCTGCTGGCGCTCAATCTGTTTGTCGATTTCCTGCTGTTGTCGGCGACGGCGCGGCTTCTCCGCCGCCCGACAACTACCGTTCGGCAGATTGTCGCCGCAGTTCTCGGAGCGCTTTCGTCGCTCATCATTCTTGCCCCGCCGCTGAGTTCGTCGCTGTCTCTGTTATACAAAGCAGGTACATCGGCGTTGATGGTGCTTTGCGGATTTCCGTTTGCGGGACTGACCGTGTTTTTGAAAACAACGGCGGTGCTGTGGATCATTTCGGCGCTGTTTTCGGGCGTGATGACGGTGGGTTTTCATTTGCTGTCCCCCGTCGGGCTGTTTGTGCAAAGCGGCGTGTTCTATTACAACGTGTCGCCGCTTCTTCTCGTGTTGCTGACAACCGTGAGTTACGGCGTGCTCCGGGTGTTTGACCGTCTCACACGCAAGCGCGTGGCATTTCACTGCGCTTACCGACTGGACATCGTCGACGGGGATACCGCCGTGACGATTCGCGCACTTCTCGACAGCGGACACAGTCTGCAAGAGCCTTTCTCGGGAACCCCCGTCATTCTTGTCAGCAAAGAGGCGTTGCGAGGACTTGGCTGTTGTCACAATATGGACGAAGAGTCCTGCTTGTACAACGGGCATATCCGCTGTGTTCCCTTTTCCTCGGTCGGAGGCGACGGTATGCTGACCGCGTTTCGTCCTGCCCGCGTCACACTTCACGCGGACGGTCGTCTCACCGATATCAGCGGGGTATGGATCGCCCCCATCACCGCACTCGGGCGCGGGGAATATGATGCCCTCATCGGCCCTGCGGTGTCCGACCTGCTGTTTTGTCACGTCAAATCCTGAAAGGAGTCGAGGTTTTGTGGTTTTCTCGTTGCTCATCGAACGCATCCGACATCTGTTTCAAAAGTCAGCCTCTAACGACATTCATTATATCAACGGGGCAGATACCCTTCCCGCGCCGCTGACCGCCGAGGAAGAGCAAGCGGTGTTTGCCGCTCTCGAAGCAGGCGATCACACCGCGCGACAAATGCTGATCGAACACAATCTGCGGTTGGTGGTGTACATCGCGCGCAAGTTTGAAAATTCGGGTGTGGGAATCGAGGATCTCATATCCATCGGCACCATCGGGCTCATCAAAGCGGTCAACACCTTCTGTCCCTCACGCCACATCAAGCTCGCCACCTATTCCTCCCGATGCATCGAAAACGAAATCCTCATGCATCTGAGAAAAATTGCCGGGCAACGATCGGAGATGTCCATTGACGAGCCGCTCAACGTTGACCGCGACGGCAACGAACTGCTCCTTTCGGACGTGCTGGGCGGCGATCCCGACATGGTCAGCCGCGACATCGAACAGGAGGCGGAGAAAAACGTGCTGATGGGCTGTGTGGCGAGGCTGTCCGCCCGCGAACAGCGCATTCTCACCCTTCGCTTCGGTCTCAACGGCACCAAGGAACACACCCAAAAGGAAGTGGCGGATTTGCTCGGTATTTCCCAGTCTTACATCTCCCGTCTGGAAAAGAAGATCATCAAGCGGCTCAAAAACGACATTGAACGGGCAGGGTAATCCTCAGTTCTGGAAATGGCGGGTGGGTGCTTTCATGTGGGGATAGCACCTAAGGGTGCGGCTGTCCAGATCGGCGCGATGCAGATCCACCGCACATATCCGATGACTGTCGTAGGTTTTGTAATAGTATACGCCGCTCTGCACATGACAACAACTGCTGTACACCGTGATCGGACTTCTGCCATCGGGAAGCACCACCGCTCCTCGCGGATGAGCGACCGCATCGAGAAGATGAAAGCATTCGCTGACAGCATCGACCCCTTCAAAACGGGCATGTGCCTTCACAAACGCCGCTTTCACAAACCGTGACGCGGAAGAGTAGTCGCCGGGAAGCCCCAGTCCGCCCATGCCGCGACTGTACAGCGTCACCTTGTATCCGCCGAAATCCGGCGGCGGCGGTGCGGCGGTGACGGCCGTGTATTCCGCCAGACGCGTCAGGTGATAGGACAGCGGCGGACTGTTGGTCAGCACACCGACAGGATCGGCCGTGATATGCAGTCCGTCGGACAGCGGCTCAACGGCAACCGCACCGCGTTTATCCGCAATCAGCCAATGAAGCGGTGTGTGCGGCAGAGCGGGAGAATAGTTGATCGGCGACACGGTCACTGTGCTGAGAAGCTCCACTGCCTCACGGCAGGTTTTACACTGCGACAGCACAAACGGAATCATTTCAAACGGCGCAATGCCGTTTTCCGCTTCATGATAGATTGCTTCACCCGGAAAGTTGAGTGCCGCCATACTCAGTCCCGATTCGTTCACCGCGTCATAAAACAGCGGTTCGTTTTCGGGGACAAACGCCGTGCCGATCATTGCCTGATGGTCGCAAAGCCCCGTCCGCCGCCGAAAGTGAATCGGCCACCGTCGCGGCACGATCACCACCTGCTCTTCATAGGCGTATTCCAGATCGAGATTGCGGCAGGCATAGCCGCCGCCGTGATTGACAAACAATGCCGTACACATCGGCATTCCCTCCTCTTGTCTTTTTTCGCCGTTCACGGTATACTATATCCGTGAAGGAGGCGACTGCTTTATGAATCTGATGGGTCCGTCCTGTTATCCCGATTTTTACTGTATTGCCGACAAATGCCGCCACAGCTGTTGCGTTGGCTGGAATGTCGTGATCGACGACGATACGGCTGAATACTATCGTTCCGTTGACGGTGCATTCGGCAAGCGTCTGTGCGAGCAAATGCACACCGACGATGACGGTGATACGCTCTTTTCCATGCAGGAAAACGGGCGGTGTCCGTTTTTAAATGCGCGCGGGCTGTGCGACATCATCACCACACTCGGCGAAGAGGCTCTTTGCCAGATCTGCGACGATCACCCGCGCTATTACCACGTATTCAGCGACCGCACGGAGGTGGGACTCGGACTGAGCTGTGAAGCCGCCGCCGCGCGGATTCTCGGCAGTGAACGCCCCTTAACGCTCGTCCCTCTTTCTCAAGACGGGCCGCTGTCTCCCACCGAAGACGAGGCGGCATTTTTCGCCCTGCGCGATCGTCTCTTTGCCATCGCGCAGGACCGTTCACGCACCGTCGATGAGCGAAAGGACGCCCTGATGACGGCGGTCGGCAAGACCTTTGCGCCGCTGTCGCCGTCGGCGATGTATGACATTTTCTCACCGCTTGAACGACTGGATGACACATGGACACAGACGCTTGAAGCCTTGCACACGCCGCCGACATACACCGCCCCCTCCGACCGTATCCTTGAACAATTGCTGTGGTATTTTCTCCACCGTCACACCGCCGACAGCCTCGATGACGGCAGGCTTCCCGCTCGTGTGGCATTTGCCGTTCATTCCGTTTGCCTGCTCCGTGAGCTTGCCACAAGACTCGGCAGTGATTTCGGGACGATGTGCGAGCTTGCGCGGCAGTATTCCGCCGAGATCGAATATTCCGACGAGAACCCCGACGCGCTGTTCACACGGTTTTCATGATGCCGCCTGAGACTGACGATGCTCATACACGGCATTCGCCGTTTCAAACATATTCTCCACAAAGATGCCGTAGCCCGATGTGGGGTCGGACACAAACACATGGGTATGTGAATGATGCTTACAATTACTGCATACGAGGGAGTTTCGGGAAAAGATCAATTATGATCTGCCCGTTCTCATTTTTAGTGTACTTTATCATTTTCAGAATAGCTTTTAGCAGGTCATTTCGTTCTTTGATCGTCATCTCATCATAGCTCGCCAAAAGTGTTTCAGTTTGAGGGATCAACTCGGATTGTGCAGCATCGCAACTTTCCAATCGCTCCAAGAGCTCAGTTTGCTCTTGGAGCATTGCCGTTTCTTCCCCGATTGCTGCCTCTAATTTTGCTCTTCTCTCTTTGAAAACATCCAGCGTATACACGCCTTGCTCGATCAAGTCGAAAGCATTATTTAGTTGTGCTTGTAATTTGCCGATTTTATCTTGATACTTTGAAATACGCGCTTTGCACAATTCAATATCTTCGGAATATCCGATGGTTTCGATCTTCACCTTATATCCCTCATACCACGCTTTTAAAGCATCAACAATCTGCTTTTCAACCACATCATAATCTGCACTTACATTATGACAATTCCGTCCATTTACACAGCGCAAACGCTCTTTGCCTTGTCTTGATTTAGAGCCAGTTGTTCGTCCGATTCGCTTTCCGCAAATCCCGCAAAACAGCAAACCAGAAAACGCATTTTTGATTTCGAATTCATCTTTCACCTTCGGTTCAGGTGCCTTAGACATTCGCACTTTTTGTGCTTCTTCAAAGACTTCCTGTGTAACCAATGCAGGATGCAAGCCATCAAACAACGAATACGTGCTCGGATCGTTCGATGCACGTGTATATTTCTTCAAAACACCGTTTTCAAATGTCTTGAATTGCTTGCGCCACCCACGCTTAATTTTGCCCATATACACTGGGTTTGTGATCATATTGGAGATCGTCGAATACGTCCACAAATCCCCGTGTCTTGTTGGAATACCGGTGTCGTTGAGATAATTGGCAATCTCTTTTGTGCCAAGCGAATGAGTGTACATTTCGAATATCTTTTTAACCACCTCAGATTCTTCTTCATGTGGCTCTAAAGTGTACCCTTTTTCGCCTTCCAACTTTTTACGACGGTACCCATAAGGAGCAATGCTGCCAAGATATTTTCCTTCAGATGCCGAGCTTTCTCGTCCGCGAATCAGCCGTCGATTGATAGTCTTATATTCTCTACGGCTCATAAACAGACCGAACTCGAAATACTCTTCATCAAACTCATTAGTCGGATCATATATCTTAGTCGGTGTGATAATTTTTGTGGCTGAAAACTGAAACACTTGGCTAATATAGGCTTGGTCGGCTCCGTTTCCTCTTGCTAATCGCTCCAGATCGACAACCAAAACGCCGGCATATATCCCTG
This sequence comes from Acutalibacteraceae bacterium, assembly GCA_045604545.1. Lineage (GTDB taxonomy): Bacteria > Bacillota > Clostridia > Oscillospirales > Acutalibacteraceae > RGIG1959. The sequence goes on along the minus strand of JAZUOG010000001.1, from coordinate 9,283 downwards.
CGCTTACTTCTTCCAACATTTTTTGGATTTCCGGACGAGCAGCAATAGATTCACCAGAGACTACTTCGTAATACGTTTTTGCAATATGATAACCCCGCTCGTTTGCCAGTTTATCTAAAATAATTTCATGCCGTTTCAGCGTTTCCTCTATACTTAAATCAGCATAATCGCGATCAAAACGAGATTTTCGGAGATACTTTACATATTGCTCCACAAAACATGCCTCCTTTCAGCAATATTATATTTTTCAATTATATTGCTGTCAATGTTACGACCAACGCCAAATAATGTAAAAACAGTCACACCGTTATTGGTGCGACTGTTCTGTTTTGTTGTTTTCTGCCTGCATTTCGCGCCGCCTATACGATTCAGACACAATTCTTGTCAGCTCTTTTGAGTGGGCATAATTCTGCTGTTCATAACATTCATCATGCACTCTGACAACAGCATCTTTTGAATTGAATTGTGCTACAATCATATATACACTCCCTTTCGTTGATCTACAGTAAATATGGGTAAATCAAGCAGTTTTATTCAGTTATTTATTCATTCCCAAACTAAGTCTTATAGCATCATCAATACCGCTCAATGTTGCTTCATCAACCTCTCCTATGTATTTTTTTAAGCGACTTTTATCAATAGTTTTAATTTGTTCCAATTGAATAACCGATTCATTTTTCAGTTCACACATATTTCGCAATACATAGTGTGTAGGCAAATGCTTACTGCCATCCATACGACTGGTCAATGTCGCTACAATAACCGTAGGACTATATCGGTTACCTTTATTATTTTGGATGATGATAACAGGGCGGTAGCCATGCTGCTCTGATCCAACTCCCGGATCCAACGAAGCATAATAAATCTGACCGCGCCTACATTGTTTACGCACAACGCCGCTCCTTCCTACTTGATATGTACCCGCCCAAACGAGAATTTCCCTCGTTTGGGCGGTTTTTGAATATCTATTTGTCCTCGACACCCCGAAATTCATAAAGGGAAGTTATCAAGTGGCTGACGGTGTATCAGCTCCACGGGAATCTCACCCCTGTGTGGTTCTCACACAGCCGCCCCCATTGCGTGCGACGGCTTCGCGCCGGAACGCTATCACGCTCAACTGTGGCTGGACGGGAGTATCATTGTCCCCATTGCCTGTCATCGCCGCATCAGGAACCACCCGATGGTTATAGCCTACCTTTTCTCGCTCCCTTATACAGATCGTCGCGCGGTAGCTAATGTGGCTTATGCTTCTCACATCAGTAATAGGAATGTACTTGATAAATGAGTGTTCAGTTGTCAAGGTTCTACCTATTAACAAGGAATAGGTGAAAAGGTTTTCCGGTGCCCTTCGTATAATACCTAAGTAAAAGCCGCAAAATTGTACCCCCTATCATAAAAAATTTTTCAATAGGCGTTCTGCCGATTTAATCGACTTCACAACCGCTCGTATGGTGCATCGCTCCATCTCGGCTATTTGTTCATAAGTGAAACCGTGATAATAATATAAAACCAATCGTCTGCGCTGCTTTGAACTCAACTTGTTTAACGCATCATTGAGCCATAATGTTCTTCCAATGCTGTCTTCAATAGGCTCGGCATATTGTAATGCGTGTTTTTGAGCAAAAGGATGTGATACCTCACAAAATGCATAATGATTATCCATTTCATTCATGTAGGACAAATCATCGCGCTCAAATTGATCGAACGCCTCAAACAGTTGCTTGCCGATCTCCATGCATATACTCACACCACGGTTATCGACAAATGACAAATAGTAATGCAAATCGTTTTCAGGGCCACCCGTAAAAATCGTATACGGATTATCTTTGAATTTACGGCGTTTGGGTGCCGGATTGCGATCGAAAATATGGTTACTCATTTCTTTAATCTCCTTTTTGTTTTGGTTTGAAACAAAATCGGAGATCATGGATATTTAGCTATATAGCAAAGCCACACCTTGTTCATACTGCATCCTTTCCGCTTTTAAGCGGCAGATGCAAATAAAAAAGGACACAACAATACAGCTTAAAAGCTGTTTGTCATGTCCTAACTCGATAGTCCTTGTTCTCGTCTTTCAGACGGATATAGGCTCTTTTCCGCATTAGCGATACTTGCGTATGCCCGCGGCGGTTGCACTATGTACGAAACATAAGTTTATTTTTGTATATATATTAAGAATTTAGAGGAACACTTCGGACACTTCACAACAACACACACACCAATACGATCCAAACACGAATTCTGCGTAGATTTCGTTGTCACCGATCTTCCACGCGGAACATCGCACAGCCGCCCACGTTTACATAAGGGACATTTCAAAAAATCATATTGTGTCGCTGTATTCTCGCAAACTTGCGTGATACAAAGTAACCCAGTTGCTTTCTTTTTAATCACCTTCTTTTTTTGCATCAATCGATCTTACAATACAAATAACGGCAGTTTTCGTGCCCCTCTGTATAGATTATATTGGATGCTTACTGCAAAATTTGTTGCAATTTGGAGGATATAATTATTTTTGTTATTAATTGTAAAAGTATACTTAAAACGATGCAATGACAATTATACTTATATCAACTGAAACGATTGTAAAAAGCCAAACAAGCAAACCACAAAACCGGTAATTCTAATACACTCAACATTATTCTTTTTATATTAACTTGCAAAAGCACAAAGACGAGATTCATACTGAATCTCATCTTTGCATAAGTATTTTCATCCAGATCGCTTGTTTAAATACATCACTGGAAAAGTACGATACATTTTTTGAAGTGCATCTATCTTTAATCCTAGAATTGTTTTTTCCAACCCTTTATTTGAGGTAATCATAACATTAAATGAATCTAAACAACCATTTAAATCATTATTTTTAAATAAAATCTCCCCTTTTTTAGCATATATAAAAAGTTCTCGCATTTCTGGAAGAACAGTTTCTTTAATAACATTAAGATCCCATACAGAATCAGGGTTGTGTATTTCAATGCACCCATATTGGATAATCTCTCTTAACATATTAGCAAACAATTTTACTTTCATAAATATCAAGCTGTCCTCTCCTTGTTAATTATAAGACAGAGCATTTTCACTTGATGCACGATGTGAACATCAATGAATGCGTTCAAACGCCATCATTATGACCTTAAGTTTTCAACACCTTTCCCAACTGTAGTACCACACATCTCCTTCTGGTGATACTGCATTAAACGTAAACCCAGCATGTTCAAAGACTTTTTGGGATCTAGTATTAGAAGGGTATATAACAGCTTCAGCATTCTTTATTTCAGTTCCAATTATTTCTTTTGAATGTTCTAAAAATTCCAGCAGTACAACTTTCCCAATCCCTTTCCCTCGGAATAATGGCGAAATAAGATACTCCGCTATATATAGTTTATTATCATTTAAACTACTTACAATCAAACCTATCGGTTGGTTTTTGATAGAAAATAATTTTACCCAAAAATTCTCGCCAATTTTGGTTTGAGATTCATTTGCCCAATACATGTAATATGATTCAAACCCCTCATCAAACCCCGTATAATAAGCAGCATCAGAATCCAACCATGAGTCTATAACAGACTCGTATTCAGATGTATAATCGAACCAACAATATTTCATACTATACATTCCCCCCATAACAAAATCATATATTTTCAACATCTAAATTGTCAACTATAAAACACAAATGAACAAAAGCTCAAACCGCATAATTACTATAGTCCATCACAAATTAATAAGTTGTTGTTTTAACTTTGATTCCAAAATTTCCAGTGCACTATGATGAATTTTAAAAGATTGCAAAATAGCGTCGCTGAGATTGTAAATTACTTTTTTATCCAAAGTATACGCATATTTGATTGCCAGCATAGAAGATTTTTGTAAACTATCTTTCAATTGTTTCCACTTATTATACACGATTAGGGGGATATAAAAGCCACTAATCTTCTGATAATATTTCATGTGTTTTTCGAATAAGCATGCATATTCGTATAATCTTTTAATATTTAACGGCAAATCATATTCGTCTTTAATTATGTCAAATCTATCATCCAAAAGATCATGCATCATTTCCAAGACCCCATTATACACCGCTAAAACCCCCGAAAATTCACAAGCGTAATACTCTTTGGACTGATACAGTTGATTCTCAATACAAGACCTTTCCAATATATGAAAAACATCATAATAAAAATCATATATACTTGTTCTCGTATCATATACCGCCCTAGGCTGTAGTATAGTAAATGGTGCTTGATATTCTCTTCTCCAAAAATACTCTTGTTCTATTTCATATGTCCATGTTTTTCTTTTCAAAAAGGCAGCTGCCACTTTTTCTTCTGATATTTTTTGTTCTTTCCATCGGTCATTTTTAAGACAAGGAATCAAATAATGATCATCTTGTCTCCCATATATTAATATTTCATGAATGTAAGATTCATCTTCATAACCATCTACACCTTTGAAAAGAACACCATAATCACATTCAACAATTGGATACATCCCGTTTTGTAAACAGCGATTTACAAATGTAATAAAATCACTGCTTGTATTTAGTTCTGATATCGGTTGATCAAACGTGTTTAGGACTTTTGAATAAACTTGATACATATTAACTTTATACATAGAAAAGCCATAATGAATTTCCCTATGAGCATCCATATAAATCTGATTGAATTCATTGATTAAACACAAATCCATTTTAGAATATGCATTTACTATAGCCATCCGATAATAATTCCAACATTCTGTTGTTATATCCGGTGCTAAGCATATGGGAAGAATAATATTTTTTTTATTCAACTCCATCTTTTCCCCCTTTTCAATTCAAAAAGATATGTTGAATTCTATCTTCTACAAGACAATTTAATCTATGTATTCATCACAAGAAATAATATTTATGTTATACAACGTCAGCTGTGTTATTAATATAATTTTCAGCCTGCTTTGTAAACATTTCAAAATATAATCCCTTATGTTCGATTAATTCGGCATGCGTCCCCTCTTCAATTATTTCGCCATTCGAAACAACATATATTCTGTCAACATTTCTTACTGTAGACAATCTATGCGATATGATAATTGTTGTAGCAGTATTAGATTCATCAAGTAATAATTTGCTCAATTCATATTCCGCGATAGGATCTAACGCACTGGAGGGTTCATCAAGCAAAAGCAAACCAAACTTATCTTTATACATCGATGTCATCAAACGAGCAATAGCCAGTTTTTGCATTTCCCCTCCCGACATAATAATGCCCTTCTCATCAAACTCTCTCGTCACTTCGGTATCAATGTTAGCATCATTCTTTTTCATAATCTCGTCCAGTTTTGCTCGTTCAATTAATTTGTTAATATCGCTCGAATTTATATCTCTGTAAACACAAATATTTTTCGAAAACGGGATGGCATATACTTGTGACAATTGAAAAGATACCCCTACATAATATCTTAAACTTTGGACATCATAATCTTTAATTGATCGATTATTATAAAATATTTCACCTCCATCAACATCATATAATCGCAAAAGCAATTTTGCAATTGTTGATTTTCCCGCACCATTTTCTCCTACGATTGCGATTTTTTCACCAGGCTTAATATGTAATGTTATATTTTTCAACGCAAAATTTGTATCTGGATATGAAAAATAAACATTATTTAAGAAAACCTCAAAAGGAACTATAATGTTTTCATTTTGTTTTTTTTCACAGAATTCAATTTCAGACTCTAAACTAAAGAATCCTCTTATTTTTTCAGCATATAAGCTAAAATCGTTAACACTTACCACAACGCCAAAAAAATCTTGCAAACTACTTACAAGATTTTGTGCCGCATAAAACATGCTTAAAAACATGCCTGCACCAAGTATATTTTTACTAACCATTATTCCATATGCAATATATATCATTATTAAACTTTCTGAAACAAATGCCGTTATAACATTCGCGGAAGAATTCACAAATACTCTGGGTACAAATCGTTTATGTATATTTATTTTATTATCAACATTATCTCGCATCATATTTAACAAAAAGCTACTGACACGTGTTGTTTTAATATCTTGCGCGCTTTCTCGAGAATACATCTTCTGATGTACATATTCTATTTTTCTATCGCTAAGTAGCCCTTCCTCTCTGCGCTTCAAAATAATCTTATTTCTTTTCATTTCAACAATTGTTGTAATCCCCAACTGAATCAAAGACAGAAGTATAATAATAGGTCCAGAGGTAGCTATAACAGCCGTAAGCGCCGTAACAGTAGTTAACGAAGTGATCAATGAAGCCACCATATTAACCGTCTCGAACGATTTCACAGCATATTCTTTTGCGGCCCACGTGTAATTATCATAAAACTCCGGATTATCAAAATATTTATAATCCGTTGCTAATCCTTGAAGATATGTATCAATATTTATTTTACCCTCAATCTCAATTTTCTTAATGTCCAAATACATTTCTCGGATCATTGTGCGTAATAACCACACACCCATATTAGCACCATATAATGCCAGGATAATTATTACCGCCTCGTGAAATGGCACATTATTTGCAATAGCATCAACAATCTCTTGCGTTAAAAATACATACGTGAGCGGTGCTAATGGTGCAATTATGCCCGCCGATATAAATAAAACGATCATATATCCTTTCCCGTATTTCCAAATGGGCTTTATTAAATAAATAACATCTTTAATCTGTTGAACGAATCTTTTCATACTCATGTTCCCCTTGTTTTTATGATGACATGATTTCTAAATTATAATTGATTTTTTTCAGATCTTGAGCTGTAAGATCGTTTTTGATTATAGGTAATAAATCATCCGAGTTCAATCTTGTTTCAAAATCAACTTTCCATTGTTTTCTTTCCGCATCATTCAATCCGTATTTATCAAGCAAAAATACACCCTCATCGGTTTCCAAGAGACCAATATACGGTTTTAAAAAAACATCGTTCATAACCTCGTTTGTATAATACAGGACATAGTACATATACGGCAAAATGTCAAAGGATTTAGAAATATCGTAAAGTACTTCCGGCGAAATGAATTCAGAATTGTTCTTTATCAAAAAGTACATGTCTTTGAAAGAATTAATACTAATCCGTCTCCTTGTAGCTAATAAATATATAGAATTCAAATCCTTATAGTGATGTAATGCCAATTGAACAACCGACATAATCGGAGAAAGTATATTAATATTTGTTCCATATATTTCCACAGGCACGGTGTTTTCTAAAAAAGCATTAAGATCAATCGTGTTCTGTTCTTTTTCACCCCAAAAGAGATTCATGTTAATATCAATTTCTAAAATCCCAAAAGGATCTATCCTTTTTACCCAAGGAGTAGCTTGATGCGTATTTAACAAAACCGCAATTTGTTTGCTTCGGTCTTGCGTCGATTCAACAAAGCCCTCTTTACGTAAAACCTTCTTCAATTTGATATAATCCTTTTTATCAATCAAAATATCAATATCGCCATATTCGCGTTTCCCCGGAGTACCATAAGCTTGAATCGACAAAGAATCACCTTTTATCAACGCATACGGAAAATCGATCTGCTCAAATAATGATGAGCATTTTTTCATTTTTGCAATTGAAAACAAGTTTACGTCTATATTTATATTTTCCATTATAACCTCCGATTGAAATCATGATTCTATATATTGTATTATCTCTTGCTTTAAGCATTCAAGCATTTCAAACCTTTTAGGATAGCTTATTTTCACAATTTTACACGAATTCTTGAGGGCCGAGAAAAACTCGATTTGTCTTTTTTTTATTTCTTTTGGTAAACACCAGAAAGCGTGTAAATTGGCACTTAATTTTTCCACTATCTGTAGCACTGATAATTCTTCTATAGTAATAACTGTTTTAACATTATCATAATATGGTTCAAGAAGAAAAATTCCATCAATTATACACATATTGTTACTAATATTTTTTTCGTCAAAATAAATCCATAGTTTTTCAAGGTCAGGCAACATCTTTTTGCTCTTATAGTTCACATCGTCAAGTATAGATAATGAATCACGCCATAACTTACAAGGGAGTCCTTTATTAGGAAGCACATTCAATTGAGGTGTAATAGAACAAATATCATCAGATATAATCGTCGCTTTTTTATCTAACATAGATAATAATAAGGTGGATTTCCCTACACCAGAATCCCCAACTAATGCATACCCTTTTTTACAATATTCAAAAGCGGCTGCATGCAAAACCAAACATCCCCTGTAATAAAGTGTCATTACCATTCCCGCGGTAAAACAATAAATCAGTGCTTCAGCAAGATCATCTTGAGAGCAAATAATGATTATTTTATTTCCTTGTTTCGAGACGCAAATCCTAATATTATTTTCATAACATATTAATGTATAATTATCCGTATCATATGCTCGGATATCTCCATTATACTTCATCCCTAAAAAATCTACATAACGATATTCGGATTCGATTTTTTCTCTATGTTCGATGGTTAAAATATCCTGTTCCAATACAGGCTTGTTTGCCTTTAAAAACGGAATTGACACATTAGATACAATAGTCATCCCAAAAGCCTCATAAGAATGCATAATCATCCTCACTTTCATTTGGTTTTACTTTTTCACTTGGCATTGTTCGATTACACTCGCTATTTCACTCACGGTATTCATATTATATAACAATAAATATTCGTCAGGAATTTCAATTTTATACTCAGTTTCAATCAGAATGATTAATTGGATAAATTGTATGGAGTTAATGCCCAAATCTCCTAATTCAATATCATTGTCTAAGTTCTTTTCCAACCTCGGCTCATGAGCAGTTTCGAGTAAACTATCTATAAATTCATAAACTTTTTTCATGATCACTGTTCTGTTGTTCATAATTTATTCCTCTTCAATCATTATAGTTTCAACGAATCCATTTTCTTTCAAAGAATCTAAAGCATCTCGGATTGAAATAATCAAGTCATATTCATCCGGATTATATCTCTCTTTTAAAGTTGTATATAATTCTTCCTCTGTATACGGATGTTCATTTATAAGTTCAATAATTGTTTTACACACTCCATCAACAATATAATAATCACCCGATTCAAAATTTAAGACCACTAGCTTTTCGTGATCCTCTACAAAAGAAATGTCCAAACAAATTCTATATGCATTCATTTAGTTTACCTCCTCAACATCAGTACATTTATTATTAGAACTAGATATAGACGACAATTTTGAATCGGGTGATTATTATATTGTTGATGGAGTGTGTAAAACAATTATTGAACTTATAAATGAACATCCGTATACAGAGG